>DGYI01000067.1 GCA_002396645.1 Firmicutes bacterium UBA5010
ACTTTTTCCTATAGAACCTGTCTATCCTAAAATAATGGTGGAAAGGTACGACATGAGTACATTAAATAATTTAGTTTCTGTAATATATAGAACGGGAGTTAAATTGCAAATTAAACTATACTAAATATAAAACAAAATAATTTATAGCTATTGTATAGATATTCTGCAGGCTATGAACACACATTACACAAAGAGATGCTTTTTTATTGCTGTAATATGCTGCTATATATGTATATGCTAAAATTAACCCGCCTAAAAAAGTACTTAAAACTTTCACATAAGAATTAAATGCACCAAGATGTCCAAAACCAAAAACCAAAGCAGAAATAATTATTGGTATAAAATTAGCCCAGAAACCATCCTCCTTAAAGAATATTTTTGTCCACATCCAGATTAACCTAATTACAAAAGTTTGTGCTACCAAAGTTTCAATAATCGGTGTTATAACTCCCGTTCTATATATTACAGAAACTAAATTATTTAATGTACTCATGTCGTACCTTTCCACCATTATTTTAGGATAGACAGGTTCTATAGGAAAAAGTCTATGCAGTGGAAGTATTAAGATTCCTATCAGCCGTATTAACAAAAACATTACTATTATTAATTTAAAGGTAGATAAGCCTAAAATTCTATTATGTAAACTTATTAGTTTATTTTTTAATTTCACCATTTATTCCTCCAAGATATAAAATATTTAAATTTATACATAGCGATTATTTCTCATATTGCCACACTTTTAAAGAAACAGTCCAATAATCTTGCGTTTAGGCTTGTCTCATATTTTGTATAATTTATTACCATTGCACAGTGTAACATAATTAAATACCAAAATAAAGAGAACTATAGTTTACAAAATAACCTAAACTTTATATAAAATAAAAAATTCAAAGCTACTATATGAATTTAAAAAGGCTATCTCAATTAATTTTGAAATAGCCTCTTGTGTTATTTTTTCTCGTATGCTACCAGAATATATTTCTTTCCGGTTTCATTGTTTAGTTTTGATTCTTTGTCAACCAAACAATTATAATCATTTTGATTTAAATCCGCGAGCTTATAGTCGTTAAATTTATCGTTCAAAATCTTTTTCCTCCTACATACTTTAATAATAAACACAGTGTTATTTTATCGTATATAGGCTTTTTTATTCATTCAATTAAGCATAAAAAATGCTGTGCACCTTTTCTTGTCATAATGCTCCAGGCGCTACTCATGCAGTTAGCTCAAATCCAGCTACCCTACGTCACACGAAGCCTTCCACTTACTGCTGCTTCCTTCCGGACCTGACAGGGTTCATGGCTCTTCATTGCGCAGGACCAGACTCTCAACACCACTTGCATAAGTCAGACCCCAACTCATTATGCCGCACAAAAGGAATTCAGTCTTGCTACAGCGGATTGCAAGTACAGGGCACCGCTACCTCCCCACCTAGCACAGCTTAATTATATTATCATAATTACATTGATATGTCAATATCCAAAACTTAGGAACTGCTGTAATATTACCTAATATTATGATTTATTAATTTAAAACTTGTCTTCCCACAATACAATTTTATTTTGTGTTAAGGATTTTTTCAAATCTATGATTCTTTGGTTTGTTGATCCTCTGAATCTTAAATTGCTTTTAAAATATTTTTTGTCAAATTTACCGTCTACTAAAATATCACAGTATTTTAACAAATTATAATAATCTTTATTTTTTAATATTTCTTCAAAGCTGTGACCGCTGTAAATCCATATGGTTTTATCGGTTTCTTTTTTTATTTTTCGAGCCAGAGCTGCAAGTGCTTTTGCCTGCATCATCGGCTCTCCGCCTATAAATGTTATATCGGTCATATCATGGTTGATTTTATCAAACACTTCATCTACAGACATTTTCGTGCCTCTATTTATATCCCATAATTCTTTATTGTGGCAATCTTCACAGCATATGTCACAACCGCTGACATAAAGAGATGTTCTGAAACCTTCTCCGTCTACTATAGTATTATCAACTATATTAGCCACATACAAAGTATTTTCTAACAATTGTGAGTCACCCTATCCTTTAATTCCGCTTTTTTTGCATCATTCCAGCTGTCTACTCCTCCGACAAGATAGCCTGTAATTCTTTGGATAGTATCTATATCGGTGCTTCCGCATTCAGGGCATTTAGATAATACTTCTGATGAGTCCTCATATCCGCATCCCTTGCATCTGTTTCTGGTATGATTTACCGAACCATAGCCCATATTGTATTTATCAATCAAGTCTACAGTTTGCATAATTACTGATGGATTATGGGTTGCATCTCCGTCCAGCTCTACATAGAATATGTGTCCGCCTCTTTCATATTCATGATAAGGAGATTCAATTTTTGCCTTATGCTCAATAGAGCATTTATACCAAACAGGTATATGCGAACTGTTTGTATAATACTCTCTGTCTGTAATGTCAGGTATTGATCCGAATTGTTTTCTGTCTTTTTTAACAAATTTTCCGCTTAAGCCCTCTGCCGGTGTAGCAAGTAAGCTGAAATTTAAATTATAGAAGTCAGCTTTTTCTTTTACTTTGTCAAACATAAATTTGACAATTTGAAGTCCTAATTCCTGTGCCTCTTCACTTTCTCCGTGATGCTTGCCAACCAGCGCTATAAGCGTTTCTGCAAGTCCTATAAAACCTATGCCCAGAGTTCCGTGTTTTAATACGCTTTCTACGGTTTCGTTAGAGCTTAGTTTGTCGCTGTCCAGCCACATTCCTGACATCAGCATAGGGAATTGCTTTTTGTATGCTGTGCATTGGAATTTATATCTGTCATAAAGCTGCTCTGATACTACATCTATGCATTTTTGCAAATCTTTAAAAAATGTATTTATTCTGTCTTTTTTATTTTCAATTTCCATACATTCTATAGCAAGTTTAACTATATTTATTGTTGAGAAGGACAAATTTCCTCTTCCTATAGAGGTCTTCATGCCATGTCTGTTTTCAAATACTCTTGTTCTGCATCCCATAGTCGAAACTTCATGTTCAAATCTTCTCGGGTCATTTGCATCCCATGATTCATGCTGATTGTATGTAGCATCTAAATTCAAAAAGTTAGGAAAAAATCTTTTAGCGGTTACCTTGCATGCCAGCTTGTATAAATCATAGTTTCTGTCCTCCGGCAGATAATTTACGCCTCTTTTTTTCTTCCATATTTGTATAGGGAATATAGGTGTTTCGTTGTTTCCAACGCCTTTATATGTGCTTGTTAAAATCTCACGCATTATACATCTTCCTTCTGCGCTTGTATCGGTACCATAGTTAATTGAACTGAATACTACTTGATTTCCGCCTCTTGAATGTATTGTGTTCATATTATGTATAAAGGCTTCCATAGATTGGTGAACTCTTTTTACGGTATTGTTTATAGCTTGCTGGATGTATCTGTCTTTATCCTTTAAATCACCAAGAGGAGTTTCGATATAATCTTCTATTTCTGCATTATATAAATCTTCAAGATTTTCATCCAGAAGCTGCTCTATCTTTTTTATTTCTTCTATATATGTAAGTCTGACATACGGTGCAAGATAAAAGTCAAATGCCGGAATTGCCTGTCCTCCATGCATTTCGTTTTGTATCTGCTCCATAGATATACAGCCTATTATTGACGCTGTTTCAATTCTTTTAGCCGGTCTGCTCGCACCATGACCTGCTTTAAACCCATTATTTAATATATAATCAAGAGGGTGTTGTATGCATGTTAAAGATTTTGTCGGATAGTAGTCTTTATCGTGTACATGTATATAGTTATTTCCCACGTAGCTTGATGCCTGTTCTGACAGTAAGCAGTCATCAACAAAAGGCTTAGAGCTTTCGCTTGCAAATTTCATCATCATACCTGCCGGAGTATCGGCGTTCATATTGGCATTTTCTCTTGTAACGTCATTTGGAACAGCATTTACTATATCCATATAAATGTCATATTGTTTACGTCCTCTTGCTATATTTCTCTTATTGCGATATATTATGTATTCCCTTGCCACATCTTTTCTTTTACTCGCCATTAGTCTGTTTTCAACTAAATCCTGTATATTCTCAACAGAAATAGTATCTTTTATGCTGTCCGATATGTCCTGTGATATCTTTTTTGCAAGTTCTAAGTCCAGTCCCTTTACGGTATGATTCATGGCCTTTAAAATTGCGTCAGTTATTTTGGCCTTATCAAACTGAATTAATCTTCCATCTCTCTTAATAACATTCATTTTTTCTCCTCCTGTTTCGCACCTTGTGATAGTTTACATAAAGTATGATTGATATGGGCACAAAAAAACCCCACGTTAATGGCGGGATTTTAATTGCTTACAACAATGCGGTTAAATAAAATTCCCATAAACCTATATATTGTTTATTAGTGTCCCTTGTTATCTAACAATATACCATATCTAGTGCCGGATGTAAATAAAAAAATAAAATTTTTTGTTTACATTCCTGAAATACAGTAAAGACAAATACATGAGGTTCATGGAAATTTTTTCATATGTTTTTATATTTTATTTTGTATTTTTTTATATCTATTCGGCTTCTTGTGCTTTTCTTAATTTAAATTCGGAGACTAATTCTTTGAGAATTTCGGATTGACTGTTTAATTCTTCGCTCGCTGCGGCACTTTCTTCTGCTGTTGCGGTATTTGTCTGAACAACCGAAGAAATCATTTCAATTCCGGTGGAAATTTGTATTGCGGCATCAGCTTGATGTACTGAGGCATTTGCAATTTTTTCAACGTTTTCGCGTATATTTTTTGTTTTTTCCACAACGCTTGACAGCGCTTCTGCGGTTTCATCAACTATTTTTACTCCCTTATCAACAGCCTCTATAGAGCCTTCTATCAATGCTGTCGTATTTTTTGCTGCCTCGGCTGATTTTTGTGCAAGGCTTCTTACTTCATCAGCTACAACGGCAAATCCCTTACCGGCAGAGCCTGCACGCGCAGCTTCAACAGCTGCATTAAGAGCTAAAATATTTGTTTGGAAAGCTATGTCATCTATTGCTTTTATGATTTTGCTTATCTCATTGGATTTTCCCGATATCTCTGACATTGCAGCTATCATTTCCTGCATTTTTTTATTTCCCGAGCTTACCTCTTCTTCGGTTTCTTCTACCAACAGATTTGTATCTTGAGCATTTTTAGCAGTCTCGCTTATCTTTTCGGTTATTTCGTTAATGGTTGCAGAAAGTTCCTCTATACTGCTCGCCTGCTCTGTAGCCCCTTGAGATAGTGCCTGAGCGCCCATAGATACTTGTTCTGAGCCGCTGGCTACTTCTTCGGATGATGCATCAATTCTTTCAAGTGTTTTTGACATATTATAACTAAAGTTCATTATAGATTTTTCTATATTTTCAAAATCTCCGATAAACGGCTGTGAAGTTGATATATTAAAATCACCTTCGGACATAGTATTCATTATATTGTCAATATCCTTGATATAGCTTGACAAGGAACTCATGCTTGTCCTCATGCAGTCCGCCAGATTTCCCATTTCATTTTTAGAATTATATTTTATTTCAGTGCTAAGTATACCTTTTGATAAGCCGATTGCAGCACCTTCTATCTCTTTAACCGGTGTCATAATTCCTCTTGTCAGCCTAACAGCAACAAAGATAATAATTACCAAAGATAATAACAATAAGGCTAGGACTACTATACTGATAAACATCATGGACTTATTGCTTTGTTCGATTGCATTTGCCTGAATATCTGCTATTTCGTTTTCTATTTCTTTTGCTACATCTCTGATATTTCTCAAAGCAGGAGCACATTGACTTAACATCATTTCACCTGCGTTGAAATTTGAACCCTTTTGTATCTCTGCAACTATATCATTTGATATAACAAGCCACTCATCTATTGTCTTCTCATATTTTTCATTTAAAATGTTATTATTGTAACTTTCTTTAAGTACAACCAAACTTTCTCTAAAGGTTTGGATACTTGTATCAATGCTTGCCTTATAAGAATTATAATTATTCACATTCTTATCTATTATCATTTCTCTTACTGTTCTTGCAACAATATTAGTTTCTATTCTTACAGTTTTTACAGCGTTATCTGCCCTGACCGAGCCTTCTATAAGATTATTTAAGTTTTTATCTGCTATATAAAGAGCATTAAGAGCAACTATGGAAATTATTACAGAAAGAATTAAAATTATTGAAAAACTAATAATTAGACGTGTTCGGATTTTTAGATTGTTAAACATATGTATTCCTCCTCCAGGATTTATCAAGTATTTTATCTTTACTTCTAATTTTACATATTATCCATATCATCTATTTTTTCCCGCATATCCAGCACTTCATATATCTTATCTAAATACTTAGTTCCGGCTTTTAAGCCTTTTAGTATATCACAAAGATAGCTTTCTCTCATACCTACAGCATAAGCAAGCTCTCTTTGTGTCATATTCATATCTATTAATCTTTTCTTTATTTTTTTGCAATGTTCGGGAACCGCTTTAGCTTTCATCATTCTTTTCTCCTTTCCGACATTTTTTGCAAAATTCAGGAAAAAATATCCACGTTTTTTTCTATTTTACCAACTTTTTTTGTTTCTTTATCCACTTTTTATGATATTATATAGATGTATTTTTACATCTTTAAGTATAATTATAGTGGTAATATTGAAACTTGTCAATGTTATTTTTCCATATTACTACTAAGAAAGGATTTTTTATGCAAACTATAGGTGAGAGATTGTTATTTTTAAGACAAAAAGCTAATTTGACCATGCCTGAGATAGAAAAGCTGACTAAGATTTCAAAAAGTAATATCAGTAAATATGAAAAAAACAAAGTAAAACCCTCAGCTGATGCACTCATTTTATTATCCAGAGTTTTCAATATTACCACTGATTGGATATTGACAGGGGAAACTCAAAATGTAAATTATTTGAATAAAGCACAATATGTAAAAAAAAGTCCAATTAACAAGAAAAACATAGGGGAAATATTTCTTAAGTTATTGCCAAAACATCAAGAACGAATCTTGGAAAGAATAGAAACATATTTGGAGGAGTACGAGGATAATATTGCAATTTCTGAAGATTATTCAATTCTGAATTTAACAGAATTGCATGAGACTAAAAAAGCCGATTTTATTTTAACTGTGAAAAACAACAGCATGGAGCCGGATATTAAAAAGGGGTCTGTTATATACGTCCGGCAAGCTCAGTCACTGGAGAACGGTGCTGTTGCAGTTGCTGTTATCGACAATACATTGATATGCAAAAAATTTTATAAAATTAATGGAAATATAGAGTTGCGTCCTATAAATCCGCTTTGCGATTCAACAACAATATCGGTTGATAATAAAAATTTTTGTATAATTGGCGAAGTTATTAATATTTGATTTTTATCAGGAAGTAATTTTACATCTTTTCCCAATAATGTCCGCTGAATATTGATAATAAAAAACCTTAGTATAAATATACAAATTTATACTAAGGTTTTTTCGATAATAATATATCTATGTTATTTGTAAACTCTTATTCTCTTTTCTACATCTCCGTGTTCAGCCGGATCAGGTTGTGCTGTTGGATTGCCAAAAGGCATTTGTGCTATTAATTTCCAAGATTTTGGCAAGTCAAATACTTCTCTCACCTCTTCATCAATTATCGGATTGTAGTGCTGTAATGATGCTCCTAAGCCCGATTCTTCCAATCCTGTCCACACTACATGCTGCAGCATGCCTGAGCTGTGGTTTGACCATATGCTGAAGTTTTCCGCATAAAGAGGAAACTGCTCCTGTAATCCTTTAACCACTTCTTGATCCTCATAAAATAAAACTGTACCGTATCCTGCCGCAAAAGAATTAATTTTAGCTTCTGTGGAAGAAAATTTGTCTGCAGGAACTCTTTGTCTCAAAGTCTCCATTACAATACTCCAAAATTTATTATGATTTTCGTTTAACAGTAAAACTGTTCTGGAAGACTGAGAATTAAAAGCTGATGGTGTATACTGCACCGCATCTTTTAATAAATTTTCTAATTCATCATCCTTAAGAAAGGACTCTTTGCTTATATTATAATAACTTCTTCTATTTTTTATAGCTTCAAAATATTTCATATTACCCTCCATGGTCTCAAATTAGTTTGAGACGTTCAAACTAGATTGAATCCTTACAATTTATTATTTAAAATTTGTCATGGAGTTAGGAGTATTCTTCCTTGTCTCCATAATCATTGATTTTTTATTCTTATCTTATATATTCCCAAATTTCTGTTGATTAATCACGGAGGAGTAAATTTAATTTCTCTTAATATATGTCAATTGTAGCCTTTATTTTCGCAACTCTTTCCATCACTTTAAATATCACATATGCAAACACGCAGTATAAAATCCCTATCCCGGCTTCTTTTAAAATCAAGCTTCCCACTCCTTCGAGGCTGCTTTCTGTAATCAGGATTCTAGCCGCCTTGAGACAATGTGTGAGCGGAAATATATTGCTTATATACTGTAAGCCTTGCGGAAGCTGTTCTACAGGAAAATTAACGCCGCTCAGTGCCATAAGTGACATAGATGCAAGATTTAGAAGTAGGTTTATATCTCTTGTAACCAAACCTATGCTTCCTATTAAAAGTCCCATCGCACATGCGGTAAACATCGAGACAAGAATTATAAGAATAAACACAGGCAATGTGTTTAAGGGTATTCTTAAATTTAAAAATATTATACCGGTGACGATACCTATTGCAACGGTTATACCTCCATCGAGAACATGAAACAGCCCCTTGCTTGTGAAAATCAGAAATTTATTTCCCGGACTTGCAATTATATTTTTTAGTGTACCGCTTGATCTTTCCGAAATCATTACGCATCCTGCGCCGAAAAAAGCGTTCATTGAGCAGAGTACAAAAGCATTTCCTATAATATACGGGCTTATATCCTGCCCATTATACGCATGCCTTGCTATAAGCGAAAAAAACAAAATTTGCAAAACAGGATTTATAACCTTGACTAATACATATATCTTAGGCTGTAAAAATCCATATAGACCTTTAAAGGAATATAGTGAATTCCTGTACATTCTTCTTAAAGCATCCATTTAGCTCACCCCCAAAGTTCCTTCTATTCTTGTTTTTTTATCTATTTCCTTAAATAAAAATCTGCTGATGATTATATATATTAAAGATATTGATATCAGAAGTGCTGCTTTTATAAAGTACATTTTAATATCGCTTATACCTGCCGCACTTTCCTTTAAAATCTCTATCGCCCACATCGGTGAAAATACATAGCTTATAGGCCTGATTATAACCGGAAGCATTGATACTGGAAAAACGAAGCCTCCTATAATGAATATCGGATACTCCAGACAATTCATCAAGGCTCTCGCATTTTTAGACAGTGTAAATATCGGACATATAAGCAAGGATACGCAAACAAATGAAAACAGCATAAGTACAAAGCTCATTATAAATTCTGCCGGATTTGCAATTACAAGTCCTTTATTAAAAAATATCTTTGTAAAAGCTATGCTTAAAATCATACCCATTAGTCCTAAAAAAGTATTTGCCAATATTTTACCGAACATAATGGTCGTAAATTTTGAAGGACAGCAAAAGATATTTTCCAAAGTACCCATATATCTTTCTCTTTCTATATCTCCTGCCGAGGAAAAGCAAATGGCGCTCCAGAGACTGCATAGTCCGCTTCCCAATATTACATTGTTAATATAGTTTTCTATGTCTGAATTGCTGTACATCATATATAGTATAAAGGTGTAAATAAGAGGCTGAAATATTATGCAGAATCTGAATGTAGCTCTTGCAAATGACTGAGATAAATGCAGTTTGAATGTCGAGGATATGACTTTTATATTATTCATTGGTACATCCTCCGACAAGCTTTATATACACGTCCTCAAGTGAAGCATTTTCATCATCCATGTATTTTTTCTTAAGCTCCTTTGAGGTATCGAGCGCTAATATGCGTCCGTCGTTAATTATCGCTATTCTGTCGCATAGCTCATCTGCTTCATACATATAATGTGTTGTCAGCAGTATAGTTTTGCCTTCAGCTTTTAGTTTCGTAATAATATTTCTTAAATCCTTTGCCCCAACCGGATCCAGTCCCAAGGTAGGCTCATCTAAAAACAATATTTTCGGGTCATTAATCAGTCCTCTGGCTATTTGAAGTCTTTGCTTCATGCCTTTTGAATAGCCCTCAACCTTTTCATTTTCACGCCCCTCAAGTCCTACGAGCTTTATTAATTCCTTAATTTTTTTATTTAAAATATTTGAGGGAATTTTATAAAGGTCTCCGAAGTAACGCAGATTTTCTACTCCCGAAAGCCTCCAGTAAAGTCCTCTTTCTCCTCCGAATATAAAGTTTATACTTCCTCTTATATGCTTTTCTTCTCCAAAGCAGTTATATCCCAGCACCTTTGCTTCTCCTGAACTTGGTGCAAGCAGAGTGGTCAAGATTTTAATTGTTGTGGTCTTACCGGCACCGTTCGGACCCAGCAATCCAAAAATCTCGCCGTCCTTAACCTCAAAGGATATACCTTTTAAGGCTTCTATTGATTTCTTTTTTGTCATACCGATTGTTCCTACATATATTCTTTTTAAGTCCTTAAGCTCTAAAACAGTAGTCATTATTCTCCCTCTCTATTTCTATATTTATCTAATTAGATGATTATAGTATAGTCTTGTTTTAATTTTTTGTCAATAAAAAAACACCTTTGAGGGAAAATCCCTGAAAGGTGTAGAATGAAATAATGAGTAGACGGGCAGTTTACTTCATATATTTATCGTCCTATAATTACTCTTTTTTTGTTATTCTGCTTCCCTCAATCGCTCAACAATAGTTGATTTATGAATAGTGCGATACGCATTTTCCGGCGTAATAATACAGACTGCCAGAACCACCAAACTTACCGTCAAAACCGGGATGAAAGGATAGGTGAATATTGCATAGGTCACTTGCTGCTGAAACAACTTAAATATTCCAAAGGTGATGGCGCTTCCTGCTGTAAAGACGAAAAATAAGGTTATCACAGCGTACCCAAGCCCTTCACTCAACAGCATTCTCCTGACCTGCTTTTGGCTCATGCCAATAGATTCAAGTGTCGCCAGTTCGCGCTTACGAACCATAATACTAACCGACATTACATTTACGAAATTAAGAATACCAATCAAAGCGATAACAAGCGAAATGCCGCCGCCGAGAACAAGTAATACCATTTTTCCGCCATTCAAAACTTCCATTGCTTCCATCTTTGACGTTAGAGTTATTTCATAATCGCTCCCTATGATTTGCTTTAACGAAATCAGGGCGTTTTGCTCATCATCGCCTGAAACATCAAAGTTAATGTTCGATACAATTGGTTCACTAAACCATTCTCGCATTAACGCGCTTGATATAAGCACGGTAGGCGCAAGAGCCGAGCCAGCGCCTTTAATATAATCAAATGGAACGAAACCGCCAAGCGGTATTTTTATTTTTTTATCAAATATTGCCTTACCTTGGTTTTGCGGCGAGATGACTAGTTCGTAAACTCTGGAAAACAGGTCGGGTTTGTCTGTTGCAATCAAAGCTATTTCTCCGCGCTTAAAAGCATTAACATCAATAGGTTTATCAAGCCTCTTATTAAGTTTAATAAGCATTTCACCATCAACACCGAAGATAAAACCACGAAAATTTTCGTAAATATCTTTTTCTGTCCAACCCTCCATGTCTTGCCGCATACTGAAATCAGCAACATATTCACCAAAAGCGTAAGGCGAGTAATCAAGGCTCATATTTCCCCGTGTCGTTACACCTAACCATTCAAATCCGGGCAAGGATTCCAGTTTATCCATAAATGCTTTATCAAACTTTTGCGTCGGCGGCCATGCTCTGTTTTCCAACACAAAATCACTTTCAAATGTAGATTCAATGTATTTTACCATGTTCATACTAAAAACCAATGTAGTAACCGTTAAAAATGTCGTTATGCCTAAGGACAGGCTGAGCAATACCACGCCCGCATGTTTCTTATCCCGGAAAATATTGCGAAAAGCCATTTTGTAAGGTTTACCATGCGCAGACGAATGAGTAATTTTCTTCTTTACTTCCACGCCCGTATATTTCTGCGCTTCTATGGGAGAGATACCCGCCGCTTTTTTAGCCGGCTTTGACGCACCCAATATCGCCGTGAGTAAAGGAAAGACCACCGCCCCTAAATAGATGAACGGGGAGAAAGACACCACCGCTTCTGTGGAAACAGCTCCAAGCTCTGAAATAAAGAACGGAACAAACTTGAGCGAAAGTAATAATGCGAGTATTATGCCAATAGGTATTCCAATTAAACAAAGCCGCAAAATCTGTCCGACAACGATTCTCTTAATCTGTTTCGGCGTTGTTCCAAGGGTTTTAAGAAGCCCGTAAAAACGCACATCGTGGGAAACGGAAATATATAGGACGTTGTATATCAACAGATACCCTGTAAAAATTAAGAATATAACTATGGCGCATAAGGCAATCAAAGCGGTTGCTGCATGTCCCGTATCAGTATCATAGGTTTCAGCCGCTACTACCGGCTGATTTTCGGATAAGCCCAAATCAGACACTAATTTGCCGCAATATTCTGAAACACGCGATTCATTATCGAATATCAGCGTTGCCGAACCGTCTTTTTCAACGGTTTTACCGTATTTTTGCGATAATTCCTGCGAAACGAGTATCACGCCCGCAGTATTCATTGACTGAACAGAACTGTAGCTTGTAAACCACCCCGACAAACGGAAAGCTCCGCTAATCAGCGCGTCCTTGTTTTCGCTGTTTGTATAGTAAGTAAGTGGGATTTCCATACCAATGTAAGGAGTATCAATACTCAATCGTTTAAGTACCGCAAGAGAAACCATTATTTCATTTTCTTTTTCGGGATAATTCCCCTCTATATCCATACAGGCGGGGATGCGTAGCTCTTCCCATTCGCTTTTATCGAAATAGTGCAAGGTCAGACTGATTTTTCCCATTGCCGGCGTATTCTTTACAAAACCTACATTGTTACCCGTACCAACTACTTTAACATAATCCAAAGCATGAAGCTTCTCTATTTGCGAAGCGGTAGGGTGTCCGACTGCGGCGTGCGCTAAAGTACCCGAAAGACGTATTTGATTCATCTTCACAGATTCTACAAGACTCATGCCTATGCTAAAAACAGACCCTATGAGTAATGTTGTGAGCGTAATGGCTGTAATAATAAAAAGGTTTCTCTTTTTATTGGATTTAAGACTTCTGCCTGTAAGTCTCCTTATAACAGCATCATTGTTATTTTTCATTTTCAGTCACGTCCTTCCCGGACGATCTTGCCATCCTCTATATGGATAACCCGGTCAGCAAGCTGCGCAATTTGCTCGTTATGGGTAATCATCATTATGGTTTGATGAAATCTTGTAGAAGTCATTTTCAGAACGCCTAAAACATCCTGACTTGTTTTAGTGTCTAAATTACCGGTAGGCTCGTCCGCAAGTAAAATAGATGGTTTTGTTGCAAGTGCACGGGCAATCGCTACTCGCTGCTGCTGACCTCCGGAAAGCATATTGGGTAAATTATTGCGTTTATCACTAAGTCCCAATATATCAATAATCTCATCTATAAAAGCTCCGTCTATCGTGTTGCCGTCCAATTCAATCGGTAACACAATATTTTCATAAACGCTTAAAATCGGAACGAGATTATAGTTCTGGAACACAAATCCTACGTTGCGCCTCCGAAAAATTGTAAGCTGTTCGTCCGACATCTCTGCAAGCTCATGTCCATCTACAATGACTTTTCCGTCTGTCGGCTTGTCTAGACCTCCCAGCATATGCAGAAGCGTACTTTTCCCGGAGCCGGACATTCCGACAACTGCCACAAACTCCCCCGCTTCCACAGCTATATCAACACCATCAAGGGCGCGGACAATATTCGGTTCCTTTCCATAGTATTTTTTAAGTCCTTGCGTTAATAAAATCGGCATTTCTTCACTCCCTTTTCGATTATGCTTCTATTATAAATTGCAATTCTTACAGACTCCTAACAAAATAGAATTTATTTCTTACAGTTTTGTAAGAACATTGAGAAAGTTGTATACTGCCCCGGTTTGGAATCCACAAGAATATAGCCAGACTGTTTTTGAAATATCAAGGATGCCAGATAAAGCCCTAAGCCGGCACCTTCCACATCCTTAGCGTTTTGTCCCCGATAAAATCGCTTAAAGATGGAATTCCATTCATCGGGGGCAATGCCGATGCCATAATCGGTAATGCTGATTTTTGTGTAAATGGGCAGAGCTTCTACGGTTATGTTGATTTCATTGTTCGGAGAGGAATATTTGATTGCGTTTTCCAGAATATTTGTGATCGCCTCTGTTGTCCATTTGAGGTCATGCAGTAATGGAATATCCTCAAAATATGCTGTTTGAATGGAAACGCTTTTCTTGGCCGCCGCCCCGTATACGGTGCTGATGCTGTCAGAAATAGTTTGTTTGATACCTGCGGGAACAGGAAACAATTCAATAGCTCCTATCTCCAGCCTTGACATTTTTACAAGGCTGTCCATCATCCATTGGAGTTTTTCCGTTCCCATTTTGATGCGCGATAAAAATTCCTGCCGCTCGTCTTCGGTAATGCTTCCCTCAAGCAGCAGGTCGGTATACATGGCGACACCGGATAGGGGTGTTTTCATCTGATGGGACATATCCGATATGAAGCTTTGTATAATTTCTTTTTCCTGCTTGGTTTGAGAAATATCCATTGTATTCATCTTAATGATTTTAACGGCTTTATGCGCCAGCTTGGAAAGTCTGCTGTCTGCCGCTGCTTCCAATGAAAGCTCTGCATTTCTGGCTAATACACTGTCCAAAACCCTATCAATAGAATCGAAAGTTCTTTTTACATAGTGATAGCTGAAAAGGATGGTCAAGCTGCACAAAATGACAGTAATGACAACAGTAACTGTAAGCGCCATACTTACACCCCTCCTATCCAAATGTAGCCTATGCCGTGGACAGTTTTAATAGTTTGAGAATTTTTCGGGTCGTCCTCCATCTTTGCACGCAAACGGCTGATATTCACAGACAAGGTGTTTTCATCCACGAAATTTCCGCCGTTGTCCCATAGCGCGGAGAGAATTTGTTCTTTTGAAAGCACTTGTCCGGCATTCGTCATAAGAAAAATAAGCAGCTTGAATTCCGTGACGCTGATAGAGATTTCTTCTTCCCCACGGTAAAATTTGCATGTGTCCGTATCCAGCCTGTATTGACCCGAACTGATGATATGTCGGCTTTCCGCTTCTGTGCGGCGCAGCAAAGCTTCCACTCTTGCTCGGAGGATGGAGAGTGAAAACGGCTTGGTAATATAATCATCTGCACCTGCCAATAAGCCCGATACCTCGTCCGTTTCCAAATCGCAAACCGTAAGCATAATAATCGGGACGTTTGAATATGTCCTGATTTCTTTGCACAAGTCCATTCCGCTGCCGTCCGGCAACCCCAAATCCAGTATGATAAGGTCGGCTTTGTGCTGCTCCATGAGCCGTTTTCCTTCTTTGATAGAGTTTGCCGAAACAGCGTGATATCCGTCTTTCTCAAAAGTAAATGCAATGCCACGGTTTAGGTTTTCATCATCTTCCAATATCAAAATTGTTTTTTTCATTGTACACCTCCGTACCGATTCTTCATTTATAACATAGGAAAGAAAACTTTCCTATGTTATAAAAAAAGCGAAACAAGTTTCGCTCTATAGTGGTATTTTGTCTTAGTATTAAATTTTTTTAGGCTTTTGCTTAAGCAATTCACTCAGGTATTTTATAAAGCTGTCCAAAGAGTTTGTGTTTACACTGTAATATTTTGAATTTTTAACTCTCTCCTCATTTATAAAACCTGAGCTCTTCAATTGCTCTATGTGATGAGAAAGGGTTGAAGTAGCAATATTTAAGTTCTGTGCCAAATCCTTTCCTATCATGGGCCCGTCTTTACACAAAATTTCTATTATTCCCAGTCTGCTCTCGTCAGATATGGCTTTAAGCACATTTACCGCATCAATACGTGTCATTTCGCTTTTAAATGATGAATAAATTAGTATTTGATCATCATAGAAAAATCTTATAGCTTTAAAGGGTAAAAATACACTCGGCATAAAAATAAATTTATTATACGGTCCTCTGTTCCTGAATGTTTTTCCCATGATAAGCTGTGACATTTCTAAAGGCCTATCTTTTTGTAAAGCTTTTGTAAGCTTATCCTTCTCACGTTCAAGTATATCATCAATATATTTTAGTCCGTTGTCAAACTCCGTACCCTGCAAGCTCGTGGCACAGCTGAAAAAATCCTTTATAAACATTTCTCTGTTATCAAGGAGTGTCTTCAATCCTAAAAAGCTCTTAGACACACTGCTGTTTGCTTCATACAGCTGCGTTAATTTACAGGAATCCTGCAAAGCTTCCTTAATGGAATTTTCATCAATGTATTTTCCGAAAAATATATGGAAAAAGGTTTCCGGATTCATATCTAAAAGATATTTCTCGTATTCATTTAAACTTACAAAATCATTTATCAGAAGTCCTGTTTTCTCGTTATAATTAAAGCTTCCCATATTTGCAAAAATAAATTCTAAAAGCTCCAATCCTTTGTTTTGCAACTCATTGAGCATTTCATACAAAAATCTGTATCTTTTTTTTATTCCTTCTATAAAATTTAAGTCATAAAATTCTTTAAAGCCTTTATTTTTGCCCTCATCAAAGAAAATATTTACAACCAAATTAATCAGTTCGATATTTCTTGAATGATATAAGTAGCAATCCTTTTTTATTTCAACTAAACTCATAATCTTCATCCCATACATTTTATTTATTCACGGTCTCGCTCCACGAGTCATCTATAATTATATCATTATTCTATTCTCAATAAAACAATGTTTTTAATAATCTGTCAAATTCTGTTTGACTTTAGTTCACGTTCCTTGATTACATCATCTTTTTCAATATTGCCGCAAAGCAAAGGCGATAAAGGATTATGGGAGCTGTAATTTTGATTAACCTTTATCCTGCTATGATTTGCATAGCAATATATACAATAGTTTCTGCATGTATTATACATTCCTATATCAATACTTTCCATACAGCCGCAAGCCTCTCGCTGATTTTTATCCTTATTCAGCTTTAATTTATATCCGCAGATTTTTTCTATTTTCTCTTTATCTATACAATGTGCATGCTTAATATTATATTTGTCAAAATCGGAGTTTTCGGCACAGGTATCAATTATTATGCCATATTTCTTTGCAATTTCGCTAAAGTCAGAAACAATATCTATTTGCTGTTTGGCTGAGGGACTCACAATATCTGATGCATTTATATTTTTTTCTATGCTTTTATAATAATCTAAAAAGCTGATAGTGCATTTCTCTGTATACTTGCTAAGCTTAGATGCCAGAAGTCTAAAATATTTGATATGATAATCTACTGTGTATTTTTTATTCAGAAGTATCGGGTCATAGCGCCATATGATTTTATCTTTGCCTATTTTTTCCGAAAGACTGATAAATGAATTAATAACAGATTCATTTTTAGAGGGAACATTAGGCTCTATATCTTTCCCATAAGGATTAAGAGTAAATTGAAAATAGTATTTATAACTTTTTAATTCCTCAAGTCTGTCTATCATAGGAGCAGGATTTTTTGTCCAGAATACAATGGCATCTACGACTTCAGGCGATAAATTAATTTTACTGATTTGTCTGAAATTCATAGGATTTCTGACGATTACACTGCCCTCTCTTATTCGATTAAAAAACCATTCAGAATAATATGCCGGTATGTCTGTTCTTCTGCTTGCACTTATTATCACAAATCATCACTCCATGTAAGCAAATTTCCAAGAGGTATTTCAAAGCCCAGACTTTTATACATTTCAAGGTCAGCATCAGCACAGCCTACCCACAGTGATTTTATTCCCTGCAATTTACATTGTGAAAAAACAAAGTTTGACAGTTGTCTTGCTAAGCCTTTTTTTCTAAAATCAGGTGATACGTAAAAATCCTCAAATATTCCGCTCTTGGAAAAATTAAAAGTTGAGTAAAGCTCACATACAGAACACATTGCAGCTAAATCATTATCCTGCTTTGCCACATAAAAGCTGATTAAATTATCCTTTATAGCAAGCTTTAATTTATCCAATTCCTCATAAGTTGGTGTGTTCTCTCCTATAGAGCTTTTATAGTCTCTTACCAATACCTTTAATTTTTCAAAATCCTCTAAGTTAAACTTCTCAAAAATCATAAAGTTTCTCCATATCTCTATATTTTTAAACATGTTCTACAACTAATTTTATCAGAAAAATCAATTAATTCAAGCAAATTATCCTCTGTCGGTTCTAATGGGCAAAATGCTCGGCATAAAAAAGTGAAACAAGTTTCACTCTATGGAAGAATCATTCCGATTCTTCATTTATCTGATAGGAAAGAGAACTTTCCTATCAGATAAAAAGAGGGTGTTGCAAAATCTACAAAAGCAACAGCCTCTTTGGTATCAAAGATTTACCTTTTTATACTGACAGCGCTTACACACTGTCAGCTTTTTACCGTTATCAAGCAATATCTCATATAACAGCTTAATTCTTTCCGCTTTACAAACAGGACATGTCCCCCTGCCTCCGGCAGGCAAATTAATCAGTCCTTTTCCTCTATTTTTCTTCGACATTTGAATCTCCTTCTATAGCATTATTTGAATCTTTTAAGTTTTTGTAAACAATCTTTCTTATAGATTCACTGCTTAAGCAAAACAATTCAGATAACTCTCCTATAGTTAAGCCCTCTTTATATTTTTTTAAAATTTCATTATTTCTGAAAGTAATTATTTCCTTTGAACCGCTTTTCTTACCCCAAGTTCTTCTTACATTGTCCAATTGAGGTATGTATATTCTCTCGCCTTGAATATAGGTTTGAATTTCCTTTAAGAGTTCAGGAGGAAAAATATCTTTCGCATTTCTGTAGCTCAATAAACAAACCTCCTTCAATATTGAAGCACGGATATTATCTTTCAAGAATCATATCTGTCCAAAATTCAAAAGGAGTAAACCCATTTTTCTTGCAAGAATTAACTGCCTCATAGCAATCTCTGTTTAAATAAATGTAAATGGTCTCTTCCGGATATAATTTGGACAATTGAATTATTGTACTGCTTAAAATGTAATCACCAATATCAGTTCCACTATATTGAGTGATGACAGAAAAATTATCAATCCATATCTTCTCTAAATCTTTTGAAACAACTATGCCTGAAACAATCTTTCCATTATCCTCTGTTATAAATTTTGAATTATTAATAGTAAAATCTTGTTTAAATAGTTCCAGAAACTCTTCATAAGTACAATTTGTGAAGTATTTATAATCTCTGGTGGATTCAGATTTATAGTAGAAATTAACTAAATCATTCAGGATTTTTTCGGAATACTTAGTTTCTGACAATCCTTTTTCAAGTTTGCCTGCTTGTGATGCCGGAGAACTTGCTTCCCTTTTCATATACATGCGATATTTAGGTTCAAAACCATTTCTGATAATTGTAGGAATCAGATAATGCGAAAGTGTCGGAAAGTATTCAATCTCACCATATTCAAGTGATTGAATAATAAATCTCTGCGATGTATCTTCAGTCAAAAACCATTCTTTAACATTAGGAATTGATTTTTCGATAATTTCAAATCTCTTCTCCCAGCTTGATGGCAGTATTAATGTGCCCCTAAGAGTGTCGTCACCTTCATTTAAATGATAGAGATGGTAAAGGCAATATTCATCCTTGATATAATCGATTAAATAAATACCTTTTTCACTATAATTCTTATATCTGTCAAAATCGTGCAAGTGCATTTCTATAAATGGCAGCATAGGAATGAAACTCATTTTTGCATGTTCTATCTTTTCTGCGAATTCACTCATCGTATCTGAAGTTATTTTTTTAATATTTTTCATGTCAATCACCTCCGAAATATTTAACAGGTAATTCCTGTATTTTTATTGTCTCATAGAATCGGAATATGTCCGATTCATTTAAAATACCCTATAGATATTATCTCATATATAGAATGTAAAATATAGGGAAAAAATAATTGCATTGATTTTATACCTGCTCAATAATTTATATTAATCAAAAAGAGGCTGCCAAACAGCTAATTTTAGCTATTGCGGCAGCCTTGAAATATATTATTTTGGAGTTTATAATCTAAGATTTTATGTAATATCATCGTATACTTGACAGTTTTCCCTCAACTTCTGCTAGTCCATCACCTTTAGTTCCTACATAAACATAAAAAATACCTGTTTCAACACCAGTAAAGTTTTTTTGTATATCGCTTTGAGCAACTTCATAATATTGTTTCCATTCTGTTCCTTGTGCCTTTTCGATATCATCAGATTTATTTAGCGCAACAAAAATATTTTCTCCTGATTTAGCAGATACATCAATTACCGACCTGATGAAACAGTATTGTATCACGTTAAAAATGACAAATTCAATCTTCGTCATTATCATATTGATAAAGAGTTGAATGCAGCAATTGAAGAATTATCATATATATGGTGCCACCATATAAGACCTCATTCTTTGAAGCACAATATTCAATACGTAATTATTAGATTAAAGAGTTACAATAATGCTTGGCCACAACAACCTTAGTATAAATAAAAGTAGAGAAAGATAATCTTTTCATAACCTATTGCATAAAATGCTTTAATAAAGCATAAGGTTTTTTCTTAAGATAAGAACGTAAATATGGTGTGATTCTAAGAGGTTTATACAATCTTTGAATCACACCCTTTATTTCTATATAATAAAAGGTTTTGTAATATTCCTTTTAACACTAAAGAAATACAGAAAGAAGCATTATGAAAAAAGTAATACTGACAAATATACCAAATAAAGAAACATAGTAATTTTTTTTACTATGACCTAAACATATTAATATATATCCAACTATTCCGAAAAGTATAAACATAGTAATATTCCTCATTTTCTAATTATCCTCCCATAAATTATCTAGAATAACTCCATAATAAAAACTTTCAAAAGTTAAATCTGTATAGTTTTTGTTATCGCTCTCCTTTTTTGTATAAAAGTATCCTCCATGAGTTCCCTTAAAATTATAAAGTCCTTTCTTAATATGAATCTTTTTATCTTCATCTATTTTAATATTATATTTTAATTTCATTTCAATTATTCTATAAGTTGATGCTATATTGGAAAAATCACTTTCATGCTCTATGCCATACAAGCCATCAAGATATTCAAATTTTGATAACTCAGTTTCTAAAACTATAGAATCAATAGGTATATTTAACAAATTTGCTATTTTAGTTATATAGAATATGTCATTTTCAGTAGCTGCCTCTTTAATTAATAAATTAAAATCTTTTTGTTTTAATTCATTAATAACCTCATGAACATAGTTTGAGTCTAAATTTAGAACATGAAATAGTTGTAATAAGTAATAGTTATCTTCAATACAATTACTATTAAAATTATGTGTATACCCAGCTATAGCTTGGATTGATAATTCGTTTATTTTTATTTGTTTAGAGAGTTTATTTTTAAGTAAAGTCCGATAATATATATCTTGAATAATCGTAGAATTTTCATATTTATCAATAAAATGATTAATTTTTTCAACATTATATCTTACATTATATTTATTTGCAAGACATATAGCATAATAAAGTTCTTGTAAATTCGAATTTGGAGGTGTTTCAAACAACCAGTAGTCTAAATTGTGATAAATAAAATCAATATAAGATTCGTCAATTCTATGATTTAGTATTTTGCATATTTTAATAATCTTAAAAGCAATCTGTGGGTCGGTTAAGAATACCTCTTTAATTAAATCAGTTGTAAAATTATCAGCATATTTATGTTTTAATTCTATAGTTAATCCTATATATTTAAAAACGCTATCAATATTTATTATGCAATCATTTAAAATAATTAGATCAAAATCACCAAGGCTATCATCAGAAAGAATTTCATTTAAAATTTCAACTTGTTTATAAACCCAAACTTCTTTTTTCTGTATTACTTCTATTAAGTTATCATTAGTATAGTTATCTAAAATCATTAGAGATTTCATTACTATTATTTCAAAATCAATTAAATTACGTTTTATGTTATTAATATCTACATTATAGTAATCTGGATTATCAATAATAGACTTAGAAACTTGCAAAACATTTGACTTTAAATCTTCAGGTATCTCACCTAAAATGTCAAATATCTGTAATGCGATATTTAATATTTGTGTTTTTTCTACTAATTCATCATAACTGTCGCCGTCAGTATATGTCCATTTATTTTCTTTTATAGCAGTATCTATTAGTCTTACATAATACGATTTATCATTAATTTCACCATTAAACTCTTTCATTGTTGTTAAGATAATAAAAATGTCATGCATATCTTTTTTACTATTTATTATAAAGTCTTGGTTAATATTAGATGATAAATATTTTTTTACATATGTCTTAAATCTATTGCTAAAGTTAATATTTGTAATTTCATTTATTTTTACTAACCAATTTACTGCATAAAGATTAATTCTATTATTAATTAAACTATCAGTAATATTGCTAAAAAAAAATGCATCATCTTCATTTTCATAGTATAATTCCTTTAATAACTCCTTATCCATGTGTGAAGAAGCATATATACTGTTAATTAGCAACCCTAAAGTAATTATCAACGCTAGTAAAACAAAGAATATACTTAATCTTTTTTTCATTAATTTCTCCAATTATAAGCAAGTGTGAAAATATCACACTTGCCATATTTTTTAATTATAACCAAGTACTATCAGAAGACATAATTGTGTAAAAATTAGTCCCAATACCAAATTCAGCAGTTACTATCTGTGAAATATGCAAATTATATCCGGTTGCAGTAATCCCATTGTACACGTGAGTTATAAATGATTTATTTTGGAAATCTTTACTCCATGTAAGAGTTTTATCTGACAATGTCCAACTACCGCCTCCTGAACTACCTGGTAATGGTACAGTAACACTTAGTCCAGAAAAAACAAATGAATTCGATAATTGTATATATTCTGGCACATGACCGTACATACCCGAATAAGAAGCTTGCGCTGCTCCAGAAACTTTAACAGAACCATCATAAGTTATAGTTGAATTAAAACTTGATGTACCAGTGGCCGTATTATAATTAATTGTTTTAGTATTTGAATCTGATATGTGATACTCATCTAGATATTGGGGTTGAATTAAATTATCTGGCTGTACTTTAGTATTTAAGGCATCTAGGTATGCATCCAACTGTATTAAAAGTTTATCTGTATCCTTAACACTTCCATCTGGTATATATATTTTATCTTGTCCTTCTTCTATTACGATAATGCCTTCTGGCAACTCAACACTAATAGTCTGTGCATATGTGATTGGTGAAGCACTAATTAGAATTGCTAGTGCAATGAAAAATATCTTTTTAAATTTCAAATTCATAATAAATATACTCCTTTTTTTACATATATTTTGTATATATAACGTTATATGATAATATAATACAATATATATAAGTCGAAATTTGTAGGATTTTATAGTTATTAATTTAATTTAACATTTTTATCTGAAACATAACAGAAAAGAAAAAAATAAAACTAAATTTAAATAAACAAACTCTGTTGTAATAAATAATATTGTAACACCTCAACCTAATAAGATATAATCTTATTAGGAAAAGAGGAATGTATTATGACAAACCATTATTAAATAAAATTTAAGAAGAAAATAGTCCATCTCCATTTAGAAAAGAGACTGTGAAGAAAAGTCCGTTTAAATGCAGTATCAATATCCTTTATAGGTACAAACCAGTAATTGGATTTATATTAAAATCCTATAATTTTAACTTTTAAAATCATAAAAATTCTCCATATCTCTCTTTAGAATTGCCATTATGATGCCGTCTTCCAGCTTGCCCTTTATTAAATCACGTTCTCTTACTATTCCCTCTTGTGTGTAGCCAAGGTTTTTTAGAACCTTTACAGAAGCATCATTTCCCGGTGTTATAAATGCTTCGATTCTGTTCAGATTTAATTTATTGAATCCGTACTCTGTTATTGCTTTTACGGATTCTGTTGCATATCCCTTGTTCCATTCTGTCTTTTTTATATCGTATCCTATTTCAGCACGTCTTGAATCTGATTCAAAGTTACCCAAACAGCAGATTCCTATCAGTTTATTTGTTTCCTTTAGTGCAATACCCCATGTTATTTCTTCTTTTTCCTCAAAGCTCTCTTTATATCGCTGTATAAATTTAAGTGCTGCATCAATATCCTTTATAGGGGCAAACCAATCAAACTTAGCAACATCCTCATCACTGAATATCTCAAATATCTCGTTTACATCATCCTTTGTTATTTCCCTTAAAATTAATCGTTCTGTTTTTATATTTTCAATTTTATCACTTAGCATATATTTACTTCCTTAATTTTTCAAGGGGTGATTTTTTAAGTTAAAAGAATCACCCCTGTACTTTAATTTTTAATATAATTTATTTCTTCTCAACCGGTATCCAAACCTCGCAAAAAACTTCTGATCCTAAGTCTTCTGAATATAATTCAAAGTCTGTATCATCTAACATGTTATATTCTGAACCCGGCAAAAACTCTTTAAATATTTTGTCCCACGTTTCTCCTATGCAGTCTCCGTTATTCCCTATGCATTTAAAAACTGCCCATAAAGTCGGCTTAACATCCCATATCCTATATCCGTCGGGTACTTCCGAGCCATTGTATTCCATGCCGATACCATAATCAAAATATTTGCTTTCCTTTGAAATCGGTGCACACGCTCCATATACAGCATTATTAACAGCACTTTTCTTTAAAGCATCTAATACCCCTACCTTAATGCATTCATCCCAAAACTCAGGGATTTCAGTGTTGTTGTCATCTGAAACAATTTCATTTCTAAATTCTTTTACTTTTGCTAAGAGCTTAAAGCTCTCTCTTTCTACTATTCTATAGTCCATAATCGTTCCGCCTTCCAATTGTATTTTTATTATGAGACGATTAAAAGATTTTAGCTGCATTCCGGCACGCCTTGCAATATTCGGTGTTACACCGTGAAATCTTGTAAATGCTTTTGTAAAGCTTTCCGGGGATTCGTATCCATATTTATATGCTATATCAATGATTTTAACATCTGACATTATAAGCTCCTGCCCTGCCATTGAAAGTCTTCTGTTTCTTATATATTCATTGGCGGTAATGCCTGTAAGCATACTGAATATTCTGTGAAAATGATAGTTCGACATGTATACCTGTCTTGCTACATTCTCATAATTAATATCTTCAAGGATATATTCCTCCATATAATTTATTGCTGTCTGCATGCTTTGAATGTAATTCATACCTTAATCACCTCTTATACAATTGTAAAGCTTTTTATAAATTATTTCCTAGTCAATCTTGCTCGATTATGTCTGGACAGAATATTTTTCAATATATCATTTTATAACCTTTTTTCTATATCTATAGATATCGCCGCCAAGCACGCTTTTATAGCAGAATGATTCGAAGCCTCTGTTAATCAATTCTTCAGCCGGCTTATCACGTCTTCTATTATCTTCGCCCATACAATCCAATATAAGACCGCCGTTTTTTACAACTCGTTCGAGTTCTTTAACTTCGCTTTCAAAGTTATCTCCCAGAACGTGTGCACATGTTACAATATCAAAGCTGCTGTCCTCAAAAGGTATTTGTTCAATCGTACCGTCCAGAACTACCATGTTTGTAATTCCTTCGCGTTTAATTCTGTCTCTTAAATACTCTCTAAGCATGTCACAAGGCTCGCTTGCATAAACACGTTTAGCAAATTTTGCCGCTGTAAATGCAAGACGGCCTGTACCGCTTCCCACATCAAGAACAATTTTATCTGAGAAATCAGCTAATTCAAGCAGCTTATCCTCTTTCCAATTGACTATATAATCGCAATTACTGTTCATAGTTTCAGGATCAGTATAAACAATATCTGTTTGTCGTGCTTCTATGATAAATTCCTCTGCACTTCTAAGCATTTCTTCAGATATATAATCGGGAGCGCTTTGCAATAGCTTATCTACTATTTCTTTAATCTCAGGAGCCTTGTGACAGCAGTACCATGCGACATACGGCCGTTTTGCCAAGGCAATGGACATATTAGTACGCAAATCCTTACGATTCTCTGTTTCAGAAATAATCATACGAATAAGCCATCTATCCATTAATAAAAAATTGTCTATTGTGTATTTTGTTTTATCAATCCAATTATAAGGCATTATTAATTATCAATCCTTTCTAAAAACAGCTGAATTTCAGCAGTGATTTTTCAATATTAGTTTTAAATACATCTATATCCGACATAAACACATCTATTAACAGCTTCCCGCCCATTTGATTATCCTGCCTGATGACATCAGCTCCGAATTTTCTGTAGAAATGATTAGATGGAGCATAATGATGATTGTATATGACTATTTTTTCTTTACCTACACTTTTAAAGAAATTTAATATATGTGCTATAAGTTTTAGTGATACCCCTTTGCCTCTTTGATCGGGATAAACCCATAAGCCGTTTAGCTCTATACCTTTTTCGGGTATATCCTCTGTTTCTGCGAAGCTTGCAAATGCAACACCAAGCATTTTATCATCTTCAAATGCTCCTATTAAAAGACGAATATCCTCGTTTTCGTCTGCTAAATTCATCCAGTTAACCCAAAATTCAAGTTCCTTTGAGTAATCTAAGGTATTTTCCGCCTTCTCTGCCAGTTCCTCAGTCCAGCATTTAATTTTCAGCTGTATAGCTTCTTTCATATCATCAATTGTTAAATTTTTAATTGTAATCATTTTTTAAGCTTCCTTCTCTTTAATATTTAAAATCATCCCAAACAAACGGAGTTTTTATACCTGCCTGCCAATCCTCTTTTGTTATACCATAGCCGACTGCATCATATATTATACCGTCACTTCCGCTCCAGGATTTTCTGTGATGTGCTTCCTTTAAAAAATTACATTTATTTAATACAGTTCTCATCGCATAGTTGTCTTGTCTTGTGAATGCCTCCACTCGATTTTTATCCTGATAATTGTTAAATACATATTCAAGCAAATAATTTACTGCAATAGTTCCGATGCCCAATCCCTTATATTTACTGGCTATTCTTATATCAAACAGCGGAGTTCCGTCCTCTAAATCAAAAACCCGCATCATGCCGACTTTTACATCATCTTTAATAATCCAAAAGGTTTTGCTGTCGTCGCTTCGGTAATAATTATTTTCATAACTTTTCCTGATAATTTCCGGATTAGGGTTTGGAGTGCCATGAAACTGCCAGGTATCTGATGTTAAAAATTCTATAAGCTCATCAATCTCATCAATAAATTCTTCAAAATATATTTTCATAACTTCTTTTCCATTCCTTTTATCAAATCATCTGCATAATTCTTCGCTTCATAAAATAATTTTCCGGCATATTGTAAATTATTTTTAATATCATCTAAGCTGTTGATTTTATACAGAGCTTCTATTTTATTTACCGCATCTTTAGGCAAATGATCTGATATATGTACCAGACCATATTCTATATGTCTTGGTGTATAAGCTATTCTAAGCAAATTTACTATTGGCTGGCATGCATATTTTTGATAGTAAGCAAATGCTTCCGGATATTTTGCTCTATAAATGTATTTAAGTATTCTTGATTGCTGACTAAATCTATCAATACATTCATCATATATTTTTTTAATTAACTCTAAATCAATATCCGGCTCTTTAATTATATTGATTACATTTGCTTTATCAAATAAAATCAGAGGATATTCGGCTATGTCATTTTCTGCAAAGGTGCATCCTTCGCTGCCTCTGCTGTGACTTTGAACGCATATATCCAGCATTAAATATTCAGAGGTTCCGCTGATGTGCATATTTTTCTGAAATATCTTAGGATGCGGATGCTCGTAACTCTGAATAAAATCTAATTTATCTATCGTTTGCAGTATTTCTATACACTCATCCAGCACTGTATTTTCATATCCGTCCTCAACATCAAACCAGAAATCCAAGTCCGAATATTCATCCGCCTTTCCCAGTCCGTCTGAGCCTTCAAGCCACATAGCATATACATATTCTTTGTTTGTAAAGCTGTTTTTTAATAAATCTATTATTCTGTTTCTGATATTCATGATAAACTCCTTTAGCTTATATAATATGTATCATATGCTTTGTCCATAATGTAGCCAAGTTTTTTGGCTAAATCAACCGATATCAGATTAGCCGCATCCCAGCTTGGATATATTCCTCTATCTAAGCAGTATGTAATAAGTGCAGCACTTGCAACAGTAGCTAAGCCTTTTTTCCTATATTCTTTATCTGTGTCTATTTCTATCTCTATGCCATCGTCATATATACTATATGATGTTGCACAGCACACAACTCTGTCACCGTGCAGTATACAATAACCAAAGCCTCTGTTCAAAAAGTCTTCTACTGACTCAAACTGCTCAGTAAAATCATCTAAGTGTTTAATAAAAAACTCTGTTTTTGTTATTTCTTCATCGATTTTTCTTAGTTCATATCCCTCAGGCAGCTTGTATATAAGTGATTTTATATAATTATAATCTAAATACTTCGCATCCTTTTTGAATGAATATCTGCTAAACTTTTCATATCTGCCGTCATATATTTTTTCTATTTTGTTTTTCCATTCGTCGGTATCTGTTACTACCAAAGATCCTTCAGGGATTTTCAGAAGCAGCTCCTCTGTAGATTCGGAATTTACATCTCCGGCTACAGATACAAATGCGCCTACTATCAATATTGCAGCCGTAGGGTTATCTATGCTGTCGGTATACGCTTCTCCCATATGCCCTTGCAAACAAGATAAAATAATCGTATCGTTCATATCAGCAAATATAGGCAATAATTTTCCTCTTAAAGTCTTATCAATTTTATATATCATTTAATTTTCTCCTATCAAAGTTATTGTTTTTAACTTTGAATTAATTTAAATTTAATTAGTCTTGTACTCAGATTCTAATATTGAGAAGAATTGTTGATCTGTCAATTTACCGTTCCAATCTAATTCCTCTTTAAATATTCCCTCTAGTCTCATACCACACTCAGACATCATTTTTGCAGAAGCTATGTTTTCAATGTTACACATTCCAACTGCTTTATGTGCTTTTAATTCTTTAAAGACAAATTCTAAAAGCAGCTTCAAACTCTCTGCCCCATATCCTCTATTTTGGTATTGAGGCAAAATACTGTATCCTACTTCCCATGACTTTCTCCAGTCAGCATATTTCCATGCACTCACAAAGCCAATTGGATTTTGCAGGTTATCTTCTTTTATTGTAACAATAAAATCATAGCATTTATCTCCATTTACACGAGCTCTGAATTTTTCTCTTAGCTTTTCGTCATTTTCGGCTACATCCTCTTCATATATCCATAAAGTTTTATCCGATTCAACTCTGCATAGAAATTCAATATCACTTTCTGTCGCTTTAGTCAGAATTACTTTTTTTCCTTCTATTTTCATTTTATTCTCCGATAATTCCATAGTCTCTATTAAAACAATTCTTCTTTTTTATAAATTTCATCAAATTCTTCACAAGTCATTCCATATATAACTTCATCATAATGATTGCCGTTTGTATAAACTGCTCTTCTAATTCTGCCTTCATGTTTAAACCCTAGGCTTTCGTGAAGTTTCATAGATCTTTCATTAAAAGAATATATATATACTGTTACTTTCTGATATCTTAATTCTCTAAAGTAATATCTTAAAATAATTTTAATAGCATCCTTTGCATATCCGCTACCCCAAAATTCTCTTGTTATGCCTAGTCCGTACTTAAAAGTTCCTGCTCTTTTACTGCAGTTAAATGTATTGATACAACCTACTGTAATTCCTTGTTGATTTTCAATTATCCACATAAACTCATCATTATTAGGTCTGCTTTTAGAGAAACTTTCAACTCTTTCAACCATAGCAGCATGTGAACTCGGAAAATGAATTTCATCACAAAATCTATCAGATTCATCATCATAGTCTGATAAATATTTAAAAAATATACCTGCATCTGTAGGTTCAACTGCTCTAAGTCTTACCTTTTCTCCAGCCCAAAAATTTATTCTCATATACTTCCTCCAAATTCAATATAGAAAGTTAATTTATCATACCTGATATACTACCTCAAAATCTTCAAAAATTACAGGCATATCAGAACTGAACTCATATCCCAACTGTTTTCCTTCATCCGTGAAGAAGCGGGTATGCCCTTTAACCCAAGACTCCAATGTATCATCCTCGCCTTCACGCTTGCAAATATCATAAGTCATCTCCGAAAACGGAATAATTGTAATCTTAGTAGTTTCGATAACGCATCTAGGCACTCCTTCCCAGTCAGTGACGATGCTTAAATCGCCCACTTGCGGGATTCTTTCTCCTTCTATTTCATATCCTGTCAGGCTGCTTGCGGTAGCTCTTTTTTGACCTGTCATCACTAAGCGCAACAACTCATTTGCCCATTTTTCACTTAGTTCAAAGTGGAAGGCATCCAAATACTTTGTGTCTTCGCTTCTGTTTGTTTCCTTCAAAAACTTTTTCCAAAATTCATCTATTTTTTCCTGTGAATATTTTATATTTTCCATTATATTTCCTCATTCATTTTAAATTTTTATATCCTTAAATACCATTTTCGTCAGATATTCTGTTTTTTAATCGTTCATATTAAATCCTTTTTATATTGAAAATTCCATTATAATACTTTGTTCGTCCAGTTTTCCTTCACTCATTTTAGATGTATATTTATCAGTAAATTTTCTCCAAAAGTTTATTGCTCTTGTGTTTTTATTCAGTACAATTAAGCAGTATTTGCCTGTATATTTATCTGTTAATTGCTTACATACTTCTTCGGCAACATTCTTTCCTCTGAATGAATTCAATACAAAAAATTCTTGGATACAATAATCACAGCCTGATTTAACATATGGAGGTTTAGTCAAAACAATAACTCCAACTGCTTTATCATTTTTAATAATCACATAAGGAATTATATTTTCATCTCCATTAAAATAACAATCTACCGCTTGTTTATCATAGTATCCTTCTTCATCTACTTCTGTTAAATCGTCACAATACGGTGCTAAGTCGTTATGATACATATTAAATAAATTCCGATATAGCTCTTTGTCCTTATCGGTTGCAATTCTTAAATTAATCATTATATTACCGCTCTTCCTAATAATTTTATGTGCTTTCTTACTCATTTTCCTGCTAATTCAAAACATCTTAAATAATGTCATCAAGCATTAAGTTCATTTTTATTCTTTTAACTTCCAGATATTCAGCATCTATTTTTTATATAAATGTTCCCATCGGCATCTATTTCTTTTAATTTTGAATATATATTTTCATATTTTATAAAATTTTTATATTCACCGATATTGTTACATAAAAATTCATTCAAGAATTTTAAGGTAGCTGTACTAATGATTTCATGAGCAATTTTTACTGATATTTTCCCTCCAAAGCATTCCTCATATTGTTGATTTGATAAAATTGGTATGTCACAAAAAGTTGTGTGCTCAGTATTATCTATTTTTACAAATGATTTATAACTATCAATAAATTCATATAGAGCTTTCTGTGTTTCAGTTATTTCCCATGCTATCTCAATCTGTTCTTTAATTAATGTGTCTGCTTCATCTCTATCTTCAAGGTCTTTATACCAACTATGGCATTCTTCTTCTCTTAAACTTTGTGATGATGCATGCCTCTTAAAAAGCATATGTGGTGTTTTAGATTTCTGTCCCCTATTTACTCTCTCTAAAACAGTACTATGGTGTAAACACCCTTCAAGTAAGACAACCGCTTTTATTCTTTCATCATCAGCCGCTGCTTCAAAGCATGCTTGAGAGCCCAAAGAAAATCCAATAGCTCCAATCTTGTCTAAAAGTAATTTATTTTTTAAAAGCTCATCATTTTTATTAATATACTCAAGATGATTCATTAAAAACAAAATATCTTTTTTTCTTATATCTATAAGTTCTCTCCATATTTCTTTTGAATTAGGTGGAAAGTTATTTAACTCCTTTAGCATTTCAACAACTTCTCCATTAGGCATAACTGTAAAATCAGTTTCATAAGGAGAGCCCAATGTAATCACAATATAACCATGTTCAACAAGCTTTTCTATAATAAATACTGTTGAATCCCTATCACAGCTGAACCCTGGTGAATAAATTACAACAGGATATTTGTCATTAACATTTTTAATCGGAGCATTAATAAAAATATTAGTACTTAATTCATTAATATATTGCTCTAGCTCTTCTGACTTTGCCAATTGCTGAATAAATCTATCAGCATTTGGTTCATACAAATCTTTGTACAAAGAACGCTTACCTTCGCAGAATAATTCATCTGCCAGATAAAATATACTCATAATTAACGTTCTCTTTTCATTTGTACAATTAAAAATTTCATCTCTGCTGTTATCTTTAGCTACTCTCACTACTCTACCGATTTTCATATATATTATTCCTTTTATTTATTCTATAATAGGCTTTTGGCATTGACCTTTTCGCTATACCAATTTTTATCTTTTTTCTTCTAATAATCAAATATTTTAAATTTTGAAATCTATTTTCAGACTTCTACTTTTCTATATTCTTTAGTTTCGCAATTACCTATATCTACTCATGACATGTAATTTATTTACCCATAACAATTAAACCATCTAACACTCTAAATCCATTATTTATATAGAATTTTTCAGAAGGATAATCTTTTTCCGTTGATAAAATTATACCATTCATTCCTGATTTATTAATATCTTTTTCTATTTCTTTTAAAAAGCGACTTCCGATTCCTTTTCCTTGCAATTCATAACTTACGCAAAATTCATCAATATAGTATTCCATGCCTTTTATCCATGGTTTCTTCATACCAATGCTTAATGCTGCGATTTTTTCATCTAAAATTGCAACATACGCACAAAAATAATTGTTCTCAAAATGATTCTTGAAGAAATTTACTACCTGATTTCTTGATTCATATACATCATACCACGGCTTTTTAGTAAAAGTATTAATATACAAATCTACACACTCATCAAGCATGCTTCTTTCCATTTTTACAACCTCAAGGTTTTCCATTTGTTTCCTCCTCCATGTTATATAAATTTCTCATTCTATTCCGAATTTTAGGAGTTTTTATGTTAATAATGCCCTATTACCGGTTTATCTTTTGTTTTATGCTTGCGATTAGGGTCGTACTTTTGCCAATATACTCTTTTTTCGTTGTACCTGCTTCTGCCTTCTTTTTCTTCAGCCGGATATCCGATATAAACTATGGATAAAGGAATTACATAATCAGGTATATCAAATAATTTTCTGACCGGTCTTATATTGCTTTCTATCGGATATACTCCAATCCACACAGTTCCAAGACCTATATCGGCAGCCGCTAAGAGCATATTTTCAATAGCGGCACTGCAATCACAAATCCACATGTCTTTTCCCTGTCCTTTAAATGCTAAATCCATATTTCCGCATACAACAATGGCACAAGAAGCGTCATAACGTGCAAAGATAAATTTTTCTTTTAATTTCTCCATTATTTCATTTTCAGTTACAACGATAAATTCCCAGGGCTGAGCATTTGCTGCTGTCGGTGCTGAAAACGCGGCACGCAGTAATATATCGATTTGCTCTTCACTCACAGGCCCGTCCGTAAATTTTCTTATACTTCTTCTTTTATAAATTGCTTCTAATGTATTCATTTTAACCTCTCATTATGCCATCGTCCCAGATACAAATGTATGGACAATGCTATAAAATGACAGCACTTCCCATACACTGGAGACATTTTAGCGGCATCATAAATAATTAGTGTGAAATATCATATGTTTCTATAGGTAACCTGGCTAATATGTAATTATTATCATCGGTTGTACCTATATTGTTAAACCCAAAGAATTCATACAAGGACAATGCATTCTTATTTTTTACATGGCACTCAAGTGCTATAGGCAAAGGTTTTTGGTATTTCTGTTCTTTTATCTTTTCTATGTTTTCAATCGCCATTTTTAATGCACGTCTGCCGATGCCTTGATTTTGATAGTTTTTATCAATCAAAAAACCTAATATTCGATACACATATTCGTATTTTCTAAGTATTTCCGGTTCATGTTCAGCTACAGAGGCTCTTCCGATTAGAATTAACCCTACCGGTACTTCATTGCTGTAAATTGCAGATAAAAATCCCGGATATCCTTCACTGATACCCGCGTATGCCATAGCAATTGTATGAGAAGCTTTTTCAACAAATTTTCTCTGGCTGAATTTTGATTTAATATTTAAAATTTGATTAATGTTTTCAAAGCTTATATTTCTTAATTCAATCATGTTACACCTTCTGTTTCTTATAATTTTTAGCAAGTTTAACATGCAAAATATTTATATTTTTCTGGCAACAATACATAAAACGTTACTGTCCTCGGAATATTTTTCACCTGCTGCATTACCGAATAATTCGACATCCCAGTTACCTGTGGCTTTAAGATCTGATAATATCTCATCACATGTAAACATATGCTCCCATATGTTATAGCATTTAACCTCATCTTCTGTTAAAACAATTGATTGAGTTAAAATTGTATTATTTTCGTATCTGTAAAATGATTCTAAAAGTCCATGTGATTTTTCAGACCAGAAACCTCCATTGCTGAAATAACTCCAACTTTTATACTCTTTTTTATCTTCATGCATAATAGGAGTAAATACATCAAAAATTAAAACTCCGTCAGGTTTTAACATTGAATATATTTTTTTAAGCAATAATCGGCGGTTTGTATCTGAAAGCACCCCAAAATCGCAGTAAATTAAGGTTATTATATCAAACTTTTCTTCTAAATTAAGTTCTAAATAGTCCTGGCATATATACTTAATATCTAAATTTTGTTTTTCTGAACTCTCTATAGCATAATTTACAGACCTCAACGAAAAGTCAAGTCCTGTAACATCATAGCCTTTACGCTTAAATAATTCTGCATATATCCCCGGTCCGCACCCGAGATCGAGCAGCTTATTTTTTATCGAGGGCGGAGCAATGCTGCTAATCCATTCAACTGAATTTATAACAAAATCATATTTTCTTGTTGCGGCTTCCCAATCTTTATTTAAATGAGCTTCAAGCATTCCTTTAGAAATATGTTCATCATTCCAGAATTTATTTGATGACGGTTCATGTAATTGAGGTTTTTGCATGAATTTTAATAATTGTTTGTTCAAATCCTATACCTCCTGATTTTGTATAGTTTATTTAATCGTCAATTTCCAACATAGGCGGAAATGTAAATATACCTAATTTCTTAATATCCGACTTTGCTTCTTGAAAATATTGCGTTATCAGACTGTCACTCTTATCTATTATTTTCATCATAAAAGCATTGCCTGTTATTATTTTTTCTTCTATTTTCAAGTTCTCATTATTTTTAAGTAACTTTGATGCACTTTCTAAAGATACCGACAATATAACATCACCTTTTGTACGTTTAAGGTTTTCTTTCATTATGTATGCTATTATTTTTTCGGCATTATCTTCTGTTGTCAGTAATTCCTTTATCTCCAAAGGATATGTATTTCTATATCTTATATAGCCTAATAAAATATTATCTTCATATACCATTGATGAACGATAAATCAATGAATGATTAAACCACTGACTGATAGTGTCACCCGGATATAAAGCCAGTCTGTCATCTTTATGGATACTTTGCCATTGCTCTGTTATCCATTCTAAATCCACATTTTTAATTGATCTTTCAGTTATGCGGTCAGTATTTACATTTTCTGCATTTATGGAAATATTCACTCCTGATAATGCAAACATCTTATTTTCATATCCGAATTTTGGATAATAATTCTCATGTCCGCATAGGAGCGCTACTGAAACACCTTTGTTTTGAAGTCTTTTATGACCTTCTTCGATAAGCATTTTACCAATACCTTGTTTTTGAAGCTTAGTATCAACGCATATCGGTGCTAAAAATGCACCTGTTCTTTTTTCTTTCATTACAATGAATGGGAATATTGAAAACAAAGCGTGTCCTACTATATCTCCATCAAGCTCGGCTACAATTGAGAGTTCGTTGTCATAATATTGGCTGTGACGTAAAGCAGATACTATAAGCGGCTCTGCTTTATAGCTGCTCGTTCTCCATTCATTAAATGAATTGTAGTTTAAGTTTGCTATTTTGTTGTAATCTTCCGGTCTTTCACTTCTTAATATAATATTCACTGTTATCAGCCCCTTTCTTTACAAATCTAAATCTTATCTCGGAATAAATGCTTTCTGTAAGCTAAAGCCTACCAAATCATCTACGGTTATAAAACCTATATTTTCATATAGTTTTATAGCACCTTCATTTTTCTTATTTACCCATAGCAATAGGCTGCTGATTCCGTTTTCTTTGAATGTTTTCAGTGCGGTAAATAAAAGTTTTTTTCCATAGCCTTTGCTTCTGTAATCTGAATCGACCCCTATGAAATCTATATACGCATCGTCAATTTCCAAACTCATTTTTACAAAAATATATCCTACAACTTTATCATCCTCTTTAGCGACGAACAGCATATACTCTTTATCAAGAAGCTCTGTTATTTCTTTTCCGCTATAGTAAGTTTGCGGAAAAATCATGTCATGAAGTGTTTCAAATTCTTTGAAGTCTTTTTCTGATGCTGTAAAGATATTTTCAAATATCGGAATATCCAACTTTTTTAAGTCTAAAGTCATTGTTTTTCCTTCGGCGATAACTTTAAAACCTTTGTCTGAAGCAAAATTTCTGACGGATATATTCTCAAAGTTGCAGTGCAGACAATATTTCAAGCTATTATCATTAATTGAACTTAATAAAGTATACCAAAGCATATTCTTAATTTTGCCGATATCTTTAGATTCATTATCAATATCTTGTTCTGATGTAAATGGTCCCCATATCTCTACAGTATCGTCATATTTTTCATATCCGATAACTCCGGCTAATTTATCTTCATTATAGACAGCAAAAAAATCATTGCCATTTTCTATCAGTTCACTTATTTCACTTTTTATTTCAAGCTTTATTTTGCTGCAATATCCTATATGATGTTTTGGACAATTATTTAATCTATATATGAATTCTGTTATTTGATCTATTTGATTATTATTTATTTTTATTACATCCATGCTTATGTGCCTCCTTTGCGTGTCCTATTGGTGTTCCGCATAATATGACAGCCATATCGGATAGAAGCCTGCATTAAGCGCAACTTTAGTTGAAGGTATATTTCCGCTCCATGTCGTATAATATGCTACTTTCCCTCTGTTTTCAATTTCCTCTGCCAGTACCTTTACAAGATATGTAGCAAGTCCGCTTTTTCTGCAGCTTGGCAATACATCTATTCCAATCTGCCAAATATTATTCATATAATCATCTGCTCCTACTAAGGCAATTAAGTCCCCATTTTTATATGCACCGTACGCCAGCACATCACGCTCATAATTGAGAGCATTGTCAAATCCTTTATTCTCATAAAGTTCAGGCATATCTTCTTTTTCAAACCATTTATATGAAAATTCTTCCGGTTTTATTATTTCTGTATTGGGATTTAAGTACAGATATCTTACATTTTCACCTTCAAGTGCATATTCAAATTCTCGGAGCTTCTTTTCGATTTGGAACAATATATCTCCGTCCATAATATTTTTAGACTCTTCGTTTTGCAATTTATCCTTGCACCACTCATAAATTTTTTTGTTCGCACGAATCGCTGCATTGCCTCCGAATGTCAGCATTTCAAAAAATATCTTCTCAGATTTAATTATAATATTTTCTGTACTGCTGAAAATATCCTCTGAGCATTCCCACCTTATCATTAGCTGTTTTTTAACAGCCTCAATTTTTTCTGATTTATTCATTTTTAACTCCCTAACTGAGCTAATATATACACCCAGTGTATATATATTTTATTTTCTCATAAGTTTTAAAATTAAGTCAAAATTGTCGGGCATGTCTGTATCTTGTGCAATTTTATTAAGTCTTATAAATCCGCACTTCATACATCTATGCACAATTTGATATCCTTTTTTTGTGTTAAATTCGATGCCTATCGGCTTCATTATTCCGTGACATGAATTTTGTCTGTCTCCTGTTTTGTCGTCAACATGCAAGGAGTGCAAGCAGTCGGGACAATGATTCCGACAGCTTCCGTTTGATAAAGGAACTACTTCCTTTTTACAATTAATGCATATGAATGCACTGTTCTCACTTTTCTTACTCATACCGAGCCTCCTGATATTTTTTTCAATATCAGAAAGCGGGGTTCTGTTTGTTCTTTTTTTCGGGCTTTATGTGGTAGTGACAAATTCTCCGTAATTTTTATACGAATACTTCTGCTTCCTGCTTCAAAGGATTTATCTCCTTATCCGAACTGTTACCAACTTTATTTATTTATATTGGTCAATGTATGACAGCTGTTAACCATCATCCAGCAGTAGGTGTACACACACATCACCGACTCAGGCGTCATCCCCCGTTAGTATATGAGTTTTAAAGCCATATCTATCTCTTTTGTGCCGTCATCACATACATCTATGATGCCTGTATGTTCAAATCCAAATGACGAATACAAATTTTTAGCTGTTTCATCACCTTCTACATAGCACAAAAGAACTTTATTATATTTATTTCTGTTCTTTAAATCATTTAATATCAGCTCTGTGGCTTTCTTTCCATAGCCGTTTCCTTGATATTTTTCATCAATCATAAGTTGGTCAAAAATATAACAATTATCGTCGGCATATTCTCTGACAAGTGCAAGTCCAACCTCTGCATCGTCATTATATATTCCGTATACTGTTGAGTCATTATAATATGCGTATGCCTTAGCCAATATATTGGAATTATTCGCAACGTATTTCTTTTGCTCGTCCTTGACCTTCAATCTGATGAATTTTCTGTAATCATTGCCGATTACTTTTTTTAGATGTATCATCTTTTATTCTCCCGGTTATATCAATATCTTTAATATTCTATATGCAAAGAATATATGTTATGCGGATATTCTTTTCCTCTAAAAATCACTGTATTTGAATCTGACAAAACAAATCCTAAACTTTCTGCAAGTTTTATGGATTTTTGATTTTCTGTTGAAATACATGCAGTTATTTCATTTACACGCATTTGATTCTTAGCGAAATTTATACTCTCTTTCATTGCTTCCATCATATATCCGCTGCCCCAAAATTCTTCTTTAAGGTCATATCCTGCTTCAACTCTTCCAAGTTTTTTATCCCAGCAATGAAACCCGCAGGTACCCATTTTTTCATTGTCCGATTTTCTGATTATAATCCATCTGTTTTGGATACGAGGTTCAGGAGCCATATAAAATTCTATGATTTCATCTGCTTCTGATATATCAATTAAGGGCTCTGCATCATATAAATATCTATTTACTGTATCGTCTGAAAATTGGCTGAATATAAAGTCTCTATCTTCTTTATCTATATTGTTAAGGTACAGTCTTTCTGTTTCTAAGTTCTCAAAAAACAATTTGTCACGCCCCTTTATTTTGGTATCGCTTCGTTATGACTTTATATAATAGTTAAAGTTTCGAGCATAAGTCTAATTTCATAACAATTTCACCATCGTCAATTTCGCCTGTTTCTTTGAATCCAAGGCTTTCATATAGGTGCTTTCCTGAATCATTTCCAGGAACATAATCAAGAAATACACAGTCGAACTTATTAGATTCTCTAATCAAATTGAGAGCATATTCCATAGCTTTTCTTCCGTAACCTTTATTTTGATGCTCCTGGGCTATCATAAAACGCCATATGCCTGCTTCACGCTCTTTTTCATTCCAGTCAAGCATCATAAATCCGATTACCTCTTCATCTTTATAGATAGCAAAAGGTCTTGCCGTTTCATAAAAAACCCATGCCTGAGCCAGTGAAACAACATTAGGTGCTACAAATTTATCCTGTTCTTCGTTCATTTTTATTGCCAATACTTTTCTGTAGTTATTTTCATCTATCTTTTTTAGTGTTATCATTTTATTTATATTCCTCTCTTTGATAGTGAGCTGCCTTGCAGCTCACTAGTATATACAGTTCTTTTTACAGTATTATAAATTTAATATTCTATTTGATATATTTCGTCCGAAACCTTCATCATGCTCTACAAATACCAATGTTGGTTTATATTCTAATATTGCTTTTTCAAGCTGCTCTTTAAAATATATATCCATATAATTAAGAGGCTCGTCTAAAAGAAGCAAATCATTTTCGGACGCTAATGCTCTTGCTACGTCTATTTTTCTTTTCTCTCCGCTGCTGTAGGTTTCTATAGGTTTATCGGGAGCAAACACCTTGATATCAAGAAGTTTGCAGATATCAAAAAATCTGTATTTGAACTCACGATCATCAGTCAATTCATCTATCAGGCCTTTTTGCCATAGAGGCTCTTGATAGCTTTGTGCAATTTTAATATCTTCCTGATGCTGCACCTGTTCAGAGCTTATTTCCCCGGAAATCAGCTTTAGCAGAGTAGTTTTGCCTGTTCCGTTATTTCCTCGAAGCCAAATTCTGTCTCCCTGTCTTATTTGCAGGGTAAAATTGTTAAACAAGGACTTGTTTGAATATCCAAAGGACAGTTTAATAATCGTAACTAAAGCATCGTCATCCGAAATATTTTGATTTATATCTAAATCAGAAACTGTTTCATAGTTTTTCAACAAGCCTTTCTTATGCTCAAGATTCTTCTGAATATTGCGTTCTGCAGCCTTTGCCTGTCTCATAAATTTTGCCGCTCTTGAATCATTGCTTCTTCCGAATGTTCTGAACTCTGCTTTTTCCTTGTTTGCAGTATTTCCCCAGCTTCTTTTCATAACCGAATTTTTCTCTAAATCCTTTATTTCCCTTTCCAATTTTTCCTTAGTCTTAAACTCATATAGCTCCGTCATATTCTTGTTGTCAAGCCATGTTGAATAGTTGCCCTTTTCTATTGAGATATCCGACTTATTTATTGAAATTATATGATCTGCGACATTATCCAGAAGCTCACGGTCATGAGAAACAAGTATAAATCCTTTTTTATTGCTAAGATAATTTGATACAGCTTCTTTCCCTTCCATATCCAAGTGATTTGTAGGCTCGTCTAAAAGAACAAAGGCATTTTTTCTTAAAAATAATGATATTATCAGCATCTTGGTCTTTTCTCCACCGGACAGGGTTTCAAAATCCTGCTCTAAAAGCTCTTCTGATAAATTCATCAAATTTAATTCTCTCTTTATTCTTGATTCAATATTAAATCCGTCAAGTTCTGAAAATTTATCAAGAATATCTTGATATTCCTCAAATCTTTTCTTGTCATCGCTTGTTATTATCTCTTCCATTGCATCTTCCATAGTTTTCAGCATTCCTATACTTTCCTTTATAACGTCCAGTGTTTTGGAATATTCAGTGCTTTGTGAGTATGGAAAATACTCTGTATTTACACTTTTAAATATATGTCCTCTGTCCGGCTCTATCTCACCGTTTATAAGCCTTAATAAAGTTGTTTTGCCTCTTCCGTTTCTGCCGATTAGTCCTAATTTCCAATCTGTATCAATTGAAATATTTATATTGTCAAAAATTGATTGATAGTATTCTTTGTAACTGTATGTTACATCATTTATTATTATTTTTGCCATAGATAGCCCTCCTTGTATTTAAACCTAGCTATCTCGGAAAATTGTTATTTAGCTAGGTTAATTTATTTTAGTCCAGCTGCTTTCCTTAGTCTCATTTCGCACATCTCCTATTCTTTTTAATTATTTGTTTTAAAATTCTATTTTTAACTGCATTCCTTCTTCGTATACTAAATCCTCTCTGAAGCCTACGCTTTTATATAGCTTCTGAGCAGATATATTAAAACGGTTTACACCTATTGTCAGTTCTTTTGCTCCTTGCTCTTTGAAATACTCAAGTGCCCATTCAAGCATAATTTTCCCGAATCCTCGTCCCTGATAGCGTCTGTCTACCAATAAAATAGCAAAGTGATATTCGTTCTTTTTCTTATTTGACTTCAAGACCATAAGTCCTACGGGCTTATCTCCCTCCATCTCTACAAAAAGCTTATGATCTCTCTGATAAGCAAATGCGTAGGCAATACTTTGCTTTGCATCACATACGAACTCGTATTGATCCTTTGATATTTCAAGATTCATAACATCGTACCAGTTTCTCTTATTATACGGAACTATACGAGTATTCTTAGGATATGTAAAAAATGCATCTATTTCATTTCTCATTTCCTTACGAAAATGTATCCATGTTCCTCCTATGTTTTCAACTACGATATTTGCATTATTTACTTGCATATAGCATAGCTCAGACTCTTTATTAAAATACAAAGAGGCTTCGTTGCCAAGAAGATCAAATTCATCTATGCAAATAATTCCATTTACAGAGCTGAGTCCAAGTCCTACATTTTCTTCATTAAAGCTGGTTGCCTTCTTCCAGCTCTTATCAGACAATATCTTTTTATTTGATAAAACAATATCTTCATATATAGCTATCATTAATTTTTCAATGTCAGCAGCTGTTGTTACAAATAAATCGTCAGCTGTCTCATCTATTTTGACTAATAAAAGCTCCTTATCTCTAAAGTTGCAATAAGTGTTTGTATTTACGCTTCTTCCTCTTTTCGTTTCGGACATATTCAGAGGCTCAAATATATATTTGAATTCAAAGTCCAGAAGCTTCATTCCTGAGACCCTCTCTATAATTTCCTTGCAAAATATCTTCTCTGTTGTTGAAAAATCAGCTTTTTCTGTTCCAGGCTCAAATTCAAGTTCCTCTTTGCCTATAAGCTCAAGCGCATCTTTGAATGAATAGTTCTTTGTATACATTCTTTTTTCTTCTACGACACGCTCTCTTTCATCAAGCGAGTTGTGCTTGTCATCATTCTTTAATTCAGGCATTATTTTTCCGTAAAAATAATCACGAATACCTGATTCGCCCAATATCAAATGTTTTATTTTAATTTTATGTGCATGAGCATATTCCGGTATGTACTTTTCAATCGTATCATTTAGATTTATTTTCTTCATATCCGATAGCATCATCATAGATAATGCTGTTAAAAAACGTGCGGAGCCGCTGAACAAATAAGTTGATTCTTCATTTATCCTCTCTCCTGTTTCACGATTTGCTAATCCGAAAAAATCCTTATAAATGCGTTCTCCCTTATGGTATATACTAACCGCTCCGGAAATATCCCATTTTTGAGCTATACTTTTAATATCTATTTTATTTTTTTCTTTATTCATATCTTCCTCCGTTATGCCGCTTCACGGCAAATAATAGTTAGAATGAAGTTCTTTTCTTCACTTTTTTCACTTCAATTCTCAGTATGCCAAAAAATTATCTTTTCCTAATCCGCATACATATTTATTTTTATCAAACTTAATTTGTTAAACATTTTTGCTTATTTTTTTAATTGCAGTAGTTCTTTAAATCTTTCCAATAATATTCCGTTCTTAACAGCTTCGACTTCTTCATATCCCCATTCGGGAAATATTTCTCTTTGCGATGCAAAGATAAGGCCTACCAATGAACCTGCTACCTCGTGAAGTATCTCCTCATCTTTATTATAATCACCATAAGCATCAAAAAATGCCTTTTTTGCTTCTTCTCCCAACTGCAAAGTAACATTTTTTATATCCGAAGCTATATAGCCTTTTCCTAATAAATTATAGTCAAACATAAATGCTCCATGTTGCTTTGATACAGCCATGTTTATATAATAAAAGTCATTGTATGTAAGTGTTTTTTCAGTTGTATCAATTAAATTTATAAGTAAATATAAATTTTCTTCTATGCACTTCCATACCGGATTATCTTCTGTATTTGTTTTTCTCTTTACAATTTGAATATTTTCATACGTTATACAATCCGTTTCCATATACATATCTTTTCCGTGAAGCTTAACATATTCTTTGCCTTTTTCATGCAAAGCTTTATACCACTTAGCTAAACCATAGCAAATATCCGAATCGTTCATATCTTCTTTTACTGCCAAACGCATATCAAGGCTGTGGCTTATATCTTCCATGAGTATAGCTTCATCCGTATACTCTATAATAGGTATAGTCAATATATCTAAATCCTGAAGTATCAAATAATTTTTTATTTCTCTTCTAAACTCTGCATTTTCAAAATACTTTAAAACATATCTTTTATTACCGTCTTGTATCTTGTATAGATGAACTCCGTCTTTTGAACGCAAATTACTGATCTGTTCATAGCTTATATCCATTTTTTGCAGTTGTGTTTTTATTGTGTCTATCATAATAATTTCCTCCGTGTTCAGACGATTATTCTGAAAATATTTGCTCCGTCATATATCGCGAGAATCTTTCAGCCAATTTATTATCAGTTAAAAAGTCATCATCAGATTGATAGCTTTTTAATGCTTCTTCAATAAGAGGATTGTAAATATGAGGCAAATTTTTAATTCCCCATAAAGCCCCCTGCTCTTTTGAAATAACTAAATCTTCCTGAATAAAAGCAAGAACGCGGCAAAGATTTAAAATTATATAAACAGGATTGCTTCTAATCTCATTTTCAGAATTTTCAATATCGTTTTTTATGCTGTCAAGATAATAATGTTTTGGAACATCTCCGAATACCGACTCAATACTTTTGCCGTACCAAGCAATTCCAACAGTTTTAATTACCGTAAAGTGCGCTGCCAAATCCTTATCTGTTCCATTCATCACTGCACAATATTCCTCTAAATTTACTCCGCACTTTTCTAAATGTGAATTTGAAAAATGCAGTTCAAACGGAGTAGGATAAGTAAAATTCAGACAGTTCCTTTCAAGAACCACGCTCATTTCTATGCCTTTAGGCGGACTTGAGCTTTCTAAATCAAGCAGTATTTGAATAAGCATAACTTTTTCCTCCTGTGAGGGAGTACTTTTGGTTACGGCTAAAAAATCAATGTCACTTTTACTATGATTGAAGCATCCGAATGCAATAGAACCGTGAACATATATACCGACAAGATTATCTTTGAGTATTTCTTTGTATGCACAGGATATCTGATTTAGTATTTGTTTATAATCCATTTGCAAATTCTCCTCTTCAAAATATATCAGTTTTCAAAAAAGTAGATATCTCCTAAGGTTCCGTCAGCATATTCCGCATCGGGATAAGATTCAATTAAACGATAATTTCCCTTTGTGTATTCTGAAACAACCTTGTTCCAGAAATTAACTGATGTAATATTATGAGGATGTCTTTTAAGCTGCCATTTCCCACGAAACATGTCAAAAATCTTAAATACAGCAATTTTCCCCACGCCTTTTCGCCTGTATTTGAACATAACAAAAAATTCGGCTAAGGAATAGTCTGTTGGCTCCGATGCCTCAGGATAATCATTTATCATTGCAAATCCTGCCAACTGATTATCAGCCAAAATAAAGTATGCCCATCTGTTTTTTTCTGTCCAATAGTAATCAAGGTAGTCATAACCGTATAATCCCAGCTTATTAACATCCCTATTATCCCACTGTGAAAATTCGTAATCGTATTTTTCAAGTAAATTTTTTAATATTTCTTTTTCATCAACTGTTATCTTTCTTATTTCAACGTTCATATATCCTCCCATGATGCCATGTGACGGCATCATAGCGTGAAGTTTTTTTCACACTTTAATCTCTAAAATTATATAATTTTTGTTTCTTTAATCAGATTATTCAATATTGATAATTCCGCAGGCATAGCCCAAACTGTCAAAATGATTCAAAGCATTTCTCTGCAGTTTTGTATTTCGCGGAAAATCTGATTTTTTCCTGTAATTTTTACCGTATATTCTTTCCACAGCTTCTTCTCTATCTTTAATTTCGCTGATGATTTCAAATCTTTTGGCAAATTTTAGAATATTGCTGCTTTCACTCAGAAGCCTTTTATTACCGGGATATAGCAGCCACGAATAACATTTAAAGGCTCTATAATTATGCTCCGGGAAAAACTTTCTAAAAAAGCTTTCTGCTTTCTTAAATGAATCATCACATGCTGTCTGCGATATATCAGCATCTTTTTGTATATGCACATTTATAACAGGAGTACCTGACGGAAGTTTTTCTTTTTGTGCACTGTCAAATTTCATATATCCGCCTTCAACTACATCCTCATCGAGATAAATCATGTGAGATATTTGAAATTGAAGTGTTCCAAGCTTGAATATAACCATCTTAAACAAATGCCTGAACCAAATTGCATCAGCTTTTGATATGCCTATATCAGATTTATCAGCAAAATAAATCTCCTGTCTTAGCTTTATATCTTTAGCGGTATCATAAAAAATATTTTCAGGAATACCTAGCTTATCATATCTATCTTTTAATTCTATAAGCTTATAGACCACGAGAACAAGTCGTGTAAAAGGCTTTCTTTTACATATCGGGAAGTTAGGTACTTCTCCCTCATATGATTCTTTAGAAGCATTGAAAACAAATTTTTTGTTTTTCTTTATGTACTCTAAAATTTTAATTTTAAGGCTTGTATTAAATTCTATTTTATTTAGAATATTTTCTAATTTGTCGTTCTCCGATATAAATATATCCGCCATTAATTGCCTCTGCCTTTCTCATTGCCACGCTTAAAATTTCCCGTAGCCTTTGCCATAATAAGCTGCATTTCATGAAAGCTTGAGTTTTCCATCTTTTTTAAAAACTCTTCACTTTTTTTCCCGCTAAGTGTAGTAACCTGTTTACCATGCCAAGAAATAAATATCTTTTTATCCTTTGAAAGCTTATATGTAAAAACCTCGTCATCTAAAATATTTCTTTTGTCTATACGTGCCGAAGCATCTTCAGATGAATTGTTCTTGCAATCCGCAATCGTCAGAACTCCTGCACAGTGTGATATCTGTTCGTATTCAATCTTATTAAACGAATTTTTTAACTCTTCATACACAAAATAAAATTCTTCGTCATCCCAGTTACCCTCACCGCAGTCTTCTTTGCACTTATCATGCATTTGTCTTGTTTCAAAGCTTATATCGCCTATAATTATCATTCCTTTATCGTTTAAAAGCTTTAACAGCTTATTTAAAAATTCAATTTTTTCGCTGTCATTTAAATGATGCAAAGCATATGTGCTTATGACAAAGTCAAATTTTTGATCTTCTATTTCTTCGGGAAGTTCGTTTGTGAAGTCGTGCTGAAGCAACTTTGCTTTTGACATCTTCTCTCTAGCTATATCTATCATTTTCTGTGAAAAATCAATGCCCCAAATTTTATAACCGTCATCATACAGCTTTTTTGTCAGAACACCCGTACCAAAGCCTATATCTAATATCTTCGCTCTATTTTTTGAATGAATCTTATTGTATATTGTATTAAGTACATCTTTATATCCGGCAAACGGGTAATCGTTATCCTGTTCACTCAGATTAACGCTCTCGTCATATCCATCTGCCCACAAATCAAATCCTTTGTTATCAAGCATCTGTTTCCTCCGTTTTATCTTTAAAAAAGGTGCTTTGCCTTTAACAATTCGGCTAAAGCCGCTACATCAGCAAAAGCACCCCTTTATTATTAAATCTTACTATCTGTTGATAATTATTTCATTACATAGTATTGATTTGATATATTTGAAGCTTGATAGTCTCTTTTTATACCTTCTATTTTATCAAGGTATTGTTCAACTTGCTTCAAATCATATATTTTCTTATCTATTCTATTTGATTTTTTAAATAAGTTTCTCATTTTATATCCCTCCTATTTCGTTTCGACCGGGATATTGAAAACAATTTGTTACCCCAGTCTTTCTTGTGTCTTTTCTTCTTCAAATTGTTTAGTATAAAGGTCATAATAATAACCTTTTTTCTTTAATAATTCTTTGTGTGTTCCTCTTTCTATAATCTTTCCTTCTTTAACTACAAGAATGATATCTGCCTTTCTTATAGTTGAAAGTCTGTGTGCGATTATAAATGAAGTTCTTCCATGCAGTATATGATTGATAGCATCTTGTATAAGCTGCTCTGTGTGAGTGTCTATTGAAGATGTTGCTTCGTCAAGTACAAATATCCTAGGATCTGCAATTATTGCTCTTGCAAAGGATATAAGCTGTTTTTCACCTGTTGAAAGTCTATCTCCGTTTTCTCCGACATCACTGTCGTAGCCCTTATCAAGCTTTGCAACTACCGTATCTGCTGATACAGCTTTTGCAGCTCTTTCAACTTCTTCATCTGTTGCATCCAGTTTTCCGTATCTTATGTTTTCTTTGATAGTACCTGAGAAAAGATGAGGACTTTGAAGTACATATCCTATATTTGAGTGAAGCCAAAGCTGACTTCTCTCTTTGTAATCAACTCCGTCTATCAGTATCTGTCCGCTTGTAGGTTCAAAGAATCTGCAAGCTAAGTTTACAAGTGTACTTTTTCCTGCTCCTGTTTCTCCTACTATTGCAACATTTGTTCCTGCAGGTATTTTAAGTGAAAAATCCTTTAATACCTCTTCTTCTCCGTCCGGATAAACAAAGCTGACATTTTTAAACTCTATATCACCTTGTATTGTTTCCCAGTTTTCTTTTTTAGGATGAATATTATCGCCATACTTAGCTATAACCTCATCTGTGTCCTGAATCAAAAGCTCCTGTTCCAAAACTCCTGAAACTCTTTCAATGTTTGCTTGTAATGATATAAATTCTGCAAATATTCTTGCTAAGTTCTGAATAGGCTCAAATATACCTATTGAGTATGCTAAGAATGCACTTAGCTGACCTATTTTAAATATTCCGTCAAGGGCATATCTTCCTCCTCTTGAGAGAACTATTGCAGTTGCTAATGAGCCTGCAAATATTATAATAGGTATAAATACTGCGTTTAGTCTTGCCATATGAACATTTGCATTATACATTTTATCGGTTGTAGTTCTGAAGCCTTTGAAGTTTTTATCTTCTATAACCAAAGTCTTACTTGTTTTGGCACCTGTTATACACTCGTTAAACTCGCCTGTCATTATCGCATTTGTTTTTCTTATGGTACGGTTAGCACTTAAGAGCTTTCCCTGAAAAAATACTGTCGCGATTGCCATAATCGGAATTATTGTAATTACGAGCAATGCAAGCTTATAATTAAGGAAAAACATCGCTATGAACACTCCTATAACATATACGAGCGCCCAGAACATATCGACAATTCCCCATGCAATAGACTCGCCTATTTTTCCTGTATCGCTTAAAACTCTCGACATCATATATCCTACGGGTGTTGTGTTGTAGTATGATAAGGAAAGCTTTTGAAGCTTAGTAAATACTGCTTCCCTTAAGTCAAAGCCCAAGCGCATTTCTATGAGCATAGAAAGTCTTGTAAATCCATATACAGAAATTACCTGTATGATAAGCACCAAAATATAAAGTGCAGTGAATATTTCCATTCCGTCTAAGTTTCTTTTCTCTATAATGTTATCCACAATATAGCTTTGAAACAAAGGCATTGTTATATCTGTAAGCGCAAGAACCATCATCAGAAGCATAACTCCGATAAGCTTAAATTTATATCTTGCTATAAACGGTTTTAATTTCATCCATATTTTTATATTAAACGATTGTTTTAAATCATCTTGTTCTTCATAGTATGACATGCTGTCACCTCCTATATTTATGCCTATGCCGTTTTACACAATGATTTGTGAATAGGCTTAGGTATTTAATCTTTTCTTAGTCTTCAATATCTGACATATTCATCTGAACATCATATATGTCTTTGTATATGCCTTCTCTTTGAATTAATTCTTCATGAGTTCCTAAATCAACTATTTTTCCCTTATCCAGAACCATAATTGTATCAGCCTGCATAAGTGTTGTAATTCTGTGAGATATAAGAATCGTTGTTGCATTCTTTCTGTTGGTTTTCAATGCCGCTCTTATTTTCGCATCAGTTTCTGAGTCAACTGCTGAAAGCGAGTCATCAAAAATCATTACAGGTGTATTTTGCATAAGCATTCTGGCTATCGCTACACGCTGTTTTTGTCCTCCTGAGAGAGTTACTCCTCTTTCACCCACGATCGTATCATATCCCTTGGCAAAGCCTTCTATTGAATCTTTGACACATGCTGTTGCAGCAGCAAGCTCTACCTCGTCCATGATGATATCTTCTTTTGTTATAGCCATATTTTCTTTTATAGTTTTTGAATATAAAAACGGCTCTTGAAGCACCATGCCTATATTTTTTCTAAGATGGCTTAATCTTATATCATTGATATTAATTCCGCCTATTTTAATCTCACCACTGCTCTCTTCAAGATCATAAAGTCTGTTTAAAAGGTGCATGATAGTTGTTTTTCCGGAACCTGTTCCTCCGAGTATTGCAAAAGTTTTTCCGCCTTTTATTTTAAAGCTTAAATTCTCGATTATAGCACTGTTTTCGCCATATCTGAAGGTCACATTATCAAATTCTATATCTTTGCCCTCAAAGCTCGGTGTAAGTGCGTTTTCATCGTCAAACTCTTCTTCTTCGTTTAATATCTCCGATATTCTTTTTAGAGATACCTTAGCCTTGCTCATCTCTGATAAAACTCTTCCGAAGGCTCTTATAGGCCATACAAGCATTGAGTTATATGAAACAAATGCTAAAAATTCTCCTAGGCTTATGTTTCCGTTTACGGCTTCTATTGCACCGAATACAATTATAGTCAATACTTGAAGTCCTGAGAATAAATCTCCGAAAGACCAGTAGTATGATAGTTGTTTACCCAATTTTATCCACAAATTTGCAAGGTTATTGTTTTTTTCCTCAAACTTATCAAGTTCATATTTTTCTCTTCCGAAGGCTCTTACAACCCTCACGCCTGTCAAATTTTCCTGAGCTGTTGAATATAAAATTCCATCTGCCTCATCAGCATCCTTAAATCTACGTGATATTATTCCATAAAATACTGCAGTATAAGTCATAATTATCGGTATAAATGCAAGTGCTATAAATGATAGCTTAACATTCATTGAAAACATCAAAATAAGTGCAATAATTATAAGCATCATAATTCTGAACAGCTCCGAGAGCTGAGCAGCTATAAATCTTCTTATCAAGTCAACGTCTGCTGTAGATCTTTGAATTATATCACCTGTCTGACTCTTTGTATGCCAGCTGTACGGCAATCTTTGAATATGTTTATATAAATGATTCCTAAGCTTTCTTACTAAGCCCTCAGAGCCCTTTGCTATAGCTACTTTGCTGACATAATCGCATAGGCAGGTTATTACAGCAAATGCTACAATAAATAAAGCAGGTATCCACAAGTTTTGTCTTATATGCTCGACTCCTCCGACAGCTTCAATTAAATTGACAAATATCTTTGGCAGGTTCAGTGCTTCGTTCTTTATTACAGAATCGACAGTCACTTTGATAACCTGCGGAGTTGCAAAGTTTACAAAAACTCTCACTATAATGGCTATTGCAGCCAGTATAAAAAATCCTTTCAGTCCTTTTGTGTAAGGCATTATCAGTTTAAATCCTTCATTACCTTTTTTCACGTAATTCACCCCAATGTCTTTAAAAATTTTTTATTGCACAAAAAAATCCGGATAGGTCATAGCTATTATAAGCATACACCTTCCGGATTTGAGCTCTAAAATAATGTACAAATATACCTTTGACAAAATATCAGCCGCAAAAATCTATCTCCTCACGGGTATCCACGAGGCAAAAAGATGAGCAAATATAAGCTTTATAATTTCTATTTGATTTATGTAATTCGTTTAATTTCACAGTTCTTAAGTTTACTAATAACTTCAACATCTTCTTAACCTCCTTTTTTTATTTTTTATCACATACATCTGTGCAACAATATTATTGTACCATTAATAAATATATGTAATTATTACAAGATTATTACAGAATTGATAATTTATTTTTTTATGTTGTTAAATTTTTATTCTTAATTAAAGGACATATCTCTTATAATATAGACTATATACTTTGGACTTTCAATATAATATTTATTTTTTTACCAAGTGATTTTACTTATTTGGCTTAATATAATATCCGTTTAACCCTCTTATTCTACAAAAAAATAACTAAGTCATAATAACCTTAGTTATAAATATTTTACACTAATTTAATAAGTATTAACATAGCATTTTCGGAAAATTTTTGTAGATTTTATAAGTATTTTTTACTAAATTTCATTCAAATTTATTTCAACATCACAAATATCCTGCATGGAGTTATCGTGTGTTATAATAATTATTATTTTATCTTTTTTGATATCATCCAGATAATTTATTAATTTTTCTTTGCTTTCTGCATCAAGAGCTGAACTTGGCTCATCGAATATCATTAGCTCGGGATTTTTTACAAATTGTCTTAATATCGATATCTTTTGCTTTTCTCCGCCGGAAATATTGCTTGATTTTTCATTTATTACTGTTTCTAAGCCCTTTTCTAATGAAGCTATATATTCATTTAGTCCCAGAATATTGATATATTTGGTTATAAGCTTTGTATCATAATTTTTGTCGAGTATTATATTATTTATCAGCGTATCGGGAATCAGTATAGGCTCTTGCTCTGTTACTCCTATGTTTTTTTCTCTTGCCTTATATATATTGATTTCTTTTATATCAATATCATTATAGCTTATTTTACCCTCATAGTCGTTAATATAAAGTCCGAGAATCAAGCTTATAAGTGTGCTTTTTCCTGCACCGTTATGACCTGTCAGACTGTACATTTTTCCTTTTTCTAATTCAAGATTATAATTTTCAAATATGCTTTTTTCACTATATGCAAATGTAAGATTTTCTACTTTGATACTTTCTATATTTTCAATTTCATATTTTCCGTATTCCTGCTGCGGTATTGACAGGATTTCGACTATTCTTTTATATGATACAAAATTATCCTGATATGTTTTTCCCAGATTAAAGAAATATCTTGATGAGTTCATCATCATAGAAAAGTAATTTGTCATAATTACATAGTATCCTATAGTCATGTGTCCGTTTATTATGGCAAAGCCCCCTATAAGAAAAATACTTAATTGCGCAACTAAGCCTATAATAGAATCAAAACTTGTATATAAATAGGCAAGTTTTTGTGATGAAACTATTCTCTTTATCATTCCGGTAAATGCCAAATCAAGTCTTTTTGTAAAAACTTCTTTAACTGAATGTATCTTTATAAATTTAATGTTAAAAAGCTGTTCGTTTAATTTAGAAAAAAAGCTTCCCTGTGCTTCTTTCAATTCAAACGATTTTTGAAATAAAGGCTTCTTAAATGCAGAATATATTATTATATATAAAATCAAAAGTATAAACATTACTATGGCTATATTATGGTTTATCCTTATCAATAAAAATGCGGCAAAGATAAGTGTGATAGAATTTACTAAAATATTTACAATTACTTCTATGCAAAACATTATTATTGAATTTGAGTCGTTGTTGATTCGTTGGTTTAAGTATGCCGTATCAATATTGGCAAAATGGGACATGGAAACATCCTGAAGGTGATTTATAACATACTTATTCAGGGCATATCCGCTTTTTGTCTGCAATTTTATAAATATGTACGATGATAAGAATCCCGACAGCACATTAATTATACTGATAACGGCATATAAAATGCAATAATAAATTAAATCCTGACTGCTTTTTTTATATGTCAGATTATTAATTATTTCTCCCATTAATAAGGGAATTGACATACCTATTACAGCGGTAATAATATTTAATAAAATATTAAGACTGAATATGCACTTATATTTAAAAATGAATTTTTTACAAAATTTAAATATTTTCATTATAAATCCTTTTATAAATTATTTTGTTATTTAATATTGTTCCATTTACTTTAATACTGCTAATGTTCCCAATATCAAGACAAAATATTATTATACCTGTCATACCTTTTTCATCTATTATCTCCAATAATTTTTAATCACTATTCGGTTAATGCTTCTTTTAAATCAGGAAACAGCCATTTGCGTGTATATCGGTTATAAAGCGGGAAAGGCTTGCCATCCTCTTCACCCGGACCGGCATCCCACCAGACACAGGCAATGCCAAGTTTTTCTGCCTTTTTCCTGATATAGCGTGCCCAATCTGTGCGCTGCTGCTCATTTTTCTTATCTACTGCACTGAATTCAGTTATAATTACAGGGACACCTTTATTTACAAAAAATCGATTAAGGTTTTCAAATATCTTATCAATCTCTTCTGTATCCATAGAATTTTCATCATCAAACTCCGATGTACCTTGTATGTTCAGAGCAAAATCATATGGTGAATATAAATGTACCGAAAGAATCAGCCTATTTCCCTCAGGCATGCAAAAATCCTTTAATGCCGCCTCATATACCTGTGCACAATAAGTGGGCAGAATAAGGTATCTATCACTGTTTTCTCTACCGCTTTCACGAATTGTCCGAACAAAAATGTCGTTTAATTCATTGATAATTTCACGTGCACGTTGAGTTCCTTCGCTCCATTCTTCTCTTTCTCCGATTAGGCGTGGTTCATTCATGCTTTCAAATAACAGTCTTTGATCATATTCTTTAAATTGTTCGGCTATTTGACTCCATAGACGCTGCATCCTTTCGCGAGCTTTTGGCAAATGCTCATCATCAGGAGTATACCAGCTGTCGTGATGTGCATTTAAAATCACATGCATATCTGCCTGCAATCCGTAGTCCACCACCTGCTGTACACGTTCAAGCCAAGCCTTGTCTATGATATCATTCTCATCTATATGTTCATACCAAGTTACGGGTATACGCAAAACATCAAAGCCTGCCTGCTTTATATCCTCTATCATTTCCTTTGTAGTAACAGGATTTCCCCAGTAGGTCTCAAAATCAGAGGGATTATTTGTTTCAAAATGAAGATTGTGTGTATCTAACGTATTTCCTAAATTAAGTCCGGGACCTAATTGTTTTACAAATCTCCTTGTTTCTCTGTCTTGCAGTTTTATAAAGCTCCATACCTCCACCTCTTGTAAATTTTTCGATATAAGTATTCCTATTATAAATATAAAGCCAAAAGCTAAGATAAAATCATAAAAACGAAATCGGTGTTTATGTCGTTTCATTCGTCTATTTCTCCTCACTTCCTTCAAATATAAGTTCAATTTGTCCGTCAGTACTTACAATTCTATAAATACCTTCTTCTCCTGTAACTCCGTAATGCTTGCGCAGCAAATAACGCTCATCATCATCGCCTTCTGCTATTACCAAATAATCATAGCCGCTCAATAAGTTATCCATATTGTCTTCATAGAAAAGGCATATGCCATCGACATTTGGCGAATATAGAAAATATCTTCCCACATACTGCATATAAAAATTTGTAACCTGAGAATCTTTATCTGGTGCATAAAAAAGATATCTTCTATTATCCTCCTCGCCATTTTTATACCATCTATCTCCTGTAATTTTCCGAATCTTATATGGCAAAGAGATATCATAATCACGCATAATAGATGAGATACCATTATATTCTGATAACAGCAATGTAATGGTAATTGCCATGCAAGCTATAACACCCTTTTGATAACGCTTCTTGTTTGTTACATTGCGAAATGACTGCTCATCAGGTACCTGCCCGATTCTATAATAAAATGAATTTTCAATATCTAATGTAGCCGTGATAATTAAACCTCCTGCAAATAGCACAACTATACTGGAGGCGTAACGTTCAAATCCTGCTAACCACAATGCTTCGTCTAAAGGCATCGAAAAAATATACAGCCCTAAAATACCTATATAATATATGAGCAGTACGATATCAAGAGCAATTAGCGCTTTTAGCAGCTTCCATTTCTTCTTAAGCACTAAGGCATCAAAAATTACGGCTGATATAGCTGCAATGTTAAAAGCAAGTATACCCATTGCAGGCCTTGTTGATATATCTATGCTGGAACGGATGAATAAATCTAAAATTTCTTGTTTTTGCTCAGTTGTTTTTTCTTCAGGCATATTTTGAAGATCAAATTTATTTTCAATCTCACTAAAAACTGTTCTTGTATGCCATGACCAACTTATATACGGCAAAACAGAAAAAAATATTGTAATAAGGCTCATAGCCAAAATTCTGCGTCTTGATATGTTGCCACGATAAATAAATACCATATAAAACAAGAAAATCAAACCAATCACAGCAAAGATAATTCCTGTACTCTTGGTAACAGTAAGTAGTCCTGCCAGGGGTAAAGCAATGATAAAAGCCCTCTTATGGTCTTTACGATATTGATATGCCACTGCAAAAATTGATAGTGTATAAATCGGAAGCAAAAAATCCACTAATAAATTATTGATACGAATTGTTATATTGAAAAAGGAAAGTAAGGTGCACCCCAATCCTAAAAAGGCATACAACAAAAATCTTTTTCTTTCGGATATAATACCAAATATAGCATAAAAGCAAGAAAATATCAACATTGCCTGGGCTAAAATCATAATCTGCCGATAATTTCCCGCAAAACGGCACACGTAATATATGAAGGACGATATGCCAAGAGGATAATTCTTAAAGTCGATAAGATTAGAGCTTGCAACGGGAAAAGCATCAGAGCTGAGCATCTGTTTAACAACAATTGCCCAATGGGAAAAATTATCGTAATGAACCAATTCACTTCTAAGCAAAATAAAAAGAAAAAATAAACTTCCTGCTATCCAGAAAAAACCGAAAAAGGAAAGCTGAATTCTAAAATGGGGTCTCTTACGCAAGATTTTTGCCAAAAATATAATAAAGGCTATTAACCCTGACACCATAACTGCAATAGAACCGACAAAGAGTATTCCTGCTAAACCGCAAAAATATGTAATGCAGGCTACGGATGAAAAGACAAATACAGGTATAAACTCCCAACGCACCCCAATAAATTTTTTAGTCAGCATCATATAGCCAAGAAAAGAGCATATTAGCAAAATCGTCAAAAAAGATGTAATTATAACTGTCATTTTAACTCACTCCTATTACTGTTTTTAGGTATGGCGAAAGATTGTTCTGTACCGGTCAAATCCTTCAAAAGCTTATCAATTAGATTCTGTTCTGCTAAGCTATTCAGATTTTCAACCAAAAGCAGTTCTTCTTCTTTTTTGGATGCGGCAATTCCTGTACGCCTCAAGATAACTTTAATCTTACTTTTAGTTACAAATATCAGCTGATTTTCCGATAAATCTTCACCTCTAAAATCAGAAACGGAAAAATAACGGTAATTAAAGCTGCGTAAAATACCGCTTGAGCCATTTTCAAAGGTGACAGGATAATGCAAATGAATCCGAGGAAGCCTTCTTTTTTCTATGAATGACTGTACTACACGCTTTTTTATATTACGAACTATATCATCATAGGCAGTTACCCAAGGATCCATTTGCTTTGGCAATGAATGCAGACGATCATATATAATTTGCATGTACTGACGTTTATCCTCTTCACTTACAGGCTTAACCACAGCTGAGTATCGCCAGCCCTTTTCTTCCTTTCTGACATACACTATAGACCCTTCAAGTCTCGCCTTATAGCGGCTTGCTTGAATCATCAGGTTGATAACAGCTTGCTCAGGTATATAGATTGGTGATGAAACATAAAAAGATAGACCTTGATCAGACACATCCATTGTAACGGCTTCATAGTTTTGGTTTTTGTGCTGAATATGCACCTTCTCAGCTGCATTAATACGTTCATTCTGTCGATAAGAACGACGTCCGAGCATAAAAAAGAGGGCATAGCATATGGCTACAATATTATATGCCAGCCAAAAAATAATAATGCTGCTGTAAAAAAGGGCCCATCCATATTTGCCGTAGACGAAGCGAATCATAGCCATAATTGATAGTATCAGCAAAAAAATATGCGGAAGGGCGTATAAAAGATCATTAAATTTATTTTGGTCAGGTGATTTACTTTTATTCGTAACCTTAAACTTTGTCTCACGGATGTGAAGTGTTTCAAGCAGCACAGGGACAATCAGATAGGGCATAAATATTGTATCCACAACCTGACTCCAGCGTTGATTTCTAATATTGCCGGAGAGATAACGCATAGCAGTACTATAAAAAAAATATGACGGCAGCCAAAAAACTGCAATGTCCCAAAACCCTGTATTTACAATCTGAAAATCAAAAAGTGCAAATAAAATAGGCGACAAAATAAAAATTAAGCGGTTAAAAAAAGACCACCAGTATAAAAAGCTGTTTAAATAGGTAATTCTTGCAGCAAGGGAAAGCTTTCGCGAAAAGATAGCACGTGTGTTTTGCAGGCTTTGCAGGATTCCCCTTGCCCATCTGATTCGCTGCTTGATCATCGCTGAAATGGTTGTAGTGGTAAGACCGGCTGCCTGAACTTCATCTGTCGCATACGTAATATAGCCTGCCTGCTGTAATCTTACACTTGTCTCGAAATCTTCCGTAATAGTTTTTAAAGGAAAGCCTCCTATGTCCTCCATTGCCTTCCGGTCAATTACTGTATTGCTTCCGGTATAGGCAACTGCATTTGAAGTATTTCTAAGAATGTTGATTTCTCTGGAAAAAAAATCCTGTTCATTGGGAATACTTCGTTCTGCAAAAAGGTTGAACTGGAATAAGTCCGGATTATAAAAGCTTTGTGGAGTCTGGACTAAGCCAAGCTTCCAGTCAGCATCTTTCTCATCCTCTCTGCGCAGCCTCCATGTACCATCATCTTTGATGAATTCTGATAGAAAAAAGTACGGAACAGTCTTCATCAAAAATGTATGCTGAGGAATCATGTCTGCATCAAAGGTTGCAATCAGCTCAGATGAGGTTTTAGACAAAGCATTGTTTAAATTGCCTGATTTAGCATCTTTATTGTCTGCAAGACCCAAATATCCTACTTCAAACTGCTTCGCAAGTTCTGCCACTTCAGGACGATTACCATCATCACAAAGGTAAATATGTACCTTTTTTTTGTCCGGATAATCCATAAAGGTACAAGCATTCACAGTTTTGTACAACAGGTCTGCCGGCTCATTGTGGGTAGCAATAAAAACATCCACATCGGGATAATATTCAGAAGGAATAATCGGACATTCTAAATGCCAATTTTTTTTCTTTATCTTTTGAACGAAAAGCTCAAAGGTTGTAAGCACAGTCACTGTTTCAGCTACAATAAGCAGGATTCCGAAAATCATATTTAATACACCCTGATTAAATGGCAATGTAAAAAGCATTCTCCATATCAGATAAATAGACATCAGAATCATAGTAAGTATTAAAAAAGCATTTCTTCGCTTTTCTCTATTCATTGTGCTTTAAACCTCCTTATATATTATGTTTAGTCCCCTCTTTGGCAAAAACCCACTTTTGCTGTATTCGATAGCTTAATAGATACAATACAGTGTCAACAGCGATTTTCCCAATTTTTTCATTGATAGCAAAGAGTCGGTGAAGTGCATAAACTCCTGTTGAAGAAAATAAAATAATCATAGCGCACAAAATCAAATAGCGGATTAAGCTCTGTTTAGCTGTTTTTTTCTCACGAAACACAAAGTTTCGATTCAGCAGATAATTTACTGCAATAGAAATAAGCCTCGCAACGAAGGTAGCCGTTAAAATCTTCAAATATTCCGATTTAAAAAATGTACTGAGAAAATCTAAAAGAAACCATGCAATTCCAAGATCAACAGCTGCACTTACAATGGATGAAACAGAAAATCGTATAAAATCAGAAAACAGTATGCCAATAATTCGGGCACTGTCACGAAATGGTTTGAAATGAGTTCCCTCATTAGAGTTCATATAAATTACTTTAATCGGAAGCATCTGAATGTTGATATCAGCTTTAACACAAGCAATGAGCATCTGTATTTCATATTCAAATCTATCTCCTTTTACAGCAAGCATAAATTCAAGCAGAGGCATCCCGAAGGCTCTAAGTCCTGTTTGTGTATCTGAAAGGCGTCTTCCGTATAATGCTGCAAACACAAATGAAGCAAACTTGTTGCCAATCAAGGACTTTGCCGGGATTCCGGGTGTAGTGAAATCACGAATCCCCAAACATAAAGCATCAGGATTCTTTTTTGACAGTTTCAAAATCCGTAAAACATCTTCGGCTGCATGTTGTCCATCTGAGTCTGCCGTTACTATACAGGCAAACTGATGATAATTTTCTTGTATATACTTAAATCCTGTCTTTAATGCACGACCCTTTCCATAATTCTCAAAGTGATGCAACACTATACATCCATTCATATCCAGCTTTTGAAAAATGTCTTGATAATCCTCACCCGAACCATCATCTACAATAATAATATCCGTAAGACCATGTTCTTTTAACTCATTTACATATGATAAAATCTTCTTGTCAGGCTCAAGGGATGGAATAAGAATAATGGCTTTTTCATTATTTAGATTCTTCATTTTATTCTCGCTTTATCTTCTGTTATTATTTCTTTATTTCCATTGAATAATATGATAACCATTTTATATTCTATTATTAGCCACGGGATGATTTATCTTGAATAGCAATTTTAAGATGATGAAATAATAACATTGATTGCACATACGGTTGACTTTTTCCTAATCATGGTATATCATAGTTTGAGTTGTGATAAGTTAGTCTTTGGGAGGTTTTCATGAAAAAAAGCTTAATATTGTTTAAGGTTTATTTATTGGCAGGTACATTCACGTTCTCAGGCGGCATTGCTATGCTCCCTCTTATTGAGAGAGAATTATGTGATAAATACAAATTAATTGATAAAGAAAGCTTATATGAATATGCGGCACTATCTCAAACTTTTCCCGGAGTTATAGCTCTTACAAATGCTTTTTTTGTAGGAAAAAAAATCAGCGGTGCAAGCGGAATGTTTTTTGCGGGAATGGCCGTAATTTTACCGGCATATGTGTTAATGACCATTGCGGCTCTGCTTTATAAGCTTATTCCTCATCAGGGACCTGTGCTAAGTGCAATGTCAGCTGTAAGAGCAGCTTCCGCATCATTTTTATTTGCTGCATCATATACAATTGCAAGATATAATCTTAAATCTAAAATTAATATTGCTATTGCTTTTATTTGTTTTGTTCTTACGATATTTAATCTGATTGAAGTTCCTATATTGATAGTATTATCCGCTCTTATCGGAATATTTATTGTTCACGCAAAAAAAGGCAAGGCTTAAAAGGAGGGCACGAGTATAAAAATGATATTAAAAATATTTCTTTCATTTTTAAAGATAGCCTTTTTAGGCTTTGGCGGAGGATATGCAATGCTGTCCTTAATTTTTGATGAGGCATCTAAATTTGGCATGACAATCGGTGAATTTGCTGATTTGAATGCTTTAGATGTCTTAATTCCCGGACCTATTGCTATTAACTCGGCAACATATGTCGGTCAGACATATGGCGGATTTGCGGGAGCATTTTTTGCTACCGCTGCAGTTTGTATTCCGTCATTCGTATTTGTTCCTATATTCATGCGATATGAAAACAGAATAAAGGACAACAGATACCTAAATTCAATTTTTGAAAGTGTAAAAGCTGCATCTGTCGGACTGATATTTGCGGTAGCTATGTCCATAATGTTATCAACTTCATTTAATATGTCAAATATTTTTGATTGGCAAAATATTAATTTTGACTGGCTTTCATTTGCAGTAGTAATTTCTTCATTTGTGATTCATATTCGTTATGAAATCAATCCCATTATACTTACTCTGTTAGCCGGGGTAATCGGTTGGTTCTCTTATTACATTTAAAAAAAAGCGAAACAAGTTTCGCTCTATGAAAGAATCGGAACGATTCTTATATAAAAATATCGGGATATGTATAATTTCATACATCCCGATATCTGTGTTTAATTTATTTTTATTCTTGTGTATCAGTTATCTCTTCAACAGTCTCGTCTGCTTTTTCTGTTTTTTCCTTGCCTAAGAACTCAGGCAGCTCCATACCAGCCATATTAAACATCTCATGCATAGGAGGAATTGATTTCATCAAGCCGGATAAAAAGCCTGCTGTTGATGAATTTTTGCCTTCGCCTGCTCCGCTGTCCCAAACAGTAACCTTGTCAATCTTAATATTCTTAATAGCTTCAACTTGAATCTTAATAAGATTCTCCATTTTATCGGCAAGCATAAGTCTTACTGCGTCATTAGATGCTCCGCCCGCTGATGCTACTATTTCAGCAAAACCACTTGCTTGTTTTTTAAGGATTTCTTCGTTACCTCTTGCCTCTGCTTCCATTTTAGCATAGATTGCATCAGCCTCTCCTCTTGCTCTTCTTCTTATTTGCTCGGCTTGTGCTTCTGCCTCTATTTCCAGTTTCTCTTTATATATTTGTGCTTCAATAATTATATCTGCTTCCTTTGTTGCACGTTCTTTGGCAGCTCTTTGTTTTTCTGCGGATTCTTCCGCCTGATATGCCTCTTCAAGTGATTTAGCATATTGAACTTTTTCAGCCGCAGTCGCTATTCTAAGTGCTTCTGCCTCTTTTTCTCTTCTTAAAGCGTCTGATTTTGCAACTGTAATTTTAGCGGTATTTTCACCCTCTACTGCTGTTGCATTAGCACTTGCTACCTGAACTCTTTCGTCTCTTTGTGCATTGGCTTCACCTATAGAACCGTCTCTGTTTTTCTCTGCAACGCTTTGTCTTGCATCATTTATCGCTTTAGCTGCTGCTTCTTTTCCCAAAGCTTCTATATATCCGGATTCATCATTGATATCTGTTACGTTAACGTTGATTAATCTTAAACCAATTTTCTTAAGCTCTGTCTCAACATTTGAAGAAACCGCATCAAGGAATTTATCTCTGTCAGTATTTATTTCCTCTATATCCATAGTAGCAACCACTAAACGAAGCTGACCGAAAATTATATCCTTTGCAAGCTCTTGTATTTCATTAAGGCCAAGTCCTAAAAGTCTTTCTGCCGCATTTTGCATAATTCCGTTTTCTGTAGATATACCTACTGTAAATCTTGACGGTACATCTATACGTATATTTTGTCTGCTCAGCGCATTGGTCAAATTAACCTCTATTGATATAGGCGTTAAATCCAGATATTGATACGACTGTATAACCGGCCATATAAATGACGCTCCGCCGTGTATACATTTAGCTGATTTAGCGTCTCCTGAGCTTCCCTTGCCAACCATACCGTAAATAACCAGTACTTTGTCTGACGGACACTTTTTATAGCGTGACAATAATGCTATAAGCGTACCAAAGATTAATAGTACTATGACTAAAATTAAAATAAGTGTTTCCATCCTTACCTCCATGTTATTATTTCATAGTCTCGACTACATCGAGCCATTTGATAATATCCAGCCTCAATCAAGATTGAGGATACGGATATTATACCGCATTGCTTAATTTTATTATATTACCCTATTTGCCATATTACCAGCTTTTTTTCAAATTTGTTTCTCCACAAGTACCGTACCTGTATCAACTGCATCGACTACCAAGACCATAGATCCTGTGGAAAGTCTTTCGTCATTTTCTGTCATCGCATAAACTTCGGACAAAGTATCTTGTATCATAACCTGTATTTTTCCTTTTCCCGCCATATTTGCAGGTATAGGAATATAAACCTGGGCCACTTGGCCTATTGCGTTTTTAATTGTTTTATTTCCGCTGGATTGAAGCTTTGTAATTGAGTAAAATAACAATGCTATTATAAACATTCCCGCTAAGCCGCTTATAAAAGCTACAAGAATGACTAACGCATAGTTAATTCCCTTTCCGGATAAAACTACTCCTACCCAACCGAAGAGTGTAAAGAATGCCACGATTCCTCTGACAGAAAAAAATCTAAGACTGGCAGCACTTTCAACGGCATCAGCTACTGAAACATCAGAGTCAAAATCTGTATCTACATCCATGTCTAAATCCCCGTCAAAATCTATATCGTCATTGCCTATGCCAATGATAGATAAAAATGTCTGAATGACTAATATAGTCGTCGACGGAATTGCACAATAATAAAATAATTGCTGTATAAATGGTAAGCTTTCCCACCAGCTACGCATAACTTCGTCCTCCTTGTAAACTTATTTGAGTAAATATTATTTACATTAAATATATACTATTTTTTGAAAAATGTCAATATTTATTTGACTAAATAAAAAAATAATGCTATAATGATAAAAAAGTAAACACAATTTACCAACAATAGGTATCTTTAAAAACTATCCCTACTTCGGGGGAGAATCTAAAAGCGGATTCTCAAATGCAAGTCGCGTGGAGGTATTATGAGAGAAAATAGTTTAGGTGAAAGACTAAAACAGACTCGTATTGAAAAAAAGCTGACGCAAAGAGAAGTCGCAGGAGAATTTATTACGAGAAATATGTTAAGTCAGATTGAAAACGGCTTAGCTACTCCTTCAATTAAAACAATAGAATATTTGGCTAAAACATTAAACAAACCCATAGCTTATTTTATGGAGACTTTGGTTGACGCCCCTATGTCGTGCAATGACATAGCTGATATTGACGAGGCTCTGACTCTCTTTGAGAACAGAGATTATTCAGAATGTAAAAACACTGTTGATAAACTTATCGAAAATCTTGATGAAAAAAACATGCCGGCGAATTTAAGAGAATTATATTATCTTGCTTGGAAATGCAATATCGAGCTGGGAGCTGAGCTTTTTCTGGACAAAAATTACGCTGAAGCTAAAAAGCTTTTAACAGACTCATCTTTATATGAGGAAAAAACTCCTTATTGTGATTTGAATACAAGAATGAACAAACTTTTATTATTGACAAAGCTTTGTATATATCTCGAGCAAACAGATGAAGCCAAAACATATCTAAATGAATATGAAAAACTTTCAGATGAACTAAGCTTTTTGAATGACAGTATTTTTGTTAAATGCGAGCTGCTTTTATCTGATAAAAAATTTGATGAATGCAAGGAATTGTTAGAAAGTCAAACAAGTCCTGCAATAAAAGAATCTTTTAGATATTTGTATTTTCTGTCTATTTTGTATTATGAAAACAGCGAATATGAAAATGCTATAGATGCTTTTAATAAACTGATTGAATGTGATGAATTGAGCTTTCAAGTACGAAATGACATCAACAAATATATGGCTGAATGCTATTCAAAAACAGGAAACTACGAAAAAGCATATGAATTTATGAAAAAACTTGTGAATTTAAACAATTTGGCATACTAAGTCCAAATTGTTTTTGTTTTTTGCAAAACAGAACATAACTGCTGTATTAGTCTAATAACTCGTACAAAACAGCAATTATGTTCTGTTTTTATATCTTCTCTGATATTATATAATTAAATATTTGAATAAATTTATTCATTTCCTCATAGCTGATGTTTAGTGCAGGCAATAATCGAATAATTTTACCTGCTGTTACGTTCAGCAGTAATTTATTTTCAAATGCTTTTTCTTTAATTATTTGTGCAAACTCGCCCGCATCTATTCCCAGCATAAGTCCTTTTCCCCTGATGTCTTTTATTATCTCAGGATATAAATTTTGCAATTGTTTTAAACTGTAAACAAGATATTCATGTTTTTTATTTATATCTTCTAAAAAACCATCCTCAAGTATAATTTTTAATGCTGCAACACCTGCTGCACTTGCTACGGGATTCGGAGCAAAGGTAGAGCCATGGTCTCCTTTTGAAAAGATATCCTTACATCTGTTCCCCAAGAGTGCAGCCCCTATAGGCAACCCTCCGCCTAAACCCTTTGCAAGTGTTACTACGTCGGGCTTAATGTCAAAATGCTCACACGCAAGAAATTTTCCTGTTCTGCCTAATCCTGTCTGAATTTCATCAGCTATAATTAAAAAATCATACTTCTCTGAAAGAACTGACAGCTTTTCTAAAAAAAGCTTATCTGCTTGAACTATACCGCCCTCGCCTTGAATCAGCTCTATAAAAACAGCGCATACATCGTCAGAGAACTTTTTCTCTAAATCCTCCGCATTGTTATATTCAAAATAATCTATGTCTCCAACAAGTGGCTTAAAGCTTTCCTGATATTTGACCTGAGCTGTTAAGGACAGACTGCCCATTGTTCTTCCGTGAAATGAATTGTACGCTGATAAGATTTTTGCTTTTTCTTTTGCTTTGCTTTTTCCGTACTTTCTGGCAAGTTTTATGGCAGCCTCATTTGCTTCTGTTCCTGAATTCGTAAAAAATACTTTCTCGGCAAAGCTGTTATTTACTAAAATCTCAGCAAGCTCTACCGCAGGTCTGCATATGAAATTATTTGACAAATGAATATACCTGCCTGATTGCTGCGCTATTGCATTGACAATTGATTCTTCGGAATGTCCTGCAAGGTTTACACTTATACCGCTGTACATATCCAGGTATTTATCGCCGTTTGCATCTGTCAAATAGCAGCCTTCGCCATAGTCAGGTTCAAGTTTTATTCTTGTGTATGTATCGGCAATATATTTTTTATCCCTCAGGTACAAATTTTCTAAATCTTGCATTCAGCTACCTCTCAAAATCTCACAGGATTTAAGCTTATAAATCTTAGTTTCTTAAATCTTCAAGTATTTCCACTTTCTCGTCATTCAGCTCATCCCGGTTTTTTATCTTCCTTGCCGGAGACCCCACAACTACGCTGTTTTCTTCGACATCTTCGGTAACTACGGATAATGCTCCTACAACAGCACCTTTGCCTATTTTCACACCTTCTAATATAACCGCATTGGCACCGATTAAAACATCATCTTCTATAATAACCGGCTCCTTGCTCGGCGGCTCCAATATACCTGCAACAATCGCACCCGCTCCGACATGAACATTTTTGCCTATGATTCCTCTTGCTCCTATTACAGCATTCATGTCTATCATTGCTCCTTCGCCGATTATTGCTCCTACATTAATAACAGCACCCATCATTATTACAGCGCCTTTGCCTATTGTAACGCCTTTTCTTATTATAGCTCCCGGCTCTATTCTGGCATCTATATTTTTGATATCCAGAAGCGGTATGGCTGAATTTTTTCTGTCTGCTTCGATATGATAATTTTTAAGATATCTTTTATTTGTAACTATAAATTTTTTGACTTCGTCGTATTCTCCGAATGCTATTGCTATTCTTTTTGACTTAATGGATTTCAACGACAAAAAGTCTATTTTATTCACCCTGCCTTCAAGTGTTATTTTTACAGGGGTTTGTTTTTTTGTATTTTTAATATATTTAGCCAGTTCATACGGATCTTTAAAATCAAATTCCATCATATAAGCTCCCCTCTTCTTAATTTAAACAATATCATCAACGTTAAAATATCCTTTTGTTTTGTCAGCTATAAATTTTGCTGCATTTATAGCTCCTTTAGCAAATATTTTTTTAGATAAGGTATTATGCTCAATTTTAATAATATCTCCGTCCCCTACAAACATAACTGTATGATTTCCGAGAAGACCTCCCCCTCTGATGCTGTGAATTCCTATGTCTGAGCTTTTTCTTCCATTAAGCACTCCCTCTCTGTTATAAATTATATCAGGATTGTAATCTATATTGTTTTTTATTGAATTTAAAATCATTTTAGCTGTTCCGCTCGGTGCATCTATTTTTTTGCCTCCATGTTCTTCAATAATTTCAATGTCATAATCCTTGGAGAACAATTTAGCTGCATACTCAATGAGTTTTATCATTGAGTTCACGCCGTAAGCCATGTTAGAGCTTCTGAATACAGCTACCTTACGCGACATGCAAAATATTTTTTCTTCGTCATAGCTGCTGTATCCGGTGCTTGCAAGCACAAGCTTTAAGTTTTTTCTGTCCGCATACTCAAGTATGTCATTTAACAGATATTTGTTTGAAAAGTCAATTATCATATCAGCTTCTTCAGCTATGTCGCAAAATCTGTTATATACAGGAAAATCAAAATTTTTATCGGATGAACTGCATATTCCTGCCACTACTGTCAAATCACTCTCTGCTTCCAGAGCTTCCAGCAGAACTCTTCCCATTGCACCTGTACAGCCGGACAGAATGATTTTTATACTCATCTCTTTCAACCTTCTAGTCCTAAGTCTTTCATTTTATCAAATAATAATTTTTTATTCTTTTCTTCCATTTCACACAATGGCATCCTCAATTCACCGACATCAAAACCAAGTAAATTCAAGCAAGTCTTTACCGGTATAGGATTTGTCTCAATAAATAAAGCGGAAATAAAGTCATATAGTTTCAGCTGAAGATTCATCGCAGAATGAATGTCTCCGCTCAGATAATCCATAACCATAGTATGAGTCTGCTTAGGCATGACATTTGATAAAACCGAAATTACTCCTTTTCCTCCAAGTGACAAAACGGGAACTATCATATCATCATTTCCTGAGTATATATAGAAGTCTTCCGATACCTTACTTGCAATATCCGCCACATAAGATATGTTCCCGCTTGCTTCTTTTAATCCCACTATATTTTTATGCTTTGACAGTTCGACTACCGAATTGACGCTCAAATTAAATCCTGTCCGTGAAGGAACATTATACATAATTATAGGTATATCTACTCTATCCGCTATATAGCTATAATGCTTAATCACTCCGGACTGAGTTGTTTTATTGTAGTATGGCGTAACCATCAAGACTGCATCCGCACCCGCAGCCTGTGCATCTCTGGTAAGTTCAAGGCTGTGCATTGTATCATTGCTTCCTGTTCCCAATATTACCGGCACTCTTTTATTAATTTTATCTACTGCATACTTCATAAGAGCTTTGTGCTCAATATCGCTGATAGTAGACGCTTCACCTGTTGTTCCTGCTACTACAAGGGCATCTATATCCTCTGATATCTGCCATTCTATAAACTCACCATATTTTTCAAAATCAATTAAGCCATTTTTAAACGGTGTAACTAAGGCTGTAGCTGCCCCTTTAAATATGCTCATATTATTTTATACCCCCTCAAAAATCATATGTATTATAATTATATGTCTGATATAAGAAATAATAATTGCAAAATATATTTAAGTGTAATTTTAATTGCTCAAATCTTATTTTTTTATTTTTTGTTAATAATAAAACTTGTTAATTTTATATTGCATGATTTCTGTATTTATTATATAATATAATGTCAGTGTATTTAAAATTTTTTCGGGAGTGTAAAGATGCTATTTATTCCTACGGAGCTATTAAGACCTAATATGGTTTTAGCCAAGGATGTAAATTTACTTATTACAGATACTTTCAGTTTGCCTTTGTTAAGAAGAGGACAAGTATTAAATGAGTTATTTATTAAAAAAATTAAATTTCATAATGTAAGCGGAGTTTATATTGATAATAAGATTGCCGATGATATTATTGTGGACGATATTATAAACGAAAAGCTTAAGGCCACAGTTTTATCTGATATAAAAAAGAATTTTAATCAATATAAGAACAATCGCGGGGAAGTAAATATACACATAGTGGATAATATCGCCAGAATGGCAAAAAGTCTGGTTTTAGATATATTATCAAATGATGAAATATTAATTAATCTTATAGATTTAAAAAGCTATGATGATTATACATACAGGCATTCTTTGTGCGTTGCCATTTTAAGTATAACAACAGGTATTTCTCTAAATTTAAATGAGCATATGCTGACAGAAATAGCAATGTGTGCCTTGCTGCACGATTTGGGAAAAATGATGATTCCTATTGAAATTATAAATAAACCCGACCTGCTGAGCCCGGAAGAATACGAGATAGTAAAAAAACATCCTACGATTGCTGTAGATCAGTTAAGGAAAAAACATCTTGTATCTGAAGCGGTATTAAGCGGCATTGCCAGTCACCATGAAAAATACGATGGCACAGGATATCCACAGGGCTTAAAGGGTAACGAAATACCTTTGTATGCAAAAATACTGGCAATAGCCGATGTGTATGATGCTTTAACTTCAACCCGTTCTTACAGAAGAGCATGTTTTCCCAATGAAGCGATAGAGTATGTAATGGGATGTGCAGAAGTACATTTTGATTATGAAATACTAAGAGCTTTCTTGAAAAATATTGCTGCTTATCCTGTAGGTACTTTTGTATCTCTTAGCGATGGCAATATAGCCGTTGTAGTCAGAAATCTTCAAATAAATCCTATACGACCAATAATTCGTATAATCTACCCTGACGGTACAACAAGTAAAAATATTGATTTAGCTCAAGATCTTAATTATGCGAACATAACAATAGTCGGAATGGGATATGAAAATCCTAATTTCGCATATAGCAACTAAGTATGATTTTACAGTCTGCTGCATTTTATGCAGCAGTTTTTTTTGCAAAATGTGTTCAAATTTTCAGTATAAAATTATTCTGCTGCTCATATAATGAATAAATTTAATTAAGAGTGAAAGGATGATTTATCATGATAATACATGTTGTAAAACCCGGAGAAAACTTATATTCAATATCAAGGCTTTATGATACAAGTCCTGAAAAAATAATAAGCGATAATGAGCTTAATGATCCAAACAGACTCGTTGTCGGTCAAACTCTAGTCATAACTAATGGAGATAATCAAAATAAAAGGGAAGTTGTGATAAACGGATATACATATCCGGGTATAAGAGATGAAGTTCTGCTCAATGTTTTGCCTAATTTAAGCTATATAACTCCGTTCAGTTATGGATTTAATCCGGACGGAAGTCTTGTGGAACTTGATGATGAAAGAATCATAGATATGGCAATTCAAAATAATGTCGCTCCTCTTATGCTTTTAACAACAATGAATGCTGATGGAACATTCAGCAGCGACAAGGCAAGTAAGGTACTGAGTGATGAAATTGCCCGGGATGCTTTGATTGATAATATAGTAAAAAACTTACAGAGTAAAAATTATTCCGGCTTAGATGTCGATCTTGAATATTTATCAAGAGATGACAGGGATAATTTTACTGATTTTATAAAAACGCTCAGTGAAGTTCTTCATCCCTTGGGATATGAATTGACAGTTGCCCTTGCCCCAAAGTCATCTGATGAGGAAGTAGGCTTATTATATGAGGGTCACGACTATGAGGCATTGGGACGCTATGCGGATAATCTGCTTCTTATGACCTACGAATGGGGTTACGCCTATGGTCCTCCTATGGCTGTATCGCCTATAAACAAAGTGCGTTCGGTATTAGATTATGCCGTAACACAAATTGACAGTGAAAAATTATTAATCGGGATACCTAACTATGGCTATGACTGGACTTTGCCTTATGTAGAAGGCTCAAGAGCTAAAGCTTTAAATAATGTTGCAGCAATTGATTTGGCAAGAGATACAGGTGCAGTAATAGAGTATGATGAAACAGCTCAGGCACCGTTTTTCACCTATTACGACGTAGAAGGGAAAGAACATATTGTATGGTTTGAAGATGCAAGGAGTATTCAAGCCAAACTTGAGCTGATAGAAGAGTATAATCTTTTAGGAGCTGCCTATTGGACAATTATGGCTCCATTTCCTCAAAATTGGCTTGTTTTAAAAAATATGTATAATATTAAAAAAATTTAAAATAATATTAAAAATTTCAATAATTTTGTTGTTTTTTGTCGGATTTTGTTTTATATTTAATTTATACGGTATATATTTATAAACAATAGAAAAATTAAGAAAAGGAGATAAAGCAAATGATGACATTTGGAAGAAAAATAAGAATAATAACTGCCGCTATGATTTTACTGTCAACTGTAATAATAGCACTTATAGGTTTTTATATGTCAAGAAACCATATAAACAGCTCTTCATTAATGGAAATCGAGAAAACGTTGACATCGGGGAAAAAGGATTTGGAATTATGGCTTGCTCAGCAAAAGGGCGTAATTGAAGCTACGGTTACTTCAATTGAAGCTAATCAAATATATGATAAGCAAAAAACCGAAAAATATGTTAAATCTATAAAGGAGGCCAATCCACATTCGAATATTACTTCTATATATGTGGCTAAATCTGATAATTCCATAATAGAGTCCTCAGGATGGGTTCCGCCGGCAAGTTTTGATGTACATTCAAGAGAATGGTTTGTGGAGGCTATAGATTCCGACGAAATTATAATTTCAGAGCCGTATATTGATTTAATCACAAATGAAACTATTATAACAATATCTAAGAGTATAGAGCAAAACGGAAAAAAAGTATCTGTACTGGGAATGGATATATCTATGAACAATGCTTTAAAATCAATGAGAGATGCGAGCACATCGGGAGATCTTTATTTATTCTTGCTTGATAAGAATATGAATATGATTTATCATCCTTATGCAGATAAAATATCGGACAAAAACTTAGCGCAATATAAAGAAGTGATTACAAATAATAAAGGCGGCTCATTTATCAAAGATTTTGACAATAAAAATAAGATTATTCAATTTTCACCTGTAAGTTTGACAAATTGGACTTTTGCGGGAACTTTGCCCAAAACGCAAATAAATGCTGAAATTTATAAGACAATAATTATATATGCAGTAGCAACAATAGCAATAATTATTTTTGGATTTTTCCTGGGAGTAGCAATAGCAAAAAAATTGTTTAATCCACTTTTAAGTATAAGTGAAAAAGTAAATAAATTATCAGAGGGAAATCTGAATATTAAGTTTGATGAACCTCCTGTAAGTACCGAAGTTCATCTACTGACTTCATCGCTTAATAATATGACTAAAATGCTAAATACTTATATCTCAGATATAGATGTTTCATTAAAGTCAATTTCGGAAGGAAAAACCGATAAAATATCTGATATAGAGTATATAGGAGATTTTAAACTTATTAAAAACTCTATAGATAATATCGGACATTCTCTGGGAGCGCTGCTGAAGCAGTTATTTATTACCTCCGATCAGCTTGTTACAGGAGCTAATCATGTTGCATCAGGCTCTGAGGAATTGTCAAGAGGAGCTACAGATCAGGCAAGTGCTATTGAAGAATTATCTGCATCATTAAACGATATATCTACTCAAATATATAATAATGCTCAAAATACAAATAAATCGAAAGATTCTTCTTCTGAATCTGCCGATTTGATAGAAAAAGGCTCAAACAATATGCAGGAAGTATTAAATGCTATGTACGAAATAGGGGAAACTTCATCTGAAATAGCTAAAATAATAAAGGCTGTTGAGGATATAGCATTCCAAACTAATATATTAGCGCTTAACGCGGCTGTAGAAGCAGCAAGAGCAGGTCAGGCAGGCAAGGGATTTGCCGTAGTAGCAGAAGAGGTAAGAAATCTTGCAAGCAAGAGTCAGGAAGCAGCTAAAACCACTGCCGAATTGATAGAAAAAACAACATCAGCTATATCAAATGGCAAGGACATAGTAGATTTGACAGCCAGAACTTTTGAAGAAATTAAAGAAAGCTCTTATACTCTTGAAAAGCTTATAGATGAAATATCCTATGCAACTAATGACCAGGCAGAGTCTATAAAGCAAATAAATGCAGGAGTAGAACAAATTTCTTCAGTAATTCAATCTAACACTGCAACTGCCGAAACAAGCACAAAAACAAGTGAAGAGCTGTTAGAGCAAGCAATGGCATTAAGCAATTTAATAGAAAAATTCAAGAAAGCTTAGTATTACATAATAAAAGCCGGAAGATTCTAAATTCTTCCGGCATTATTTTTAATTAAAAATTATTGTGAAATAATAATTAAAAATTATTGTTTTCAATTATTAAAATTATTGTTGTATTATGTGTATTGCTTTGCTATAATAAATATTGCACACAATGTGTTTAGAGATTTTAATTTAATACTGAGGACAGGTACTCAAGTGGTTGAAGAGGCATGCTTGGAAAGCTTGTAGGACGCTAACGTGTCGCGAAGGTTCAAATCCTTTCCTGTCCGCCAATTTTTAAAGAGTTGATTGTTTTTAACAAATCAACTCTTTTGTTTTATATTTTGATTTAAAAATTTTTATTTTTTTATATTTCCGTAAATTCTGTTAGGAGTTTTGGTAAGTATCAGGCTGACTAAAGCAATTGCTACTGCCATTGCTCCTATATTAAGCAAAGTTTTAACTCCTGTAAGAAGTGCCTCATATATATCATTCTGAACAAATTCAAGCATGGTCTGATACAGTCCAAGCCCCGGAACTATAGGCACAACTGCAGGAAAAACAAATATAGTGGCAGGCATCTTTACCTTTCTGGCGCAAAGCTCTCCAAGTAAGGATATAACCAGGGTTCCCAGAAAAAATCCTGCCATCTGCTGGTTGTATTTTAAGCATATCGAATAAATAAAATATCCTATAGAAGCTATAAGTGACGAAAAAATCAAGCTTTTTTTAGGTGCATTCATGACTAATGCAAAAAACCATGTTGCCATAAAGCTGCATATCAAATCTATTATCATAATATATTTTACCTCTTTCTTATTTTCTAATTTATCATGGCTAATGCATATGCGACTGAAATAACAACACCGGCTCCGGCGGCTAAAGAAGTTGCAACAAGCATTGCTTCTGCCGCTCTGACTACTCCAGATATGAGATCTCCTCTCATTGTATCTCTTATAGCATTTGTCATAGCAAGTCCGGGTAAAAGAGGCATGATTCCTCCAACTATAATTTTATTGTAATCACCTATTTTTAAAAAGTATGTAGCAGAAATTGCCACAACAGAAATAATCGCCGCACCGAAAAATCCTATAAAAAATTGATGTGAATCAAGATTTTTCAGCTTTGAAGAAACATATTGAACAAGCATACCGCTCAGAAGTGCCAGAATAAATTCTATAACTCCTCCTCTAAACAGCATGGTAAAAAAAGCAGCAGCTATTCCTTCATAAAAAATATAAAATGGTCTTTTCTTTAAACCGACATTATTTTTTAAATCTCTGAGTCTGATTATAGCCTCATCTAATGTTATTTGCTTGCTGGTGATAAGTCTTGAAATCGAATTAACATCATTAAGTTTTGACAGGTCTATGGATCTGTTTTTAATTCTGCTTATAACTGTTCTGTTTCCTTTATTTGGCGGTGATATAGTAATATAAATACCTGTCGGAGTAGCTATGGAATCTACCTCCGATATACCGAAGGATCTGCATATAAATTCACAAGTTCCTTCAATTCTATAGGCCTCCGCACCGCTTTCAAGCATTATTTGCGATATTATTCTTATAACTTTTAAAAGTTTTTCAACACTAACATTATCATCCAAATTAATCACCAACTTTATAATATTTAAATATCCATAGTCTCAATTACATTGAGCCATTTGAAATATCCTACGGATATTATAGTATAGTCTCAACTACGTTGAGCCATTTGAAATATCCTACGGATATTATAGTCTCAATTATGCTGAGACATTTAATAATAATTCCCAGCTGTATTATTATAGCACAATCAAATCTTTAAACAAAAGATATATTTGGTTAAGATTAAAATAAATTTATGTAAATTATGTGACCGTTAGATAGTTGATATGTATAGATAATTTAAACCAATTTTAAATTTAATTGTTTAAACTATGCTTTTTAGGGAATATTATAATTGATTTATTGATTTAAAACATATATAATTTATATTTGGATAGAATATATCAAATCAAAACATAGGAGGAACTATAATGGCAGTTACTAAAGATATGCTAATTCGTGAGGTTCTACAAGAAAATCCTGATTCTGCAGCAATTTTAATGTCCTTTGGTATGGGATGCATAGGTTGTCCAAGTGCACAAATGGAAACATTGGAAGAGGCAGCAGCAGTTCACGGAATTAATGTAGATAACGTAGTTGAGGCGTTAAATAAATAATTTAAAATAAAAAAACATACAGGTAAGTTCTTCCTGTATGTTTTAATTTTATTTGTCATTTGTTATTATAATAATTCATCCAATTTAGCTTTATCAAATCCTACTATAGCTTCTTCATCTACATAAATAACCGGAACTCCCATAAAGCCTTTTGCTATCAATTCTTTTCTTGCATCTACATCTGTTGATACATTTTTCTCAGTGAATGAAACATTTTTTTCTGTTAAATAATCTTTTACTGAATGACAATATGGACACGTGTTGCTTGTATAAACTGTAATATTTTTCATTTGTACCTCCATAGTTTATATTTTATTATTATTTCTAAATTTCAGCTTATTATTACTACTATATTTATACCCTTGTAATAAAAATATTATCATGTTTTTTATAATTTTACCATTATTATTTTAAAAATATGTAACTTTATCACATAAAACCCCTTATTCTCTAAAGTTTTTATACATATAAAATATAGTAATTTTAATCTAAACAAAATAAGATTCGCAAATTAAGCAGCAGCCTAAATTTGTATTCGGGCTGCTTTATAAATATAGCTTTTTCAAATCATATGTTATTTTTTGCGTTTTGTAAATATAACAGCTCCTATAATAACCGCAAGCACGGCAACTATTACAATAACTACTGTAGGATTCATGATTTACACCACCTTTCAACTATTTAATAATCAATATATTGTTTTTTATATATTAAACCGAAGCTATTCTGCCCCCTGTTATAAGTACAAAGGGCAATTGCTCGGATAATAATTTTACTCACAATTAAGCTTTAACAGACTAATTGCCCAATAAGCTATTAGCTTTTTCGCATATCTGGTATATTTCATCATATTTGCCCTCAATAAGAGGAGCCACTTTTTCAGCTTTTTTAGCATATGAAGAATTATATAAGAAGTACGGTAAGCCCCATCCGATAAACCCCGGTATTGCCAGAATAACACAAAGAATAATCAGTCCGCCAAGATAAGCAAATGTAGCTCCTGCCATAAAAGCGGTTCCTATAAGTCCAACTCCCAAAGAAACCGTAATAGCCCTCGCATTTTTTGATTTTTCCATGCTTGTGATTTCTGATATACAGGCATCAAATTGGCGCTGTAAGCGAGTAAGCTCCGCCTTATTACGAATTTTTCTGTCACGTTTAAACTTCATTGTAATTGTGTTGATTCCTATTTGCGGATTTGATGTACTATCCAGCTTCCAGCCAAAGTTTTCGTACCCGTCTGCGTACATCGCTTCCATATCGATATCAACTGTGATTTCTCTATATTCATAGCCGATAAAACTATTTTCTTTTTTCTCGGTGTCGTTCATTATCATTCTCCTTTATCATTTTGTTTCAGCTTATCGTCCTGTTTTTCTTTGCTTATATCTTCACCATCAGGTCTTAAATTTTTAAGCAATTTATAAACNNATCTTCACCATCAGGTCTTAAAAATGCGTCAACAAATTTGTTTTCAATTTTTTTATAACCTGAAACAACACTGTTTTCTATAGCTTTATATCCTGATACTACACTGTCTTCAATAGTCTTATAACCGGAAACGACGCTTTCTTCGATTTTTTTATTTACTTTCATAAGCTTATTCATAATAACCCTCCTAAAATTTTATTTAATACCCTTAATTATCGGAATCAGAGAAAGAAGCAAAATTATTCCTACAATACCTACAATGATACCTAAGATCATTTTGTTCCATACCATTACCATANNTCCTGCAATACCGAGTGCTATCGTTCCTATCGCCTTTCCTGACATATGAATGGGAGCCTTGTTTGTCATTTTTCGCCATACAATTAAAGTTACAAGAAGTATCACAAGCCCTATACATCCTATTACAACACCGGGTTTAAAGGCATTCCATTCGGATAACAAACACATGCACATGCCTATTGATAAAAATATGCCTCCGATAGTTCCTAAAATCATTGCTACAAAACTGCTTTTTTTCATACTATAACCTCTCTCTTATTTATTTGTTAAACCTATTTTACTTTTTAGATGTTTATAAATTGCTTAAAAATTGTTTAGGAAATATTAAAAAAGCGAAACAAGTTTCGCTTTTTGGAAAAATCAGAACGATTCTTCATTTATCTGATAGGAAAAAAATTTTTCCTATCAAATAAAAAAGCAGTCCTTAAAAAGAACTGCTCTGAATTAGATAAAAATCATATAACTGTCGGAATCGTTTATTGTCAATATGCATTTTTAATAATTAACAGGTATTATAACAGTAAAAGTACTTCCTTTGCCTAGTTCGCTTGTAACGCTCAAAGTACCTCCTAGTTTTTCAACTATTCTGTATGCAAGTGTAAGTCCAAGACCGTTTCCTTCACCTGAACGAGAATTATCAGCCTGATAAAATTTATCAAAAACCCGTTTCATTGTCTCGTTATCCATACCGCAGCCCGTATCAGAAACTGAAACGGTTACAGTGTTTTCATCCGATGTTTGAACAAGCCATACCGTCCCCCCTGCTTCGGTGTATTTAAGCGCATTAGAAAGCAAATTATTCCATACAATTTCAAGCATATCACTGTCGTTTTTTATAATCGCCTTATCTTCAATATCTGCATACAACTGAATGTTTTTTTCATCCCAAAGTGATTCTAATCGCAGCACACAATCGGCAAGCTGGCGACAAAGGTCATATTCTTCGGTCGGGTATTGGATTTCTTGATTTTCAAGCTTATTAAGCCGAAGGATATTGCTTATCAAATTAGACAGTTTATCTGAGGCATCTAATATTGTATCAATATAATCCTTTTTCGTTTCTGAGGACAGGTTTTCATTGCGAAGTGCTGATGTGTAGTTTTTTATCACTGAAAGCGGAGTTTTTATCTCATGAGAAACATTAGAAATAAAGTCATTTTTCAATGTTTCAATGCTTCCAAGCTCCTGCACCATTGTATTGAAGTCCAAAAGCATAACATCAATGTAGTCATAGTTATCAGGAGTATGCATTGGCTCCACGTAGACCGAAAAATCACCGTGCGCCACTTTTTCAGCTGCACTGCTGAGTTTGCGCATCGGTCTGTCATAGCCTTGTTTTAGCTGCCAGTTTGTTAATATACAAAATACCAGTGCTACAATTGCCCAGTAAAGCATTATTATATTTATTTTAAAAAACTCACTGAGAGTATGAAATGCAGGTAAAACAAGGATACCCATTTGGAAGCCGACAAGTAAAAGCATTACAGCATATGATATAAAAAACTGTTTTAATCCGATGATTTTCTTTTTAACACGCACATCCGTTATTTTAGTTATTTTCTTTCTCATTTAAGCACCGCCTTATAGCCAAGGCCGTGAACAGTAGCAATTTGAAATCCATTGCATCTTGAAAACTTGTCTCTTAATTTGGTTATATAAACATCAACAGCGCGAAGACTTGTTTCACTGTCGATACTCCAAAATTCATCCATAAGCTGTGAACGTGAAAATGTCTTTTTAGGATATGATAGAAGTTTAAAAAGAATGTTGAATTCTCTAAGTGTAATAGGAATTTCTTCCCCGTCTACGCTCGCAGATAAGCTGTCTGCATCCAGTACAAGATTTCCTACGATTAATTTCTTTTCATCTAATATGTTTGCCCGTCTGAGTAATGCCGCAACCCGCATAACAAGCTCATCCAAGTCAACAGGTTTTACCATATAGTCATCAATTCCTGCGTTGAATCCTTTTCGCTTCGAAGCTATATCATCACGAGCGGTAATAAACAAAATAGGAATTGTCTTATTCAGCGAACGCACTGTTTCGGCAAACTCAAATCCGTCGATGCCAGGCATCATTATATCGGAAATGATAAGATCATAAATATTTCCATACATAAGGTCATAGGCTTCATTCGGATTAAGACAGCCTTTCACCGTATATCCATTATCGGAAAGATAAGAACATACTATTCTGTTTAATTTTACATCATCTTCTACTACAAGAATATTTATCATAATAATACCTCCGGACCAAAATCAACTCTATTATATCATAGTCTCGACAAGTCGAGCCTTCTAAATATCGTACCGATATTATAGCAGATAATTGTTTGAGAATTGTTTATAAATATTATGTTTTAAAAATTTTTCTAACAAAAAAAGCTTCATATATAAAAATATGAAGCTCAGACCAATGACAAACCTA
>DGYI01000063.1:0-25205 GCA_002396645.1 Firmicutes bacterium UBA5010
TGTCTCTTCTGTGTTTTGAAGTCTTTGTGACAGCTTGATTAGTCTATCACATCTCTTTTCTTTTGTCAATATCTTTTTTTGCTTTTTTATGCTATTTTTTTATGTTCTTCTTTTTCTGAAAGCTGCTCTCTTTTTTGACAGCTTGATTATATTACCACAGTATATTTATTATGTCAATCGCAGATATTGTTTTTTTAGCTGTTAATTTTTGCCTTATTTTTGTGTTTATATATAATCTAGCTATCAACTTATATTATAAACTTATTTTTACTAATTATTAGTGATAAATCAAATTTAAATCAATGCACAGAAAGTTTCTATCTCAACAGCTCCCACATTTCCTCAGTTCCAAAATCAAAAGCCCATACGCCTTTACCCACAAGATTATACTTTTTGACTATATCCATCCTCATTTTTAGGGATGTTTCATCCTCGTTCCAAATTCTGCATTTGATACCGTCTACAATTTTTTCTCCGTAATTTTGTCCTGTCTGTTCATCATATGATAACTCTATGCCTAAATCATTTATCACTCTTTTGGCAGTACTAATTTTCAATGATGTTGATTTTACTTTCAATTGTCCGTCTACTGTAGATTCTTCCCATAGTCTTGTGTAAAACGGAACAGCCATTAATACTTTTCCCTCAAAAACACTTTCCAGAAGATTCGATACTCCATATTCTATCCAAGGAATAGATGCAACAGATCCCGAATTGCCGCTGACATTTTCATCATATGCCATTAGAATTACATAATCAGAATATTTTCCTATTGCCTTCCTATCTAAAAACTTAGACCATGTCTCTGAGTCTGATAAAACGGCAACTGCTACAGACAAAGGAATATTTTCTTTTCTTGTCTTACTGTAAAGTTCTTTTATAAATACAGAATATACATCTCTATCCTTCATATATACATTCTCAAAATCTATATTGATACCGTCATAATTTTTTTCTTTAGTAATCTCAATTATTTTATCTACGATTTTACTTCTTTTGTATGCATTGTTTAATAATGAGTTGGTAAGTTCAGGGTCAAAGCTATTATTGAATGTTGCCCATACCTTTTTTCCCGTGTTTTGCACATACTTTGTATATTCATCTGTTGAAATATCAATAAAATATTCATCATCATCTTTTAAATCATACCATGTTGGGGCAATTATATCAATCATATCCGGTATGTCAAATTCTTTAAAATTTGCTATTTTATCCGCAAGCAAATCCCATGCCAAAACAATACTTTCCTGACGTTTTTCCTTTATGTGTGTAAACTCTGATACGGTTTTATGTGGTTGTATATGCTTATAGTCCACATATCCTATCTCTCCATTGGCAAGTTTACATAATATAAATTTATTTTGTATATAATCATAAACTTGAATCGATTCATTTTCTGTTATTTCTTCTTTACTGCTTGTCCCATTGTAAAAAAGAGTATCTTCGCTTATAATATATTCCTTTATTTTATCGCTTATTGCTACAACACTACTTTTTTTATCTACAGAAATATTGGGTATAAAATTATCTGATAAAAAATCAATGTTTAAGTATAAATTTCTATCCTTAATAAACAGTATGTTTTCTATATCATATCTTTGATTGTTGTATTCTGCCATATAAATATTGTATGTTATTTTGTGATATTCAAAGTTTTCAAAAATAGAAATTCTATTGTAATCTTCATCCCAATAAATATCTAACATTTTGTTTTCATTTATAAAATCATAAGAAATATAAATATTTTCCTCATGCAATACTGTATCCTTTTCTTCGCCTATTTTACCATTAAGGTATAATAGAAATCCGTTTTGATTCGGCATAAAATTTTTATTATTAATCAGCAGTATCGCAGCAGCTATCATTATTAATATTAAAACTGCAAGCATTGAAATTATAAATTTCTTCATATAGCACCTACCTTCTTATTAGCTTATTATTTTTTTGATTTCAAGAGCAATACTATCTTTAGGATTAATCTTCAAGGCAGCCTCTATATCTCTTTTTGCCTCATCTTTGTTTCCCATGTATAAGTTTGCGGTTGCTCTGTTGCATAAAACTTCGCCATTTTCCGGATCTATGGCTAATAGCATTGTAAACAGTTCTCTTGCTTCTTCATATTTTTCCAGGCACATTTTACATAATCCAAGCTCATTTATTGTGTGATTTTGTCCTTCTTCTATTTTCAGAACATTTTCAAAGTATCTTTCAGCTATTTCATATTCTCCTAATGATCTGTATGCAAGACCGACAAAAAACAACAGATTCCACCAGCCGCTATATGTTTCTACCAAAGGCAGCAATATATCCAGACCTTTTTGAGCTTCTGAATTAAGAATATAATTATAACCTGTTTCATATTTAACATATATATCAAGCTGCTCTATTTCGTTTCTTATTTCATCGATTCTTACAGCATCATCATCAAATTCCTGCTGTTTCTCCCAAAAAAGCTTTGCTTTGATATATTGCTGGTTATTCTTATAGTAAAATCCAAGCTTATAATAAGATAATGCAAATTTTTCATCATAATCAAGTGATTTCTCAAAGTATTTAATAGACTCATCCATAAAATATTTTGCGGTGTCAAATAAGCCATTGTTTAAGCATTCAATTGATTTTCTTTCTAAAGATGATGCATAAACAAATGTGGTTTTTTCATTTTCAACTACGTTTATAAGGCTCTTGCCGTAAACGACCGCGTCATTTACATTTTTATCATCAAATTGATTTATACAATGTATAGCGTATGGTACCAAGTCTATTTTTAAATCGTCTAATATATCTAAATATTCCTGCTTAAGTTCAAATTCTTTTTCTGTACCTAAAACATATATTATACCGTCAATTATATTGCTGATGGATATACCGTCATAATTATCCTGATTTTGTATATCCGAAATTAAACTGTTGACCCTTATCGGGACCGGAATCTCCTTGCTTGTAATATGTTCATTGCTTCCCAGTTTGATTTTTGCTGACTCTTTAAGTGTTATAAATGATATTTCATCTTTTTGCTTATCAAAAAATTCATTAAAAAATTTATCAGATTTCTTCATTAACTTGCACCTTCTCTTTATTATCTATAATTTTATTTATAAAACTGTTTATCTTATAAGTTTTGCATCTTTCAAATATATTATTTTTACTTCTATATACAAATAGTATAATATCTCCTGATATATTTACAAGTCTAAAATCATTTATTATTTTAGGCGAACTTGATTTAGAAAGCTTGTTATCATCAATATCAAAATACTCTTTTCTAAACTGCTCGTCTTTAGCAATGATTCTTTTGATATCTCTTAACGATTCTTCTTTGTCCTTATCAAAAATGCTTATCAATTCTTCCTTTTCGTTACAGGAAACAAAATCATACAGTAAATTGTCCATAAATTTTTCTGTCAAAATTTCTTTAGTCTTCACGAAATTATAGATTATCTCATATAACTTTTTCCTGTTGTGCATCGCCATGTACAAGTTGTTATTTTTCCAATATTGGCTGAACTCTTCGTAAAAATTAAATGCTTTATTATCATAAAATTTTTCCACCAGATATCTGATTGTAATGTAAAAGTACTTTTCATTATAGTATCTTTCAACAAGTTCTTCGATATTTTTCAGTTTTAGAAGCTCTTCATAACTCATATATTTATTTTTTATTATTTCATATGGGGCTTTTCTATTATATTTTATATCATGGAGTTCTAAATCTCTATATATTTTTGTTCCCTTTAAAACTTTTAAAAATCCAAGCTGCAGTTTATCTGCATACAGATTATGTATGGTATTAAAGGAAAGCTTAAATGTATCGTAATCTTCATATGGCAAGCCTGCTATTAAATCAAGATGCATGTGCATGTTTTTATTTTCCTTGATTTTATTTACAACATATATCAATCTGTCTATATTTGTTTTTCTGTCTATTTCATCAAGGGTTTTTTCATTCAAGCTTTGTACTCCTACTTCAAATTGAAACATATTTACAGGCATTGACTTTAAAAACTCCAGAAATTCATCATTTATAATATCAGCAGTTATTTCAAAATGAATTGTCATATTGCTTTTATTGTTTTCTGCTATAAATTGCATGATTTTCATAGCTCTTTTATAGTCGGCGTTAAATGTTCTGTCTACAAATTTAATTTGTCTTGCGTTGCTGTTTAATAGAATCAATAAATCTTTTTTAACTCTCTCAAGAGAAAACATCCTGACTGATTTGTCAATAGAGGACATGCAAAATGAACACCTGAAGGGGCATCCTCTTGACGATTCATAATATATTATTTTGTCATAATGTTTAATATCATTCTTATATGGAAATGCCAATCTATCTAAATCATGATTTATTGCACGCGGTTTGTTAATTATAATTTCATTTTCACTTCTATATGCCAAGCCATCCACTTCAGACATGTTTTTATTTTCATGGATAGATGTCAGAAATTCATGAAAACTGATTTCCCCTTCTCCGTATATTATGAAATCGATTAAATCATTATTTTTCATTACATTCCTTATTTCATACGATACTTCGGGTCCTCCCAGAAGTATATTAAGTTTTGGATTTGCAATTTTTAAAATATATATTATTTCATTAATATATTCCATGTTCCATATATAGCATGAGAAGCATATCAAATCAGCTCTTGAGCTTATAATTTCGTCGGTTATATATTCTATCTTTTGATTTATTGTAAATTCTTTTATCTCTATATCAAAGTTATCCGCACAGTAATTTTTTATATATCTAAGCGCAAGATTAGAATGGATAAATTTAGAATCCAGAGATACTAATAAAGTTTTCATAGTTATGCTTACCTCATATTACTCAAAATTATATGAAAAATCTCATATCATTCATATAGAGTGAACAGGTTTCACTCTTTTAACTTTTATGTTTCCTGTTTTTGTTTTCACAATTGCCATGTTCTCAGTTCTTTTTATCACAAGGCATTTTCCCAAAATCGGATGTGTAAAGCTTTCTTTTTCCGTATATATTTTAAGGTCTATATTATCGTCAGGATTGTATTTTATTTTTCTCGGGTCTAATATGCCTTTTCTTAATTTATATAAATATGAACCTAAGTTTAATAGATTTATATTGTTTGAATCTGTTATAAAAGCATCCTTAGCGTCTTTTTCAGAAAATGCCTGAGTATTCTCCGGAGAAAATCCTCTGTCATTGTATAATACATACTTAGTTATCTTTTTATCCGATATAGAAGACCTGTCAAATATATTATCTTTCATTATATATGAAATACGATCTCTTTCAAAGTTTATGATGTAACTATTTTTTGCAGGTACACTAAAATTATCCTTAAAAAAATCTTTTATTGAAAATTCAATTATTCTTTTTTTAGTGATTTCATGCAGGCAGTCTTTATCTGTGCTGTTATTTTCAATGTATTCATGCAATAAAGACGAAAGAGCAATAGCCTCCAGTATGCTTTCTTTACTGTATGTATAAAAAACTACACATTTTAAGACCTCGTTTATTATGTTCTCCCACAGTACGTTTGATATAACTATAGGTATTATTTTATATTCAATCAGATTATCAAGAACTATCAAGGGTTTGTTTTGTTTTATCTTGTTTATGACTAATTCATCTTCTCCGTTAATATAATATCTCAAGGTTTTTACCTCATCCGAATATCTACGTTCATCAAATTTACATCCGATTTTATTTTCAAACGGAAGCATAGATTTTAAGGATATCGTAAAAAGCTGGTAATTTAACTCAGGGATTTCTTCTGTTAAACTATCTGAATAGCAGTATTTTATAAATTCAAAAATTCTTTGTTCCATTATTATGCCCATGCACAGACTTCACAACAATCCCGGTCTCTCTTCTCAAGAGAAACTAAACAATTGTGCAATGGACAAAGTTTGCTAAAGGCAAACTCTGTGCATATCCTTTCATTACTTTTAGTTTCTTTTACCCTTTTCTCCATAGATAAAAAATATAGCTGATAGTTCCTATCAGCTATATAAGCTATAACTGACAACAATATCAGTTATATTATACTACTTATTTTGAAATTTTTCAAATCGTTGTTTGAATTCATCTCGATATTTTAGCACTCCAACAGAATAAGTACTCATGCTATAATCTTCAAAAGGTGATCTTTTGTCTTTTATATAATTTTCAAGACCCTTTGTTCCTCTGTTGTATGCTGTCAAAATTTTGTGCTCATCATCATTATATAATTCTTTTAAATACGACAAATGCTCTACTGCTAAATCAATATTTCTTATAGGATCATAGGTATCTTCTTTGCTATACTCATATCCTAATTGATTAGAATAATGTCTTGCTGTCCTTTCCATTAATTGTCCAAGTCCGATTTCACCGCTATTGCCTGTGGTATTCGGATTAAACCCACTTTCTTTTCTTAATAAGCCCAGCAGCAAGAATAAATCTATATCATTATCCCTACACTTGTCAATCATAAATTGACTTTCGCTATAATTTAGTCCGGTTTCAACATTGACAAAGACTAATAGCCGATTTTCAAGGACTTTCGTTGGTGTTAATAGTTCATATGTATTAGTTATTTCTTTTAATCTAAGTTTTGTTGTTTCTTCGTAAGATAAAATCTCCGCATCAACAATAGTGCCTAATTTGAATAAAAATACATATGAAATCAAACACACAAACATTATAAGTCCCATATACTGTTTTATATTTTTGCTTTCCATCTTTTCTCCTATTCTTAAGTTTTTTGGTAATTTTTTCTAAAATTTCCAAAGGATTTTTTAAAATTCCTTTTAAGCACAGAATGTATTATATTTAACCTTTAATGGAAAGTCAAGGATATTTTTTTTACATAATTAGTGTAATTTCGATTAATGTATTGAAATCATCACATTTGCTCGGGTGTATCCACACCCAAAAGTCCTAATCCTGTTTTAAGCACCATATTAACCGTCTTAGTCAGTAAAAGTCTTGATTTTTTAACATTTTCATCATCTACAAGTATAGGACACTCATGATAAAATCTGTTATACTCTTGTGCAAGTCCGACTATATATCTGGTTATAAAATATGGTTCATATCTGTCATGCGCACTAAGTACAGCAGCCTTAAATGCGTCCAATTTCTTAATAACATTGAATGCAGGCTTGTCGGATAATACTTTAAAGTCTATATTTTCATCAATTTCAATATATGATTTTTTCAAAATACTGCATGTTCTTGCATAAGTGTATTGTACATAAGGTCCTGTTTCACCTTCAAAGCTTAGAGTTTTTTCCCAAGAGAACATATAATCTTTTATTCTTGTATTAAATAACTCCTGGAATATAACCGCACCTATACCAACTTGTTTTGCAACCTCATCTTTGTTTTCCAGATTTGGATTTCTTGCATCAATAATTTCTCTTGTTTTTTCAACTGCTTTTTTTAAAACATCTTCCAAAAACACTACTCTTCCGCTTCTTGTTGACAATGCACCGTCTTCTAAACTGACAGTACCGAACATAACATGCACACAGTCTTTAGACCATTCGTAGCCCATAAGTTCAAGAATTTTTCTCCATTGATCAAAGTGCAGTTTTTGAGAAGAACCCACAACATAAATATTTTTATAAAAATCATATGTCTTTTTTCTGTAAATTGCAGCTGCCATATCTCTTGTGGCATATAGCGTAGAGCCATCGCTTTTTATGATGACCGAGTCTGTTAATCCGTATTCACCAAGTTCTACTATTTGGGCTCCGCCAGACTCCTTTAAAAGATTTTTCTCTTTTAATTCCTCCACAACTGCCGGCATTTTGTCTGAATAGAAGCTCTCACCTGCAAAAGAATCATATTTTATGCCAAACATATCATAAACTCGGTTAAATTCTTTAAGACTTACTTCTCTTATCCAAGACCATAAATCGTATGCTTCCTGGTTGCCGTTCTCAAGTTCCTTAAACCAATATCTTGCTTCATCTCTCAGGCTCTCGTCAGTTTCTGCCTCTTTGTTGAATCTCACATATATTTTCAATAGTTCAGGTATTGGATTTGCTTCGATTTCTTCTTTGTTTCCCCATTTTTTATAGGCTGAAATAAGCATTCCAAACTGTGTTCCGTAATCTCCCAAATGATTAATAGCAACAGTGTCATATCCCAGATATTTATGTATCTTATATATAGAATGACCTATAACAGTCGAACGTATATGCCCTATATGAAACGGCTTTGCAATATTAGGCGAAGAAAATTCAACTATAACGCCTTTTCCCTCTCCAATATTGTCACTTCCATATTTCTCTTTTTGAATAAAGGCTTCTTTTAACACTTTTTCTGCAAAGTGCATCTTGTCTACAAAAAAGTTTATATAAGGTCCTACATTTTCAATTTTTTCAAATTCTTCTATATCACCGATTTTAGATATTAAATCAGACGCAATCACAGCCGGTGCTTTTTTATATTTTTTTGCAAATCTAAAGCATGGAACCGCGAAATCTCCCATATCTGAATTTGGTGGTATCTCTATCATTTGAAGCGCATCATCAACTGTCAGATCCTCTTCCAATTGATTAAAAATTTGTGCGACTTTTAATTTAAAATCCATTTTACTCCTCCGTTTTTTATAATTTTCAGCTAAATGATACTATTGTTACTCCGTCTCCGCCTTCATTAAAGTTTCCTATTCTGAATTCTTTAACATATCTATGCGATTTTAAATATTGTTTAATTCCTTCTCTTAATATTCCGGTTCCCTTGCCATGTATGATTGAAACCTCGTTCAAGCCTGATAGATACGCATCATCTAAATATTTGTCTATTTCCATGATCGCTTCATCCAGGTTCATTCCTCTTAAATCAATACTTGGTTTTATTGATTTTGTTCTTAATTTCACCATTTTACCTGTTTTTACGGTCTGTTTTTTCTCTTCCTCAGATTGTATTTTTACTAATTCATCGAGTTTAGCTTTCATCTTTAAAAGACCGATTTGAACTGTAGCCTGATTTGAATTATCCATATCTATAATATAACCCTTTTGATTCAAGCTTTTTACTAAAACATAATCACCTTTTTTGATATCTTCATTTTCCACTATATCTTCTTGTTCATAATCAGGTTTTATGCCTTCAAACAATTTGTCGTCAATTTCACGCATCCTGTCATTCAGGCTTTGTCTTAATTCATATGCCTTCCTGCTTCTTTCGCTATCCATATCAATATTGATTTGTTTTAACTCTTTTATTATTTCCGCCGCTTCCTTTTTAGCCTCATCAAGTATTCTGCGTGCTTCATAATTTGCTTCACTGATAACTTTATTGTTTTTATCATTGATTTTTTTCTCTTTTGCAAGAACTTCTTTATATAATTTATCATGCTCGAGCTTAAGATTATCTATATCTATTCTTTTTTGTTCGATGTATTTTCTGTCATTGTCTATTTTTGCCAATACATCTTCAAATTGAACAGTTTCTTTTTCTATCATTTCTTTTGCTTTTGATATTATATCGTCGCTTAAGCCGATTTTTTTAGAGATAGCAAATGCATTTGATTTTCCCGGAACACCTATTAAAACCTTGTAGGTAGGGCTTAGTGTTTCTAAGCTAAATTCAACACTTCCATTGCACACACCTTCGTTTGTCAAGGCATACAGCTTTAATTCGCTGTAATGCGTAGTCGCGGCAGTTACAATGTTTCTTTCTCTGAGTGTATCAAGTATGGCCATAGCAAGTGCCGCTCCTTCATCAGGGTCAGTGCCCGCTCCAAGCTCATCAAATAATACAAAGCTTTTGCTTGAAACCTCATTCATAATTTTTACAATATTAGTCATATGTGATGAGAATGTACTTAGACTTTGTTCTATACTTTGCTCATCACCTATATCGGCATATACAGCATCAAAAATCGACAGTGTAGTTCCGTAATCTGCCGGAACATGCAAACCTGCCATAGCCATAAGACTGAAAAGTCCGAGAGTTTTTAGTGTTACGGTTTTTCCTCCTGTGTTTGGCCCTGTTATAATAAGCTGTGTGAATTCATCACCAACCCATACATTGATAGGAACTATGACTTTTTTGTCTATAAGAGGATGTCGTCCATTCTTTATTCTTATGTGTCCCTTATCGTTTAATTCAGGCATTATCGCATTTATACTGATTGCATATTCGCCCTTTGCAAACATATAATCAAGGTCTTTTAAAATTTCATGGTTAGTTTTTATTTGTTCCTCTATTTCAGCTACCATTGAGCTCAATTGATAAAGTATTCTCTCTATTTCTTTTTTTTCATCGATTTTCAGTGCAGATAACTGACCGTTCATCTCAACAATTTGCATCGGTTCAACAAATAATGTTGCTCCGCTTGATGATTGATCATGAACTAAGCCTTTTACCATTGAACGATACTCAGCTTTAACCGGAAGAACATATCTGTCGTTTCTCATCGTGACTATATGCTCCTGAAGATATTTCTGAGTTTCGGAAGAAGTTACCATAGAGTTTATCTTATTTCTTATAGCTGAAGTTTTTATGGCGATTTCCTTACGGATTCTTTTAAGCTCGGGGCTTGCGTCATCCGATATTTCTTCCTCGGATATGATAGCAAAATATATCTCGTCTTCAATATTTTTGTCTATATATATGTTTTGGCACAATCCGTCAATTATCTCATAAACTCTTTCTTCTTTTCTGTTAAGAAGAATATGATTTTTGAGAAGTCTTGCGGCTCTTAAAGTATCAGCGCATCTAAGAAGTCCGATTATCGATATGCTTCCTCCCAGTTCTGCCCTTTTTGCATATTCTCTTATATCATATATTCCTCCGAAAGGAGCTCTTCCTTTTTCCATAATCAGAGAATAAGCTTCAGCAGTTTCATTTTGCATACGCGTGACTTCTTCTAAGTCATCCGAAGTATCTATTTTTCTTACTCGTTCTTTTCCCGGCTCTGTTTTGGCAAAGCTTTCTACTTGCTCTATTATTTTTCTAAACTCTAAGACATTTTTAGATTTTTGTCTCATTTTATTTAAATTTTCTTTTTCTTTCACGATTTTTTCATCCTTTACAAAAAATTTACTCTATAAGTCAAGTTTTAATTCACAATCTGAACTCTAGTTCAGCTTATATATCTACAGAATATTTTTGAAATAATGTCCTCTTGTAAAGCTGTTTGATTTTAATATGTCATATTCGCTATTTTCAATATATTGCTCATTAATTTCCTTATATAAAACATCTATAACCGCATTAATATCCTCGGCCCACTTGCTGTCAATGAAATAATAGTTAATATTATAATCTAAAAATTCATTAGTTTTTCCTATTGTCGTCAAGGGTACACTGTTATATAGTATTGAAAGTCTATTTTTAGGGAACTTCAGTTCCGAGAGCTCTCTTTCTATATTAAAATTAACATTAATTCTATCCTTTAGCTTATATCCTGTTCTATATTCACATACACTGCAATTGCCAGAGCTTTTGCAAGCCTTCAAAACTGAAAACGGACAATTTTTCATTGTCATCAACTGCACATAGGCATATGATACCAATTCGGTTTTTATGTCAGTGTATTCAGATATAGACTCAATATCTTTAATATTTGCTTCTACAGAAAAAGTTATACCTTCAGCACCCTTTTCCTGTAAAGCTTTTACATTATAAGAGTTTATAATATTAAAAAAATATCCGCAATGTATTTTTAACTTACTGTATTTTTCAAAAAAACTGTAGCTGCCTATATTATTTACGCAAACACCATCAAAAATATCCTCATAGATACTTAAATTATTCATTAAATAATTATAAATATCATCGCCGGCAATATTAGGCATATATAGGTATTTTTCAATATCTGTTTCTACTAAATGTGTTTTTAGTTCATCGGATAATCCCAAACTAAAAGGAACATAAATGCGTCCGATTTTGGAGATATCAATAGATTTTATTTCATCCTCAGAATTGATTTTAAGGCTGATTTTAGGCTTAATGTCCTCTCTTGCAATGAAATTGCTTCCGGCGAACAGCTCCTGCCTGCTGATTCTTCTTATATTCTGCCTTTTATAATAATTTGCGTTTAATTCATACAACTTATCCACTGCGTCACGTCTGAGTTGATTGAGTGTACTTTTTCCCGCAAACGCATTTTCGTCAAACTCTATTTGAAGGTTATTAAGTTTAAATACAGTATTCCCAAACCTATTAAGCTGTTCTTCTATAATTTCTCTTGTTACTGGATTTTTAATGCTTTCTTCGACTGTTTCATTGCTGTAAACTATAACTTCATACTTATCATCATTTGCTGTGAGCTTTATTTTGCTGCCAAGCTTTATCTCTATGGCTAAATTGATATTATTTCTTCTGCAAATGCTATAAGGTTTAGTTTTTTCTTTTATTTCATCAATTATATCATCTATGTCAGCACCTTTAGATCCGGTACTTATACCCGCAAACATATCTTCTGAGTTTTGGCTTAGATATCCGTTTGTGAATCCACGACTGAACACAGACTCTGCCTTTTTTTCTATGGCAGATATGTCATGATTTGCATTTTTCGTATAATTATCGACTATTTTCCTATAATATTCGGTAACAATAGCTGTATATTCGGGAGATTTCATCCTTCCCTCAATTTTCAAGGTCTTAACACCCTCATCAATTAAATCACAGACTGAATTTCCTGCTTTAAAATCCTTAAGACTTAAAAGTGGTTTTTGATCAAACTTTTCTACAGAAGAATTTCTTTTTTCATCAAAAAAACTGTAATTAAGCCTGCATGGCTGGGCGCATTTCCCTCTGTTTCCGCTTCGTCCGCCAAGAAAACTGCTAAAATAACATTGTCCTGAATAGCACATACAAAGTGCACCGTGTATAAATGTTTCTATGTCGCGACTTGTGCTTTTAACTATTTCTCTTATTTGTTCAAGTGAAAGCTCTCTTGATAAAATAAGCTTTTCAATATTATCTGCAAATTCAAAAAATTCCGCACCGTATTTATCATATATTGAAGCCTGTGTGCTTACATTTATACTAAAATCGGGCAGATATTTATTTATAAGGTATATAAGTCCTATATCCTGAACTATAACAGCGTCAACGTCTATTTCATATAAATAGAATACATAATTAAGTACATCCGTGATTTCAGTATCCTTCAAAATAGTGTTTACAGTAATATATACCTTTGTATTTTTATTATGAGCATATTTTACAATTTCAGCCAAATCCTCATTGCTGAAGTTTTCCGAATAATGTCTGGCGTTAAAGTTTTTGCCTCCTAAATATACCGCATCAGCACCGCTGTTCACGGCCGCATAAAATGCCTCTTTGCTTCCGGCAGGTGCTAAAAGTTCCGCTTTGTTAGTCATCTTAACTCCTTGTTGTTTGATGTTTCTTCATCTAACAGATTTAATAATTCATTGTTTTCCTTTTTGAGCTCTTCTATGTATACCAAATTTTGATAATTTTCGGCTTCTTTTCTGTTTAGTCTCTCATTCATTTCATTCATTGAAAACTTAAGATTTTCTATTTCGCTGTTAGCTAATAGGAGCTCTTCCAGATATTTTTCTTTTTCATCGCTTACTCTATCATGCCTTTTACCGATTTCTTCTTTTAATATTTTCAATTCTTCAATGAATTTATAATTTTGACCTATCATTTCATCTTTTTCAGCCATTTTTTGCTTCATTGCATCAATTTCGTTAATTAATTTATTTTTTTCGTCCTCTAAGTTTTTAATTGTATCTGAAGATTTTCTGGTACCGTCATTAATAATGTTCAATTTTTGGCTCAGTTCATTTATAGATTTCTTATTTTGGCTTATTGTAAGCTCATTTTGAGATATCGTTTTATCTTTTTCATTAAGCTTATTGAGCATCTTTGATATCCTTGAATTAAGTTCATTTTTCTCCACTTCTGCTTCTGATAAGTCTTTTAAGAATTTCTCTCTGTCGAAGCTAAGTTCGGTACATTTTTCATTAAGGCTATCTGTCTGTCTTCTGAGTTCCTCAAGCTCTATTTCAATTTGTACAAGACTCTTCTCTTTTTCACTTAGTAGTTTTTCCAAATCATTTATTTTGGAAGAATTTATCTGTTGGTTGTCTTTTTGCGATTTTAATAATGTATCTAGTTCTTCTTTTTCGGTAAGTATAGAATCTATTTTTCGCCTAAGTTCTTCATTTTCCTTATATAAAGAGATAATTCTTTCTTTTGACTCTTGAATTTGCATCTTGTAGTCTTCTTTTACTTCACTCAGCTCTTTCAATAGTTTCACGTACTTATCGGATATTGTAAATGAGGCTATTATGAGTTTTTCTGCTTCATTGTATTTTCTGTTGTTTACTGCAAACACGTCTAACTGCTCATTTATAAGCTTCTCAACTTTTTTTACGTGTTCATCATTTTCATCTGTTTTAACCGTAAATGTTCTGTTTCCTATATTAACCTCTATGACGTTCATCATGCAGTTCCTCCATTTTATTATTTAATCTGTTGAAGATTTGATATTATTCTTTGTTTTATAAAGGTTTCTATTGTCCAAAAGCCATATTTTATCTGTAAATTCACCTTCATTTACTGCTTTTAAGGCATTATCGAAATCGAAAATTCTTGCATCGATTATATCAAGATAATGCAGTATTTCTGCCTCTAATGTCATAGGTTTTTTTGGGCTTCCAAACTCCGGTTCATAATGATGAGATAATACCATATGCTGCAATACCACACTTTTTTCTCTGTCCAGCCCTATTTTTTCCCCTTCATTTTCTATTTCCTTTATACCTTGAATTATATGTCCCAGCAGCTTTCCTTCCATTGTATAGTCGGAAACTACCCCCAGTTCATCCGAATCCATCTCTTTTATCTTGCATATATCATGTAAAATAACTCCGGCATATATGTAGTCTGTATCAATGCAATCATAAACTAAGCTGAGTTTTTCTCCTGCTCTTAGCATTCTCAGGACATGGTATAAAAGTCCTCCGCGGTATGAATGATGATTCTTTTTTGCTGCCGGGAAATACATAAGCTTGGACTTATACTTGTCAATTATGTTTCCGACAAGAGTTCGTATTTGTTTATCTATTATTTTATTAGCATAAGATATAAGCTCATCCATCATTTCCGAAGAATCCAGAGGAGCGGAAGGAACAAGCTCAGAAATTTTTATATCTTCATTTCCAAAGGGAGCTCTGATTTTATTTAGCTTCAGCTGCAATGAGCCACCCCATTCAAGCACCTCTCCTCTTATTTTGATTATGCTGTTATCTTTTAAAATTTCTTCATTTTCCTTTGCATTTTCCCATATCTTAGCGTTAATCTCAGCGCTTTTATCTACAAGGTTTAAGTCAAGATACTGTTTACCTGCTGTTGTCTTTTTTAAATCATAGCTTTTTACCAAAACAAATGCATCTATTTTATCTCCGGTTTTTAAATCTATAATATTTTTTTGATTTTCTAAAACGTTAATAGTTTCCATTATATTCTCCATAAAATAATACTTACATTAATATTATTGTATTAAATTCTCTATATTTACCATTGTACATAATTTTTATTAATATGTAAACAAAAAGAGCGTATTTGAACGCTCTTTTTTTTGTGAAGAAACAAATTTATTCTTCGATTCTACAAATGTGTAAATTTATCAGCGAATTTTGATGATTCTTTTCTTTATAAGCCTATATATGATAATTCCCAATATTAAAGCAGGAATTATAACAAGTATATAGGAAATCATCCAAACTACCAAGTTCTGTACAAAATCTATTATGCCGTTAACTGTTCTTATAAAGCCTTTCTTCGCTCTGCTCCATAGGTCATCTGATGCTTTTATGTTTATGCTTCTGCCTTCAATTTCAGTAACTGTTAATTCAATAGATGCCATATTAACTCTGTCATCAATATTCCCTAAATCAATACTATAGGCATCGATTTCTGTTCTGACACGTCTTATTTCATTCTCAAGAGCCAATATTTCTGTTACATTTTCTGCTTTATCATACAGCTCTCTGAGCCTGTTCTCTTGAACCTCAAGATTTGTCAAAATATTTTGCTTGTCATAATAGTCTTTTGTTACATCTTTTTCGTTTATATATTTGTTATAGACATCAGATTCGTCATCAATATAATCGACCACGTCATAAAAATCTTCCTGAGGGACTCTCAGTTTAAGATTAGCATATCTGTATTCTTTATATTCTGTTTTATGTCTGACTGATGTTTGACTATGCTCAATATATCCATTCTTATCTTTTATTACACCATTCAAGTCTTCAATAAATTTATCAAAATCTAAAATTTCTATCTCCAATGATCCTGATTTGATGATTTTATTTTCCGCCTGTAATGATGCAATCCCGAATTTCTGATACGATAATGCTAAATCTTTATCTCCCTTATCTTCCATTTCCGGAGACCCATCAGTGAAATCATCTCGTGCAATATCCTGCGGCAATGAAGATTTTTCTTCTGTGCCATAACCTGAGCTGTTCTCATTTCTCCCAAGCATATCGTTCATGTCTTTTGAAAATCCGCCGAAATTATTTCCCGCAAAATAAATTGCTGAAATAACCAAAACACATGATGCGGCAATACCGACATATTTTACAAGATTGCTGCGTTTTTTCTTAAATATATCAAGTCTCGCATCTTCAAGTCTTGCATTTAGTTTCTTACAATATCCCTTTGGAAGTTCCTCCATCGGTAAGGCGTGAATATCATTAATCATCTTTTGATATGCATTGTATTCTTTTTCACAAGACGGACAAGTCTTTATATGCTCTTCAAATTCTTTCCTACGAGAATCATTTAATTCAACTGAATTATCAAACTCACTGTCAATATAACTAAATAATAAATCATTAAATTCTAAGCAATTCACATTCACACCTCCTAACTTTCAATCTCCTGCAGTTTTTTGGTAATAATCTCCCTTAATTTTTTTCTTGCTCTATTTAATCTTGATTTTACAGTACCTTCATTGCATGATAAAATAGAGGCTATGTCCCTATACGATAAACCCTGTACATCTCTTAAAACTATAACTGTTCTGAAATCATCGTCTAACATATCAATACATTCATATAACATCTGAGATTCCAATTTGTTTTGAATAACAATATCCGGATTATTAGAATTATCTGGTATCTCCTGCATTATTTCACTTTCGTCATTTTCAAGAGGTTTATCGATTGAGTATGTAATAATGTTTTTCTTCCTCTTAAAATCAAGGCATGTATTCATAACTATTCTGTAAAGCCATACCTTAAAGGTTGATTTCATATTAAATGAACCTATATTCTTAAAAACCTTAACTAAAGCTTCTTGAGATATATCCTCAGCATCTTCCTTACTTCGCAAAACTCTTAATGCAATATTATACGCCATCTTCTTATAATCCTTAATAAGCTCTTCAAAAGCATCAACATCGCCTCTTATACTTTTTTTAATAAGTATAAGCTCATTATCTTGCATTTTTCCACCCCACTCACATATATAGACGAATAATGATTTTTTTTGTTCCATCGGAACTTTAGCTCCGTGGAGCTTTATACTTTCATTTTCATCTTAATTTTTATATAGTTAATATAGTTTCAAACTGTATTTGAAACATAATATCGTTAATAAAATTATCAGTTTTAGATTTTGTTTAAATCATTTTAATATTACGGATATTATATAATAGTATAGACTTTTTGTCTATAAATTAAAAGCTGCATGATAATAAAATAAAGCTGAATTTGATAAATATGAGGACAAAATATATTTAAAAGCAAAAATATAAAAAGCGTTTAAGTTTTTAATCAAAGATTTTAACCCTTACAAAATCAGGAAAAATCTTATTATGAAAAAACAAAACGCTTTTGTACTTCTCTATTATTGAATTAAATATAATTCAAAATGAAATCAGTTCCAGAAAATTAAAATTCAATAATTCCTGCCGAAGATTCCACTTTGTTTACTAATTCTTCGTTTATAATTATATTTTCACATTTATTTATATCTTCATATAAAGGTCTGTCCTCAACAAGTGTCGGAACTGATGCTCTTACTAAGTTATATGCTGCATCCGTTCCTTTGCCTAAGCCCTTGTTTCCTCTTAAGTCAATAGCCTGACAAGCACACATAATTTCCATTGCCAAAACTCTTCTTACATTTTGCATAATTTCTCTTGCTTTTCTTGCAGCAATTGTTCCCATAGATACATGGTCCTCTTGGTTTGCTGAAGACGGTATGCTGTCAACGCTCGCAGGATGAGAAAGGATTTTATTTTCTGATACTAAAGCTGCAGCAGAGTATTGAACTATCATAAATCCTGAATTAAGTCCGCCTTTTTCAACTAAAAATGCAGGGAGTCCGCTAAGTGATGGATTTACTAATCTTTCAAGACGTCTCTCTGAGATATTTGCAATTTCAGATAATGCTATCCCTAAAAAGTCAAAGCTCAGAGCCATTGGCTGACCGTGGAAGTTTCCGCCTGATATTCCTTCTAATGTTTCAGGGAATATGATAGGATTATCTGTTACAGAGTTTATTTCTATTTCAACTCTTTCTTTTACGTAATTTATTGCGTCCTTACTTGCACCGTGTACCTGAGGTGTACACCTTAAAGAATACGCATCCTGTACTCTTACCTCGCCTTGTTTCGAAGTCATTTTGCTTCCTTCTAAAAGCTGTAACAATATTCTTGCACTGTCCTTCTGTCCTTTATGAGGTCTTACATCGTGTAATTTATGATCAAGTGCGTTTAAAACTCCATTGTGAGCTTCAAAGCTCAATGCTGCCGCAATATCAGCAGTTTTAACTAAATTAAGTGCATCATATAAAGCAAGAGCCCCTACAGATGTCATGACCTGTGTTCCGTTTATAAGAGCAAGACCTTCTTTTGAAGTAAGTTCTATAGTAGGTATTGAAGCCTTTTTCATAGCCTCTTCACCGCTCATTACCGCTCCGTTAAATTCTGCTTCTCCAAGACCTATCATAGGCAAAACAACATGTGATAATGGTGCTAAATCCCCGCTCGCTCCCAAAGAGCCTTTCTCAGGTACTATAGGATGAACTCTTTTGTTTAACATGTCTATGAATGTTTGTATAGTTTCAAGTTTTGCTCCCGAATAGCCTTTTGCCAAATTGTTAATTCTTAAAAGCATTATTCCTCTTACTATTTCTGTAGCCAAAGGATTTCCTGCACCTACAGCATGAGTGATTATAAGATTTTTTTGAAGAAGTTTTGATTCTTCTTTTGAAATGCTTACATCACTGAATTTTCCGAATCCTGTTGTAATACCATATACAACTTTTCCGTTGTCAACAAAATCATCCACTATTTTTCTTGATTTTAAAACTCTGTCCTTAGCTGAATCTGCAAGCTCAACAAAGGCATATTCTCTACAAACCTTAACTAGTTTTTCCAGTGTTAAGTCATTTCCCGTAATAATAATTTTTTCCATGTTTTCCTCCATAAAGTTATTCTAAGTATTATTTATATAAATAAAAAATGAGACAATTTTTAGCACAAAAAAATATACTAAAACGGCCTCCTCTTATCTACTTTCTATAGGCATTAAGTTCATTTTTAATTATAGTTTATTTTTTATTGTTTGTCAATTTTTTATGCCTTATATTTTTAAATATGCCATGTTTTTATTACAATCTCATTTAATTATTCAATCTTTGAAATATAAAATTCAAACAATCTTCATATTGATTTTTTTGTTTACCGATGATAAAATTACTTATCCCCTATAGGGGGATATATGGTTTTATATTTAAATCGGAGGTAGCTTGCTTTGAATAAAAAAAATAATATCTCAATATTAATGGCCATACTAGCTGCTGCATTGTATGCAATCAGTTCCCCTTTCTCAAAAATTCTTTTAAAAGAATTATCACCAACTATGATGGCTGCTCTTTTGTATTTGGGTGCAGGAATAGGAATGTCAATTATAGGTTTTATTCAAAAAAAACTTGGTAAAGAAAATAAAGAATTGTCTCTGACAAAAAAGGAACTGCCCTATGTAGTCGGAATGATTACTTTAGATATTGCTGCTCCTATTTTTTTAATGATAGGATTATCTTCTACAACCGCAGCAAACGCTTCACTTCTTAATAATTTTGAGATTGTTGCAACATCTCTTATAGCATTGTTTATATTTAAGGAAAAAATATCAAAAAGATTATGGCTTGCAATTTGTTTTGTAACAGTATCAAGTACAATATTATCCGTTGACGATATAAGCAGTTTTTCATTTTCTGCAGGCTCTTTATTTGTTATACTTGCCTGCTTTAGCTGGGGTCTTGAAAACAACTGTACAAGAATGCTTTCAGACAAAAATCCATTGGAGATTACAGTTATAAAAGGCTTCGGCTCGGGATTAGGCTCACTTATGATAGCACTTTTTCTTAAAGAATTCGGCGGAAGCATGTTATATATATCAGGTGCATTGTTTCTTGGATTCATTGCTTATGGTTTGAGCATATTTTTTTATGTTTATGCACAAAGAGAATTGGGTGCGGCAAAAACAAGTACATATTATGCTGTAGCACCATTTATAGGAGTAGCGATATCTCTCGTATTGTTTAAAGAAATACCATCAATTTCATTTATTGCGGCACTTATAATAATGATTGCAGGAACATATTTAGCATCTACGGATGCGCAATAGTTAATGTGATAATAATGTTTTGTTTTTATGTTATTTATTTTATAAACTTATCTATTGCGTCATTTAATGAGCTTAAATAGTCGTAATCTTCTTTTTCGACTGCATCTACTAAGCAATGAGAAATGTGGTCTTTTAACATGATTTTACCTATATTATTTACAGCAGATTTTACAGCGGCAATTTGAATTAAAATTTCGTTGCAATCTCTTCCTTCTTCAACCATGACTTTTACAGCACTCAAATGTCCTATAGCTCTTGAAATTCTGTTTATTATAGCTTTTGTTTCGGTATGAGAATGTGTGTGTTTCTCATATTCGGTTTGTTTATCCATAATATCCTCCCAGATAATTTAATTTATTCTAAATTATAATTTCAAGCTTAGAGATATACTAACATTAAAGCAAGCAAAAATCAATAAAAAAACCTCTAATTTGTATATAAAATCACTATTTTAAAAACAGTGTATCTTAATATAAAATTAGAGGCTGCGTAATATACCTTATTTAGAAACAGATCACAATTGCATTATGGCAAGTCATTGTTATTCGTACCATTATTATTATTTGTGCCATTGTTATTTGTTCCGTTGTTATTGTTTGTTCCGTTATTATTATTTGGTAAGCCATTATTATTATTTGGCAAACCATTATTATTCGGTGTTTCAGTATTTGTACATCCTACCAACGATACTATCAATAACACTAGAGCCATTAATAAGCATAAACGTTTTTTCATAATAAACCTCCGTTTCTTAATATTCATTATTTATTGTCTTCAATATTAGAAATTATATGCATTGCAATAATATCCAGCTATGCGGAGTTTATTATTTTAACTTTAATTATTGTGTCTAAATAAAATTAAGATGAAAATTTTTACAAATAATAATATCAAGTAAAAAGCTTCAAATATATTAGAAAAATACCTAATAAACAAAGATTATATTTTTTTAAATTAATTAATATTTTTAATCAACTGATAATGGCGATATACATGGATTTCCTGGACATGTATAAGTATATGAATCGTCATATGGGCAATCATTACAATATTTAAGCACATGATGTGTAGTTCCAGCACCATGATAATTACCTGTTGATAAATTATGTGGTAAAACTTCTTGTTCCAGTTCTGTAATATACTCTATATAAGCACAATTACTGCAATAAATATACTCAATATAACTGTATCTGTGTCCTGATGGTCCCAAATCATCAAAATTAGAAGCTATGTATCTATTTAGCTTATGATTAGTACAGCTTGTTTTTTCAATTTCACTATTTTTAAAATCTTTTTGAAAATTATCAATATTTGAATTTTCTTTTATTAAATTTGAAAAAATAGAATTTAAAGAATCTAGTTCGTTTTCAAATTTTTTTAAGGAATCAATGTCTTCATCTGTAAAATTATCAGTATTTGAATTTTCTTTTATTTTTGAAAGAATTGAATTTAAAGAATCTAATTTATTTTCAGATTTTTTTAAGGAATCAATATCTTCATTTTGATGATTATCAGTATCTGAATTTTCTTTTATTAAATTTGAAAAAATAGAATTTGAAGAATCTAGTTCGTTTTCAAATTTTTTTAAGGAATCAATGTCTTCATCTGTAAAATTATCAGTATCTGAATTTTCCTTTATTTTTGAAAGAATTGAATTTAAAGAATCTAATTTATTTTCAAATTTTTTTAAGGAATCAATATCTTCATTTTGATGATTAACTGAATTTGGATGTATGCATGGATTTCCAGGACAGGTATAAGTATATGAATCATCATATGTGCAATCATTACAGTATCTAACTACATGATGTGTAGTTCCAGTACCATGATAATTACCTGTTAATAAATCATGTAGTAAAATTACAGTGCTTTTATCAATAACTTTTGTATAATCGCAGTAACGACACCAATCATATATCGTATAACCAGCAATATGTTTTTCAGAATTATATTCAGAATACATTATAGATGTCATTCTTGACAAAGTATGTTCATGAGTATTTGCAAAACTAGTAGTCATTGATGTAAGTAATAAAATAGTTATTAAAAGCGTAAAAATAGCTTTTTTAGATAATAATTTTTTCATATTTTTCACCTTATCCCCTTTAAATATTTTTTCTAGGATAATTAAATTACCCTAGAAATATTTTACTATTATTTGTAAATAAATTCAACTATTATCATAATTATTACAAAAAAACAATATTAGAATTATCCTTTGACTTTTTACTTATCCTCTTTTGTACTCTTTTTTCTTATTTTTTAATTATTTAACTATTATTTTTTTATAAGCTTTTTCATTTTTTCATTTATTCTTTTTTTTCTGGCATCAGTGCCTTCAATATCTATAAGGTATGTATCATTAATATATTTAATTAGGTCTCCCTCTTTAGCCGATTTTGGCAGTTCATTTATCGATATAATTAAATCTTTGCCGTATTCATCCTCTAATATAGCATTTTCCCCTTCAAATCTATCTAATACATAGTTCATATCAATCTTACCCCCAAGTTTATAATCTATGGTTTTTTATCAAAGCTTATTTTTTTACCGTCGCTTTTAATTACTATTGTACCCATTTCATCTGTTCTGAATACTTCTGCTCCTATACTTTTTAAGCTTTCTAATACTTTTTTGCCAGGATTTTTGGATTCGTTATCCATATCCTGTCCACAGCTTATAACCGCATATTTAGGTTTTACCTCATCTAAAAAATATTTTTTGGATGAGCTTGAACTCCCGTGATGTGCAACCTTTAGAACATCCGCTTTCAAATCTGCCCCGGCATCAACTAAATCTCTCTCGGAAGCTCTTTCTATATCCCCTGTAAACAAGAATTTAGTATCTTGATATTTAAGCATCAAAACAATTGAGTTATCATTGATATTATCATATTCTCTCATAGGAGCCAATACAGTCACATCACAATTTCCGAATTTAATTTTATCACCGATATCGGGTATTATTATATCCTTACCCTTTTCATCTATAGCATCAAGAAGTTTTTCAAAAGCTCTGGTAGTATGTGTAATACCCGACATGTATATCTGCCCTATTTCAAAACTTTTAATAACACTGTCAGCACTTCCTATATGATCTTTGTGAGGATGAGTAAATATGACTGTATCCAGTTTTTTAATTCCCATATTTTTGATATAGGGTATAATAATGTCTTTAGCGTTTGTATCTCCTGCATCAATGAGCATTGTCTCCCCCGAATTAATCAGAAGAATAGAATCAGCTTTTCCTACATCAAAAAAATGCACTTCTAAATATCCCTCTGATTTAAATACGGTATTATCCTTCACAATACGGGACAAGCTCAAAGCTAACAATGCTATACAAAGAAAAAATAAAATGATTTTTACTGATTTAATACTCTTAGTGCTCATATTGTAATTTATACAGTTTATAGTACATTCCGTGATTAGTTAAAAGTTCCTGATGTGTTCCCTCTTCAATAATTTTTCCCTTGTGCATTACAATTATCTTGTCTGCATTTTGTATTGTCGAAAGTCTGTGTGCAACTATCAAGGTTGTTCTTCCTTGCATTATTTTGCCAAGAGCGTCCTGTATCAAGCTTTCTGTTTCTGTATCTATGTTTGCGGTTGCTTCATCAAGTATAAGTATCTTTGGTTTAAATGCTAAAGTTCTCGCAAATGACAACAGCTGTCTTTGTCCCGCTGAGAAGGATGCTCCTCTTTCAATAACAGGCTCATCATATTTTTTCTTAAATTTTGATATAAATCCATCAGCATTGACATATTTGGAAGCTTCAATAATCTCTTCGTCAGTTATATTCTCATTTCTCAATCTGATATTGCTTTTTATATCACCTGTAAATAAGAATACATCCTGAAGCATTTGACCGATATTCATTCTTAAGCTATCTACTTTAATGTCTCTTATATTGATTCCATCAATCAATATTTCGCCTTTTTGTATATCATAATATCTGCTTATCAGGTTTTGAATGGTAGTTTTACCTGCTCCCGTAGCACCGACAAAGGCTACATTTTGACCCGGCTTAACTTTAAAGGAAACGTCTCTTAATATCCATTCACCTTCATTGTATGCAAACCACACATTTTTAAACTCTATTTCACCTTTTAAATCCTTAAGTTCTATAGCATTTTCAGAATCCTTAATTTCAGGCTCTTCATCAAGTAAATTAAATATTCTTTCTGCAGAGGCCGAAGCTGATTGTATAATGTTTAACTGCTCGGCAAATTCCTGGATAGGTTCAAAGAATTTACCTATATATCTTTGAAATATTACTATCATTCCGATAGTAATTTCTCCGGCAAGATACATCTTTCCGCCAAACCATATCAGAAGTATCAAAGCTACAATATTAAGCATATATGCCGAAGGGTTATAGATAGCAAATATGGTTATTTGCTTCATGTGTTTAGCTCTTAATTCCTCACTTTTTTGCTTAAACTTATCGAGTATTTTATTTTCTACAGCGAAAATCTGAACAACTTTCATACCTGAAACATGCTCGGAAACAAAAGCGTTTATAGCTGATATTTTAGTTCTTATCTGTCTGTATGTTTTTCTCGAAACCACCGAGAATATTGAAGTAA
>DGYI01000063.1:25261-73261 GCA_002396645.1 Firmicutes bacterium UBA5010
TCATTAAGTGTTTCTATATCATTAGTGGCACGCGTTACAAGTCTTCCTATCGGGTTATTGTTGAAAAAATTAATCGATAATTTGTGAAGATGTCTGAATACATCTAATCTTATATTGTATATAATTTTTTGTCCTATATAAGCTAAAACCATAGCCTGAGCGTAACTAAGTATTAAGCTTAAAGCTACTATTCCGAGAAACTTAAGACCCAACACGATTATCTGATTTCCGGCATCAGGGTTAGGAGTATTTATGTTCTCTACTATCAAATCTGTTGCATTACCCAAAATTATCGGCTGATATAACTCAAGTCCGACTATCAGAAGTATAAAAATTATAGCCATAGCAAACCATCCTATATATGGTTTTGCGTATTTTAACAATCTTCTTATCGTTTTAAAGCTATATTTTTTGACATCTAAATTGTCCATGTTTTCCATATCTTCCATTTATACGCACACCTCCTAAGCTTCTTCATCTATCATCTTTTCAAGCAATTGCTTTTGATAAAGCGAATTGTACAAACCGTTATTAGCGACTAATTGATCATGATTGCCCTGCTCTATCAGCTTGCCTTCATCAATTACTATTATGTGGTCTGCATGTTGAATTGTCGAGATTCTATGAGCTATAATAATATTAGTTTTTCCTGATCTTTGCTTTTCCAAATTATTTAAAATCTTCTCTTCTGTATCTGTATCAACAGCAGAAACAGAATCATCAAGTATTAATATTTCAGGTTCTTTAATCAGTGCTCTCGCCATAGAAACTCTTTGTTTTTGTCCTCCCGAAAGAGTAACTCCTCTTTCGCCTACTATGGTTTCATAGCCTTCCTTAAAGTCTTCTATGTTATCGTGCACACAAGCAAATTCCGCAGCACCGATAACATTGTCCATTGACAAGCTTCCATTACTGAAATCTATATTGTTTTTAATTGTGTCTGAGAATAAAAAGTTATCCTGAGGCACATATCCTATATTTTCTCTGAGAGTTTTTAACGGAATATCCATTATATCTGTTCCGCTGATAAAAATGCTGTTCTTATCAACATTGTACAGTCTCAGCAGAAGATTAACCAAGGTTGTTTTTCCGCTTCCTGTTCTTCCTACTATACCTAAGGTCTCGCCTCTTTTTACTTCGAATGATATATTTTCAAGAGCATATGTATCGGTATCGGGATATTTGTAGTTTAAGTTATTGAATTTTATGCTGCCTTCAAAATTATCTAAGCTCTTTGCATTATCCGAGTCATAAATTTCTACCTCTTGATGTAAAACTGATTCGATTCTTTTTAGAGAAGCAGAGCCCATTGTTATAATATTTATTGTCATACCTATCGCCATCATAGGCCATACAAGCATTCCTAAAAATTGCAAAAACGCAACAAAATTACCTACAGTTATTGCTCCGTTCACAGTTATGTATCCACCATATGCTATCGCAACAGCCATTGCCGCTCCCGCAATAGAAGTCATAACAGGGTTCATTGCGGCATACATCTTCATTAAGTTCATATTTTCTTTAAAATAATTCTGATTTACCTTTTCAAATGCTTCTATTTCTTTCTCTTGCTGTACAAAGGCTTTAATTACTTTTATGCCGGATAAATCCTCCTGAACAAAGTCGGAAACTTTAGCGAATGCATCCTGTCTGCTTGCAAACTTTCTAAACAGAGTAGGTCCCAATTTAGAAGTAACTAAGGCAATGAATACAAGCGGTATAACAGCAGCTATAGTTAATGATACATTTATTTCCGTAACCATGTTGTACAAAGTGAACATCAAAAGAGCCGCAACGTCAAAAACCATTAGAACACCCATAGCCATAGCTTGTCTTACAGCCTCAAGGTCATTTGTTACATATGCCATTATTTCTCCGGTTTTATTGTTATTGAAATATTTTTGAGACAATTTCTCAAGATGCTCAAACAAATCATTTCTTATATCTCTTTCTATTTTTCTTGCCGCACCAAAAATAAGCAATCTCCAAAATATTCTTCCCAAGATGATAATTGCAGCGACTATAGCAAGAGTAATAGCCTTATTTCCGATTTCATCTATTGAAATATTATTCTTTTCTAAGCCATCAATAACATTACCGATAATTATCGGTATTCTTGTTTGTAAATAATCAATTAGAATTAAAAACAAAGCTCCTATTATATAACCTAGCTTATATTTTTTTATAAAGCTTCTTATATATGGACTTTTAACTAAGCTTAAAATACTGTCTTTTTCTTCTGTTAATTTTTCCATTTCAACCTCCATAAAATTCCCTAAAGCATAATATCTATTGTATAATAATATTATACATAATACAAAAGAATTTTGCAAAAATACTATTGAATATTTTTATGACGACTTTATTCGATTAAATGATTTTATCAAAAAATTTTGGGTATATGTTATGATACAATTAACATAAATTTACAAAAAATTTTACATAACAGAAAAATTTTTGTTTAAATTTGATTTTTTTGTGCTATAATGTTTTTTGTAATTTGTCTTGTATCTGCTTATTGCTAAAACTTAATGATAAAGTATATTGGCAATAAAAACATGCAGAACGAGAACAGGAGGAAAATAAATGAATACAAGCAATAAAACACGCAAACTCACTTTTTTAGGAGTTATGCTATCATTAACAATTGTTTTTGTTATGGTTACAGCTATACCGGGAGCATCAGCTACAATAGCGCTTTTTATGTTTATTCCAACCATAATAACAAGCATACTTTATGGTCCTAAAATGGGAGCCCTGATGGGATTTCTTGCAGGTCTGATCACTCTTATAAGAGCGTATATAGCTCCGCTTTCAGCATTTGATTACTTTTTTCAAAACCCTTTAATATCAATATTACCAAGGATATTTATCGGTATAAGCCCTTACTTTGTTTATAAGGGTATAAAAAAAGTATTCAATTTTACAGGAGCTCAAAGTTTATCTGCAATATTGGCAGGTGCATCAGGTGCAATAACAAATACAATTTTGGTTGTAATAGCTTTGTACCTTATTTATGGAGCTAAAATCGTAAGCGACTACGGTTTATCAAACTCTATAATTGCTTTTTTTGTCGGAATAGCAGGTATAAACGGATTAGTAGAGGCTGTTACAGCCGCCATATTGACATTACCGGTAGTCAATATATACATGAAACTAAACAAATAATATTTGGAGGTCATCTTGATTTTAGTAGTAGATATAGGAAATACAAATATAGTTTTAGGGGTTTACAATAATGATGATTTGTTGGGAAGCTGGAGAATTTTAACAAAGACAGAAAGAACAGCTGATGAATACGGTATGTCTATATTAAGCTTACTCCAATTTAACAACATAAATTATAAAAAAGTAGACAGTGCTATCATATCCTCGGTAGTTCCAAATGTGATGCATTCTTTCACAAATACAATGAAAAGATATTTTGGCATTGAGCCGTTAATTGTAGGACCCGGAATTAAAACAGGTATTATGATAAAATCCGAAAATCCGAAGGAAGTAGGAGCAGACAGAATTGTAGATTCAGTGGCTGCATATGAGCAATACGGCGGGAAAGATCCTCTTATAGTTATTGACTTTGGAACAGCTACTACTTATGATGTTATCAGTGAACAGGGTGAATTTCTTTATGGAATCACTTCACCCGGTATTCAAATATCAGCTGATGCTCTATGGAGCAGAACAGCCCAGCTTCCAAACATTGAAATAAAAAAACCGAGCTCTATACTTGCTAAAAATACAATTACAAGTATGCAGGCCGGCTTAGTTTACGGATATATCGGTCAGACCGAATATATTATCAAGAAAGTAAAAGAAGAAATGAAAAATGAGAATATTAAGGTTGTTGCAACCGGCGGACTCGGAAGAATAATAAGTGATGAAACGGAATACATAGATATATATGATCCGCAGCTGCTTCTTAAAGGATTAAAAATTATACATGATAAAAATAAATAATAAGTATTAAAAAGTACCGCTTAGATATAATCTAAGCGGTACTCATTTTATTTTTTGCAATCATTGCAATCGGTGCAAAATTTTATTCTGTCAATAAAGAGTTTATTGATTATATCAACAGTATTTCTGCTTACTTCATCCATGTTTTCATAATTTCTTGTCAAATGCATAATTATTTTTTTAGGAGAAATTGTTATGATTGAATTAATAATACTTTCGTCATATATGATTTCTGAAGGTTCAAGTTCCTGTGAGAACTCAACATTTGATATTAAACTGATTTTTTTCATACTTTCGTCATATATTTGTAGTTTGCCGTCTTTGAAAATTATATTTATACTTTCTTTGAGTTCCGAATCTTCTTCAGAAAAATATTTCAATATATTTATGAAGTTTGAATATTCTTTTTTTATTAAATAGCTGTCAATACATTTCTCAACTATCTGCTGAGCATATGCCTTTATAAATTTAAGCCTGAATTTCACAAATCCATTTATGTTTATTGTGTTATTATCCTGCAGATATTCATGTATTTTACTTTTAAAAATCAGACTTGTTTTTATATCGTTATTTATCTCTTCTGCGATATTTTGTTTAATTAAAGCACTCTCACTATCTTCAAAATAAAAATAGCTTTTTTCAAAATATTTATAAGCTTCCTCTATCATATAATCTTTTATAATATTATTTATTTTGCTGCTAATTTCGTCTGTACACTCATCTCTATCGTCTATCTTATCTATACTATAAATAATTTTATCATAGGAATCATTTTGTGTATCTATTACCGCAGTCATTCCCTTATGTTGTAAATTTGTCAAAACATTGATTATATTATAATAACTGATATTATTTTTTCTATCTATTTCTAATGATAAAAGCTCCAAACTGCCACTCCTCTCGTAGGATTATTATTTGCTTTTATCATTTGCAATTATACAATTTTTATATTACTATTATTGTTCCATAATCTGTTAAAACATTATCTGAGCCTTCTATAATTTTAAGCCCTGCACCTGTAACAAAGCTATACAAATTTTCCCTTTCCGCCTCATCATAAATTTTGCCTGTCAATAAAAAGTTTTCGCGGTTTAATATTCCCATGCAGCCTCCGGCAAAGCCATATTCAAAACCCTTTAAATACACATTCTTAGGATTAAAATACAGACATTCAAGACCTAAATTTCTAATAGTATTATAAATTGTAATATCAGAAGTGATTGCTCTATCATAGTTAATACAAGCTGTTGAACACTTTGCATATCCCTGGTTTATGTGGATAAAACTTATATCTGATTTTTGCAAATAATATTTTAAAACCTCATCCGTATATTTTAAGTTGTGTATAGCATAATTCCTAATTCTTGCTACATTATATGCAATATCATTTGGATAGTTTCTACTTAAAGTTTTACCACCTTTAATTACTTTTATTCCGCTGTTTTTAAATACATCATCATAGTAATCAAAAACATTCGGAGCAACAACAACAGCTGTATTATCTATAGGATGCAAGACCATATCGGGATGTCCGCATACAGGCTCTAATATGTCGTCGCATTTAATCGTTTTTATTGGTATAATATCAAATTTTTTTAAGGTATCAAAAATTTTTTCATCAGCTCTAAAATCAATAACAGCAAATTTAGGCTTCCATGAAATAAGAAACGGATTCATTATTACCTCTCTTTTATATTGTTACTTTATATTTTTTGAATATCGATACCAATATTACAAAAATTCCGCTGAAAATTAGACTAAAATAATAGCTGACGCCTCTCCACAGAAGCACTGCAGTACCTATTATATTTTTAGAAAATACATTTCCAAGAAGCATGACAAAGCCCATCTCACTTACGCCTATAGTTCCCGGTATAGGTATAAAGCATACTGACATGTATAAAAAGGCTTGCAGGTATATAATTTCAAAAATACTGCTGCCGCTTAAACCAAGAGATTTATATACAAAATAAGTTATACTGAAAAAAAGTGTTATTTGAACAAAGGTTAAAAAAAACATCTTCAATGTCAGACTTTTATTGCTTTTCATTTTCTTTATACTAAGATCATATTCATCTATAAATTTATCAATATTATTTTTTGTTTTATCTAAGTTCTTTATAATTTTATATTTACTCAAAAACTCTGCAATAAATCCCGCAACATACCCAACAGCCCTTGGTTTTACAGAAATCATCCAAATACCGAATATCATAAAGATGTTTACTAAAAGCCCCAATGCAATAAACAAAAATGCTCCGTTAGTGTATTCCAGCAAAATTTTAAGTTTATATACAGCTAATACCAAAGAATATACGGTTACTCCTATCTGAAATAACAAGAACTTTTCAACGAGAATAGCTGTACCTTCACTAATGGGTATATTTTCATCTTTCATAATATAAAGCTGTACAGGTTGTCCTCCGGATGCTCCCGGAGTAATATTGCTATAATATTGTCCCACCAAAGTTGTTTTCAGCGCAAGCCAAAACATTGCAATATTGCCTTTTTTACCTGTAAACTTTAATATCAATTTATAAATCATATATGCCTCTAAAACCCAAAACGCTAAAAGGCATGCAATTGCAAATACAATGTACTCTACTCTTATATGTTTTACAGCTTCATAAATTGACATTATATCATTGTTACTTATTAATACATATATCAGCATTATACTTGAAAAAGCTATAAAGCAAAAGTTAATCATCTTTTTCTTATTATTTTTAGTCATCTCATCCTCCGGTTATTCATCTCTAGTTTACATTTTCCAAAATACACTCAAGTACCTTATAGGGCTTAAGATTTCTTCTTATTTTCCTCATATTTTTACAAAGCTTTCTGGTTTTGTGAGGATTTTTGGCATAATCATTCACTATTTTAAGCAAATCATTACCATCATTTATAACTATACCTAAATTATTTCTTTTTATAAATTCAATATTGCCTTTTTCCTGACCTATCTTGCTATCCTTTACAACCAAAGGAAGCTCCTTGTTAATAGCTTCAAAAACTGTTATACCTCCGGGCTTTGTAACCAGAAATACAGCTTTATCCATTAACTCATCTATGTTATTGACAAATCCAAGTATATCTATGTTTTTATACAGCTTTAAGGATAATTTAGCGTATAAATCTTGGTTTCTGCCTGTGACTACAACAGTCTTAAGGCTGCTGTGATTTTCGAGCTGGTTTAGTACCGAATCAGATAAGTCATTTTCCGTCATTCCTGTTGCTATTATCAAAAGGGTGTTTTTATCTGTCTTTTGACTGTTACTTAAAAAACTGTTTTTAACGGGTATACCTGTTACTTCTATTATATTTTTATCTATACCTTTGCTAATCAGCTTATCCTTTATATCCTTAGACGGCACCATATATAAATCTGTTCCCACATACAACCATTCCCAGCTGTCAGCTATATCTGTGATAACCGTAACCATTTTAATATTAATTCCATATTCTTTCTTTACTTTTGAAACTGCACATGAGCATAAAGGAAATGTACTTATTATCAAGCTGGGAGAAAAAGAGTTTATGTAATTATAAAGCTTTTTATAATAAGTATTGCACAGCAAACTGTCAAATATATTATTTTTATTTGATTTTTTTATATCATAAATAGTATTATACACAACAGGATAATGTTCTGTTAAATTATAATATATTTTAGAGCCCACATCCTTTAAGGCAGGATTTAATATATCTAAAATATCAACTATCTCAACATTAAAGTTTTGATTTTTCAGTTCTATTTGTTCCTTTATAGCATTTGATACGCTTTTATGTCCCATACCAAAAGATGCTGTCAGTATCAATATATTTCGCATGATATCACTCCTCACTTTAGTGACATTGTAACATATTTTAATTATAAATTAATTACGCCATTCTTAATGTTTTATTAAGTTTTATTGTATCTACTGTATTAATACATACAGAACAGCATCTGTACTATGTATTATAATACACAATACAGTGATTGTCAAGAATTTTACAAGTCAAAACTATAAAAAAGAGCCTGAATTTTTTAAGTATAAGAGTAGCTTATGCTTTATAAGCAGCATTTATACTTTTTCGGCTCTTTGCAATGTCATTTATTTTTTTTCGATAGATTTGACTATATTTCCCAACTGTTCTTCATTATATTTATACTTTTTACTGCAAAAGCTGCATGTAATTTCTGCACCCCTATCCTCTTTCATCATCTTTTTAAGTTCATCTTCCCCTAAGGAAATTAAAACTCCGTCTATTCTTTCGTCTGAGCAGTCGCATTTGAATTGTACAGGTATTTTTTCGGTTATTTTTATATCGAATCCTTCAAATATTTCCTTAACAATTTCTTCAATATCTTTTTCAGTATCAAAATATTCCGATACTGATTTCATTTTAGCAAACATTTCTTCCAGATTTTTTATGCTTTCATCTGATATGTCTGGAAGCGGCTGAACAATTAATCCTCCGGCAGATTTTACAGATTTGTCCGGATTTACCAAAACTCCCGCCGCAATAGCAGATGATGTTTGCTCGGACAAGAAGTAATACAAAGCTAAATCCTCGGCAATTTCACCTGTTACTATATCAGATGTTCCCACATACGGCTCTTTTAGTCCAATATCCTTTATAACCGTTATTTTGCCCTGTGTACCGACTGCCGCACCTACATCAAGTTTTCCGCTTGCCTTTCTTTGAACATCAACTTCCGGATAATCCAGATACCCTTTTATGTTTCCTTTGTTATCAGCTGTAACCAAAATAGTGCCTAAAGGACCTCCACCATTTATTTTAACAGTTAATTTATCATTATCATTTTTCATCATGTAGCCCATCATAAGTCCTATAGTCAAGGTTCTTCCTAGAGCTGCCGATGCTGTAGGTGATGTCTGATGATTTTTTCTTGCATCTTCGACCACATCGGTTGATTTTACGGCAAATATTCTAAATGTTTTATCTTTATCAATTCCTCTAATCATGTAATCCATTATATCTTCTTCCTTCCGGTTAAATTCTTAAATTTTAAATATGATGAACAGCATTTATAATGCTTGGAACTATCTGTTTTTTTCTTGATACACATTTGGGCAAATAAACGCCTTGATATACTTCTTCTAATTCAAATATATGCTTAACCAGCTTTTCTTTTTCAGAGGTATAGAATATGTACGATCCCTCATTGATTATATCGGTTACAGCCATAATATTAAGATAATAACCTCTTGAAGAAGCAGCAGAATCAATAAATTTTATATAATCGCTCTTTTGATTCATTATATCGTCTATGCTCAAGGTAAATACTTGTGAAACTCCGATTTTTTTAGAATCTACATCAAATCTTTTAAAATCTTGATAATATACCTCTTCAACTGTTTTTCCACTAAGAGAAGTTCCCGCTTTAAACATATCCATACAGTATTCATATACATTAAGATTTATAATTTTTGATAATTCCTCAACAGCAGTTTTATCTTTTTGCGTAGTAGTCGGAGACTTAAGCATCAGAGTATCGGAAAGAATACCCGAAATCATCAGCCCTGCATTTTTTTTATCTATATTTATATTGTTTTCCTTATACATATAATAGATTATAGTATTTGTACTTCCCACAGGAATATTCCTGAAGTTGATAGGCAAAGAGGTTGATATATCTCCTATTTTGTGATGGTCTACAACTTCAATTATCTCAGCTTCATCCAGCCCGTCCGCACTTTGAGCATATTCGTTGTGATCAACTAATATGACCTGTTTTTTAGATGGGTTGAGTAAATGTCTTCTGCTCAAAATACCCAGATATTTATTATCCTTCGTAATAATAGGAAACTTTGAATGTCTCGATGTTTCTATTTCTTCCCTGCATTCCTCCAAATAATCATCCTCATAAAACTTTACTATATATGTTTTAACCATGATATCTGATACATATTTTGATAAACTGATATTTTTAGCAGTATAGTATGTTTTATACGGTGAAATAATTAAGTTTACTTTATTTTCTTCTGCGAAATTAATGAGTTTTTCCGGAATATTTAAATCCCCTGTTATAATTATGAGTTTAGCCTTTTTTTCTATAGCAAGCTCAACTATATCGTATCTGTCTCCTACTATTACTATTGAGGAGCTGTTTATGATATTGTTATTTCTCAATGTTTCCGAATAGAATGCAGCAACTACTATTTCGCCGTCAATAAGCTCATCAAACTTCATTATTGTCCTGGCATTCAGAGTATTTATAATATTGTCAAAGGAAGTTGCAAGAGTCTTCTGATCTATATCGATTAAACTCATAGCAATATCCTTCATTGTTATTATTCCGATTAATTTATTATCATCATCTACTACCGGCAAAGTTCTGAGCTTATTTTGATTCATGTAGTGGTAAGCATAAAAAACCGGCAAGTTCGGCTTAAAAGGTCTTATCTTATCATAGTTTAAATCTTTGACCTGCAATCTGACATTGCTAAGGAGTTTAGGTGCATCAACGCTAAAGTAGTTTAATACAAATTCTGTTTCTCTGTTTATTTCACCTAATATATATGGTCTTGAATTTTCATTTAGTTCATTTTTTAAATTTGATAATGTTATAGCTGAACAAACACTATCAGTATCCGGTATCTTATGACCAAATATCAAAGTGTGTTTCATATTATTTTAATCTCCCTTTTTACAAACAAATGTTGCTCTAAGAGATGAGTTATTATAAAAATTATCGGTATACGAATCATATACTGTAATTTCTGTAAATCCTGCATCCTTTAGATTTTTTTCTATATTTGAAACTTCATGTATATAGTGAGTTTGAATTTCTGTAATTCTGCTATACTTGTCCTTTTCCTTAACAAAAAAATTTATTTCCATAGACATAGAGTTTCTATCTTTGTCCAAACTGTTTTCCCAAACATAAAACAGATCACGCTCATCATATACATAGGTCTCACCCATAGAATTATACTTATATTCAGTGCTGATGTCAAAAATAAATTTTCCGCTTTGATTTAAGTGATTAAACACTCGTCCAAAAAATAGTATCAAGGAGTTTTGATTTAAATAATTTACTCCATCGCAGCAGCATATACATGCATCAAACTTCTGATTAATATTAAATTTTGTCATATCCTGATTCAATATATTAACATTTTTGTATCTTCTTAATTTTTCGTATGCTTTTATGAGCATTTCCTCTGATATATCAAATGCTGTTATATTAAAATTCCTCTGCGCTAAATTATATGTTATGCCCCCTGTTCCGCAAGCAGCTTCCAATACTTTTTTGCTGTTTAGAGAAATATTTTTTAATATGAAGTTTGTCCATTTTTCATAATCAACATCAACCATAAGCTTATCATATATAAATGCAAATTCATTATAAAAGTTTTGCCTCATCGTCAATTTTTTTACCCTTTCTTTTTTTGGCAGTCATGATTCCGCCTATTCTGCCGCTCTCTTTAGCAGTAAGCCCTCCCCAGCCTATTTCCTCAATTTTATCTATTAATCCAATTTCTTTAGCTATCTCCATTTTAATTATATCATTTTCTGTTAAATCTTTTTTTCTATTATTGCCCATAATAATACCTCACTGTATATCTTTTGTATTATTATCTGCAATCAACAAAAAAGTATTCACTTAAATTATCTTATGATTTAATTACTGTGCTAAACAGTATTTTTATTATTTATAATAGCAAGCTTTATTTCTTTAAGCAAAACAACGATTTTGTTCAGTGTGTATTGCATGCTTATTAAGATAATAAAAAACATTATAATTAAAATAATATAAATTTGATTTTGCATGCTATCCTCCAATTATGTCACACAGTGACATCATAAAATAAGAATGTGAAGTGTCTTTTTCACGACGTAAAAAAACACTTCACGCTATATCTGCTACTGCTTTTTAATAGATCTTTTTGCAGTGTACTGTTCAACCTCTATCTTTAATATTGCTATTGCATCAGTTTGTTTTTCTTCAAATTCAAACTCTTTTCCAGCAACATATTTTTTCATAATAAGCTTTAAAGCCTTTATTTTTTCATCTGTTTGGTCTATTATATATATTTTACCGCTTCCTATAACGCTTGCATACTCCATAGTAAAATTACATGCTTTTTCTCCGCCTATAAGTTCGTGATCACAATCCATAGAAAACCACACATTATTGTTTTTAGATATTAAGTCAAGTTTCGTACCTTGCCTTGCCGAGTGAAGATAAAATACCAGTTTTTCATTTTCATATTCATAGCCAAAATTCATCGGCAATAGATAAGGTCTGCCTTCATCCAATAATGCCATAGTCATAGAATCACAATTCTGAATTATATCTAATATTTCTTTATTATCGGTTACTTCTTTATCTTTTCTTCTCATAAAATACTCCTCTTAAATTTAAAATATATAATAAGTATACCACTAATCAGAATAAAATTTCCATCAAAATTTATAATTTAGATTAAACTTTGCAAAAAATAAGCTCTTGAGCTTAAATACTCAAGAGCTTGTTCTTCTATATCATCAACTCACACACAGCATTTGAAAATGCTACAGGGTCTTCTATTGATAATCCTTCTATCAGAAGTGCCTGAGAATATAAAATTTGTGCGTAGCTGCTAAGCTTTTCTTTGTCTGTATCCATCATGCTTACAAGCCTGTTGAATATAGGGTGATTTGCATTAATTTCAAGAACTTTTTGCGCCTTAATATTTTGGTCATTCGGCATCTGATTTAAAACCTTTTCCATTTCAATGGAGATTTCTCCATCAACGGACAAACAAACCGGGTGACTCTTAAGTCTTGTTGACAGCCTTACTTCTTTTACCTTATCTCCTAAAGAATCCTTTAGTATGCCAAATAACTCTTTGTTATCTTCAGATTTCTTTGCAATCTCCTTCTTTTCCTCTTCTGTTTCCAGCCCTAAGTCTCCCTCTGAGATTGATTTAAATTCTTTTTCTTTATATTGCATAAGTATTCTGATTGCAAATTCATCTACATCATCTGTCAGATATAAAACCTCATACCCTTTATCCTTTAACAGCTCTATTTGCGGAAGCTGTTCTATTTTAGCTATACTCTCCCCGCTTACATAATAGATATATTTTTGCTCTTCTTTCATGCGTGATACATATTCTTCAAGACTCACAAGCTTGTTTTCACTTGAGGAGTGGAACATAACTAAATCCTGTAAGGTCTCCTTATGCATTCCGAAATTACTGTAAAGACCGTATTTAATCTGCAATCCAAAATTTTTAAAGAATTTTTCATAATTTTCTCTGTCATCTTTTTGCATTGAGATAAGCTCAGATTTAATTTTTTTCTCTAAATTGCCGGAAATGATTTTTAACTGCCTGTCGTGCTGCAGCATTTCTCTTGATATATTAAGCGATAAATCCTGCGAATCTACTAATCCTTTTACAAAACTGAAATAATCAGGCAGTAAATCAGCACATTTATCCATTATAAGTACGCCGTTTGAATATAGCTGAAGACCCTTTTCATACTCCTTTGTATAATAGTTATACGGAGCTTTTGAAGGTATAAATAAAAGCATGTTGTAAGTAGCAGCTCCTTCAACACTGCTGTGAATAATCTTAAGCGGATCTTCAAAATCATAAAACTTATCCTTGTAAAAATTATTATAATCTTCGTCTGTCAATTGACTGCTGCTTTTTCTCCATATAGGAACCATACTGTTCAGGGTTTCATTTTCTATGTAAGTTTCGTATTCGCCTTCTTTGCCTTCCTTTGGTATGCTTTTTTTAACATCCATTTTTATAGGATAACGAATATAATCAGAATATTTTTTAACTATTGACCTTATTTTATACTCATTCAGATATTCGTCATAGTTTTCATCCTCTGTGCTATCTTTTAAGTATAGAATAATTTCAGTTCCGTTCGATTCTTTTTCGCATTCTGATATAGTGTAGCCATCAGCTCCCTGTGACTCCCAGCAATAAGCTTTATCGCTTCCGTAAGCCTTAGAAATAACTTTTACATTCTTACTTACCATAAAAGCTGAGTAGAAACCTACTCCGAACTGTCCTATTATTTCTATATCGTCTCTTTTTTCACTTTCCTGCTTAAAATTCAGCGAACCGCTGCGAGCTATAGTTCCAAGATTATTTTCCAGATCGTTCATATCCATACCACAGCCGCTGTCACTGATAGTAATTGTTCTGTCATCCTCATTAAGCTTTATATTTATAGCAAGTGAATTTCTGTCAAGTCCGGTGTTCCCGTTTTTTAATGCGTTATAATACAGTTTATCGCTTGCATCACTTGCATTTGATATAAGCTCTCTAAGAAAAATTTCATTGTGTGTATAGATAGAATTAATCATTAGGTCTAAAATTCTTTTAGACTCTGCCTTAAATGCTTTCTTTTTCATAATATATCCTGCACCTCTTTAATTTATTGTTCTGTTAGCACTCTATTTTGACGAGTGCTAATATAATTATATAATAATACTAATTAAAACAAAAATCAAGAGAAAAAATAATTCGGCAGACTATATATTATAATCTACCGAATCATCAGCTAATGGTTTTTTCCGCATTGGCACTGATGTCCTTCTTCATGCTCATGATGTGAGCAGCCGGCTTCTTTTGTTTCCAGTTTTCCTTGAATAAATTTCTCTGCTACGTCATCAATATAGCCTTGAGGTCCTACAAATACTTTCATATTTCTTGCAGTTAAAGCGTAATAAGCTCCTTGCCCCATTCCGCCGCATATTACCACATCAACCCCATGCTCCTGAAGATAAGGAGGAAGCTTGCTATGGCCATGCTCTTTGGTATTTAATCTTTCCTTATTGATAATCTTAGAGTTTTCAATTTCAAATATGGTAAACTCCTCGCATTTTCCGAAATGTCCCGCAACCATATTGTTTTGTGTTGCTACTGCAATTTTCATATTTATGTCCATGCCTCCTTTGCACAAAGAACCATGAAAAATTTGTGCGATAGACAAAGTTTGCTAAAAGCAAACTCGGTGCTTATTTTTTTTATTTGTATCATTTCTTTCAACCTAATTTACCTACCTCTCTTTAATATCTGTAAAAAAATTTTAAATTTGTACATTAGTGTGCTCTATCTTTAAATTTTCAATTACCTTCGCTGCATCTTCCAAATAGTTACATGCCATGCCTTCGATTCTGCCTTCATCACATAATCTGGCTATATCTGCATCAAGAGGCATTTTCCCTAAAACAGCTATATTTAAATCTTTAGCAAAATCTTCTAAATTGCTTTTTCCGTATATATCTATCTCTTTACCGCAATCAGGACATTTTACATAGCTCATATTTTCAATTATACCTATAACCGGTATATTCATTTTTTCTGCCATACCGCAAGCTTTTTTAACTATCATTGAAACCAAACCCTGCGGTGATGTTACTACAACAACTCCGTCAAGAGGAATGGACTGAAACACCGTAAGAGTCACATCTCCTGTTCCCGGAGGCATATCGACGAACAAATAATCCAAGTCGTTCCAGAACACATCAGTCCAGAATTGTTTGACAACACCCGTGATTACAGGTCCTCTCCAAATTACAGGATCTTCTTCATTTTCAAGCAAAACATTGATAGACATAATTTTCATACCGTTTTTTGATTCTACAGGCAATATTCCGAGTGCCTGGTCATTAACTGCCTTTTGCTTTATCCCAAAGGCTTTTGGTATAGATGGACCGGTTATGTCCGCATCCAAAATTCCAACTTTATATCCAAGTCTTTGCATATGAACAGCTAACATGGATGTAACAGATGATTTACCTACTCCTCCCTTTCCGCTCATAACTCCTATAACATGCTTTATTGAGCTGAATTTATTTAGTGGTGCGATAAAATCTAAATTTCTCCCTGATTGTGTTGAACAGGTTCTCTCACAAGAGCCGCAATTATGGCTACAACTACTCATGTTTACCTCCAAGCTTTAATTTTAATTTTTTATTTGCTGCAATGCATGCATATGCCGTCTTTTTTGCAAATGCATACCTTAGTATTATATTTGCAGCAGCTAAGACTATGAATAAATTCATAATCTCCTCCTCCAATGCGTATAATCTTACCGTTTAAAATTGCATCTGCTGTTTTATATCTGGCTAAATTAAGTATTCTCTGAAATGTCCCTCTTGATACATCCATGCTCTTTGCAGCCTCATCCTGATCAAGCATATTAAAATCTGACAATCTCAAAGCTTCTATTTCTTCAATATTTAAAATAACTTCTTCATTATTCTTTTCTTTTGGCAGAAAATAATTGTTTGCAGGAATAAATCCTACTTTTCTGCATTTCTTTGGTCTGGGCATTATATCACTCCTGACAATTATGTGCATATGCACATTAAATATATTCCTTTATATAGTTTTTGTCAAGCAAAAAATAGAAAAGTTTATTAAAAAAAACGACAAATATTGATAAATATTGACATTTTAAAATCAGTGGTATATATTAATATATGTACAATTATATTTTGCTTAAGAGAAAACAACACCTGAATTTTGTGCAATTTGGCGTGGAGGTTAATATGATTTTTGTTCCTATAGATAATATTTGTGAAGGAATGGTCTTGGCTAAAGATGTTAAAATTTATTATCATGAACCTAATAATGTCGATTTATTAAAGGAAGGCTACAAGCTTACGCATTATAATATCGAAAGATTAAAAAAGCTTGGCAGTGTCGGATTGTACGTGTACGATGAAGGTGAAGCCGATAGAAGGCCAGTCCGTATATTGGATGACGCAATAAAGGTTGAAGCTATATCAGAGCTTGAAAAGTTATTTTCAAGTTTGGACAGAAATCCAAGAATATTGGAAGATTCAGCACTATACGGCATAAATGATGTGTCTAATAAAATAGTTGACAGTATATTGTCTAACAAAAAATATATGGTTAATATTTTAGATTTAAAAATGTATGATGATTATACTTATCACCACTCTTTAAGTGTGTCTGTTTTATCAGCCGCCATAGGTTTGTCGCTTGAACTTGATGATAAAGCTTTATTTGATTTGAGCTTATGTGCCTTATTGCATGACATAGGAAAAACAAAGCTTGCGCGCAGTTTAATAAATAAGCCTACCAAGTTGACAGATGAAGAATTTGAAATTATTAAATCACACCCATTGCGAGGCGGCAAATGTATAGTTAAAAATGAATTGATTAATGAGCGAATATATAATGGAATCATTTCTCACCACGAAAAATATGACGGTACAGGATATCCCTTTATGGTTAAGGGAAAGGAAATTCCGCTTTTCGGAAGAATAATAGCGGTTGCTGATGTTTATGACGCTCTGACTTCAAGCAGACCTTACAGAAAGCCGGCAAGCCCATCAGAGGCAATAGAATACATAATGGGTGCAAACGGAATAATGTTTGACCCGGATATCGTCAGTGCATTTTTAAGAAAAATCGCTCCGTATCCGATTAACGATTACGTAAAATTAAGCAATGGCAAAATCGGTATTGTAATAAGACTTTTTCCTGAAAATCCTCTTAGACCGGAGCTTAAAATTATAGGTGAGAGAAATGTTTACTACAATCTTTACGAGGATCATAATTTATATAATATAGTAATTACACAATCTCTTTAAAATGGTAAAAGGACAAAGTCATGAAATACAGAGACTATACGGAGGTTAAAATATGGTCGAACAAATTAGTTTATTTAGATTAATAAAATTTGATAATGAGCCCGATGATAGTATTCCAAACGGTATTATCTTATCAAAAAAACAATTCTGGTGTCCTTATTGCTCAAATAAAGTAATATTCAAAAAAGATAAAAAATCGGGTCTTAAAAAATGCCCGATTTGTAATATTTCTGAAAGGGATTTTTGGGTAAGGAAAGTAAATAGATTATAAATTTTATAATCATTATAAATTTATAATCTATTTTTTTGTTTTTACATCAATTATTTTTATCTTATCCAGCTGATAACTTGCCATATCCTTTTCTCTTAGCTTTTTGGCAACATATTCTTCTGCTAAAGTCTTTATTAAAACTAAACTTGGCACTCCTAAAATCATTCCTATAACCCCAAATGCAGAGCCTCCTATTATGACCCCGCTTATTGCCCAAAACGGAGATACTCCTACATTATTGCCTACAATCTTAGGATCAATATAGTTTCCATCTATCTGTCCAATCACAATTATTATTATAAGTGCCGTCAATGCTTTTACAGGACTTATGAAAAATGATACAAATACAACAGGAACTGCACCTATTATAGGTCCAAAGAAAGGAATAATGTTGAACAATCCGATTATACTTCCCATTAAAGGTGCATAAGGAATTTTAAATATCGAAAATACAACAATAGTAATTATACCGACTATAAATGAATCTAAGAGTTTACCTACTAAAAAACTTTTAAAAATTCTATTTGCATTTGCCGATATTTCTAAAATCATCTCTGACTTTCTTTCGTTAAACAACGCAAATATAAGTCTCTTCAGTCTTGCGCTCAAATCTTCCTTCTCAATGAGCATATATAAAGCCAAAATAAAGTTTGTTATAACGGAAAAAATACTTGTTCCTATTACAGCCGCTAAGTTTATTAAAGAAAATGTTATAAATTTTAATAAATCATTTATCCTGTTCTTAATATCCGCACTAAGCTCAATTATTTCATCAGCAATTCTATAAACACTGGGATTATCAATTTTTTCTGCTATATCCATTATAATGACGTTTATATCCATTTTATAGTTTGCAATAAACGAAATAACTGACTCAGCATTATCTATAAGCTTAGGAACAAATATAGAAAACATAACAAGTATAGCACTTATCACGCATACGCATGCTAAGAAAATAGCCTGCGGTCTTCTTGTTTTAAGCCTTTTCATAATTGATTTGACCAACGAATCCAGCAGATACGCTATAGCAAATGATATAATCAAAGGCTTAACCGCAGAAATTACAAAGCTTATTTTATCCGGACTGAATATGAATATAAGCACAAAAAATAAAATTATTATTATTGGCATCGCTGTTTTTAAAGCATCTACAGATTTATTTATATTCCATACCCCCTAAGTATGGCGACCGAACAAAAAATTCAGCCGCATTTTAATATTTTTGCTTACCCTCAGGGAAATGACTGGCTATAATATTTTTGCCTCTCCCCGGGGAAATGACTGACTATAATATCTTTGCCTCTCCCCGGGGAAATGACTGACTATAATATCTTTGCCTCTCCCCTATATACTACACCGTGCTTTCCACTTACAGTCAATATCTCACCGTCGTTTATCAAATTCATACAATCCGTTGCTCCTACCACGACTTCCTTTCCTAGCTCCATAGCTACTATAAATGCATGTGATGTAAGTCCTCCTTCTTCGACAATTATTGCCGAAGCCTTTTCCATATAGTCTACAACTTCTTTATCGGTAGAATGCATGACAAGAATATCTCCTGTATTAAATCTTCCTTCAAGATCTGCGACTCTATGAGCCTTTACTGCTTTTGCCGTTACTGTTTCTCTTCCGCATCCTGACTTTTTATATAAAAGTTCACTTACAACATGAATTTTTAAAAGGTTTGTTGTTCCCGACACTCCGACAGGAACACCTGCTGTTATAATAACCAGATCTCCGTTTTTTATAAGCCTCTCTTCTAAAGCTCTGTTTACAGACATTTCTACAACATCATCGGTAGTAACCATCTTGTCTGTTTTAATAGGATATACCCCCCAGAATATTGCCAATTTTCTCATAACTCTGTGTGATTCAGTCGTAGCTATAATCGGAGATTTAGGTCTGAATTTAGATATAGCTATTGCAGTATATCCGGATGAGGTTGCAGATATTATTGCCTCTGCCTGAAGATCAATACAGGTTCTGCATGTAGCATAGCCTATAGAATCAGTTATGGTATAATTTGAACCGACATATTTGCTGTTTAAAATTTCTCTATAATCTAAAGAATCCTCTATCATAACCGCTATTTTGCTCATTGTTTTAACAGCCTCTACAGGATAGCTTCCGGCTGCTGTTTCGCCTGAAAGCATTATAGCATCAGAGCCTTCAAATATAGCAGTGGCTACGTCTGAAACTTCTGCTCTGGTAGGTCGAGGATTTCTTATCATAGAATCCAGCATCTGAGTTGCTGTTATAACAGGCTTTCCTGCTAAGTTACATTTATATATAAGCTCTTTTTGTACCAGCGGAACTTCTTCAAGATATATTTCTACACCGAGATCGCCTCTTGCCACCATAATTCCATCAGAAGCATTGATTATCTCGTCTATATTATCAACACCTTCTCTGTTTTCGATTTTAGAAATTATAGCTATATGCTCAGCATTGTTCTCTTCAAGAATACGTCTTATAGATAAGACGTCACTTGCTTTTCTGATAAAAGAAGCAGCAATAAAATCTACTCCCTGCTTTATACCGAATTTAATATCATCTATATCCTTTTCGGTCAGCGCTGGAAGCTGTATTTTTGTATTCGGAACATTTACACCTTTTTTATTCTTTATTATACCGCTGTTTTTTACTTCACATTTTAAATCTGTTTCATTTATTTTTTCTTTAACATGCAGCTCAATAAGTCCATCATCAATTAAAACAATATCATCTACATTTAATTCTTTTGTAAAATTCTCATATGTAACACTGCAAATTTTTTCATTTCCTAATATATTTCTGGTAGTAATAATAAATTCTTGCCCTGCTTGGACACTTATCTCTCCGTTTTCAAAATCTCTTGTTCTTATCTCAGGTCCTTTTGTATCCAGCATAATAGCAATCGGTTTATCTAACTCTTCTCTGACTTTCTTAACTGTATCGATTCTTTTTCCATGCTCTTCATGTGAACCATGAGAGAAATTCAGTCTTGCAACATTCAATCCTGCCAATACCAGCTCTTTAAATACCTCTTCCTTTTCAGAAGCAGGTCCTAATGTACAAACTATTTTAGTTTTTCTCAATATATTTTACCTCCATGCGATTTATTTGAGCTCAATGTTTATGTTGATAGTATTTTTGTTAATTCATAAGATTCATAATCAAATGCTTTTTCTGTATTAAGTGCCTCGGCTATATCAATATCAAAAATACCAGCATCACTTACACCGATAGCTCTTGATTTTTTGCCTTCAAGCAAAAGCTCTACAGCTCTTGCACCCATTTTACTTCCTATAAGTCTGTCATAGGATGAGGGAGTTCCTCCTCTTTGAGTATATCCGAGTACGGAATACTTAGTGTTGATTCCGGTTTTCTCTGCAATTTTAGCACTCAAGCTTTTAGCATCTCCAGCACCTTCAGCAAGCACAACAATACTGTGCTTTTTACCCCTTATTCTTCCCTGCATTATCTTATCGCATATTTCATCTATACTAAAGCTTATCTCAGGAACAACCACCAGTTCGGCCCCTCCTGCAAGTCCCGCATATAATGCTATATCACCGCAATTTCTTCCCATAACCTCTATTACATTTGTGTTGCCATGCGAGGATGATGTATCACGGATTTTACTTATAGACTCCAAAACCGTTTCAAGAGCTGTAAAAAAACCTAGGGTATGCTGTGTATAAGCCAAGTCGTTATCTATAGTACCCGGTATGGCAATCGTAGCAACACCTGCATCTGAAAGCTGTTTAGAGCCTTTAAATGTACCGTCTCCGCCGATTGTTACTATTCCCTCTATGCCTAAATATCTGATATTTTTTACCGCTTTGCTGAAACCTTCTTCTTCTATAAATTCCAAACATCTGGCACTTCCCAGTATCGTTCCTCCCCTATGAATTATATCTGCTACCGAAGAAAGACTCATTTCAACCGTATCATTATCTATTAATCCCTTGTAACCATTTTTTATACCTATAATTTTAACTCCGCTGTATATTCCGTATCTTACAACCGCTCTTATAGCTGCATTCATTCCCGGTGCATCCCCGCCGCTTGTTAGAACTCCGATTGTTCTCATGTAAATTCACCTACTTTTTTTTATGATTATATAGCATGAAATGAATTTCACGCTTTTTTATTTTATTATAACATTTTCATTTCCGAGAAGTGTTATGAGTTTGTTAATTAAATTCTCATTTTTTATATCTGCACAATATTCCTTAGGTATAATCATTTTTGACTTTTCGGCTTTGCTGTATAATATAACCTCACTTTTGCCGTTTGCCTCTTCTAAATACTTGAATATATCATTTTTTATGTTTTTATAATGTTCTTTGTTTTCCACTTGTAAATATAATTTAGAGCTTATTTTCGCTTCTGACAGAGGCAGGATTTTATTGCACATTATCTTAGGAGTTTCCTCCTCCGCCATACTTAGATTTCCGTAAATAAGAACTATGCTGTCCTCGTTCATATATTGCAGATATTTATTATATATTTTAGGAAAAACTATTACCTCTATAGTACCGTACAAATCCTCGAGGGTCAAAAATGCCATATAATTATCATTTTTTGTTATTTTCCTTTGTTTCTTAATGATTATTCCTCCGACAACAACTTGAGATCCATCTTTAATATTCGATTGATTTGATTCGTCTGATGCCCCCTCGTGAGCTTCAAATATCTCACTGCAATTTGTCGTAGTGTTATCATCGAGCAAAGCTTCATATTCCGATAAAGGATGACCGCTTAAATATATGCCTGTCATTTCTTTCTCCATCGACAATATTTCCTTTTGAGAAAACTCATCTATATTAGGAAGATTTTCAGAATTTATATCGTCTGTCTCTTCTATACCCATATCGCTGTCAAACAATGATACCTGACCCTCTATATTTCTTCTTTTTTGATATAAAATTCCGTCTATGATTTGTTCATAAACCTCCATTAGCTGTGATCTTTTGCAGCCTAAGGAATCAAATGCTCCGCACTTAATCAAGGATTCTACCTGTCTTTTGTTAAGAGCTAAGGTATCAACCTTTTGACAAAAATCAGTAAATGATTTGAATTTTCCTTTTTCCTCTCTTATCCTTACGATTTCTGCTATAACATTCGTACCTACATTCTTTATAGCTTTAAGCCCGAATCTTATCTTTTTGCCGCTTACAGTAAACTTATCCTCACTCTCATTTATATCGGGAGGCAGTATTTCCACTCCGAGCCTTTTACATTCTCTTATGTATAGTGCAACAGAGTTTGAGCTGCCCATTATACTGGTTATAAGTGATGCCATGAATTCTACAGGATAATAGTACTTTAGGAATGCCGTCTCATAGGCTACAGCAGCATAAGCAACGGAGTGAGCCTTAGGAAAGGCATATTTGGCGAATTCTATCATCAAATCATATATATCATTTGCAATTTTTTCACTTACACCGTTTCTGATTGCTCCGTTTATTTCTACATTGCCATTCTCATCAGTTTTGCCGTAAATAAAATGTTCTCTTTCCTCCTGCATTATTTTCATTTTTTTCTTGCCAATAGCACGTCTTAGAAGATCTGAACGTCCCATAGAAAACCCGGCTACATCTCTTACTATCTGCATAACCTGTTCTTGGTATACCATACAGCCGTAGGTTTCGCTCAAGGACTGTTCAAGTAAGGGATGTAAATAATTTACTTGTTCGGGATGATGACTGTTCTTTACATATGTAGGTATTTGCCCCATTGGTCCAGGTCTGTATAGAGCATTAGCTGCTGCTATATCATCAAATTTATTAGGCTTAAATTCCTTTAAAAATGAACGCATACCAGAGCTTTCAAATTGAAAAATCCCCAATGTATCGGCATGTGCGAACATCTCATAAACATCCTTATCGTCATAATTGCATTTATCGAAGCTTATATCTAAATTATAATTTTTCTTGATTAAATTTACTGCATCTTGTATAACTGTCAGGGTTCTAAGTCCCAAAAAATCCATTTTTAAAAGTCCGAGTTCTTCAAGCTCAACCATATTAAACTGAGTTGTTATTATGTCCTTATTTCTTGAAAGCGGAACATATTCGGTTACCTCATCTTTGGATATTAAGACACCGGCAGCATGAGTAGAGGTATGCCTTGGAAGTCCTTCAACCTTTAAGGATATATCTATTAATTCCTTTATTTTATAATCATTATCAGCAAGCTCTTTGAAATCCTTATCAAGCTCCATAGCTTTGGATAAGGTCATACCCAGAGTCATTGGAATTTTTTTAGCTATTACATCAACTTCACCGTAAGGAATATTCAGCGCTCTTCCGACATCTCTTATAGCACCTCTTGCTGCCATTGTACCGAAGGTTATAATCTGAGCAACTCTTTCTGTGCCATATTTTCTGATAACGTAATCTATTACCTCTTCACGTCTTTCATAACAAAAATCTATATCGATATCAGGCATACTGATACGCTCAGGATTTAAAAAACGTTCAAAAAACAGCTTATATTTTATCGGATCAATATTGGTTATTTTAAGTGAGTATGCTACCAGGCTTCCTGCTCCCGAGCCTCGTCCGGGTCCTACCATAATTTTATTGTCTCTGGCATACTTTATAAAATCCCAGACAATCAAAAAGTAATCCACATATCCCATCTGCTCGATAACAGATATCTCATATTCAAGTCTGCTTTGAATCTCTTCCGTTATAATCTCATATCTTGCTTTTAATCCGGTTTGGCAGAGCTCTCTAAAATATGAATTTTTAGTGTAATTTTCAGGGATTTCAAATTCAGGAAGATGAACTGTGTTAAAATCCAGTTCGACATTGCACCTTTCGGTAATTTTTACTGTATTTTCAATTGCTTCCTGTGGAAAGAGTTCAGCCATTTCCTCATAGCTTTTTAGATAAAACTCATCCGAAGGAAATCTCATTCTGTCTTCATCAATAGTTTTTTGCATCTGAACGCACAATAAAACATCATGGAATCTTGCGTCTTCTTTATTTATATAGTGTATATCATTTGTAGCAACCAAAGGTATATCAAGCTCTTTTGACAATTTTAAAAGCCCTTTGTTAATGATTTTTTGCTCGTTCATACCATGGTCTTGCATTTCTAAAAAGAAATTATTCTTACCGAATATATCTTCATATAATAAAGCTTTTTCTTTAGCTTTTTCGTAATCGTTGTTAAGTATCAAATCCTGTATCTCTCCAGCTATACAGGCACTTAAAGCAATTATACCCTTACTGTGCTTTCTTAATACATCATAATCTACACGAGGCTTATAATAAAAGCCATCAACAAAGCCTGCAGAACATATTTTTATAATGTTTTTAAAGCCCTCATAATTTTCTGCAAGCAAAACTAAATGATATTGCCCCTTATCTTTTTGAGGGTCTTTATCATACATTGTTCTTTGAGCCACATATGCCTCAAATCCCAGTATAGGCTTTATACCTTCTTTTTTAGCCTGTTTATAAAACTCAACAACTCCGTACATAACACCGTGATCTGTTATGGCTATGCTTTCCATACCCAATTCTTTAGTTTTTTTAACAAGATCTGTTATTCTTGCAGCACCGTCAAGCAGGCTATATTCTGTATGTACATGTAAATGAGTAAAATTTTTGTTATCCATATCAATCTCCTTAGAATGTATTTTACCATTAATTATTAGAATTTACAAATTAAAAATATACAAAAATAAGCCTGTTAAAAAAATAATTGAGCTGTGAAAATTTAAAATTTATAATAAAAAAAATTATTGTATTATTCGTATAAGTGTTGAATTTACAATAATCTTTTATTAATATAAGTTTTTTATTTAATATTTTTAATTACTTTCTGCATTAATGTTCAATATTTCAATGCAGATTTCATTGACACGCTTTGATTCCGCTTTGGTTACGGTTATTTTTATATTGTCTGTTACAATTGTATCTCCGACGTCAGGGATTTTATCAAAGCACTTAATCACAAAACCATTTACCGTCGACACATCATCATATTTACAATCAAGCTTTAAACCGAGATATTCTATCATATCGTCTATATCGGCATTACATGAAACTATATATTTATTTTCATCAATTTTCTTAAAATAATCTAAAATCTCATCATGTTCATCCCAAATATCACCAACAAGCTCTTCAATTATATCCTCCAGGGTTACTAATCCTTCTGTTCCTCCATACTCGTCAACTACTACCGCCATATGTGACTTCGCTTGTTGTAAATCTCTAAGTAAAGAAGATATTTTCTTATTCGGAGTAATATATAAAATATTTTTTATTATTTCTTTTATACTTGTCATTTTTTTATTTACTAGTCTATAAAATTCTTTTTCGTGAATAACACCAATAATGCGGTCAATACTTTCACTATAGACTGGCAATCTTGAATAACCACTTTCCATGAAGATTTCCTTTATTTCTTCAATAGAATCATTTTCTTCTACTGCCACTATGTCAATTCTAGGAGTGTAAATATCCTCAGCATTCAAATCATCAAACTCAATTGCAGAACGTATAAGCTCTCCCTCATGTTTATTAATAACACCTTCACTTTCAACTTCTTCTATTATTGTTTTTAGCTCATCTTCAGTTATTGATGGTTCATCATTTTTTCTAAATAACTTATTGAACATTTTTTTCCATAAAGATAAAATATAGTTTATTGGTGTAATTATTATAACAAAAAATTTTAATATTGATACAGTCGATAATACAATCTTTTCAGGATGCTGTTTTGCTAAAGTTTTAGGAGAAATTTCTCCAAAAATTAATACTGCTATTGTCATAACAATTGTTGATATTGTCACTCCTGATGATGGAAAAAATTTAGTAAATAATATAGTTGCCAAGGATGCTGATGTAATATTTACTATGTTATTTCCAATAAGTATAGTAGACAACAGCTTATCATAATCCCCTGATAATTTAAGTACTTCTATAGCTTTTTTATCTCCTAAGTTTGCCAGATTTTTAATTCTGATTTTATTAAAACAAGTAAATGCTGTTTCTGATGCAGAAAAAAATGATGACATACAGATTAAAGCAAATAATGTAATGACCAGACTTGTCCCGTCACCTTCCATAAGAAAAATCACTCTCCAATTATATTTATTTTTTGATTGATATACTTATTCATAGTCTCAACTATGTTGAACCATTTATAATATACTATGCATATTATACCACTGATGTCTTAAAATTGTCAATTATTCCGGCTGATAAGATTAATAAAGCATTAATATTTTAAATACATTTAAAATTTTTGAATATTTTTATCTATTCAGTTAAAAATATATAGTGTATATAAAAATTGTGCATATAATTTAGAGTGAAAGATAATTTGTACAAAATCATAATCTTATGCACAAATGATATTTTGTGTAAATAATTGCATAGTCTTGAGCGAAATTTGAGGCTATGTCATAATTATATAAATAGTGAAAGGAATGAACAGATTGCATAAAGTATACATAGATACTCAGAAATGGAAGAAAAAATTAAACAAGGCTATAACATATTCTCAAGAATCCAACATGCCTGATTCTTTTTTGGAAAAAATTGCAAAATCAATAATTAATTTTACTGTAATGACAACTTCACCGGATACTGAATCAGAAAGACTATTTTACGATATGTGGAAAAAAGCAGACAATAAAGAGAAAAAAGTTCTGACAAAAACCCTTATAAAAATTATAAAAGAATGATAGAACCCGTTTGTTTAAAAGCAAACGGGTTTTGCCTTTAAGCGGCTATGAGTTGACATATTGTCGATATTAGTTTAATATTGATGGTATAATATGAAAGGATATTATACAGCTAAGCTGTATAAGCTTATGATGAAAACATTAAACTTGGTTATGATAGTAAAGAACGAAGAGCGTTGTTTAGCACGCTGCCTTACAAGCATTAAAGGTTTAGTTGACGATATAATTATTGCCGATACCGGATCAGAGGATTCTACAAAACAAATAGCATTATCATTCGGAGCTAAAGTATTTGATTATGTCTGGAAAAACGACTTTTCTGATGCCAGAAATTTTGCATTGTCAAAATCAGACAGTGATTGGAACTTAATATTAGATGCCGATGAATATCTGACTCACGGCAGCAGGCAGGATATATCAGAGTTTTTGGAAAATACTGATGCCTTAGGGACTATACAAATAAAAAGTGCTTATATAGATGACAATGACATAAGCTATGCAATAGGTTATATAACAAGGCTTATCCCTAAAGGTGTATATTTCTCAGGAAAAATTCACGAACAGGTTAAAAGCAAATTGCCTCTTTCGCCGATTCCTTTAATCTTCGATCATGATGGATATTTGATGCCGAATAAAGCGGAAAGAAATTTACCTATTCTCTTTGAGGAATTAGAGCATTATCCTAATAACTGCTATTTTCTTTATCAGACAGCCTCAACTTTAAAAAATATAAATAGATTTGAAGAAGCTATAAAATACTTCGACAAATTTTATGCTATTGCGAATAACAGCTCCAGCTATTATAGAGCATGTATTATACAGTATATTTACACATTAATCGAATTTGAAAGCTTCGAAAAAGCATTAAAAATATTAGAAGAGGTAACCCCAATTTTACAAAAATATGCAGACTTTAATTTCTTGTGCGGTATCTTTTATATGAAATTAATTCTGTTTGATATAGTTAAGTATCAAAATTACCTCCCGCTTATAGAAAAAAGTTATTTAAAGTGCTTAGAAATCGGAGAAGTTCCTCTACATCAAGGTGTATACGGCTGCGGAAGCTTCAAAGCAGCTTACAATTTAGGTACCTGGTATGAATCATCGGGAAATTTCGCACTGGCTAAAAAATATTATAAATTGTCGGCTGAATCAGGATATAAAGTTGCCGTAAACAGATTAAAACAACTCAAATAAAACAATCTGAAAAAATTTTAGCCAAATACTTTTCAGTATTTGGCTTTTTTTATATGCTCTTCGTCGATAATTCTGTCAAGACAAAGAGCTTAACAAAATATATAATAAATAGAGGGGGAATTCTTTACATTCTTAATATACACATAATTATATACTTTTAATCATTTTTAATTATTAAGTTTTTGTAATACATTAATATTATTTATTAATCAAAACACTGAAATTAACATCGCTATTTCTTAATAATGGTGCTTCACTATCTTTTTGTGATATTATAGGATTTTTAATACCCCATAAAATCTTGATATCTTGATCATCCCAAGCTATGGAACGGTCGTATTTTGCTTCATAAAATTCATCGAATTTATATTGAACATCACAATTATCCGTAAGGGTTAAAAAAGCATGACCAAACCCCTTCGGAATCAAAATTTGTTTTTTATTATCTTCATTTAATTCAACAGATATCCACTTGCAAAAACTAGGACTGTCCTTACGCAAATCAACAACAACATCCAATATTTTTCCTTTTGTGCATCTGACTAATTTAGTCTGTGCCTTGGGATTAAGCTGAAAATGAATCCCTCTTAATGTATTCTTTTTTAAAGTAAAGCTATGTCCATCTTGAACAAATACAGTATCTATACCAAATTGTTCCAAAGTTCTTGATGAGTATGTTTCACTGTAATATCCTCTGTAATCCTCATAATAGTCCGGTATAATGAGCTTAACGCCTTTTAATTCTAATTCTTGTACTTCCATTTTTTATCCTTTCAATTGATATCAATAGTCTGAATAGTCTGAATTAAATATGCCTGTTTTAAAATTTTATCATAATTAACATATTTATAATTTTCAGATATCAAGCACTCTGCAAATTGATCGATAGAATTATAAAATTGATCATCTTTATCAAGTGTAATATCTATACTTTTATTATCCTTGGTAAGTTTTACAATAGGTGCATAATCATTCGGTGCTGTAAATATTCTTGAAAAAACAGCATTGCCTTTGCTCCCCCATAATTCTAATTCACACTTATAGCTGTTATCCATGCCAAAAGATATTTGACATGCCAGATCTTCTTCATTAACTAATGTAGCATTTCCATATAAATCTACGCTATAATCATCTGAATAATTTAATTGTGAGTATTTTACTTCTGTTTTTTCTCCAAGAAGTATACTTGCAAGTTTAATAGGATATCCTCCGCAATCAAGAAGTGCTCCTCCTCCAAGGCTTTTATTATATCTGAAGTCATCAGACGCACGTTTTGGAAAACCAAATGATGCTTTTATAAGTCTTATCTCACCAATTTCGCCACCTTTAATAAGCTTTTTTGCATATTCAATCTGACTATGGTGTTCAAACATATAATTTTCATAGGCAACCAGTTTTTTTTGCTTAGCAACTTGAATAATTTTTTGTGTGTCAAAAAAATTCGTCGTAAATGGTTTTTCTAAAAATACATGCTTGCCTTTATTTAATGCCTTCAATGCCCATTCAAAATGAAGTGCAGGCGGTAAAGGAATATAAACGGCATCTACATTTTCATCATCTATGGCTTCATCATATCCGTCATATCCTATGCCGCCAAATTCGTCCGTAAATTTTTTTGTTTTCAACTTATCTCTTGAAGCTACTCCGACATATTTAAATTTATCATTTTCTTTTATAGCCGGTAAAAATCTTCTATACGCAATTTCAGAAGTTCCTATAATCGCTAATTTAATTCTATCCATATGACCATTCACCGATTTCACCCCCCATGAAACATTTATTCATGGGCTCGGTGTCTATCCTTTCATTATTTTTAATTTCCTTTAACCTTAAGCCTCCAATAATGAAATAAGATTTCTCAACTGTATATTAACAGTATTATTTATTTGGGTAAGTGTATTGATTGTCTTAAAATCAACTGCAAAATATCCTCTTGGAAGATTACTAATCTCTCTTAAATCAACTTTTAAAATTATATTTCGGTTTTGCTCATGATAAAAACGCCCTCCCTCTTCGGAAAGTAAATTATCAAAAACAATCCCATTATTATTATCTACTTTATGCCAAAATAATTCTTCTACAACATCATTCATCGCTTTTTTATCAGTCGCTTCCTTTTGTATAGTCGGTCCAAGTTCAATTTTATCAAAGCATCCTACTTCACTTTTCGCCTTAATAATAAATTTTGAAACCCCATTATCTTCATACATCATAAGTCCGAAGGTTGCAATGCCATAAGCTTCAAGAAGCGGTTGTGTCCAGTGCTGTATCTCCCTTCCTTCTATAGATATATCACAAAAAATTATCTTGAAAGGAAATTCATTTTCACACACGAATTCATTATGACTCATTTTCCAGCCTGACAAATTGTCTAGCCTGACAAAATCAATATCAGATTCGTCAAACATCTTATAGTTATTTATATACCGATATATATTCGGTATATAATTAACTCCGTCACTGAAGATGATTGATTTTAACAATGAACTTTCATTGAATATTTTTTCTAATTGACTAATTTCATCATAATTATATAAATACATACAAAAAGGAATACAGGATATAACAGTTCTTGTGTCCATATTTACCAAGTTATCGTATTTCATAAGCTGTTTTATCTGTCCGAGTGTCATCCACTTAAAATTAGGAAGAATCTCTATTTCCTCATCAACTCTAATTATAATATTTCTGTTTCTCTTTTTATAAAATCTGGAAGACTGCTCTGATTGTATCTGATCAACAATTACCTGATATTTATATAAATCAGCAAAATAGTCAAAATAATCAGGCTTTCTTCCTCCATGTTTTTGTGTAAAATTACTTTTGGTAGCCTGTATAGTAGGAGAAATTTGAATTTTATTAATATTACCCGGTTCGATTTTTGCCTGCATCAAAAAATTAATTACACCGTTTATTTCTTTACATATAATGCCCAAATAACCAATTTCATTTTGCATTATAATAGGCTGTTCAATTAATATTTGTTTATTATAAGTTTTTTGTATTCCTCTTATAGAAAAAAAACTGTTGTTTTTATTAACAATCGCGCCTAAGTAATCGTCATAATACCAAAATCCGCTATTCTCCAGCTTATCCTTATTAATATTTACTTTAATGCTATTATTAAGAGCTCTTACCCAATTTAGCAGTTCCTCAGTACTGTTAACATTACCTTCTTTATTTACCCAACTCTTAATTATTGAATACATTGTTTTTTTCATTTTTTAGGTCAATGTCCTCCTCCATAAAAAGTAACTACTGCCTCTTTGAAAAATGAGTTCTTAATATTTGTCTACGCATTTATGCATTTTTATACATGATGTCATAATAATTCTTATACTCCCCACTTATAATTTCGCTCCACCATAATTTATTCTCAACATACCATTGAATAGTTCTTAAAAGCCCTTCATCAAAGCTAGTTTGCGGAAGCCAACCTAAGTCATTATGAATTTTAGTCGGATCAATAGCATATCTCATGTCATGTCCCGGTCTATCCTTTACATATGTGATTAAGCTTTCATCTTTATTAAGTAATCTTAATATTGTCTTTACAACATTGAGATTATTAAATTCATTATGCCCTCCAACATTATATACTTCACCGACTTTACCCTTTTCAATAACTAAATCTATTGCGCGGCAATGATCCTCCACATATAGCCAATCTCTTACATTTTTCCCATTCCCGTAAACCGGTATGTTCTCATCATTCATAGCCCTTGTTATTACAAGCGGTATTAGTTTTTCAGGAAAATGATACGGTCCATAATTATTTGAACATCTTGTTATTGAAACTGGCAAGTCATAAGTCCTGAAATACGCTAAAACAAGTAAATCTGCCGCCGCCTTGCTTGCAGAATATGGACTTGAAGCATGAATAGGTGTTTGCTCGGTAAAAAACAAGTCTTCTCTGTCTATCGGCAAATCTCCGTATACTTCATCAGTAGAAACTTGGTGAAATCTCTTAATCCCATACTCACGACAAGCATCCATCAGAACTTGAGTTCCTAAAATATTAGTTTTTAAAAATACTTCCGGATTAATTACTGATCTATCTACATGACTTTCAGCCGCAAAATTTATTATCTTATCAAATTTTTCCTTCTTGAATAAATCCAAAATAAAGTTTCTGTCACATATATCTCCCTTGATAAAAGAAAATTTTTGAATTTTCATAGCCTTTTCCAAGGTTTTAATATTACCGGCATAGGTTAAGGCATCTAGGCACACTATTTCATCATCCGGCTTGTTTTTTTTGTGAAAATAGATATAGTTGCTTCCAATAAATCCTGCACCACCTGTAACTAATATCTTCATATCAGCGTTCTCCCTGTTTTTGCTTCACAATTTTTTCTATATATGAGCCGTATTCGCTACTTTTTAATTTTTCTGCCAAATTTAGGAGTTGCTCTTCATTTATGTATTTCTTATGAAATGCAATCTCTTCAATACAAGAAATATATAATCCTTGTCGTGATTGGACAGCTTCAACAAAATTAGCCGCATTCAGTAAAGATGAGTGAGTTCCCGTATCAAGCCATGCTATACCTCTGCTTAATTGTATGGCTCTTAGTCTGTTTTGCTTTAAATAAAAATTATTTACTTCTGTAATTTCAAGCTCTCCTCTTTGCGAAGGTTTAATTTTTTTAGCTATATTTATTACATCATTATCATAAAAATATATACCAGGCACTGCATAATTGCTTTTAGGCAATTTTGGTTTTTCAACCAATGAAAGCACCTTTCCATCTCTATCCCATTCTATTACACCAAATTCAGATGGATTTGAAACATAATATCCGAAAATAGTTGCTCCTTTATTATTGTTCACAGCATCGGACAAAAGCACTGATAATTGGTTTCCATAAAAAAGATTATCCCCTAAAATCAAGCATACACTATCTTCACCTATAAAATTTTCTCCTATTATAAATGCCTCCGCCAAACCTCTTGGTTCATTTTGGATAGCATATGTAAACTTCATTCCGATTTGACTTCCATCTCCTAATAGTTCTTCATACATAGGTTTATCTCTTTTTGTAGATATAATCAAAATTTCCCTTATATCTGCCAGCATCAACACAGATAATGGGTAATAAATCATAGGTTTGTCATATATAGTCAGTAATTGTTTTGAAACACACAATGTTGAAGGAAATAATCTTGTTCCCTTACCACCGGCTAATATAATTCCTTTCATAGCATATCACCTGCATTTTCTTTAAAATATGTTCTTATCTCCGGAATAAATGTAACTATCTCTCCGCCATATTCCTTTACAAATGATAATTTAGGAATTATTTCATCTATCCAATTCCAAGGTAAAACAATAATTATATCAGGCTTCTCCTCATATAATTTTTTCAAGGGATATATCGGAATATGTACTCCAGGCAAAGACAATCCTTGCTTATATGGTGTTTCATCTACTGTGAAGTCTATAAAATCCTTTCCAATACCGCAATAATTTAAAAAAGTATTTCCCTTGGCCGGAGCTCCGAAAGCTGCTATACGCTTACCCTCACTTTTTTTATCTATTAAATATCGCAATGCATCTCTTTTTACCTTTTTAGTATTATCATTAAATTTTTCATATGTTTCCGTTTTATCTAATCCAAATTCAATTTCCTTATTTATTAGCTCTTCTACCTTACCAGAAATGGGATGGATTTTATCATCAATATGTTTTACATATATTCTTACGGAGCCTCCATGTGTACTTAGCTGTTCTACGTCAAAAATATCCAGATTATGCATATTAAAGATTTGTTGTGCAGTAATAATAGAAATATATGAAAAATGCTCATGATAAATTGTATCAAATTGATTTTTCTCCATTAACTCCAATAAGTGCGGAAATTCCAAAGTTATAATAGAATTTTCTTTAAGTAGGATTTTCAAGCCTTTTACAAAATCATTTATATCCGGTACGTGTGCTAAAACATTATTGCCTATAATCAAATCTGCTTTTCTATATTTTTGAGATATAGTCTGTGCTAATGTAACTCCAAAAAAGTCACATATTGTTTCAATCCCTTTTTCTATAGCGATTTTACTTACATTCTCAGCAGGATCAACTCCCAGAACAGGTATTTTTTTATCTAAAAAATATTTTAATAAATATCCATCATTACTTGCTACTTCAACAACAAGGCTATCTGAATTCAAATTGCATTTATTAATAATTTCTTCTGTATAAATTCTGCAATGCTCTAACCATAAGCTCGAAACACTGCTAAAATATGAATAATCCTTAAATATATTTTCAGGCACCTCAAAAACGGGCACTTGTACTAGTTTGCATTTCTCACAAACATATGCACATAACGGATATATTTTTTCTGATTTTAAAATACGACTATCTACATATGCAGTAGAAATAGGAGTGGCTCCCAAATCACAAAACACATGTTCTAATTTTTCACTGCAAAACCTACACTTCAATTTATTCTTCCTCCTATTTTTTTACGCTTGCAACTAATCAATATCTGATTTTAAATATTATTCTTTTTAATCCACTCTGCGGTTTTTTTTACGCTTTCTATAAAATTACTACTTGCAGTAAAACCTGTATCTCTATTTAATAGCTTCAAATCTATCATATCGTAATCAATATATTCATATTGATTATCGCGACCGTCGAAACTTATTTCCGTATTAGATGATAAAGCAAGCTTTACATCATTTATTATATCTTTGAATACTCTCAATTCATTGCTGCCTATATAATAGTCCTTACAGCTGTAATTACTTTCCGAAACCTTAATAAGCCCTCTTAAAGCATCATCTATATATGTCCAATCATATAGCATGTTTGAATTAATTATATAAGGTTTTTCATTATCTAAAAATTTTTTTATTATAATATACGCAGAGCGTTTGCTGTAATCTCCATCTCCAAATACGTTAGAAAAGATAGTTGAGTTAAATTTCATATCATATTTATGCGATAAAATACGCCCTATTTGCTTAAATGAAGATTTTGCAGCTCCATATACACTGCAAAGTCGAATTTGCCCGTCTATACTCTTTTTCAAAAATTCATGTGATGTCCCAGTAAATATAAATTTCTTAACCCCTATTTTGGCCGCACTTTGAAGCAACTCTATAGAATATGTTACATTCTCGAATTGTATATTAGGATCATCGGCAGAGGTTTTATATCCGTTCCATGCCAAATGAAAAAGAACATCTGCAGGCACATTTATATATTGAAAAAGATTTTTGTACTCTTTCATTGAAATCTCTATTATCTTTAATTCTTGATAGTTAAGTAAATCTTTCATTTTAGAGGCATCTCTGACAACAGCATAAACAAAATTTCCATTTTTTAAAAGCCATTTTGTCAGTGCTTTTCCCACAAAGCCGCTTGCACCTGTTATTATAAATTTTTTTGACATTCTATTTTATTCCTCGCTAAATTTAATATTTTGGAAGCAATTATATTTTACTTATGCTAAGAATATAGTTTTCCGTCAACATTTTATTCATATCACTCATATTCAAGCTGTTCTTTTCAAAAAATTGTTTTATTATTTTCAAGCTATCCTCATCCAAGAAATGTTGCTCACTTACAATCTTATTAACTCTGTACCCAAGTTTATATACCCAATTTAGAAAATCATCTATTGTCCAGTAAACAGCATATTCTTCATCAAACAAAAACTTATTGCCCAAAATACTGTATATAGTCCTAATATCATTTATATTTCTTAATTTTAGCAATATCTGTCCGTTGTCATTAATTAAACTAAATATATCAGTTAAAAGCTTAAAGGGTTCACTATATAGATTTATCGCTTTTCCAAGCAATATATAATCAAAACTGCCAGCTGTAAAATGCTCTGAAATATACTCAATCCTATCGCATTCCACATCACCCTCACAAATAGTTTTTAAATCAATAAAATACTTTGCTTCTTCGGTAAAGGCCGACAAACATGTATCAAATATACTATATGACTTTAATTTGTTTTTGATTTCCAGTATAGGAGTGCCACACTTTACATCAATACCTAAAACATTAGGGTTTGTACATGTAGAAGTCTCAAGAATAGAAATCATATTATATTCAAAATTATTAGTATCATCCCAAGCGTCTATTCCGTAATATTTATTTTTAAAGTTTTCTCTACCCTTTTCTAAGGACTTTTTATACTTTAACAATTTTTCAGTATCCGTATAATTAAATTCATGATCATGATGAACAAAAACATCCTTACACAAGATTGTTTTATATCCACCTCTCCTTATATGAAAAGTTAAATCATCATCTGAAAAATCATGAAAAAAGCCATAATCCCAATTACCACATATTTCTATACATTCTTTTTTATAAACTGTTCCTAAAGTTATAAGTCTTAATCTTTCATGCCATTTTCTAGGATCAGAAACATTATATAGCTTTGCTTTTTCCTGCATTTCTTCAAAGGTATCAAAACTTATACCAGCATTTTGCCAATTGCTGACGTTTAGTGAATCAGTACAAACCATACCTATTTTGTCATCGGAAGCAAAGCATTTCAAAATATTTGAAAGCCAATTAGTTGTAACTATCATATCATTGTTTATTAGTGAAATATATTTCCCTGAACAATATTTAGTTCCTTGAATTATTGCAAATGGCAGCTGTAGATTTTTAGTTATTCTTATTATTTTTTTTCTTGCTTGTACTGTATGAAAATATTCCAAAGTTTCGTTATCGGATCCACTATCCACTAATATAAGTTCATAATCTACATCTTGTGTATATTTCAATATGCTCTCTATACAATTCATTGTTTTATCTAATCTGTTATATGCAACCACTAAAATGCTCACTAAAACATTATTGTTACTATGTAAATTAGTTATATTTTTTCTTGATTCGTAAATATTGCTTCCTTCTGAAGGTATTTCACTACTATCTGTGTTTATAATTACAATATTTTCATCTATCATAAGCTATCTCCATATTTTTTCATAATTTATAAAACTCTGTTGTTTTTTGTGCTTTTTTGGAAAAAACAAGCTTTTTAGTACCGTCTGTTTAGTCTAATCTCCACTTAATATTCAATTTTTTTACCAATCCATTTATAAGTTTCTGAAACTGCTAAAGAAATTTTAGAAAATTATAAAGTCATTCATTTATATATCGACATAAATATAAATAAATTCATAAACTCTTTTATTTGAATTTTTAGTTATTATATGGTATTATTATAGCATATTTTGTCGATTAATAAAAGGATTTTTGAATATAACGGAGGATAAAATGATACTTTCTATAGGAATGATAGTCAAGAATGAAGAGAAATATTTAGATGAATGCTTAACAGCACTCCACCCAATATTAACCAAATTAGATAGTGAGCTTATAATAGTTGACACCGGTTCAACAGACAATACAGTAGAAATAGCAAAAAAACATACAGATAAAGTTTTTCACTTTGAATGGTGCAATGATTTTGCAGCTGCAAGAAATGTTACTTTAGACCACGCTAAAGGTGAGTGGTACATGTTTTTGGATGCTGATGAAATTCTTGAAGATTCAGCTGAACTAATATCTTTCTTTAAATCAAAAGAATACAAGAAATATAAATCTGCAAGCTATAATATCTTAAATTACAGAAATAAAGAAAAAACTTCGAGTACATCTATTTTAATTCCGAGAATGAGAAAGTTAAGTAAGAATCTCAGATTTATAGGAATTGTCCATGAGTATATGCCTGCTGTTCATCCAATAAAAAATTTAACTAAGACAACCTTCAATCACCATGGATATGTATTTACTACCAGGAAGCAAGCTAAGGCTAAACATAAAAGAAATATCGACTTACTATTGACGCAATTAAATACTACAAAGGATAATCCAAGGTTAAGAAATCAGTTGGGTGAATCATATTTACTTTATTATAGCAAAAAAAATATGGAAGAAGCATTACATCATTATAAAGCAGGCAAGGAATTAGCAATTGAAGAAAATAACAATAACATGTACTGTGTTATAGCAATCAATCTAATTTCGCTTTACACAAAAATGAATATGAATTTGGAAGCATTAAATGAGGCTGAATTATATTTTAAGTCTAAATCCGATTCATTGGAATCTGATACTGATGTATATTATCTTATGATATTTGCATTTAATGCACTTAATCAATATGAATCTTGCGCTGAATCATATGTTAAATATGTGGATAATCTAAATAAATATAAAAATAACAAATACTCAACACGTGAAATCTATTACAGAAGTATATCCTTTACAGATAATTATTCATTATATAATGCGACTTTGCATGCTATAAATTCATATATTAAACTGGAAAAATATGAAGATGCTAAACAGCTTATTAATAAAAATCTTGCTTTTAGTTGCGAGTTTAAAGAAAATCAAGATTTTTTATTTAAGTGCTATTTGGAATTGATGAGCGCTAAAAATAATTATCATGATTTAGTTTCTTTGTATAATATTGAAATAACCAGAAATGAAGAGTTTGAATCAAATTTAAAAAAAGCTATTGAAGCTTTTATAAATGAGAATATTGAAGAAAAATACAGAATTTCTGACTTATTTTCTGAATTTAATAATGATTCTAAAGATCCATATCTTGACTTTATGAAAATCAGAAAGACTCATTTTGACAATACTACTGATATAGATGCTATGATAGATGAATTTTTAGATAGTATAGATAAATTTGATGTCTATTATTCTGATATTATTTACTATATCTTAAAAAACAATATATCTCTGAAAGTGCTTAAATATAAATTAAATTCAGATGATTTATTGACTTGCTTTGATATAATAAATAAACAGCATGATGATTTTACGGATATAATTTTGAAATATGATTACGAAGCTGATAACCCTTATGAATCATATATATTAAAAACCTTATATGAATCAGCACTTGTTTTGATTGAAAATGAAGATAAGGAAGTAATTGCAAGTTTGTTTATGAAATATATTAATAATTTTAAGATATATATAGAATATACATACAATGAAAATATATTTACTGAGAACAATCTAAGCTTACTTCCTCGCAGAATACAATTTGGATATTATTGCATAAAGGCAAATGAGTGTTTGTCAAAAAATGACGAACTTAACTATATAAGATTTCTAAGAAAAGCATTGGCTTCCGATAAGTCAATGAAAAGCTTTATTTCTTTGTTGACAGAAAGCTATAAAGAAGAAAATAAAAATAATACACCAAATGAATTATCTGAATTTGATATGCTTGCTATCACGGTAAAAAACAACATTAATGAATTGATTAAAACAAATAATCTCATCGAGGCAGAAATTATATTAAATGAATATAAAAAATTAAACTCAAATGACCCTGAAATTAAAAGCTTAGAAAGAATGATAACAAGGTGATGAAAAGGCTGTAGCAAGACATCAAAAAAAGAGCGAAGGTACCTCGCTCTTTTTTATATATTGCATTAAAATTATTGTAATAATTGTAATACGCCTTGTGGTTGCATGTTGGCTTGTGCAAGCATTGCTTGAGACGCTTGAGTAAGTATATTGTTCTTAGTGAAATCCATCATCTCTTTAGCCATATCAACGTCTCTTATTCTTGATTCAGCAGCTGTTAAGTTTTCACTTGCTACTCCCAAGTTATTGATTGTATGCTCTAATCTGTTTTGAAGAGCTCCTAATGTTGAACGTGTTTTTGATACGTTGTTTATTGCACCATCTAAAGCTGATATTGCATCATTTGCATCAGAAACTGTATCAACAGAAATTGAACTGATTGCTAATGCTGATGTACTTTGATCTCCTACAGATAACGATACTTGCTGATCCGCCGTTCCGTTTGCTCCGATTTGGAATACAATATTAGTTGATCCAAGTGTACCATCAAGAAGTTGATTTTTATTGTAGTGAGTTGATGAAGCTATTCTGTTAATCTCACCTTTTAAAGCTGTAAGCTCCATATTGATATTTTCACGGTCAACATCTGATTGATATGTTCCGTTTGATGCTTGTACTGCTAATGTTCTCATTCTTTGTAATATAGCATGAGTTTCATTTAAAGCACCTTCTGCTGTTTGAATCAATGATACTCCATCTTGTGCGTTTTGTTGCGCTTGATTTAAACCATTGATTTGTGCTCTCATCTTTTCTGATATAGCTAAACCTGCTGCATCATCTGCTGCTCTGTTTATTCTATATCCTGATGATAATTTCTCTAAGTTTTTACCTACAGAAGCTGTATTCATTGTTAAATTTCTGTGTGAATTTAATGCGTTAATATTATGTTGTATTCTCATTTTAATACCTCCATGTATTTTTTATCATCGGGATTCATTCCCTTATATTTTGCATAACAGTATAAATAATTTTAAAAAATATATAAAATTATTGTAATAACTGTAATACTCCTTGTGGCTGCATGTTTGCTTGTGCAAGCATTGCTTGAGACGCTTGAGTAAGTATATTGTTCTTAGTGAAATCCATCATCTCTTTAGCCATGTCAACGTCTCTTATTCTTGATTCAGCAGCTGTTAAGTTTTCAGCAGCTACTCCCAAGTTATTGATTGTATGCTCTAATCTGTTTTGAAGAGCTCCTAATGATGAACGTGTTTTTGATACACTGTTTATAGCATTGTCTATCAACTCTATAGATGAGTTTGCAGCTGAAACTGTACCAACAGAAACTCCATTAACTGTTAAAGCCGCTGAACTTTGATTTGCTATAGTTAATGATACTTGTTGATCTGACACTCCGTTTGCTCCGATTTGGAATACTATGCCAGTTGTTGAAAGATCTCCATTAAGCAAGTTATTTTTATTGTAGTGAGTTGATGAAGCTATTCTGTCTATCTCACTTGTTAAAGCTTTAATCTCCATGTCAATATTCTCACGGTCAACATCTGATTGATATGTTCCGTTTGATGCTTGTACTGCTAATGTTCTCATTCTTTGTAATATAGCATGAGTTTCATTTAAAGCACCTTCTGCTGTTTGAATCAACGATACGCCATCTTGTGCGTTTTGTTGTGCTTGATTTAAACCATTAATTTGTGCTCTCATCTTTTCTGATATAGCTAAACCTGCTGCATCATCTGCTGCTCTGTTTATTCTGTATCCTGATGATAATTTCTCCAGGTTTTTACCTACAGAAGCTGTATTCATTGTTAAATTTCTGTGTGAATTTAATGCGTTAACATTATGTTGTATTCTCATTTTAATACCTCCATGTATTTTTTATTATCGGGATTCATTCCCTTATATTTTGCATAACAGTATAAATAATTTTAAAAAATATATAAAATTATTGTAATAACTGTAATACTCCTTGTGGTTGCATGTTTGCTTGTGCAAGCATTGCTTGAGACGCTTGAGTAAGTATATTGTTCTTAGTGAAATCCATCATCTCTTTAGCCATATCAACGTCTCTTATTCTTGATTCAGCAGCTGTTAAGTTTTCACTTGCTACTCCCAAGTTATTGATTGTATGCTCTAATCTGTTTTGAAGAGCTCCTAATGTTGAACGTGTTTTTGATACACTGTTTATCGCAGCATCTATAGATGATATTGCTTCATTTGCAGCAGAAACTGTACCAACAGAAACTGTATCAATTCCTAATGCAGTTGAACTTTGGCTATCTACAGATAATGTTACTTGTTGATCTGATGATCCGTTTGCTCCGATTTGGAATGTAATAGCTAATGTACCTTTAAGCAAATCATTCTTATTGTAGTGAGTTGATGAAGCTATTCTGTCTATCTCACTTGTTAAAGCTGTAAGCTCCATATTGATGTTTTCACGGTCAACATCTGATTGATATGTTCCGTTTGATGCTTGTACTGCTAATGTTCTCATTCTTTGTAATATAGCATGAGTTTCATTTAAAGCACCTTCTGCTGTTTGAATCAATGATACTCCATCTTGTGCGTTTTGTTGCGCTTGATTTAAACCATTGATTTGTGCTCTCATCTTTTCTGATATAGCTAAACCTGCTGCATCATCTGCCGCTCTGTTTATTCTGTATCCTGATGATAATTTCTCTAAGTTTTTACCTACAGCACTTGTATTCATTGTTAAATTTCTGTGTGAATTTAATGCGTTAACATTATGTTGTATTCTCATTTTAATACCTCCATGTATTTTGGTTATCGGGATTCATTCCCTTATATTTTATCTGAATAATGGTACCTATTACTCAGAACATAGCATTTTTATCTGCTTGATATATATATCGAACAAGCTGTAAAAAAAATTAGTTTTTTTTGAAATTTTTTAGCTTTTTGTGTCTAAAAAGAATCCTTTCGGCTTTTTATCTTCTTCATCAAGTTCATAATCAGAGGTTTTAAGTCTTTTGTCAACTTCATTTAGCTTCATTTTTACTGATACAAGCTGTTTTTCAGCATTAATCTTAATTTTCTTGTCGATGTCAATTATTTTATTTAAAACGGATATTATATCAGCTTCTATTAATCTTTTAGATTCTATAAAATCATCAGTGTGATTGGAGCTCAATTTCATTCTGCTGAGCTTATCGTCAAGAATATTAATTTCATCCATCAGACTTTGTCGTTTATCCATTAGTTCGTTATATTTATCCAATTGACTTATTAGCTTATTCTCATCTTCAAATGAAATTTTTGCTATATCTTGAGTTAATTCTTCAATTTTTTTTATAAGCTCAAGCTTAATATTCAATAAATTTATCACATCAGCACCTATTTTTTTAACCTTGATAATTTTTCTGCTTCTTCCCATGTATCTCTTAAATCTCTAATCATAGGCAGAATTTCTTCTATTAAGCTTATATCTTTTTTTGCAATAGATTTAATAATCTCTGCGTTAAAAAATGAATATAACTCTGCTAAGTTTTTTGACAGCTCATAATTATTATCAAGGCTTACCAGTAAGAAGTTAAATATTTCTTTTGATTTGTTCAAATTAATATTTGTTTCTTCTATTTTATTTTCCTTAAACAAAATAGTTGCTGCTGTCAGTCTTTGTACAAGTTTGTCAAACAATAAAACTAACTGTTCGCCTTTAGTCATAGTATTAATAGACATATTTTTGTAATTCTTATATGGGTTAATCATTTTGCACCTCTTTGCTTATATTTACTGGAACTGTGAAGCCAACCAAGAGCTCTGACTGTTGAGCTTACTGAGTGCATTTTCTAAAGCGACAAATTGATTCCAATACCTAGTTCTTTCGTCTTCTAATTTAGTCTTTAGCTTTTTAATCATATCGTCATATTCTTTTATTCTTTCAGATAAAAAGTTTTTATTAACAGTTGAAGTTCCTTTAGTTCCTGCTTTATCAACTAAAATTCCTTTTTCCCCCATTGTTCCTATATTACGTGTCAGTATATCTCTTATTCTGTAAGCTATACCTTTTTCTTGGGTTGTCGCATTTTTAGGGTTTTGAGTAAATAAGTCTTGAATTTTTTCAGGATTCTTAGCGTATTCTGATCTGAATTTATCTTCATTAAATACAAGTTTTCCTGTATAGTCTCCACTCGCTCCCGCTATACCTATATTGGCCAGTAAAAGATCGTTACCGCTTACAAATCCTGACACTGCATCCCTTAATGAATATAATAAGGAGCTTATATTAGGATCAGTATATAGCATTCCTGATTTCGCTTTTTCATCCCAAAGTTTAATCTCGCTCTCTGACATCTCTTTTCTTTGCTCATCAGTAAGAGGTGGATATTTTCTGTTTGGAGTCTCCATAAGCTTTGAATCAAGATATGTAATTATTTCGTTGTAATCATTTACGAATTTTGCCATATTTTCAACTATATCGTCTATATTATCACTTACCGCAAAGCTTATATTTTTTTCACCTTCAGCTTTATTTGTCAATCCAATATTTATGCCGTCAAAAACAATATTGCTTGTACTGCGTGTCAAGGTTTCAGGTACACCGTTTTTTGTAACATTAATAACAGTATCAGTTCCCTTATCTACAGTGTAGCCTTCTGCTTCATCCTTTTTCCCAAAAAGTGCCTCAGCAAGATTTCCAACTTTATCTTCAATCTCGATATCTATATGAGCACCCGTTTCTTTTGAAACTGCCGTAAACTTATCAGAAGTCGCAGAATGTGAAAGGCTTATTCCTGCATCAGGATCGGAATTTATCTCTTTGATTATTTCATTTAATGTAGAATCCTCTGTAAATGTAAAATCCTTATTGTTTATACTGATTTTATATACTCGTTTTCCTTCTGCATTTGTTTCTGTTGAGCTTAGAGTGTCTTCTAAACCCGCTTTCGATATTGCATCATCTCTATTTACACGATTGTAATTTCCGGCTGACAGTTTGGTATATTTGCTTATATCTGCGCTTATTGATGATATTCCAAACAAGTTGTTTGTCCCAGAGGTTTTAAATGTCAGTTTTCCACCGTCAACTCCTACCTCTATTTTTTCTGTTCCATCTCCGTTTTTACCATATAAAGTATTTAATTTATCCTGCAAGTAAGCTTCTAGTTTTTCAACTGTATCTATCGCTTCAGCAGAATCGGAATCAGGAAAAGTTATTGTTTTTTGAACATTATTATAGTCAAAAGTTATCTGACCTTTTGCTAAAATGTCCTTTAACTCTATATTTTTCAAAAAAGCTCCGGCAGATGTATCTATATCTGTAGCAGATGTTCCATCTGAATCTTTCTCAATTTTTAATCTTTCTTCTATCTCTTTGCCGACAGCAGATACCTTTATGTCTCCTTCGACAATCTTTTCAAGCTTTAATTTGTCGCCATCAACCGTATATTTTATTTTATCTTTAAGCACTGAAATTTTGTCTATCTGCTTATTAAATTCATCCGCAACATCTTGTATTGTGCTTCCTTCAAAGTTATCATCAATCTTTATTGTGTAAATATCTTTTCCGTTTTTAAGGCTAAGCGATTGTCCTGCTAAGGCATTTATGTCTTTATCCGAAGCAATGACATCGCTTGTAATTACCCCGCTTGAAATTTGCTTGTTAGATGTAAATCTGGCATTGGATGCAACGCTTATAACCTCATCTATAGAAAAGTTTTTTAAAGCATCAGTATCTCCCGAAACACTTACATTGCTGGACGAGGAGGTTACAGTGTTAGATTTGAAAAAACTTGAACTTAATATATTTGTCTTTGATGCAAATGAAAAATATTTATCACTGAAACCAGCCAATTTCGATATAACTTCTCTGAACGCATCCTGTTGGTAAACAAGCTTTTGCTGCGCTTGAAACTGTTTGTCTATTTTTATTTGTGTAGCCTTAGTCATTTGTTTTACAAGATCCTCTGTGTCTAAGCCCGACATAAGTCCGCCTATACGGTTTGAGCTTACCCCTGATCCGTAAATACTTGATGTAGTGTTAGATGCCATAATATACACTCCTTTCATAAAGTAATAAGTTCTATAATTTATCACTTTTAACGAATTTTATCATTTTTTGTTACTTTATTGTTGTATTTATATTATCGACACAAATTATTTTTTGTTTAATTGTTTTATTAAAACATTTGATATATCTGATATAGGGCTTTGAACTTGCACTGCTCCTATCTCATATGCAACTTTAGGCATGCCGTATACAACACAGGACGCTTGATCTTGTCCTATGGTGTATGCTCCTGCATTTTTCATTAAAAGAAGTCCGCTTGCTCCGTCTCTGCCCATACCTGTCAATATTATTCCTATGGCATTTGCTCCGGCTGTTTTAGAAACAGATTCGAAGAGAACATCTACGGATGGACAGTGACCGCTTACTTTTTCTCCTTCGAGGCAACGTACAAAATATCCCTTTGCATCTTTTGCAAGACGCATTTGCTTATCTCCCGGTGCAATCAAAGCAAGCCCTGATGTGAGCCTGTCTCCGTTCACTGCTTCTCTTACTTCCATTTGACATATTTTATTAAGTCTGTCTGCATACATTTTTGTAAATCCCGGTGGCATATGCTGAGTTACCAAAATTCCAGGTGTTTCTTTAGGAAGATTTTTCAGTATCTCAAGTGTAGCCTCTGTGCCTCCGGTTGAAGCACCGATTGCTATAATTCGTTGTGTTGATACAGGCTCTAATTTAATCGTATTAATTATTGATGGTTTTTCAACGCTGGTTTCCGTACTTGCAGGTATTCTGCTTTTCAGCCTTGCTATATGCGCTATTTTTATTTTGGATCGCAGCTCAAGAAAGAAGGTATTTAGCTCATTTTGTGCTGTCATATCCGGTTTTTTAACAAAATCTACAGCACCTGCATCTAAGGCATCAAAAACACTGATGTTTAAGGAGCTGACAAGCACAACCTTTGTAGGGTTTTCCTTCATCAATTTTTTTAGAAATGTGATGCCGTTCATTTTGGGCATTTCAACATCTAATGTAACTATATCCGGTTTTAACTTATTGATTTTGTCTTCTGCATCTATCGGATCAATTGCCATTCCGACAATTTCTATAAGTGAATCCTTGGAAAGCTCTTGTTTTAATACATTTCTGAACAATAGCGAGTCATCTGTAATCAGCACTTTTATTTTTCGTATACTCATAGCCTTCAACCTTTACACCTTTTGATATATTGCCGGACAAATATATTTGAAGTTTGATTTGTCTCTTTGTACTGTTTCCGAATGTCCTATAAACAAATACCCTCCCGGTTGTACCGCTTCATAAAGTCTGTTAATTAATTCATTCTTTGTATTTTGATCAAAGTAAATCATTACATTTCTGCAAAAGACTACTTGATATTTATTTTTATGTATTATAGGCATAGGATCCATTAGGTTAAATATTTTAAACTGTACCTCATTTTTTATCTGCTGAACAATCTGATATTTACCTCCGTCAATCTTCTTGAGGTATTTGGTTTTCCACGTTGGAGGTAAATTTTTTATGCTTTCTTCCTGGTAAACAGCCTCAGCCGCTTTATTTAGCACATTTTGCGATATATCTGTAGCGAGTATCTTTGCGCTCCATTGCGGCTTTCTTATACCAAAATAGTCATCTATGGCCATTGCGGTAGTGTAGGGCTCTTCCCCAGAGGAACAGCCCGCACTCCATATATTGATTATTTTTGTCTTGTTATTTTTTTCTTGCTCCGGTAAAATAACTTCCTTTAAAAATTTATAATGATTGTCTTCTCTGTAAAAGAATGTATGATTAGTAGTAAGTTTATTTATCAAAGTTGTTATTTGGTTCATATCTCTTTTTTTGATTAATGTTATGTATTCACTGAAGTTTTTCATGCCCATTTTATCCAAAACACTGGACATTCTTCCTTCAATCAATTGTCTTTTATTTATTAAATTTATACCATAATTTTTCA
>DGYI01000063.1:73331-134282 GCA_002396645.1 Firmicutes bacterium UBA5010
TTAAGCTCAGTAGAATTATTTTTAGGTGGTTTCATAATGCTGGCTGTATTTATATCTGTTACCTCTGCTACAGAATCAACTAATATACCCACTACGATATTGGCATGTTCCATTACAATAATGCATGCCGCATCTGTATAGTCGATGCTTTCTTTTCCGAATCTCATTCTTATATCAATTACAGGGACTATTTTTCCCCTTAAATTAACTATACCTTTAATATACTTAGGTATCTTCGGCAAAAAGGTTATCGGCAATAGGTTTATAATATCTGTAACATATTTTATATTTACCGCATATTCAACATCTGCTGAATAAAATGACAAATATTTTTCTGTTTCCATGTCTTTTTGAGATGTTATATTATTCTCTTGCATATTAATCCTCCAAAGTATTTTCGTATATATTGATTACATCAAGAATCAGGTTTATGCTTCCATCTCCGAGTATTGAACAACCTGATATCCCGGCTCCTTTAATATCAAACTTATTAAGCAGGACAGGCAACGGTTTTACAACTACTTGCTGCTCTCCTAATAATTTGTCCACAAATATTCCGTATCCTTTGTTTTCTGCTTCTACAAGTACCAATATACCTTCTTCAAGCTCTTTTATTGATGAGTCAATTCCATATAAATCGTGAAGTCTGATAATAGGATAGCATTTATTTCTCAGCATTATTCCTTCACTGCCGTCTGTGTTTTTAACTATATCCTTTTTATTGATATTTAAAGACTGCTGAATGTTTTTAATAGGGATTATAAACTCTGTATCTCCTACTGTTACTTGCATACCGTCAACTATAGCCAAGGTCAGAGGTATTTTGAAAGTTATAGCAGTACCCTTATCAAGCTTACTGTCTAAAACAACATTTCCTCCGACAGTTTCAATGTTTTTCTTAACAACATCCATCCCTACTCCTCGTCCCGAAAATTCGGTTACAGCATCCTTAGTGGAAAAGCCCGGAAGCATAACAAATGAGAATATTTCTTTAAGTGAATATTCTGACTCCGGTTTTTGCAATAAATTACGAGCTTTTGCTTTTGCAAGTATATTATCAGGATTCAAACCTTTACCATCGTCTTCAACAGTTATTAATATCTCTCCACCGGTATTCAATGCCGTAAGTGTTATAGTACCTTTAGGATTTTTACCTTTTCTGATTCTTTCATCAGCAGGCTCAATACCATGGTCCATTGAGTTTCTTACAAGATGCATAAGAGGGTCTGCTATACCGTCAACAATTGTTTTATCAACCTCTATATCATCTCCAATTAAAATAAGCTCTACATCCTTGCCAAGGTTTTTACTCATATCACGCACAATTCTTTTCATTTTTTGGAATACGCCTGATACAGGTACCATTCTCAAGGACATAACAACATCCTGCAATTCATCTGTCAGCTTTCTTAGCTGCCTTGTAGCCTTTGTGAAGCTATCCAGATTAAGATTTTTTACCTCAGGGTTTGAAACAACCATAGATTCCGTGATTACAATTTCTCCGACCAAGTTAGCTAATTTGTCTAATTTTGACAAATTAACGCTGATTAAGCTTTGTTTATTTTGCTTGGATGAGCTTGATTGTTCATTTGCTTGATTGTTATCCTGTGCAGATACAGATGCTGTATTACTTTCTGCTTCAAGCTTAATTTCATCTTCAGTTTTTGCATAATTTTCAATAACGGTGTAGTTCTTAATGTTAAGTGTATCTTTGATTACATCAACTCCAAGTTTTAAATCTTTTTCTTTGTCAAAATATATTCTGAAACTATTCTGTAAAATGTCTTTTATTGTTTCCTTATTAGTCTCTATATCTTCAGGCTCGTAGGAAAAATTACTTGTCATGTCTTTAAGATGATTTATAATCATAAAAGCTCTTAGATTCTCCATACCGCTTCCGTCATCAAAATCAACTTTAACACAGTATCTTTTGCCTGAATTATTTATTTCCGATATATCTTCGGAAGATTGAGGTTGTATAATAGTATTATTATTTGATACATGCTCTTTCTTTCCGGATACTACATCAAGCATTTCTTTTATTTCTATCTCATATTCTTTTATATTTTCTGTTAGAGGACTGTCATTTTGAATTTTCGATATTTCATTTTTTATAAAATCCGTACATTTAAATACCAAATTAATTAGAGCCTCTGTAAATTGATTTTTAAGACCGTTTTCCCTTATGTAATAAAATAAGTCCTCAATTTTATGGGATATAGTCATAATTCCGTTAAATTGCATCATAGCAGCGGAGCCTTTAATTGTATGCATTATTCTGAATATTTCATTAATATAGTCTGCACTGAATTCTTTGTCTTCTTCAACTCTTAAAAGTATTTCATCCAATTGTTCTAATAGAGTATTAGCTTCAAATAAGAACATGTCTACTACTGAATCAAAATTATTTTCCATTCTTTTCTCCTCTCGCATTTTCCTTTTATACATTATTTATTTCGGTCGTTTGTTGTAGAAGTTTAGCTTTTTGTCAAATAAAATTAAAATTTGTAATTATATAACTATTTTTTGTAAAAATATGCGTATTCAGATAAATTTTTTAGTGCAATTATTATGTTTTTTAGTTATAATTATCATATAAGATTATGCATACATATTTTTTGGAGGATGACCTTTATGTTAGAAAATATAAAAATAAGTGCCAATAATATAAATAGTACCAATAATAATTTAAACAGCAGAGCTAAGGTTCCAGAAAAACCGGAGAATTTATCGCCATTTGATATTTTAGATCCGAACATAGTTAATAAATCATTAAAACAAGAAGGTGCCTCTCTTAATAATCAAGGCGGCAATATAGCATATAATCCAAATTCTATATTTGTGAAATTTTTACAGTCTTTGGATTTAGCTCCTACTCTTATAGAAAATATGAGAAAGCTGTTGTTAAGCAAACAATTTGTAAATTCTAATATAAAGAATAATCCGTTAATGAAGCTGTTTTTTGAAGAATTTGTAAAAGATATTAATATGGATAATGAAAAGATGCTTGATTTTATTAAATTCCAGCATAATAACTATACAAAATTTTCAGGAGAATTTTTCAATTTTATCAGAAACGCTTTAAAGGCAAGTCCAAATGATGACTTTAAAAATTTAATAGGAAATTTTGTTAAAAGTTATGACTGCTTTTTATCCGCGGATGAAACTACTAAAGCTATTGCATCTATATTGAATCAAATTAATGATAGTATGCCTGATGTTTTAAAGGATACTTTCGGGGCTATGGCAAATAAAATATTAGTCGATAATCCTGAAAAAAATGCAGACATAAATCTGAATTTATTAAAAAGCGAAATAATACCCTATCTTGGCAAATATGTCGCTAAGACAAATGATTTCGGAGCAATAAGAGATTATATATCCGTGTTGGTGCACAATATTGTAAGGCTTGAAAAAGGGCTCCAAAATAATTTTTCTAACTCAGTTGATAATCTATTGGACTATATGAAATATAGCTTTAATTTAAGTGATAAAGATATTTCTGATTTAAAATATGCACTTATTAATAATTTCCGGGCTTATTCCGAAATAAAAAATAACTCCTTAGACTTTATGTTTAAGCTGATAGATTCAGGTGTAAAAGATACAAACAATTATGTAAACAAAACCACCTTCGAGAGCATAGAGGAGAGCCTGCTGATAAGTAATAATGTGCAGATTCCTCTTGTACATATTTTTCTGCCTGTAAATTACAACGGAATATTTATGTTTTCAGAGCTATGGATAAGCAAAGAAATTTATGATGAAAATGTAAATGAAAATTCTAAGGATGCTTCAAGAAAAATTGAAAATTCTGACTTATATAAATTTTTCTTAACATTTGATATAGATAATGTAGGATATTTTGAAACAATAATTTTTTCAAAAAATAATAAGGTCTCACTGGAAATATTTGTGCCGGGTTCTTTGAAGGACTTCAGCTCTAAGATAAAGACCGATATTACAAATATAGTAAAGAAAAACAATATCGCTATTTCAGATATTTATGTGAATGAATGTACAAGACAAAGAAAGTTCAATGAAGTTTTTGGCACCAAATTTATTAAGGAGCGTGGTATAAATGTCATCGCCTAAAAATTCAAAGCGTGCTGTAGCGCTTAAATATGATTCAAATAAAAATACCGCTCCGGTTGTTGTTGCATCCGGCAGTGGCTATGTTGCATCAAAGGTTGTTGAAATTGCTGAAAAAAACGGTATTCCGGTATATAAGGATGATTCTCTTGCAGTGATGCTTTCACAGCTTGAATTAGGCAGCGAAATACCCGAAGAGCTTTTTAAAACTATAGTTGATATTTATGTTTACTTTTTAAATTATAACCCTAATCAAGGTAAAAAAGATATGGAAAATATACATTCTCAAAAAGGAGATACTGATAATGAACAATGATATAGTTTTTTCACTTGATATCGGAACTCGTTCTATTGTTGGTGTTGTAGCTAAAAAGACGGATAACTCCTTAAAGCTTGTTGATGTAAAAAGTGTTTTTCATGAGCAGCGTGCAATGGTAGACGGTCAGATAGAGGATATCAAAAAAGTAAGCAAGGTAATACAAAAGGTAAAGGAAGAGCTTGAAAAAAGTCAGGGGCTTAAGCTTGATGAAGTTTATATAGCCGCTGCCGGACGTTCTTTAAAAACAGAAAAAATATCATATGAAAAAAANNCCAGATTCATAGCCGCAATCGGTCATATGAAAAAAAGATAGATTCAAAAAAGCCCATAAGTGAGGAGCTTCGCTCATTGCTCGAAATGGAGGCACTACAAAAAGCTCATGATGTTTTTTATGATAACTCAAAAAATGAAAAAGGCTTTTACTGTGTCGGATACAGCGTTTTGGGATATAAGCTTGATGACAGCAATATAGCAAATGTTGTTGGACACAGAGCAGATAAAATAAGTATAGAAATTATAGCTGCATTTTTACCTCATATTGTAGTTGAGGGATTGTATTCGTGCATGGATTATAACAATCTTAATGTAGCCAGCTTAACTCTTGAGCCGATTGCGGCTATGAATCTGGTTATCCCTAAAGATTTAAGGCTTTTAAATTTAGCCCTGGTCGATATCGGTGCCGGAACATCGGATATAGCGGTTTCAAAGAATGGCAGTATTATAGGTTATGACATGGCGACTGTTGCAGGAGATGAAATAACTGAAAGTATAATGAAAAATTATCTTGTGGATTTCAATACCGCAGAAAAAATAAAAATATCTTTACAAAGTGATAATGAAACTGTAAGCTTTACGGATATACTTGGAATGAGTGTTTCTCTTAATAAAAGTGAAATTATAGCTTCGATTGAAAATGCAACAATAGATTTGTGCAGAGAAATATCGACAAAAATATTGGAGCTTAATAACGAACCTCCTGTAGCTGTATTTTTAATCGGCGGCGGAAGTAAAACACCTAATATGAAAAAATATCTTTCTGAATTTTTAAATCTTCCTGAATTCAGAATTGCCATAGGAACTCAGGAATCGGTAAAAAGTGTTGACATATCAAGTTTATCAAGCTTTGATCCTGAGCTTATCACTCCTATAGGTATTGCGTATTCGAGTATAGTGAGTACCAACTATGACTTTTTTAGCGTCACCGTAAACGGAAACAAGGTAAGACTGTATAACATAAGACAAATGAAAGTAATGGATGCACTGCTTATGGCGGGCTTTGATTCTCGAAAGCTTATGGGCTTTTCAGGTAAGAGCTTAAGCTTTACTCTTAACAACAAGGATTATTTCTACAAGGGAGAGTATTCAACTCCGGCTCAAATATATGTAAATTCAGCTGTTGCAAATATTGAGACCAAAATCAGCCCCGGCGATATTATAGAAATTATCCCGGCTGTTGACGGTACAAGCCCTGTTGTAAAAATATCCGACATAGTAGATAATGCTTCAAGTGGTAAAATTATCTTTAATAATACAGAGGTAACTATAGGAACAAAATATTTAGTAAATAATCTTGAGGTTGATCATGATTATATTATCGGCAATTCAGATGTAATTGAAATAATAAATATAATAAGACTTCTTCATCTGATAGAATTGTATGAAATTGACCCTGAATATTACCTGTTTTACTCAGATGGAAAAAACATTGATTTAGATATTGTTTTGACAAACGGAATGAAAATTGATGTTATACAAAAAGACAATATATTTGAGGCAGCAGATAATGTCGATGATAAAAATATCATAGAAAATGAAGATGTAAGCCAAGCTTCCGATACGATAAATATAACTTTAAACGGTGAAAACATAGAGCTTAAAATCCGAGAAGATAAGTCACCTTATATTTTTGCAGATATGATAAGCTATGCAGATATAGATCCCTCAAATCCTCAAGGCAATATACTCCTTTTGCACAACGGAGTTGACGCCTCGTATACCGGAATCGTAAATGACGGCGATATAATAACTATAAAATGGCAGAATGATTAAAATAATTTTAGGAGAAATCTTATGAAAACGCAAGGACTTTTGGTTAAAATATTTGATGAAGACAAAAATTATTTAGGTAGAGGAACTTTAAATAAAATATCGGGCAGCATGATAATAATAAGAGGTAACCGACTACCGGCTATTCCTTCAAAAACTATAATATTTCTTAATATTTACAATGAATTACTCGGTATATCCGTATATGAGTGCAAAGTGAGTCTGGCGGCAGACATGCAATTATCCGCTCAAATAATTAAGCGACATAATATAGTGGAGAGAAGAAAAAGTTTAAAAATACGCACAGATTATGAAGTCGAGCTTAAATTAATAATGAGAGAAAATAAAATTGTTCAATCAGAGACACCTGTTAAAATAAAGATATTAAACTTAAGTATAGGCGGAATGCTGTTCACCTCCTCGACGGAGTTTTTTATGGGAGATACTGTAGTATTTACTTTTGACTACTATAAAAATTCACCTGTAATACTTGAGGCTAAAATTATAAGAATAGATACTCCGAGCGACGAGTTCAGCAACAGTAATTACGGCTGTGTATTCAATGATATATCTGTAAATGACGAAAGTATAATATTTCAATATTTATATGAAAGACAGCTGCAAGTACATAAGAAAAACCACGATTAGGAAGGAGTTAACATGCATAAAAAATTTAATTCACTGTTTATCATATTTGCACTATTACTAAGCTTTGTAACAAGCGGTATCGTTTTGAGCAATCTGGTTTTGAATAATCTTGCTTTTGCCGATACAAATGTAAGTGTGCGCTCTATAAAGCTGAATAACGGAAATAATTTATATCTTGAGGTAGGAGATATTAAAACTTTAGAAGTTACATTCAACCCTGAAAATGCTACTAACACCGGAATTACATTTTCCACATCAGATAAAACTATCGTAAGCATTGATAAAACCGGAACTATCAAGGCTTTAAAAACAGGTAGAGTCACCCTGACCGCGGAAATGGACGGAAAAAAATCAAGTATTTATGCAACTGTATATGTTAATAACGATTTAAAGGCAGGTTTTACAGAAACTGAACCTGTAAAAGAAAAAATAAAAAACATTACAATCAATGTATCATCAAAAGATACGAACGTTACAAATTTTTATATATATCTTCCTTCAGGCTACATGGTAGAAGGCGCTACAGCAAGCTTTGCAGCTGATAGAAATGGCGTATACCCATTTACAGTCTATGACAATTCAGGTACAAAAAAGACATTTTATTATGAAGTCAAGGGAATAAAGGAAGTATATAAGTCTGATAACCAAATTGAGGATTTAAATCAAAGTGACTTTGATATAAATATTCTTTATAATAATTTAAGTTTGCAGTATGATTATGAAAAAAAGCAGTGTCTGTTTAATGCTCCGCTTGATAAAATTCGTACTGTTAAGCTGCCTAATAACAGCACTGTAGATACAATGGAAATAAACTACTATATACCGAATATAAGCAACAGCCAGATTAATAATTACAGCTTTGATGTAGAGGGAAATGAATTAAAGCTTAAGGTTATAAGACAGGGAGAATTTTATCTGTTGGTTATATGGCAGGAATCAGAACGTGATGCAAGAAATATTTTGGTAAGCTACAGAGCTTATAACTTTACTACATCACAAGAAATTATGACAAATCCAGATATGGATTTCATAACGCAAAACGGAGCTTATGAGATATTGGCATATTCCGAATCCGGATTAAAGGAATTATTTAAATTTAATATCAAAGATATAGATTTTATGAGACCTTATGCAGACATATCAATAACTTATGAAGATAAGTTTGAATTAAAAGTAAAAGATAACAGAAAGCTTGATTATATAATTACATATGATGGAAAATATATAAAGATACCTGATAATTATGTAAGCAATACCGAATATATCTATAAGCATCCTGATACATTCATATACAACGGAGAGTATATATTTGTTTGTGTTGATACATCAGGTAACAGAACTATAGTTTCAGCTGATATATCTTCCAGAAGAAATGTCCTATATACAAGACGACTTGGTACCGGTGTCCATAATACACCGCATATAAAATCATTATTCAGCAATATCGGAGATCAATATTATCACAGTGTTGATGAAAATACTTATTATAAAAATATATTCCCCGCTTATATGAAAGGATTAACGGATACTAAATTTTCTCCGAATTCAACAATAACAAGAGCTCAAATGGTAACAATACTTTGCAGAATAAACGACTTGCCTTACGATATCTCTTTGCAGGCAAAGGCAAAGCTAACTGATATAGATGGTCATTGGGCAGCAAATTATATAGCCATGGCAAGCTCTAAGCGTTACATTCAAGGTAATAAAGATAAGACATTTAAACCTAATGATGTATTGACAAGGGCAGATTTTGCTAAAATGATAAACAATATCAGTACATTAAAAACTAAAATAGCAAATATTCCGGCTGTTTACAATTATACATTTACTGATATAAGCAGTCAGTATTCTTATGCTAAGGCTGATATATTGAAGCTGGCAAACAGAGGTGTTATAAGTGCTTCGGGTGATAAATTTAATCCCGGTGCCGCTATAACCAGAGCAGAGGTAATTTACGCTATAAATAGGCTGTATGGTTTATCTCCATCAGAAATTGAATTTGCTCAAATTGAAAAGCTATACAATAAATATTATAATTTTACTGATATAAAAAACAGTCCATATTATAAGGATATAATCATTTCAATAATCGGGATGTACAGAGAAGACAGATAAGAAAGAGCGCTTTCCTATCAGATAAAAAAACTGGCTGAGATTTACAAGTCACATATCAGACTTGCAAGTCTCAGCCATTATTATGCTTTTCTTTTTTTCTTACTAATATTATAGCCTTAATTATTTGAGAAACTATGTCAATATTATTTGATTCTCTAAATTCTTTCAAAGCTTCTTCAATCTCAGTTTTATTACCGGTAAAGCTATAAACAGGCAAATTATTCAATGTTATATCTATAATGTCATTTATACATGACTGACATTTACAGCATTTGAATTTATCTAATACACTACCCAACTTATCTTTTACAATTATTTCAAAGAAATTTACAGTAGCTTTACTATCGGAATATAGATTAGCAGAATTATCATATATATTTTCTTCAGAATAAATTTCTTCATTTGCATCATATGTTTTACTTCTGATATCATCATCTAAGTCGGGTGTTTCTGATAAATCTAAATCGGCAATATCATTATTTTTATTTTCGAATAATATATCATCAATTTTTTTATTATCTGTTCTATTATTTTCTTCGGCACCTCTAAACATAGATGGCATAATTTTTTTATACATTGCTTCTTTGTTAAATTCTTTTTTTGTTTTAGCCACACTTTCCTCCCAACTCTATATACCTATTGCTAACAGTTCTTCAACAAATTTCATATAATCTGTTACAGCAGAATTACGCGGTGCATAATAGTATAAATTTTCTTGTTTAGTCTGAGCTTCTTGTATACTTATGCTCGATCTTATGTGTGTATCGAAAACCATAGTATTTAATTCTCTTGCTATCATTTCAGCAGTACCTTTTATTTCGTTGCTTAATATAGCTCTTTTATTATATCTTGTCAGCAAGATACCTTCTATTATGATAGAAGGGTTGCAATATCTTCTTACCTTGTCTATAGTTTCGTAAAGTTGAGTAATACCTTGCAAACTGAATATATCTGCTATCATAGGTATTATAATTTTATCAGATACTGTGAAAGCATTAATTGTCAATATGTTTAATGACGGCGGAGTATCAATTATTATATAGTCATATTTATTTTGCACGTTTAATAATGCTTCTTTGAGTAAAAATTCTCTGCCTGTATGTGTAAATTCTAAATCAACACCGCTTAAAATTATATTAGAAGGTATAATGTCAATTATCGGAGTGTGCTGTATGGCTTCTTCCGCACTGCAATCACCCTTTAATACCTCATATATTGTTAAGCTTTCATCAGTCTCCGCACCCACACTGAAGCTTAAATTCCCTTGCGGATCAAGGTCTATTATTAATACCTTAAAACCCTTTGTTCTAAACCCCAGTCCTAAAGCATATGTAGTTGTGGTCTTGCCGACACCACCTTTTTGGTTAGTTATGCATATAGTCTTTGACATTTTGATTCTCCTTAAAATGAAACATTTATATTACCTTATTCCCCTTTGCGAAAGACTTAACCATCAGTTCCCCATTACTACTATCAAAAAAAATTGTTCTTCCATAATTTAACCCCGTATCTTCAGCAATCAATCTTATCTTCATATTTTGTAAAACCTTTTTAACTGCAATTACATTTCTTTCTCCTATATTCCCGATACTGCTATTTTTATCATCGCTCATTTCAAACATTTTAGCTCCACCTGCTATTTTAGCAGTCATGCGCATGCGTAAGCAGCCTTTTCTCTCCAACTGCTTAATCATTTCTTCTATTCCGGTATCCGCATATTTGAATATAGCTTTCTCATCAGCCGGGTTTGGATTCTGCGGAAGCATTATATGCACCATTCCGCCTATTTGACTAATTTTATCAATTATACAAATACCAACACAGGAACCTAATGCATATGTCGCAACTATATCAGGCGATGATACAATTTTCATATCGGATATTCCTACATTAACAGTATTTTTCATATTTCAATGCCTAACCCTCGTAATAATTTATTTAGTGATTCAACACTAGGTACTAACAAGATATGACTATCTACAGAATCTTTATCTGCAAAAAACTTCTCTTGAATAAATACTATTTTATCTGAGACATTTGCATACTCAATTGCAGGTACACTTAAAATAGCTCCCGACATGTCAATTGTTAAAGCCGGTACTGATATGTCAATTGTCATACCCGTTAAGCTCGCAATAGAATTTATATATGAAGCAATCATTATATTTCCTATTTCAGATAAAGCAGAAAGTTCCATTTCTTCTATTTCTTCAAATCTTTCAATATTAGTTCCCAGTAAAGAATTTACAACCAGGCATACGAAATCTCTTTTCAGTAAAAACATTACCATGCCTTCTAAATCTTCTGACATTCTAATTAATATTCCAAGCACTACATTTTCCGGTCCGCCCATAATATCAATAGCTTCATTGATGTCTAACAGCTTCACTTCCGGTACTGCCATGTCTACCTTTTTCATAAGCATTTGAGAAAGTGATGTTGCGGCATTTCCTGCGCCAATATTTCCTATCTCTCTCAGAATGTCAATATGCATTTCATTTAATTGTTCAAAATTTTTTATAGTCATTATCTTGCCTCCATGTCTAAATCTGATGGTAATAGCGGAGATAGCTGTATTTCACTGCCATCGTTATAAAGTTTTGTATAAGATAAATCATCTCTTACTGTATATCTGAGCCATCCTATAACTACACGAGTATTTGCATACATAATTCCACTGCATATTATCTTATGATCGGTTATTTTTTTATTATCATTATCAACTTCCAGCATAGAGGTTTTTAAATCATTTATTGATTTATTTATTTCTGCTTTTTTAAGTATCAAAAGCTTATACAATTTTTCATTTGCAGGGCTTTTTTTAATAAACGGTGCTAAATAATTCAATTTATCGTTAATTTCACTAAGCTCTTTTTCTCTTATTTCTATTTCAGCTTTAAGTTTTTTCATCAGATTCTGATTTTTCTGGCTGTTATGCATTTCCATGTATCTTTCTAAATCAATTTCAATTTTAGTTTGTATATTATTTTTAGTACCGATAGTCTTAGCTCTTATTGATTCGCCCGCAACACATTCTCCTCCGATAATAACGCCTCTGCTCCCCTTTAGGATTATATTTTCTCCGGCAAATACATTACAATTTATAATTGCATCGGAGAAAACATTTTTACCTGCTTTTATAGTTGCATTCTCCAAGTATTTACTTGTTATATTCCCCTGCGCAGTCAAGCTTCCTACATCTCTTCCGTTCATTCCGTTGCTTATAAGAATATCCTTACCGGATTCAAGTATTGCACCTTCAACAATACCCTTGACAACGATATCATCCTTGGCCTTAACAGAATATCCGGCTCTTACGTCACCTTGAACTATTACACTTCCGAGGAAATCTATATTTCCTGTAGTTTGATCTACATTTTTTACCGTATAAACTGTATTAACATCAATATTTTTAACATTTACATAAATTGCGCCGTCAGCAGCCGCAAAAAGCTTAAGATTGTCTTCAGATCTATATGTATTTTTTCCTGCAGGTAATTCAAGGGTTTTTCCTTTATTATACGGGATTTCATTTCCATATACATCTTTACCTGCTTCTCCTTCTGTTGCAGGGATCAATGTGCATAAAAGTCCATCCTTAGCCACAGATCTAATATTATTTATATTTTTAAAATCTACTGTTCCATCTTCTTTTTCTTTAAATTCAACAGATTCATCAATCTTAAAATTATATTCCAATCTTGCGTCGGTCCCATGAACAGGAGCTATTCCTTCAGCTGCTACCAATTCTTTGAAGTATTCACCGGATTTGCAGTAGACTTTGATATCATGCTCTTTGATTCCAAAGCTAATACCCATCTCCTTTAATTTATCAAATACTTCCTCAGCTTTAATATTTTCACATTTTTCACAAAACACAACTCTCAAATAAACTTTAAGTTTATTTGCAGATACTATAAGATTAAAAATATATTTTTGTTCTTCTGAATTTTCCTGAGTATTTTCAGTTTTTATATCGATACCTGTGCTTATGTTATTATCTACCATAAAACTCTACTCCCTCTTTATTAAAATACCGTTATTTAGTTCTTTAATGAATTTATCGTTTGCTCTATCTCATCCGCAACCTGAATTATTCTTGAGTTAAATTGGAATGCTCTTTGTGCTTGAATCATATTAGTCAATTCCTGCAATAAAACAACATTGGACCCTTCCACATATCCTTTTCTGAGACTTGGATTCTCCGCTATTTCATATTCTGCATTCTCGTTGGCAATTCTGAATAAATTATTGCCGACTCTCTCTAAGTCAAAATTATTAACAAATTTATACACTCCGGGATTTATATCTATATCTTCATTCATATCCTGTATATCCTGATTTAAAATTATCGGCTCCTCATTACTGTTAAGCACATATCCCGAGTCCAGCATCAAATAATTTTCTCCGTCTATATTTACGGTAGTAAAAGCACCTGTTCTTGTAAAAAAGATTTCATCTCCTTTTTGTATTGCAAAAAATCCATCTCCCTCTATAACATAATCTGTCATTTTGTCGGTTTGGATAAAAGCCCCTTCATTAAACAATGTATCTGTTTTATAGACTTTAGAGCCGCTTCCGACCATTATAGTTTCTCCGGTCTGACTTAAATTAGTATAAAGCAAATCTGAAAATTCTGCCTTAAGCGTCTTGTACCCTTCTGTCTGCAGATTTGCTAAATTATTGGATATTACATCCAAGTAAGTTTGATTAGTATTAGCTCCTGCCGTTGCTGTGTAAAATGCTCTTATCATAATTTACCCTCCATAGTGTGAGTTCCTCACACGGTGAATATTTCACACGGTGATTCTTCCACAGCGTGACTTCCTCACGCTTTTAATTTATTCTTCCAATTTGATTAGCTTCAATTTCCATAATTAAATCATACATCTTCAGTGCCTGCGAACTTGACTGCAATGCTCTTTGTGATGACAGAACATCAGACATTTCCTGAGTCAAATTAACATTAGAACGCTCTAAGGTACCCTTTTTTATTGTAGGCATCTCTACCAGATAAGGCTCAGCTGCAGATCCATACATTCCTTCGGATATTTTATCAAGTGCAGCATAATCCTCAAAATCAAATATAGATATTCTGTCAATCAATTCTCCATCCACATAGATACTTCCGTCCTCTAAACATTCGTACTTATCTGTGCCTATAAATATATCACCATATTCTCCTTGAACTCTTCCTTTATCACCAAATATCAAATAACCATCATCATCTAAGTTAAAGCTTCCGTTTCTGGTATATAAGATATTTCCGTTATCATTTATTGAGAAAAATCCGCCTCCTATAATGGCAAAATCAAAGTCTCCGTTTGTTTCATCCAATGTTCCCTGTGAATGAATCGTATTATTGTCCTCTGTAATTCTGATTAATGAAACCTCCGATAAAGGAACCGCCGTTTCATAAATCCCGTTTTGCTGTAACTTGTTAATCAGCAGCGAGCCAAAATTGCTTGTAACTGCTTGCTCTTTCTTATATCCCGTAGTATTTATGTTAGCTATGTTATTACTTGAAATTTCTATTTTTCTCTGTTGAGTAAGCATCCCGGAAGTAAGTGTATATAATCCTCTTGACATATTTTCCTCCTTACGCCGCTTCGCAGCGTTACAATAATTTTAAATATATTTTCTCATACTGTTATTTAGTTTTGAAAGTGCCTGTGAATGAATCTGCGAGGCTCTTGAATTGCTTATTTGCAATATTTTTGCAATATCCTTAAGCTTTAGCTCTTCCTTATAGTACAAAGATATAATCAGCTTTTCCTTTTCATTCAACTGTTCTATAGCTTCAGCCAAGACCTTTTCCATTTCAATTTTAGCAAAATTATCTTCTGGAGATAATTCACTTGATGCACTAAAATTTTTATAAGACACTTCACTTACTAAATCTTCGAATGAAAGCAGGCTGGAATTGCTTGTTTCCAAAATAATTTTGCTGTATTCGGAAATATCAATTTTCAGATAATCCGCTATTTCGAGTTCTGAAGGATTTCGGCCAAGCTTAATATTTAATTCCTTCTCGGCATTTTCTATAAGTTTTCTGTTTTTATTGACACGTCTTGGAGTCCAAGCTTGTTTCCTTACATAATCTATTATAGCACCTTTTACTCTGATCGTCGCATATGTCTCGAATTTTATATCTTTGGACAAATCAAATCTTCCTATAGCGTCTATTAATGCTATAATTCCTTCATTCACAATATCATCCACCTCGCCATATTGATGATACATTCCTCTGATTCTCATCGCAATTATTTTTACGATATAGCTGTATCTTTCAATAATCTGATTACGTATTGATACATCTTTGGTTTGAAAATACTTTTCCCATAGGTCGTTATCGTCTTTTATGTTTTCCATAACTTATCTCACCTTTATAATTCTTACAACTTATCAGTTAATCTCTATGTTACCTATTGCCTGTATTTGAACAGAATTATCTATTTCATTAAATGATAAAATTACTGAATTCGGATAAAACTGATCTACCAATTTTTTAAAATATATTCTGACAAACGGTGATGTTAAAATTATCGGAACGCTTATTATTTCTTTTAATTTTTCTATTTGCTCTAAAAGTGATGTAACTATTTTTTGTATTATTTGAGGATCCAGCGACAGATAAGAACCATGATCATTTTTATTTATAGAATTAATTATCATCTTTTCTATATCTGTACTTAATGTAATAACTTTTATCTGTCCTGATTCAGACCATTTTCTTGTTATAGTTCTCTTTAATGCTTGTCTTATGTATTCGGTAAGCATTTCAGTATCTTTTATGGATGAAGCATAATCGCTGACTGTCTCAAGTATAGTTTCAATATCCTTTATCGGAACAGACTCTTTAAGTAAATTGCCAAGTATTTTTTGCAAATTACCGTAGCTTATCAGATTAGGAACTACCTCATCTACTATAGTCTCATTTACCTTCTTAGCATTAACGAGCAGTTGGTTTATATCCTGTCTTGAAAGAAGCTCATGCGCATATTTTTTAACTATTTCAGATAAATGTGTGACTAAAACTGAAAGAGGATCTATAACTGTATATCCGTAAATTTCTGCTATCTCTTTTTTGTCTCTTGTTATCCATTTGCTTGGTATTCCATATGCAGGCTCTATTGTATCAATTCCGTCTATTGTTCCGCTAACACCGGCAGGTTCAAGTGCAAGGAAATAATCTACAAGTATTTCACCTCTTGCAACTTCTTCACCTTTTATTTTTATAACATACTCGTTTGGATTTAAATAACCATTATCTCTTAACTTAACTGACGGAATGACCATGCCCATTTCAACAGCAAATTGTCTTCTGAACATTACTATTCTGTCTATAAAGCTTCCTCCTGTAGTCTCATCAACTAAGGGGATCAGACTATATCCGACTTCCATCTCAATCGGATCAACTTGAATCAATTCATATATATTATCTATATTCCTATAGTAAGTTTCTTCGTCATATACTTCCTCTGATGATTGGTGTTCAACTGATTTTTGCTCCTCTTGTTTGGCTTGCTGTTTTTGAGTATTTATTAGATTTATACCAAGAAAAATCAAGACAACGGCTATTGTTAATACCTGAGGTTTAGGAAATCCAGGAATCAGACTGAGTGCTATAAGAACTATACCTGATATAATCAACACCATCGGTTGAGATAAGAATTGTGTGGAAATATCAGTACTTAAATTTGAATCAGAAGCAGCTCTTGTAACTATCATACCGGCAGCTGTTGAAATTAATAGTGCAGGAAGCTGTGAAACAAGACCGTCTCCAACAGTAGCAATTGTATAAATTGACAAAACATCCGAAAATGTTCCTGCCCCTTGTACCATTCCGATGATTACACCACCGATAAAGTTGATGAAGGTTATAACTATGGAAGCAATCGCATCTCCTTTAACAAACTTGGTAGCACCATCCATTGCTCCGTAAAAATCAGCTTCTTTCTGAATCTTATATCTTCGAATTTTTGATTCCTGCTCCGTAATTAATCCGGAGCTTAGGTCAGCATCTATTGCCATTTGTTTTCCCGGCATTGCGTCTAGTGTAAATCTCGCCGAAACCTCGGCAACTCTTTCGGTTCCCTTTGTAATAACCAGAAATTGAACAACTACAATAATTAAAAATATAATAAATCCGATTACAGCATTTCCCTGTAGTACAAAGTTACCGAATGTATCTATAACAGCCCCGGCTTGTCCTTGATTTGCCAATATAAGCCTAGTTGAAGATATACTTAATGCAAGCCTGAGAATTGTCGTTATCAGCAGTACAGAAGGAAATATAGAAAATTGTAATGATTCTTTTATATACATTGTTGTAAGTAATATGATAATTGATATTGCAATATTAATGATAAACATAAGATCCAGTATAAAAGCTGGTAAAGGTATAATAATCATTAATATTATGAGCATTATAAAGAGTGTTATTGTATTATTCAATATTTTCATTTGTTATTTTCCCTTTTCCTTTAACTTATATACCCATGCTAGGATTTCTGCTATAGGCTCATAGTATTCTACCGGAATTTCATGATTAAGCTCAACTGTACTGTAAAGTGCTCTGGCCAAAGCTTTATTTTCTATTATATAAATTTTGTTTTCTTCTGCCTTCTGAATAATTTTAAGTGCTATACTATCCTGTCCTTTTGCAACAACTACAGGTGCTCTGTTGCTATTTTCATCATATTTTACTGCAATAGCAAAGTGCGTTGGATTTCTGATTATAACATCTGCACTTGGAACCTGCTGCATCATCCTGGACATGGACATTTTTCTTTGTCTTTGTTTAATTTTCCCCTTAATTTCGGGATTACCTTCTGTATTTTTATATTCGTCTTTTACTTCTTGTTTGGTCATCTTTATATTTTTCTCGTATTCCCACCATTGGTATATATAGTCTACCACAGATATGGCAAGAAAGTAAATAATAACACTGTTCACCGCACTCATAATTACCTCAAATGCGAATCTCACAGCACTTATTATATCAAGATACATCAATCTTGGAATATAGTGAAGATTTTTAATTATTACATTATATATAACAATACCTATAATAATTATTTTTATCACATTTTTCAAAACTTCAATAAAAGAACGTAATGATACCATTCTTTTTATTCCAGATAGAGGATTCATCTTTGAAAACTTAAATTTAAAAGCCTCTTTTGAAAAAAGAAATCTTGTCTGTGCACCTGCTACCACAATTGATGCTAATATTACAGCTGCTATCAGAATACCTGCAACAGAGGCAACTGTCATAGCTATATCAATAAATAAATTAACTACAAATTTAGAATCTATTGCTTGAGTTGTTCCTGCGAGTCCAAAGTATTTTTTTATGGCATCGCTTACAAATCTATATATATACGGCATCCAAAATTTTAAAACATAAAAGGCTACTGCTATAGAACCAACTGTTGTAATATCTTTACTCTGAAATATATTTCCTTTTTTTCGTTCATCCCGCCTCTTTTTCTGGGTGGCCTTTTCGGTTTTTTCTTGTCCTGACATCGTATTATCCTTTTCACACTGATATAAAAGCTTTTATAATCATATCTCTTAAATTAACATACTCAAATTTTTTTGTATTGCCTCAAACATAAGAGTTATCAGTTTTTCTAAAAATGCTGCAAATGTAGGAACCAGTATCAGCATTGTTGAAAGACCGATAAAAATTTTGAGTGGTATATTTACAACAAATAGGTGTATTTGCGGTATTGCTTTCATCATAATTCCCACACCTACTTCTGTTATAAACTCCACCGCTAAAATAGGCAAAGTGAGCTTAACCGAATATATTAAAATATGTGAAAAAAGCTCAGTCAGACTCATAAACAGTTCAGGTGAAAAAACTATTCCTCCTACAGGCAATACCTTACAGGATGTTATGAATATCTGTATCAGTGTCATATGTCCGCCTACACTAAAAAATATCAGCATAAAAAACAAGTTAAGAATACTTGAGCTAATACCCATTGAAAGATTGCTTTTAGGATCATAAATCTTCGCCATGGACAAACCCAATTGCATATCGTTAAATTCTCCGGCTACAATAATAACAGATAAAAACATTCTTATAATATGTCCTATAATAAAACCTATAAATAGTTCTTTAGCCAGTAAAAATATGTATTCTATCAATAAATTGACTTCTAAAAAATCATCCGGCGGCAAAACTCCGTATACTGTTATTGCCAACATAATACTCAAACCTATCTGAAATATCATAGGAACATTTCCGCGGCCAAATATTTGATTGAACATAATACATCCGGTTATTCGGGCCAAAATAAAAATAAAATAAGTTATATCTCCGGTTATTTCCATATCGATACATCAGCCCCTTTAAGTCAATTTTGTCATTAAATCAAATAAATAATATACAAAATCGGATATAGTTGATATTATAAATCCACCCATCATTATCAGTAATATTGCTATAGTCAATAACTTAGGTACAAATGTTAATGTTTGCTCATGTATCTGTGTTGCTGCTTGAAAGATAGCTATTATAAGCCCTACTCCCATACTTACACCCAGCAGCGGAACAGAGATTTTAAGAATTACAACCATTGTTTGCTGCATTATTTCCATAACCAATGATGAACTCATATCTATTGTGTCCCTCCTAAATTAAACGTTGAATGTCATAATCAATGTCTGGAATAAAAGCGTCCAGCCATCTACCAGCACAAACAGCAATATCTTAAACGGCAGTGAAATCATAACCGGCGGAAGCATCATCATACCCATTGACATAAGTACGGTAGATACAATAGTGTCTATAATCAGAAACGGTATGAAAATCAAAAAACCTATAATAAAGGCTCTTCTAAGCTCACTCGTCATGAATGCCGGTACAACTACAGTAAGAGGGAGTTTCTGAATATCCTGATTTTCAATTACTTCTTGATTATTTGATAATGTAATAAACATATTTAACTCTTTTTTGCCTGTTTGATTTAACATAAATGTTTTTATAGGTTCCGATGCTCTTTTATAAAATTCATCCTGAGTTATAAGTTCATTCTTATAAGGCTCGTAAGCTGTGGTATTTATTTCTTGCAGCACAGGTGACATTATAAACAACGTTAAAAACAGCGCAATACCAACCATAACTTGATTTGGCGGCGTTTGTTGAAGTCCTAAAGCATTTCTTAAAAAAGACAATACTATAACTATTCTTGTAAAGGAGGTCATCATAATTATTATTGACGGAAGTAAGGTAAGTACCGTAAGTAATATTATGATTTCCAGCGTATCATTGCTGGTACCATTTACATCAACATTTACAACACTTGCAAATGCTTTAATATCAGTTATAAGCATTAATATGACAGCAATCAATATAATTTTAAATTTGTCACTCTTTATCTTTTTTATCGTTAGATTCATCGCGTTCATAATTAATATTGCCTTTCATAAATTTAGAAGTAAGCTTGTTTTTTAACAGATTCTCCTTTAGAATTTCAGCAAATTTTGAATTTGAACCGTCAAATTTACCCTCCGATTCACTAAATTCTAAGTTTAAATCGTCTAATTCCTTCAAAACACTTATATTATTGTCTGCGACACCTAATAAAAGAAAACTTTTGTCAACCTCAACAATAAGTAAAAATTTATTTTGGCTAAGCGCAATTCTATCAACAATCTTCATATGCTTTGAAGCAGAATAATTTGTAATTTTTTTAGAAAGAATTTTAGTAAAATAATACGCTGCATATAATACTAAGACAATTAGAATTAAGGAGGTTATTAGTGAAAATATTTCTTTCAACTATTAACACCTCTTTTATCCTAATACTGTTGTAACAGTTTTTAGTATTCTGTCCGGTTTAAACGGTTTAACGATAAAGTCTTTTGCGCCTAATTTAATTGCTTCAACTACCATGGATTCTTGTCCCATAGCAGAGCACATAACAACCTTGGCAGAGCTGTCATATTCCTTGATTTCTCTTAGTGCTTGTAGTCCATCTTTGTTGGGCATTGTAATATCCATAATAACCAAGTCAGGTGTCTCTGCTTTATACTGGCTGACTGCTATCTCTCCGTCAGCTGCCTCAATTAAATTTTCGTAACCATTTTTCTTTAATGTATCCTTTATCATCATTCTCATAAAAGCCGCATCATCTACTATCATTATTTTGCCACTCATTTTTAATCCTCCACAAAATGCATTATTTATAATTAGCTATTTTAATTTTATATTGTTAATTTTACTATTTCATCTTTTTTTATTATTTCTGTAACTCTTACACCAAAGTTATCATTTACTACTACTACATCTCCTTTGGCTATAACTTGCCCGTTTATTATTATATCAACCTGTGTACCTGCTTGCTTATCAAGCTCAACAATTGTTCCCTGTGAAAACTCCAAAATATCTTTTATTCTCTTTTTAGTTCTTCCTATTTCAACTGTGACTTGCAGCGGAACTGACATTATTAAGCCTAAATTAGTGCGCTGTTCTTCCGATAATCCTTCTTCATCTTCATCAAAGCTGTCATATTGCATAGGAACTACATTAACCGGAGCTTTGTTCCTTTTAGCTTTTCTCTCTGTAACGGCTCTTCTGGGTCTTTCTTCATAATCATCATCGTAGTCATCATCATAATCTTCTTCATAATATTCAGGTACTCTTTTCTTCTTAGGTCTTCTGACTTCTACTCTTTCTTCCTCCTCTTCAAAATCATCTTCGTATTTTTTCGGCTGTGCGAATGATTGTTTCTCCGGTTTTATAATTTCTTCAGGTATTCTGCGTTCTTCTGCTTTTGGTTCTTTAACAGGAGCTTTAGACATTTCAATTTCTGTTTTTTGCGGAATTTTTTCTTCGATTTTAGTATTAAGCAACTCATCACTTGAATAATCATTTGAAGAATTCTGCTCTATTCCTGTTCCCTTTAAAAATAAATTTACCATTTCTTTTGCAAGAGGAATTGAAAATGCATTTAAAAATTCACTATTTATAACATCTCCGACTTTTAAATCAAATTTAACCTCTACTAAGGAACCGTCATCAGGAAAATATCTGCCTTTAAAATCTTCTTTGTCTGTAATTTCATAAGCAATAGGTGTAGATATATTAACCGTTCTTCCCAAGAAATCTGCCAAGGCCGTAGCCGCAGAGCCCATCATTTGATTCATAACCTCACAAACCGCACTTATAGCTATTTCATCAAGTTCAAATTCTTCATCAGTAATTTCTATACCCATTAATGTTTCCAATATAACTTTTATATCGGCTTTTTTCAATATAAGTATATTGTCCCCGGTTATTCCCTCTATAAATTTTATTTCCACACCGACAGCCGGTTCAAGATTATTAAAGTTAAACTCCTGTGTACTTACAACATTAACCCTCGGCACTGTAATATCAACTCTTTTACTCAATAGAGATGACAAAGATGTAGCGGACGAGCCTAAGCTGATATTCATAACTTCGCCTATCACATCTTTTTCCATATCAGTTAAGAACATTTCATTTATCGCTTCCATATGATACCTCTTCCTTTAGAATTTAATACAAAATTTCTTTTATCTTTATAGAATTTCTTTTTCTTTTAACTCCCCATTTACCTTTAAACCATGTTTTTTCTTCAACTTTGAGGATTACATCCTCGTCAGTTTTATCGTCTAAGACTATAACGTCTCCGACTTGAATATTAAGAACATCATGAAGACTTAATTCGGTTCCTCCCAATATACCTACGACATTAAGATGAGACGCTTTCAAATATTCCATTATTGCTTCCTTATCCTTTTCAGCTTCATTGTCAGATATTTTTCTTCCCATTCTAAGAACGCTTTCTGACTTTTTGAATATTTCATCAATTGTCATAGTCGGAATACAAACTGTTATTTTATCACTCAAATTTTTAACTACTGTGTCTAAAACTATAAGCAGTACAGTATCATTGTACCCTATATTCTGTATAAACCTGGCATTAGTTTCTATCTTATTAAATTCAACAACTATAGGAACTGTGTTTTGCCACGCATCCTGCATTTGATTCATTATCTGTCTTAACAAATTATCTAATATTGATAATTCAATATCGGTAAAATCTCTTTCATATTTGTAGTCATCCCCGTCTCCCCCCATAAGCTTGTCAATGATTGAAAATGCTAATGGTTTTGAAACATTGACTAATATCTGGCCGAATGATTTTTTTGTGTCAGGCATTATAAAATCTACTACACACATTAATACAGAATCACTTAATGCGTTATTGTACTCATAAAATATGCTTTCATCTATCTGCTCAACTTCGATTTCACAAAAAAGTCTTAATACTGCCGTCAAATATGAAGACACAATTCGTGCATAGCTTTCATATATACCGCTTATTAACTTTATATTCTCACGTGTAACTTTTTTTGGACTGCTAAAATCATATGTCTTTATCTTTCCGTCTTCGCTATCCTTATCCATTACATCCATACTGACTTCACCGCTGGTTAGATTATTAAGCAATGCGTCAATTTGACTTTGAGATAATATATCTGCCATGTATTTGCCCTCTTCAATCTTTTATTTATTCTGTACTGTCATCTTTACTATTTTCTCTATCGCTGAGTATATCATATATATGTTCTGTAAGACTCTTTTCATGTCCTTTTCTGGATATATATATTTCTACTCTTCTGTTCTGAGCTCTGCCTTCCGCAGTATCATTAGGTGCTATCGGTCTGTGAAGACCATATCCTACCCCCACAAGTTTCTGAGGATCAATTATATTTTTTGATTCGAAATACATCAGTACAGCATTCGCTCTGTCACTTGAAAGACTTCTGTCAATATTGGTCGGATCACTCTCAACCATAGCTGTGTGTCCTGAAATTATAACTTCCTGTATAACCGGATCAGCCTCTTTAATACCTAATACAAGAGCATCCAGGACTCCCTTTCCGCTTTGCTTAAGTTCGGAGCTATATCCATCAAAGAATATATTATTTCTAAAACGTATGAAAACTGCCTCGTCGGTTTTTTCAACCGACACATCTCCCTGAAGATTGTTTTCGTTTACATAGTTCATCAGTATCTTATATAAAATATCGAAGCTTTCCTGATCTTCCGTATCAGAGTCAGCTGATGAAGAATCATTTTCGCTATCATATCCTCCGTCAGGAAAAGTGCCTCCGGGTATATAACCTTCAGGTGCTTCTATTATATTTCTCTTGTTTGCAAGAGCCTCTGCTACCTGCGCATATTTCTGTGCATTTATAGTAGACATGGAGTAAAGCAATATGAAAAATGTTAATATAAGAGTGACCATGTCTGCATATGTATTTAACCAAGCTCCGACGTTCACAGTTTGTGGTGTTCTTTTTTTTGCCAATCTGTTCACCTACTATCAAATATAAATTGGTATTGACAATACCTAAGTATTATTTTATATTTCACTATTTTCTTCTTGACTTTTTACCGCTTGCTTCCTCGTCTTCCGAGTCTCTTTCAGAAGGCGCATAGTCTCTTTCTTTTGTTGTCAAGTATGATTTTAACTTGTCTCTTATGTATTTTGGATTCTCACCCGCTTGGATCGATAATACCCCTTCCATTATTAGGTTTTTAACGATCATTTCTTCTTCATGCTTTGCCTTTAGTTTGTTACCCATAGGTCCAAACAGAACGTTAGCTATGAAAGAACCATAAAAAGTTGTAATCAGAGCAACCGACATACCTGCCCCCAAGCTCGACGAGTCATCCGGGTTCAAACCCATCAGCATGTTGATTAATCCTATAAGTGTTCCCAACATACCAAACGCCGGAGCAAATGCTTCAGCACGCTCATAAACCTTCCATGCACCGGCATGTCTTATTTCTATACAATTTATCTCATTTTCGATTTGCTCTCTAACCTTTGTCGCCTCTAAGGCATCAATTATAAGCATTACACAAAACTTTAAAAACTCGTCATCTATTTCTATTTGATTTATCTTTTCTTCCAGAGCCAATAATCCTTTAACTCTGGCTTCCTGAGCCAGATCTACAAGAACATCTATATAACCGTGTATATTTACTTTATCTCTTCTGAAAAGTACTTTTATATGTGCAGGTATTTTTGCTATATACTTAAAAGGAACCGACATAATTGTAGAAGCAAATGTTCCTCCTACAGTTATAGCGACACTACCAACATCCCAGAAGTTCCATAATGTACCACTGCCTGTTATTCCGTATAAGGTTAATGCAACAGCCGCAATAAAGCCAATAATAATTGAAAAATCCATATTACACCTCGTCTACTTTGATTAAATTGCTGTAAATTTTTCGATTATATTGAATAATCCTGTTTACAACCTCTTCAGCAGTCTGAGCTACCAAGTAATATCTGCCTGATGTCAAAGTAATCTTTGTTTCAGGAATAGTTTCAATTAATTCTATAAGATTCGAATTAAGAACTATTTCTTCTTTATTCAGTTTTTCTAAAATTATCATAATTTTGCCCCTCTTGTTTTGAATTTTTAATATTACCGATATTGTTTAAAGCCTTGTAACATTGCACAATTAAATAGACTTTACAATCGATATCGATACAAATAAAACAAAATGTAAATTATTAAACAAATTATTTAATACCTTATATTTTATTTTATTTGGAGCGGAAAGCTTTTAAAAGCTTTCCGCCTGATTTTAAAAATTATCTCTTCAAGTTAACAAGCTCTTGAAGCATTTCATCAACAACTGAAATTATTCTCGAGTTAGCTTGATATCCTCTTTGGGTTGTAATCATATCAGTAAACTCTTTTGCAAGGTCTACGTTTGACATTTCGAGTGCTCCCGGTACTAAGCCGCCCACTCCGTTTTTACCTGCTCTATGGTATTCGATATCACCTGTATTGTTTATAGCTTTAAAATATGAACTACCCTGCATAGTAAGACCTTCAGGATTGGAAATTTTAGCTATAGCTATAGCTCCAAGCTGTAAAACTGTTCCATCCTTATCTATACCCGTAATTATACCGTCCTGACCTATAGAAATACTGGTATAGTTAGAAAAATTATCAACATACATATCAACAGGATCTCCGGTAAATTCTCCATTAGCATCAACTCCCGGAATAGTACTTGTAGGAGGAGGTCCTGCGGTAATAGTTGCATTTGTACCAAGCACCGCATTTCCGTTTATATCAACTAATCTAAATCTTCCAGGGCTTGAGCTGTCCGGCATAAATGATAATGCACCTATACGGGTATACATTTCTCCGCCATTAGGGTCAGCTACAGTTATGAATCCCTCTCCATCTATATAAACGTCCATTGGTCTGTCAGTAGGTGCATATCCTGCTCTCATATGTAGAACATCTATAGAACCTACCTGAGCACCGTATCCTAATTGTGTTGCGTTTACCCCATAGCTTGATGATCTTATTGTTTGATAGTACATATCTCTGAATGTTGCTCTTTGTGATTTGTATGCGTATGTATTTACGTTTGCTATGTTGTTACCTACTACGTCCATTTTTGTTTGGTGTGTTCTCAGACCTGCAACGCCTGAGTATAATGATCTCATCATAATATTTTAGTTCTCCTTATAATTTTAATTTAAGGTAGCTGTATCAGATCTTGTGCTAATCAATAAGTCATAGCACTTAGCCTCCATAAATGGACCGGCTATTTTATTACAGCTCCGTCTATATTTGTAAAAATATTTTCTTTTAATTCTGAACTATTCACTGCTGTTATAACTTTGTTGCTCAAGGTATTAAGTATAAATGCCGAGGAATCTATCATAACGAGTACGTTTCTCAGTCCTTTATCCTTCGCTTGTTCAAGTGCTTCATTCAATCTGTCGGATACCGATTCGCTGACATCTATATTTCTTTGTTCAATTCTCTCAGCTGCATGCTTTGAAAATGAAAGAGCATTTGCCTGACATTTCTTCTCATTTAACAGTTCCTTAAACGTGCTTTCACTTTGCTTGTTTACATCCTGTTTTTTTATGGAGTTAATGTCAAGGTTATTGTTGATATTACTTATATTTCTTATAAAATTAATATCTGTCATTACTCCACCGCCTTTACTTTAATTTCCGCCATCTATTTCGTCTTTCCCATCTTCTGTCTCATCACCTGGTTCCTCCGGATCCTGTGGCTCTTCTACAGGAGGAGTTTTTATTTCCATAACATTTGAATACAGATACTCTTTTCCGTTGATCACTATTGTGGGTTCTGAACCGAAAAGATTTACTTTTTCAACAAAGCCTTCGCTTACTACAAGCTTGTTGCTTTTGTCGTATGTAGCTACAACAACATATTTGCCTACAAGTGCAGTTGATTGATTAAAGGCTGTCATCTTAGCCAATGAATCCATGGACTGCAATGATGAAAATTGTGCCATCTGTGCTATAAAATCAGTATCTGAGCTTGGATTCATCATATCCTGATTAGCTAACTGTGCTGCCAGTAATTTCAGAAAGTCATCCATTCCCAGGTTAGAGCTTTCCTTGGTTTTAGTGTAATTTTCTCCACGTCCTGTATATAATGGAGAAATATATTTATTTACATCCATATTATCTGCCTCCTTTTATTAAACTTTACTTAAAGTATTAAACCTGTATTCTCTTATCCTTGAAAGCTCTGCAAAGAAATCTGCTTTACTGTCATCATCAAAGCTTGAGTTGTATATCTGCTCAAATTCTCCTTGACTTTCATCCTGTTTTCCCTGGTGCGAATGACCCGGATTATGTCCATGATTGTTTTGATTTGCATTTTGCTCATATGCTTCCTTAGGTGCTTCAAGATTCATAAAGCCTTTGCCTGATGTCATGCTGTTTTGTAAAATAGTCTCTAATTCTGAAACATTAGACAAAATCAAGTTGTGTGCTCTTGGGTTTGAAACCAGAATTTCTACAGAAAGATTTCCCTTTTCAAAAACCATTTTGATATCTAACTTGCCCAATTCCTTAGGATTAAGCTGCATTGTTACTGTTTGCTTTCCATCTGCTCTCATCATCACTATTTGATCTTTTATTTGCTCAATTACGCTTTGTCTTATTAATGATGATTCATCACTGATTTTTACTGTTTTACCGTCTGTTTGAACATCTGCCGTTTTAATAGTCAGAAGATTTTCGTCAATAATGTTATCATTTAACTCTTTGTGCTTGATTTCAGGATTTTCTTCTGAAGCTGCTGCCAGAGCAAATTCTGAATTCAGCAAATTAACACTTGTGTTATTATCTATCTCACTTATTTCACCGGCTTGGGCAACATTTGCTATATCTGCTGGATTTTCAGCTGAAATCACCGAAACTTTCAAATTTTGATAAGCATTGTCTAAATTTTCAATGTTCACTTGAGCTTCATTTGTTGTCGGAACAGCTCTGCCTGCGATATTTCTTGCTTGCTCTATTCTTGAGCGTATAAGCTCATGAGCTTGTCTTGCCGAATTTATACTGTCCATAATTTCTTTAGGGAAGTTTCTGCCTATATTCTCTGTATTTGCTGCTTTTGTCATTGATGCTTTATTTTCAGTCTGTATGTTTGAGTTATCATTTTGTTGTGCACTTTGTAAGCTTAATATCAAATTATCCAAATTTGATTGCCCTGATATTAGTTGATTGTCCTGCATAATACCACTCAGTGATTCAATGTTCAAATTATCTGAACTTTTTAAGCTTTGAATAATATCGTTAATTTTGGCAGTGTCCGTATAATTCAGATAGTTGTTTTGCAAGCCTGAACCTTGCTGCAAAAGGAGCATCAGTGAAAGCAATAAATCATTTGATTTATTTTCTTCATCATCTTCCTTCAAAACTGAATCAAGTAAACTCGAATCAATATTTTTGTCTGAAGATTCTGAAAAATTTCCCAGGATTGTATCGCTTAAAATTTTCATAAAGGAATCTTTTCCGCCTGTTGAACCAATATTTGTGTTGAGAGATTCCGAGTTGTTGACAAAACTGCTCTGATAAAGCATTTTCAGCATATCCACATTCATACTCATTTCATCACCTCCTTTCAATATTAAATGTAATTATATTAATTTTGCATCTGCAAAATTTTTTACAAAATTGTGCTCGAATTTGATACAAATTCTTCGATTAATATTTCTTCCATTTTTTGAACTTGATAGTTGTATTTAGCGTATTTCTTTTCCTTTAACTTCTCTAAGCTTGATATTTCAATATTCAAACTGATTATTTCCTGTTTTTTTGCTTCTATTTTTTTCAGGAGCAGTTCTTTTTCGTCTTCTTTTTTCTTTATAGCATTAATAATAGAGGTCATAAAATCTTTATAATACTTAATTTCATAAGGCATTATAGATTTAGATGATTTAGCCTTATAGCTTTCATCCGCTTCTCTATATTTAAGCCATAAGCCCTGTATCTCTGCTTCTTTTTCTCTGAGCGCCAATTGCATAACAGATAAATCATTTTTTAAATTTTTTAGGATCTGTTCCTTTAACTGCAATATCTTTTCTAAAGAAAACTTAAATTTTTTCATATTATCACCCTATAGCACTATGTATCGCTTCCTACAATATCGCTTAAAATCTTTAAGGTCTCGTCAAAGCTAAAGCTTTCGTTTATTTCTTGCTGCAAAAATTTATTCACGGTTTCAACCTTATCTATAGCGTAATCAAGTGAAGGATTAGAGCCTTTTTTGTATGCTCCTATTGATATAAGATCGTAATTCGCATAATACAGAGATAGAATATCTCTTAATTTTTTAGCGTTTTTATTATGCTCCTTATCCGCTATATCCACCATCAAACGCGAAATACTCGCATTTATATCTATCGCCGGAAAGTGATTTCTGTTCGCCAATTCTCTGGTTAAGACAATGTGACCATCCAATATACCTCTTACTGTATCGGATATCGGCTCATTTGTGTCATCACCTTCTACCAAAACCGTGTATATTCCTGTTATTGAACCCTGTTCAAAATTACCGCTTCTTTCTAAAAGTTTCGGCAATTCCGCATATATTGAAGGAGTATATCCTCTCGAAACCGGAGGCTCTCCCGTCGCCAATCCTATTTCTCTTTGTGCCATTGCGAATCTTGTCAATGAGTCCATCATGAGAAGTACATCTTTACCCTGATCCTTAAAGTATTCAGCTATTGTCGTAGCTACTAGGGAGCATTTGAGTCTAAGCATAGCCGGTTGATCTGATGTTGCTACAACCACTACGGATCTGGCAAGACCCTCTTCACCTAAATCCTTTTCTATAAACTCTCTTACTTCTCTGCCTCTTTCTCCTACAAGAGCTATAACATTGATATCAGCCTTTACATTCTTGGCAACCATACCCAGAAGTGTACTTTTACCTACTCCACTGCCGGCAAATATACCCATTCTTTGACCCTTGCCTATAGTCAAAACTCCATCAAGTGCTTTTACTCCGAAGCTTAGGCTGGTATCTATTCTTGGTCTTGATAGCGGATTGATGTAAAAATTATCTACATAGCAGTAGTCATCAACTCTGTCAAAATCTCCTTTTCCATCAATCACATTGCCTTTGGCATCAATTATTCTGCCTGCTAAAAATTCACCCACCGGAATACGCAACTTCTTCCCTGTAGATACAACCACGTTTCCAAGACCGATTCCTTTAATATCTTCGTAAGGCATCAATATAACCCTGTCATCATTAAATCCGACTACTTCCGTATCAATCTGCTTGCCGTCAGTATCTGTTATAATCTTGCAAATTTCGCCTATTTTGTATCTCGTTCCGGTAGCTTCTATCATCAGTCCTGATATCTTTTTGACCTTGCCCATATATGTAAAAAAATCAGATTTATTTATCAGTCTGCTCGCTTCTTCAAAATTCACAATAAGTCTCTCCTCAAGAGTACGACTTTCGTCATACTGTATAAGTTGTACAACGAAAGTCGTACACTATGTTCCTGCTTAATAATATTATGTAATCATGCTTTTTAAATTGCTCAACTGCGTATTAACTCCCAAATCTATTAGATTTTCGGAGGTTTCTATTATCAGCTCCCCGTCCTCCGCATCGGAAATAACCTCTAATGCAACATGTTCAGATATCTGAGAAAGTTTTTGCATGATATTTTTGTCTGTCGAAATTGTTACATAGTCGTTACTTGACAGGTAAATTTTAAGCCATTCAACATTTCTGTAATCCTTTATCGCATTAGCCAAAATACCCTTTATTATTTCATCATTCTGACTGATTTTTGTACGTATTATTTTTTCTGCTATATCTACCGACAGCTTAATTAAATCTTTTTCATACTTCTTTATAAGCTCGTCTTTGCTTTCTTCTACTGTATATATTTGTTTGCACAGTTCAGCTATAAGATTTTCATTTTTTTTGTGTATTTCTTTCTCTGCCAATTCTTTTCCTTCTTCAAAGCCCAGATGTTTTCCTTTTTCATAGCCTTCATTGTGTCCTGAATCAAAGCCTTTTTTCCTGTGCTCTTCCATTTCCTGGCTTACAGTTAAAAGCATATTACTTTTATACTCATTGGCTGAATTAATAATTTGTTTTGATTCTTCAAGCGCTTCTTTTAAAATCTTTTCTTTTTCCGTATAAGCCTCTCCTACTATATAATCTGTGTTATTAAGGTTGCCGCCTATAGGATTTACATATTTAGAACTATCTTGTGTATTATTTGGATTTTGAATAATAACATAGCTTGATTTAATTATTTTAGACAATTATCTCTTCCTTTCCACCCTTTGTTATTACTAATTCTCCTTCTTCTTCCAATCTTCTTATAACAGAAACTATTCTTTGCTGCGCTTCTTCAACATCTCTTAATCTTACATTGTGTGTATATTCCAACTCAGATTTAATAGTATCCTGCATTCTTTGAGACATGTTTGCAAATATAACATCTGCAACTTCTCTATTGGAACCTTTCAAAGCAAGGACCAGATCCTTACTGTCAACTTCTCTGACAAAACGTTGTATATCTCTTCCGCTGAGAGTTGTAATATCTTCGAACACAAACATTCTCTTTCTTATTTCGTCTGTCAGCTTCATGTCTTTCTTGCTCAATTCATCAAAGATATACTTTTCATTTCCTCTGTCCATATTGTTCATTACATCAGCGATGTAGTTAATTCCTCCTATTTCTGTGAAATCCACAGAAACAACAGACATGAATTTTTTCTCTAAGGCAGCTTCTACCTGTTTAATTACTTCCGGAGATGTTCTGTCCATTTTTGCAATTCTTTCAACAACTGCAATTCTTTTGTCCTTAGGCAATTCACCTATTACAGCGGACGCCTGATCTGCTCTTGCATAAGATAAAACCAATGCTATTGTTTGAGGATGTTCATTTTGTATGATTGAAAGTAAATTTTTATAATCGGCTTTTCTTATAAATTCAAAGGCTTTAGTTTTCAGTGATTTTGTCACTCTTTCAAGCAAGCTTGCCGCCATTTGATTTCCGAAAGCTTTTTCCAATACATCTCTTGCATATTCAACTCCACCCTCTGTAATTACTTTTTGAGTTAAACATATTGCGTAGAAATCCTCTAATATTTTTTCAAATTCCTCCGGAGCAATAGGTCTTAGCTGGGCTATTTCAAGAGTGAGCTGTTCTATTTCATCTTCTTTCAAATACTTATATATTTTGGATGCCTTGTCAGCTCCCAAGGATATAATTATCGCTGCCGCCTTTTGTCTTCCTGTAAGTTCAGTGATAGCCATACTTAATCATCCTCTCCTTTTATCCATGTTCTGATAAGCTGTGCAGCTATTTCAGGATTAGTATTCGCAAATTCGGATATTTGCTTTTTAAGTACTATTTCTTTTGTTTCTTTAACCTCTATTTCATCCTTTAAGTCAGCCCAAGTTTCAGCAGAAACACCTTTTCCGGCAAGCAACAGTTCTTGTTCTTTCTTCAGGCGGTTCTTCTTTCTTACTCTGGAAATAATAATCCACAGTATTATTAATACCAAAAATGCTACCCCGCCAATCACAGCGATAATAATTTTTTCTCTGTCTGTCAATTCTCTTAAATTATCATTATCATCAAATACCTCTATAACAGGATCATTGAATTTCATATTGTGAAGTGCGACATTGTCAACTGTAGTTCCTGCAGAATTGGCAACTATGCTTTTGATTTTTTCGCTCTCTTCCTCACTTATTCTGTCTCTGTTGATGATTACTGCAATTGATAGATTCTCTATGTTGCCTGGTTCATGTTGAATTTGCTCTTTTATCTGACTTACCAAGTATTCTATCGAGCTGTTATCCTTATAATAAATATTATTTCCTTCTATAGTTACGTCAGGATATATCGGAATCTCTGAGTTTGTTTCAGTTCCTACAACTCCTCCTGTTACTTCTCCATCTCCGACAATCTCAACATTATTATCCTCGCTTTTGACAACACCCTTATTTGAATCTTTATCAGGAATATATTGTAAATGCTCGCTTATTTTTTTATCTAAGTTTATATTACAGCTTGCGGAAACTTCAAAATTATCCTTTCCAAACGCTCTCGTAAGGAGTTTCTTAATATTATTTTCTATATCTCTTTGTATTTGTTTCTGAATCTCCAATTTTAATTTGATTGTGTCTGTTTGAAATATATCGGAGTTTGACAGTAAGTCGTTTCCTTCTGTATCTATTATAGCAAGATTTTCTTCTTTAAGACCTGTAACGCTTGTTTGAACAAGGCGCTTAATACCTTGAATTTGAGCTTTGCTCAGAGTATATCCGGGCAATAGGTTAATTTTTACTGAAGCGGTTGTTTCTTCTCTGTTTGCATCCCACGCAAAATTATTGCTATCGGGAATATTTAAAGTTACGATAGAATCCTTTACCCCATTAATTGTTTTAATCGAAGCCTGAATTCTTTCCTGCCTCAAAAACAACATATATGTCTTTTTCTCATAGTCTGTAGTCATAAAATCAATATTATCCGAAAAAACATCATAATTCAGACCTGAGCGAGGATAGCCTTCCTGTGCTAACTGCATTCTCAAAAGAGCTTCTGATTTTTCAGGTACTAAAATCTGACCATTGGTCTCGTATTTATACTCGATATTTTTTTCCTGAAGCTTAGCCATAACTTCTGAAACTTCTGTTTCCTCTAATTTTGAGAATAAAACTACATAGTCGGTTTTATTTAGGATAATAGCTAAAATTATTGCTCCCAAAACGAGCGCAGAGCTTGCCGCTATTATGGTGATTTTTATTTTTTTACTAAGCTTTTTCCAAAATTCAATTATATTCTTCCCTACATTTTTAAGTTGTTCATCCATAAATGCTCCCAATAAGTTCATACTTAAAAACAAATTCTAACTTGTTTATCGTTAAATTTATTTTTATTGTAATTTTTAAATTCCCATGTTCATTAATTCTTTATATACGTCTAAAGCTTTATTTCTCAATTGAACAAAAAGCTCAAAAGACATTTCAGCTTTTTTCATATTTATCATTAAGTTATGTAAGTCATCACTTTCACCGGTAGCAAGTCCATAGATATCATTATTAACTTGCATCTCCGATTCTTTATAGTCACTTAAAGCCTGTGTGAATATGTTTTTAAATGGGATTTCTCCTCTTATTGAGCTTTCGCTTATGCCGTTTTGCTGGCCTATTTTGTTTAATTCACTTAAGCTATTAATTTTATCTATCGGTGCTATAAACATTTTAACCTCCCATTATGCCACTTCGTGGCATTTTTATGTTTTATCTGCCTATTTCCAACGCTTTTGATGCCATTTGTTTTATAGCGTTAAAAGCTGTTACATTCGACTGATAAGCCCTTACCGCTTCCATCATGTCAACTGTTTCTTTTAAAGAGTCAACGTTCGGCATTTCAACATAACCATCTTCATTCGCATCCGGATGTGTAGGATTATATGCCAGTTTAAAAGGTTCTTCATCTTCAATGATTTGGGAAACTTCAACGCCCCTTGTTGAATTTGAATCGTTAATATCGTTTATGCTGTTATACAGCATTCTGTTAAATAAAGTATTGGACTCATTGGTTGAACTGAACACAACCATTTTTCTTCTATACGGTCCTCCGTCTTGAGTTCTGGTAGAATCTATATTTGCCAGATTTTCAGAAATTACATCCATTCTTAATCTTTGTGCTGTCATGCCGGATCCGCTTATATTTAAAGACTGCAAAAAACTCACAATATGTTCCTCCTCATCATTATTTATATTTTGTTGCATATATTTTTGTATATTCTATGTATATAGTGTGTATATAGTTTATTTGGTACCGGATATAGCCATTTTCATCTTTGCAAAATATGAATTTAGTTCTGCGACAGTATAGCTGTAATTAAACTGTGTTCTCGCCATTTCTATATTTTCTTTTTCTACGTCAACATTATTTCCGTCAAGTCTCATAGTTTTGTTATCATTCTCTCCCAAAACTATCTTGCTTCCTGCAAGTTCATTTCTTATCTCGGAAGCCTTTACCGCTTTATTGTTATTGTTAATATCAGCAATTTTGCTTTTTAGTTCATGCTCAAAATCTACATACTTACTCTTATAATTCGGTGTTGATCGATTTGCTATATTTTCCATAATCACTTGCTGTCTGAGCCATAGCCCATCTAAATTCTTAGCAAGTAAAGTGGTGGTTAAATTATTAAAATAAGCCATTATTTTACCTCCTGCTATATTTTTAATAAATTCAATCAATGCTTATAAAATTAATATATTATATATCGACAAATTTCTACTTAATAATATATTATTATACATTATATTCTATGACTAATCAAGCATTTTAATAAAATTCTCATATTAAAACTAAAGCAATAATCAGTCTTATTTTATGCTCCCTAACGCTTTTATTGTCTCATTATCGGGTAGATATTTTCATGCATATCATGCATATACTGAATAGCAGAATCAATATTTTTTATTTTTAAACACAAAAAATTCTCCTTTCGGTAGCTGGCTGTCATCTTATCTCTAAGGAAGACCCTTTAGTTTTGCGTCCCTAACTTTCGTTAGGTTTGCCTTTATCGGTGAAGAACACCAATTAATATTTATTTGCTTACATATTCTAGCATATTATTTTATATAATTCAAGTCTTTTTGTTATTATTTGTTATTATTTGCTATTATTTGTAATAATTTGTTATGGTATGGTCAATTAAGAATATAATTTTGCTTTAAATATCAAGTTTAATTGCGCTTTTTAATTTTTATAATAAGCTTTTATTTTTTTGCATTATTTTGAAAATAAATAATTATCTATCTTTATGAATATTTTACATTTTTGTAACATATTATACAAATACTTCATATAAAAAATATTATTTTTGAAGTTATGGCATATAATATATTATTAAAATAATTAAAAATAAATGAAAGGATAGGCACCGAAACCCATGAACAAATATTTGGTCCCGAAATAGAGGCCGGATTTTTTATCAAATCGGTGCATGGGTATAACCATGACAAACAATACATCTAATTATTATGTCATTTCTTATAGCTCTCAAGGCAAATGCAATCTGCTCGACAGCAATGTTAAAGGACTTAAAAAGCAAATTGTGATTGAATGCTGCTCAAGGCTGGTAACAACAATGATATTCAAAAAAATTTCCAATGAGCTTTTAAGTAAAAATCACAATTTAGAAATAATTCATAATCCATTAGACAACAACATGATTGACGGTATTATAGACACCAGTCAAAACATCGGAATATTCAGCAAGTCTATTATAGAAAAAGACTATCCACAAACTCAAAGAATAGACTTAAATTGCTGTTATACAAGTGAAACAGGCAAAATCGAAGAAATAAAAAATGATATTAAAAACTGTTTTGACAAATCCTTTGAATATTTTAAGGATGCAAAAAAAATTCACGACGACTGGGAGCATGTTTATATTCAAAATATTGATTTTTCAAGAGCAGATGAGATCACTGAGGATAAGATAAAAGAAATTCTCGGAGATACCAGCTTTGATAAAGAAGCTATTGTAAGAGAAAGATTCTTTGGGGCTATATCTGCAAATGGGGCAACAAATTATGTTGAAGAAATAATAAACAGCAAAAAAACAAGATATTTTATCAAGGGAAGACCCGGAACTTCAAAATCTACTATGTTAAGAAAGCTTGCCCAAAAAGCAAAAGAGAGTGGTATAGATGTTGATATATATTATTGCGCATCGGATATAAACAGTTTAGATATGTTAGTATTTCCTGAACTTGATATATGTATATTTGACAGTACTTCTCCGCACGAATTCTTCCCTACAAAAGATACAGATCTAGTTATAGATATGTACTCTGAGCTTTTAGAAGATAATTTCGACGAAAAGAATGAAGCATTACTCGAAGAGATAAAAAATAAATACAGTGTCAGTGTTGCCAAAGGAATATCAGTATTAAAAGAAATAGTTAAATTACAAGATAATTTGGAAACAGAATACATAAGCACTATTGATTTTGATTTGCTGGCTAAAATTTATGATGAAATATTAGAAATAACAAATTAATTAATAATATTTAATAACTCAATTAAATTTAAAAACAGATTGACCGCAATAAAACTCCGTTTGTTTTTGCGGTCAATCATTATTTACTTAATTATACATTTTGAGTTGTAAATTTAAGCGCTTCATTTTCAACTGTTACTAAAATTGTATCTGATTTGTTTATTGTACCTTTTAAAATTTCCTCCGAAAGTTTATCTTCTATTTTTCTTCTGATAGCTCTTTGAAGAGGTCTTGCTCCATAATTTATATCAAAATTCTCCGATGCAAGCATTTTTTTCGCATCTTCATCAACTTCTATTGATATACCCAGTTCACTTAGTCTTTTTGACAGATTAGCAACCATTAGTGAAACTATCTCTTGTATATTTTCTTTGTTCAGGGCATGGAATACTATAATTTCATCTATTCTGTTTAAAAATTCAGGTCTGAAGGCTTCTTTCAATTGAGAAAGCACATTTTCCTTCATTTTTTCGTACTCATTTTTTTCCTCATTAGAAGAATTTACACTGAATCCTAAAGTCCTTTGTCTTGATATAGTGCTTGCACCTACATTAGATGTCATGATTATAACTGTATTTTTAAAATCAACTGTTCTGCCCTTAGAGTCTGTCAATCTTCCGTCATCAAGCATTTGCAGCAATATATTAAACACATCCGGATGAGCCTTTTCTATTTCATCAAAAAGCACTACGCTGTATGGCTTCCTTCTGACTCTTTCAGTCAATTGTCCACCTTCGTCAAATCCTACATAGCCCGGAGGGGAGCCTACTATTTTTGATACAGAATGTTTTTCCATGTATTCGGACATGTCAACTCTTATTATCGCATTTTCATCACCGAACATAACTTCTGCCAAGGCCTTGGAAAGTTCTGTTTTTCCTACTCCTGTAGGACCTAAAAATATAAATGTTCCTATCGGTTTTTTAGGGTCCTTAAGTCCTACTCTTGCTCTTCTTATTGCTTTTGATACTGCTTCAACTGCCTGGTGCTGACCTATTACTCTGTTGTGTATGATACTTTCCATATCTAAAAGTCTTTCAGCCTCATCATTCTGCAGCTTCTTTACCGGAATTCCGGTCCATTTAGCGATTATATCGGCAATTTCATCATATCCTATCTGTCTTTCATTTAAATTTTGATTAGTCTTCCAAGCTTCTTTTTCAGTGTTAAGCTTTTCAATCAAGTTTTTCTCTTGATCTCTGTATATAGCTGCCTTTTCAAAATTCTGACTGTTTATTGCCTCTTCTTTTTCTTTTTGAGCTTCTTTGATTTCTTCTTCAATATATTTTAAATTGGTAGGAGCTGTAACGCTTTTTAATCTTTCTCTGGATGCCGCCTCATCTATCAAATCAATTGCCTTGTCAGGCAGGAATCTGTCTGATATATATCTGTGGGAAAGCTTAGCTGCTGCATCTATAGCCTCATCTGTTATTATTACCTTGTGGTGTGCTTCATATTTATCTCTTAGTCCCTTTAGTATCAATATTGTGTCATCAACAGATGGCTCATTCACCATTATAGGCTGGAATCTTCTTTCTAATGCGGCATCTCTTTCTATGTGCTTTTTATATTCATCTACGGTTGTAGCGCCTATAACCTGTATCTCTCCTCTTGCAAGAGAAGGTTTAAGAATATTAGATGCATCTATCGAGCCTTCTGACGCTCCTGCTCCGATAATGGTATGAAGTTCATCTATGAAAAGAATAGTATTTCCGTCTGCCTTAATCTCTTTCATAGCACTTTTCAGTCTTTCCTCAAATTCACCTCTATATTTTGCGCCTGCTACCATTCCTGCTATATCCAGCGTAACTATTTTTTTATTCTTTAATATTTCAGGCACATTTCCTTTAACAATTTCTTGAGCTAATCCCTCTGCTATAGCGGTTTTTCCTACTCCCGGCTCACCTATAAGGCACGGGTTGTTTTTAGTTCTTCTTGATAAAATTTGAATAACTCTTTCAATTTCACTGCTCCTGCCTATCACAGGATCTATCTTATCAGCCATTGCCTGTTTATTTAAGTCTATGCCGTATTTATCTATAGCTCTGTTGCCTGTACCGGATTGATAACTTTGACTGTCCTCTTTATCCATGCCTGAATTGCTTGAATTCATCAGCGCTTTTTGTATCTCCTCATATATTTCTTTTACATTAGTGAGATTTGAAAGTATCTGTGCACCGATTCCCTCACCTTCATCAATCAGACCAAGTAAAATACATTCTGTGCCTGTATAGCTAAGCCCTATGCTTCTGGCATATCTATGAGATTTTTCAAGGATATTTTTTGTTCTGGGACTGACTGTTATATAACTGGGTACTACATCTCCCGTACCGGATATTTTTTCTACAAGTGCTTTCACGTCTTCCAGTTTAAGTTTTTTTCTTAGAATCTCTCCGGCAAGACCTTCATTTTCCATTATTAAACCTAATAATATATGCTCTGTTCCGAGAACTGAATGTTTAAGTCTGACTGCTTCTTCCTGTGCATATTTTAAAGCATTGTTAGCTGCATTATTAAATCCATTTGACATGTTAACCTCCATTAATTATTTCTATATTTCTTCTCTGAGTATTTCTGCTCTTTTAAAGTCTCTTTCTTTTTTAGTAAATCCTTCTTCAAGCATCATCTGAATATTATTTTCCTGAACTTTTGTCATTAAGCTATCTATATTTTTATTATCCATGTTTTCAAGTATTCCCACTTCTATTCCAAGCTTTATAAATGATAAAAGTTTCATCGCTTCCTGAGCATCAATTATACGTGCATTTTTCAATATACCGTAGGCTCTGTAAATTTCATTTTCAACATAAACTCTGTTATTACTCATCAAAAGCTGTCTTGTAGAATTCTCTTTTTCTAAAAGCTGAATGCTTATTTGTTTTATTCTTTCAACAAGTGTTTCTTCCTGTGCTCCAAGGGTTCCTTGGTTGGAAATCTGATATAAATTACCCATAGATTTGGTTCCCTCGCCATAAACACCTCTCACAGCAACTCCGATTTGAGATATTGCAAGCAGTATTTTTTCGAGCTGATTAGTCATGGAAAGTGCAGGCAGATGAAGCATCGTTGAAGCTCTTAATCCTGTTCCCAAATTTGTAGGGCATGAAGTAATATATCCTAAATCCTTATCAAAAGCATAATCCAGATTTCCTTCAAGTATATCATCTATCATATTTGCTGTTTTCAAACTGTCTTCAAGTCTGAGCCCTGAGTTTAAAACCTGTATTCTCAAATGATCTTCCTCGTTTATCATTATTATAATGCTTTTATCTTCACTTATCATAAATGCTGATTCATTTTTATTTTTTGTAAGCTGAGGGCTTATTATATGCTGCTCAATTAATATATTTTGCTCTATATCCGGTATATCTTTTAAATAATTTAATTCGAAACCTAATTTTGATGTAGTATCATTTTTTTCTATCACAGCTTTTACTTCGTCTATTATCTTGTAAGCTTCTTCCTGGCTGATTTTTGAGGAAAATTTATTTCCCCTGAGATTTCTTGCAAGCCTTATTCTGCTGCTTACAATAATATCACTATTCATTCTGCACCTCCGAAACTTCGTCTATTTTGCTTTCCATTTCTCTTATTTGATCTCTTATAATTACCGCATCTTCATATTTTTCCTGATCGATTTTACTCTTAAGCTCTTTTTTCAAGCGTTCTATATCCATTTGAATCTTGTATTTTCCGGCAGCTTTTTTAGGAATTTTCCCAGCATGAACATCATAGCCCTGTATATTCTTTATCGCCGGCATCAGTCTGCTTCTAAATGCGGATATGCAGTTACTGCAGCCAAATTTTCCTATTTTTCTGAATTCATCAAATGACATACCGCAGTTATCGCAAATGTCACGACTGCTTAAATATTCTTTAGAAAATGTTTCACTAAGCATTCCTGCCAACAGATTTTCCATAGAAAAATTCATGTTAAAAAGAGATTGCTGTTTTTTAGCACATTCCTCACATAAATGTGATTCGGTTTTTATTCCGTTTACAATTTTTGTAACATGAACTGTGGCATTATTTTTTTCACATTCATTACATAACATAAATTTCACCTCCACAAGACTTAATGCACGAAATACCTTGGTAAATTTGCACACAAAGTCGATATATATTTTATTATTTACTGTTTCTTTAAACCTTAATTAATTGCTTTCATTCAGCAAGACAAGCAATATTTCCTTTAAAACATCAGCCCTTAGTTTATTTCTGTCATCATAATATATTTTGCCAAAGGCTCTGTCGCTTATAGCTGATTTTATAATACTTTGTTCTCTTTCTGAAATAATTTCCTTCTCTTTAAAAACATCTATTATGTCACAAGCTTTATTATATGTTATGTTAGTTCCTATGCTTTTATTAAGTATAGTTTCAAGATGGGCGTCAGTGGATGTATCCACCTTGAATATCTTGACATATCCGCCTCCGCCTCTCCTGCTTTCTATAATGTAGCCTCTGTCGTTATTAAATCTTGTGCTTAGAACATAGTTTATCTGAGAAGGAGAGCAATCAAATTGCTGTGCTAATAGATTTCTTTGAATTTCAATACTTGCATTATTTGCAGAATCAATCATTTCTTTTATGAAGTCCTCTATTATATCACTGAGATTTGACATTTGTATATATACCCTCCTTTGAGCGAAAATCTAAAAATTTTTAAAAAATAATTTTAATTTATTCATATACTTGTTACTTATTTTTATTTCTTTTACTATCTTTTCCTGCCATACAATATTTTAAACCCGATCTTTAACATTAGCTGTCAATTTTTCTCCATCGTAATCTACTTCCAAAATACTGCCTTGAGTGATATCGCCTTTAATAATTATTTTGGCGATTAATGTTTCAACTCGGCTTTGTATAAATCTTTTTAATGGTCTTGCTCCATATACCGGATCATATCCCTCGTCAACAATATATTTTTTTGCTCTGTCACTTAATTCAACCGTTAATTGCTTATCCTTAAGACGTTTTTGCAAATCTGTAAGCATTAAATCAACAATTTTGTATATTTCATGCTTATCAAGCGGTTTATAAAAGACTATTTCATCTAATCTGTTTAAAAATTCAGGCCTGAACTGCTGACGGAGAATCCTGTAAACATTGTCTCTGGATTCTTCACTGATAGTTCCGTTTGCATTTATACCCTCTAATATATAGGATGAACCAATATTTGAGGTCAATATAATAATTGTATTTTTAAAATCTACTGTTCTTCCTTGAGAATCTGTTATACGTCCGTCGTCTAAAACCTGCAATAAAACATTGAATACATCAGGATGTGCTTTTTCTATCTCATCAAATAATACAACCGAATACGGTTTTCTTCTTACTGCTTCTGTAAGCTGACCGCCTTCTTCATATCCTACATATCCCGGAGGTGCTCCTATCAGTCTTGATACCGAATATTTTTCCATATACTCGCTCATATCAATTCTTACAATATTTTTCTCATCATCGAATAATGTCTCCGACAGTGTTTTTGCAAGCTCTGTTTTACCTACTCCTGTAGGTCCTAAGAATAAAAACGAACCTATCGGTCTTTTCGGGTCTTGAATACCTGCTCTTGAGCGGATTATAGCTTCACTTACTTTTTCAACAGCTTCATTCTGGCCTATTACCCTTTTATGCAGTATATCCTCAAGTCCAAGTATTTTTTCTCTTTCACCCTCCATAAGCTTAGATACAGGTATACCTGTCCATCTGGCTACGATTTTTGCAATCTCTTCCTCTGTTACTCTATCCCTTAGCAAACTTCCTGAGTTTTCAACCTTCTCTGCTATTTGTTCCTCCTCATGAAGCTCTTTTTGAAGCTGCGGAAGCTTACCGTATTTTAACTCGGCGGCCTTATTTAAGTCATAGCTTCGCTGTGCTTTCTCTATTTCAAGATTCACTTGTTCCAGCTCTTCTCTAAGTTTTTGCACTTTTGAAATTGCATCCTTTTCATTTTCCCATTTAGCCTTCATTTCATTGAAATCAGCTCTCATATCCGCTAATTCTCTTTGAATTTCTTCTAAATGCTCCTTAGACAGATTATCTTTTTCCTTTTTCAAAGCTGCCTCTTCTATCTCATGCTGCATAATTTTACGTGATATTTCATCCAGCTCTGTAGGCATAGAATCCATTTCGGTTTTAATTAAGGCACAAGCTTCATCAACTAAATCTATAGCCTTATCAGGCAAGAATCTATCAGATATATATCTGTCGGATAAGGTTGCCGCGGCAATCAAAGCTTGGTCTTGAATTTTTACACCATGATAAACCTCATAGCGTTCCTTCAAGCCTCTAAGTATAGATATTGTATCCTCTACACTTGGTTCATCTACCATAACGGGCTGAAAACGCCTCTCAAGTGCAGCATCCTTTTCTATATACTGTCTGTATTCGTCAAGTGTGGTTGCACCTATACAGTGCAATTCTCCTCTGGAAAGCATTGGCTTTAACAAATTGCCCGCATCCATAGCACCATCTGTTTTTCCTGCACCGACTATTGTATGAAGCTCATCAATAAATAATATTATTTTACCTTCACTTTTTTTAACTTCCATTAATACTGATTTGAGTCTTTCTTCAAATTCGCCTCTGAATTTAGCACCTGCAACTAAAGCTCCCATATCAAGAGAGAATATTTTTCTGTCCTTTAAGTTGCTCGGTACATCGCCTCTTACTATTCTAAGTGCTAACCCCTCTGCAATAGCTGTTTTACCTACTCCCGGTTCGCCAATCAAAACCGGATTGTTTTTTGTCTTTCTTGAAAGAATTCTTATGACATTTCTTATCTCAGAATCTCTGCCTATTACAGGATCAAGCTTATGATTTTTAGCAAGTTCTACTAAGTCCTGACCATATTTTGCCAAAACATCATATGTGTCTTCGGGTGTGTCAGTTGTCACATTAGTATTTCCTCTGACAGACATTAAAACATCTAAGAATTTATTTTTTTCAATTCCGTATTTTTTAAAGATTTCTTTTATTTTAGGATTAGGAGAATCAATCAGGCACAGCATTATATGCTCGACTGATATAAAATCATCTCTCATTCTTGATGCCTGAGACTGTGAAGAGGATAAAAGCTTATCTACATCTTGTGAAATATAGACTGTTCCTGCTTCACGAGCAGTACCCGCCACTCTTGGTTTATTGTTTATCAGTGTTTCAACTGCAGCTTTAACGGAAGAAACATCTATATTCATTTTTTTAATCAGTTCCGGAACCAAACCGTTTTCTTGAAGCAAAAGTGCATAAAATAAATGCTCTTGTTCTATTTGTGCATTCTGATTTTGAACTGCAATATTATGTGCTTCTTGTATTGCTTCCAAGGATTTTTGTGTAAATTTTTGCATGTTCATATTTACCTCCATTATGCCGTTTTTACGGCTTTACAATATACATAGGTCTAAATTCATTTCGCTGAGAGTTTCTTCGCGTTTTGACTTTGACTTTCTTTGACCTTTAATTTATTATAACTCAAATTTTTACAAATTCAAGTATCATTTTCAGTGATATTTAATTATATATACGATATTATTAGTATTTTTTGATATTTTTATTCATTATGCTGTTTTTATTGCAGCATTTCTTATATTATCTAAATTATATATCAATAAAACGAATTTTATTTTAGACCATGCAAGCTGTTTGCACAAGAAATAAGTTTTTATCCCAGTCAAATATAGCTCTTAACTAAGTTAAGAGCTATATTTGACTATATTTATACCTGAATTTTTCATATCATACAGAGCAAGAATATGTTCTAACTGTCTGTCGTGTATTCCTTCTATATCGTATGTTTCTATTAGATTTTCAAACATATATATATTTGCATCTATATTGTTTTCATCTAAATATTTTCTCATAGTCTTTGAAAAATCTCTGACACATATATCTGTTACACATCCTGTAACCAATATATTTTTAACATTGTTTTTAGCTATTTCAAGAGGGTTTTTGGCTAAGAATGAGTTAGTTGAGTTTTTTTCTATTTTAACAATAGATTTTATTTTCTTAAGCTCATCTATCAGCTCTGCCTCACTCGTTCCGGCTATGCAATGTGCAGGAAAACTCCTGAATTCAGTACTATTTTCCTCATGTGTATCGGCATATGCAATTATAGGAATTTTTAAGTCCTCACATTTTTGGGCGAATTCTGAAATTTTAGATGCTATTTTGTCAACATAGGGACTGCTTAATGCACCTTCTCTTACAAAGCCATTTACCATGTCAATGATTACAAGCATAGTTTCATCGGGGTTAAAGTTTTCTACAGACATATGTTCAATATTATTATTCACATAATCTATAAAGTTACTAAAGGTTTTTTGCATTAATTCTAATGTTTTAGTTTTTTCTACTTTCATTTAATCTTCATGCCTCCTTTATTAAAATTGAATTAATTCATTGAATATATTTATAGCATATTGATCCGTCATACCGGATATGAAATCAAAGATTGCTCTTATGTACTTATCTTTATTTTCTAATCTTCCATATATTTTTTTATTGTTATGATTTATAGAATTTTCGTTTAACTCATTACTCTTAATATCCGATAAATCACAATACTGCCTTATCCAATTAAAAAATTCATTGTTTAATATATTGCTATTAGTCTTTGCAGAAATTATGTTGTTTATAGTATCACCGGATTTATATAATTTCAGAAGTTCCTCAAAAATAGAGTTTAAAACTAAGGATGAAAATTTCTTAAAATTTTCAAATCTCTCACTTTTGTATATGTATTTGTAGTTAAATTCTTTGTTAATTTCATCCATCATATTAAGGCTAGACTTAGAAAGTCTCAGTCCTTTTTCCGGGGAGCTATTTTCACATAAATCAATTATCAGCTCATGCATAAGTCTTGTTGTATTTATAGTCTCATGATTATATTTTGCAGCTATTTTATAAAGCACATCAAGCTCTTTATCCCCGATAAATTTAAGCCTTATTGCATCCTCTATATCTCTTCCTATGTAAGAAATTTTATCAGATATTTTGACTACACAGCCTTCCCAAGTATATGGCTGATACTTACCCGGACTGTCAAACAGCATTAAATCCATTGCTTCTTCTCTTGGGAATATAGAATTTTCATCTACTTCACCGCAGTGAGAAATAATCCCATCACGAACCGCATATGTCAAATTCATATTGTTTTTCACTCTATTATTATCTTCTAATAATTCAACTTCATCTACAAAATGAAGTCCGTTTTTTTCATGCCAGAATTCTTCATTCAAATATTTTTTTGAGATTTCTTTTATTATATTCTCTCCCTCATGACCAAAAGGTGCATGTCCTAAGTCATGTGCGGTTGATATAGCTCTTGTCAGTTCAACATTAAGCCCTAAGTATCTGGCTATAGTATAGCTAACTGATTCGACATGGTTTACATGCTCAATACGAGTACAGATATGGTCGTTATTCGTGTTAAAAAACACCTGTGTTTTATGTTTTAATCTTCTGTAAGCAAGCGAATGAAGTATTCTTGTATAGTCTCGTTCAAATTCAGTCCTTATGTCATTTCCTTTTGAATAGATTTCATCTCTTCTTTTAATCATTTCAGCCCATTTAGGGTTTGATGGTTGTGCCGCAGCGTTGGCAAATTTTAAGTTTGTATTTCTATTCATTTTTATACCCCCATACAGTATATATTTAATTATATATTTTAAAGCTATAATTTTCAACATTTTTATGATATAATATTCATATCATCCACCCTTATTGATGATACGAATATTTAAAATGGCTCAACATAGTCCAGACTATGATATAATATACAATGTCTTGCTATACAATACATTACATTGTCGATACTATAATACTGTATAAAGGGGAGGTACGCACGAATATGAAAATTGCATTGGCATCTCAAGAGTTTATTGATAATAATTTGGAATTTAACTTAAATAAGCTGGCTTTAGCGATGAAAGAGGCAAAATCTAAAGAAGCGGATTTAATTTGCTTTGGTGAGGCATATTTGCAAGGCTTTGACGCCTTTTCATGGGAATTTGAAAATGATAAAAATATAGCAATAAGTCAAAATTCATTGATTATGCAGCAATTACAGCAATATTCCAGAGAAATAGAAATTGATTTATTTATAGGGTATCTTGAAATTGAAGATAATATTCTTTATTCAAGCTATGCACTTGTTGAAAACGGAATTATAACATATAATTATCGCAGAATTTCAAAAGGTTGGAAGGAATTTACTAAAACAGATTCGCATTATCAAGAAGGAAAATCGCCGATTTTATTTAATTATAAAGGCAAAAAATGTCTGGCAGCTCTATGCGGAGATTTATGGGATTTCCCGGAGGAATTTAAGCTGAATCAGGATATATTGTTCTGGCCCGTTTATGTAGATTTTTCTATCGAGGATTGGGAAAAAAGCTTTATAGAAGAATACAAAGAACAAGCATCACAAATCAAATCAGATGTCTTTATGATTAATTCAATATGCAAACCAACAGGCTTTGGAGGCTGTTTTCACTTTAAAGATAATAAAATTATTGAAATGTTGAAACCCGGCAATGAGGGTTTGCTGATTGTTGAATAAACAGGAATTTATTGAAGCAATAAGATTGACTTGTGTAAAGCTTCGTAGACAGCTTGCCAATATCAAAAAAATACAGAGAAAAATTTTTTTTATTTTTCTCTGTATTTAGTGAAAGACGAATTATATAAAATGCCTATGCAACTTAAACGAGGCTTAGCTGCATTAATCAAATCAAGCTAAATTCTCAACAGCAGTATATATACTTGATATTCTATACCATGTCGCAAAATCAACTTCTCCTGTTATAGGCATTTTGAATATTTCCTGAAACTTTTTGACTGACGATACAGTACTCGGACCAAAAACACCATCTTCTATCAGCTTCGGTATTGCCGGAAAATTATTTGCTATTGAATTTAGCTGATTTTGAATCACCCTGACGCTCTCGCCTCTTGAGCCTTCGGTTAAGGTTGTGCCGGGGAATGACATCGGAACTCCTTCTACTCTTTCTGCCTGTCTTAATTCAATATCACTTCCGTAATAATTTCTAAGTATCTGCAATGCATTATACCCGCTGTCTGCGAGAGACTTAGAACCCCATTGACTTAGCCAGCCGTCACGAACAATCTTTCTCCCGTCTGAATATTGAGTAAATAATGGCTGTGCAAGCCCCGGTCTTGAAATAAAAGTAGTAAAAATCTCATCAACAACATCTGATATTTCTTTATATATGTTTCTTCCATAGTTAAACGCTTGGTCATATGCTGTAGAATTTGTAATAGTAAAGTCAAACCCTCTGCTTCTGTACCATTCTGTATAAACTCTATTCAGTGTAAATGATATCATAGCTAAAATATTTGCCTTTAAGGCTTCTACCGGCCAAGTAGTGTATATTTCGCTGCTTGCAACATTTTTTATGTAATCTTTAAAGCCTACTATATAATTAGCTGCATTTCTATCTTCCGGAACACCATTATGCACTACTACATACTCCGGTACTACAGGTTCGGGAAGCACTACTAAATTACTTGGAAAAGGAAGCTTTTTCACCTCAGCTTCCGGTGTTTTAGGTGGAAAATCCCCCCATAATACCGGATAAGGTATATCTACCGATTCATAAGTAGGATTTAATATTACCTGCTGTATAGCTGTTGAATCAGGATATACCTGAACATTATAAACATTTGCCTCTATAAAACCCGGTAAAAAAACAGAAACATTAAATAAATTAAACGGTCTGCCCTCATCAGGATTCATCGAATAATCAAGAGGTGGTGCAGGCAAGGTTATCGGAGGAACCTGGCCTGATGCATCTGTTCTCGTTTCTTCAATAAGAAGACTGCTGGTCGGATCGTAAACTCTTACTAATGCTTCGGGAGCGGGCATCCCCACACTATTTAAAAACACACTTGTTGTAAGACTTCCAAAATCTCCTGATACATTTTGAATAAAAGGTCTGTATCTTCTTGCCATTAATTAATCACTCCTCAGTTATATAATTTAAATCAGATTCCTGAATTGTTCTGAATGTTTCATACAAATTCAATCTACCGTATCCCCATTTGTTATTAGGATATATCATCCCTTCCTCCCTAGTGCATCCGCTAATCAGAAGAGCCCGAACAAAGCTACCATCCATCGAAGCAATATTACCTTGCAAAACACCCCACTCAAGTAATAATGCCGCCGCTCCTGCAGTTACCGCCGCTGCTACTGAAGTTCCTGTCATAGTTCCTCGTCCTGTAGGATAAATTCCCGAAACATTTACTCCCGGTGCTACAAAATCCGGTGCGGGTCTCGGAAGTCTTGTAGGTCCCCAGGAAGATGATACAAACAAACTTCCGTCATTGCTGTTATATGCGCCGCAGGTTATGCTTCTTAGTGAAGTGGCAGGATATACTATTGTATATTCAGGTACAGGTCTTAAAAACTCCACGCCCTCATCAACCTGTCCTGTAATCGGCAGCCATGCATAATATTCACCGCTTACAATAGTATCACCGAAAAGAGTTATATCCCATATCCCTTGAGTGGCATCTTTGAATCTGAGAAATATCATCATATTTCCGCCTCTGTAATACTCTACAGTGATAAGTGTGTATTCGAATAACAGTCTTTGTGTATATCTCGTACCTACGCTAAAAGGAACTCTTGCAACAACATCACCGGTCGGCGAGGTTATGCTTACAGACATTTTGTCAAACTCAGGTGCAAAAATAAATAATGAAAAAGAAGATCCATCTCTGCCTGTCTTAAGACTTATTGTATCCGTATAGCCTGTTCTGATAATTCTTCCTTGTGTATGGTGTCTTGCATTGCTCTCATTTCCCGCAGCCGCTACAACAGCGTATCCTGCTCTTTGAGAAACAAACGAAATATAATCTTCGAAAAAGGTATTTCCATCATGACCGCTTGTATTTGAGCCAAGGCCTATACAAATTACAACCGGAAGATTTAATTCCTCAGACCTGTCAAATATATATTTCATGCCTAAAAGACAGTCGGTTGATTCAAAAAGATTAGGGTTATCCTCATTAAGCAAATACATGTCTATATAATATTGATTTGCACGCCTTAGCTTTACTGAAATAATATATGCTTTAGGAGCAGCACCGATATAATCGTCTCTTTCATTGCTTGCCGCTACAGATGCCAAAAATGTCCCATGTCCATCCTCATCTATTGTTGGAACAATATCTAACGGATTATCTGAATTTAATGCCTCGTTAATTTGTTCGCTCGTATAGACAGAGCCAAAATATAAATAAGGAGGTCTGTTTCCATCTATTGTCTGATCCCATATGCTTAGTATTTTTGTAGTACCGTCTTCAAATCTAAACGCATTCTTAGTGTAATCTATTCCTGTGTCGATAAATCCTATTATCACTCCTCTTCCCGAAAGATTCAATACAGGCTGATTAAGTATCTGTGCTATTCCGCTTACTTCATTGCTTTTACTGTCAAGCGGTGACAAAATTTTAGGAAAAAAATCTAAAAAATCGTATCCCAGTTCCTCGAATATCTTATATAAATGTTTTTTATTTGTATATGCGACGATATATTCATTCGCTAATTCTGTTCCAAGTCTTATATATGGTTTATCCTGCACATATATTTTGAAACGATCTGTATTTATTACATTAAAATCTACAGTTGTCGGCAGCCTTACAAATTCGTCCAGCGGCAATAAATCCTCATCTATCTCCATAGTATGTTACCTCCATATTTATACTCTTCCAAATAACTCATTGTATTGCTCAAGCATAGTTTACCGTAGCCAAACAAAGGATTTGGATATCTTACATTTCTCATGCGCACCGCTCCTAAACGAAGGAATGCTTTTATCCTTTCTGAATAAAGAAAAGGGTCATTTTCGTTCACAATACCCCATTGCATCATCAGGGCTGCCGAGCCTGTAACAAATGGAGCTGCCATACTTGTTCCCGTAAATGAATCATATCCGCCCCCTACCTTTGTACTGATTATACCAACTGCAGGAGCACTGATATCAGGATTGGGCAGTTCAATGTTTACGTTACCTCTCCCTGAAAATTCAGCAATATTCCCTATTCTGTCGTTATACCCGGATACTGTAATTATTTTTCTCGCTGTAGATGGTATCGTCAATGTATTATTGATTGATGGAGTAGAAAAGAAAGTTCCTGCCGTAACCTCTTCGGTTGTAGGAAGCCACATTTCTATTTGCCCATCTACTATATCTCCGGATCTTATAACTAATCTCCAAACACCTGCACTTATTAATCCTTCTGCAGCAGTAAAATTAAAAAATATTTCCTGCCGGTCTGAATAGTGACTTGGCTGACCATATATTACTGTTAATGAAACGTTACTATACCGTACTGTTTTAACTTGACTTTCGATTCCTATAATTCCTGACGAACCCCCTCCGGGAAAAATTATTTCTACAGTAAATTCATCTACGAAATTTTTCCAAAGGGTTATGTAAAATTGCGTCAATCCTGCGGAAGTAAAAAATTCTATTGATGTTTCCTGATTAGATGTCAATTGACCTTGATAGTGATGTCCTGCTGAGCCTTCATTTCCTGTAGGAATCACTATTGCAATTTTCCATATAGCCGAAACATATTCAATATAAGTTTCAAGTAAAGATACTCCCCTGTGTGACCCGTTATTTGTTCCGAAGCTGATATTTATCGCACAGGGCTTATTTAATACTCTGGCTTTTTCTATAACATATTTTATAGCTCTCATAAGTTCTGTTGTTCTTGCAAATGATCTGTAACCTCTGGTCCCGACTTTTACCGCTATTATATCTGACTCAGGTGCTACTCCTAAATTTTCCCCGTTGCTTGATATGCCATTGCCGCAAGCTATACCGGCAACAGCTGTTCCGTGTCCGTTTGTATCAACCATAGGAATGACCTGAAATGGAAATGCATTTTCTAAAGCCATATTAATTTCTTCGTTGTTATATTCTGCACCGCTTGCAAAACCTTCCGGCGGAGTACCCTCAGCAGTTTGATCCCATATATACAGTATTCTGCTGGTCCCATCTGCGTTTCTAAAGTCTCTGTGAGTATAATCAATTCCTGAATCAATTATCGCAACTATAACTCCTCTGCCCCTTAGATTATAAGATTCAGTGCTTTGTACCGTTCTTATGCAGCTGGTGAGAAGATTAAAAACCGAGTTGAAATAAAGGCTCTTAGGTAATTCAAGGCTCTCAATTTGAGGATGTGAATAAAGTCTTAATAAATTATTCTTATTTATAGTTATAATTGCATAGCTATAATAAAGAACTTCTACCTCTGCATCAAGCTCTTCGGCAAGTTGACTTATATCTCCGCTGAATCTTGCAATAACCTCTATAGTATCTACATCTGCATCAAATAAGTTAGCATATTCATTTTCTATGATATATTCTAAGGCATTAACATTACCGTTTAAGTAATCATAATGTATATTTTCGGTATTCAAAGAAATTCACCCCTGTACTAATAATAAGAAGCAACGCTTTCAATATTTATAGGCTCATAGTACCATCCTTTGTCGGTCTTCACATATCCATATAACATATTAGAATCAACATGGTCTATATAATACCAAAAACTATCTCCGTTTTTAAGTCGAAGAAAAACAACCGTATCTTGAAGATTAACGATAGTACTCAGGTAATTCTCCATTACAGCATCGTCACATTTAGGATCGTACTTAAGAACATCATCATATTTATTTCGTGGATCCTTCATACTCAAAAATCATCTCCCCCAATCAACTCTTTCATCATGTACTTATCTTGATTATAAAATCTTTTATTAAAATTTTAATGAAAGATTAATATTATATATATATGTTAATATAAAACACATATGAAATATTTTTTATGACTTTGTGACACGGTCACTTTCAATATTTGTATAAATAATATATAATAATAAAAAATTAAGGATATTAAAATTTGGGAGGACAGAGTGTCATATAAATTGAAAATATTTATTAAAACATTGTCATTTGCATTCGTGGGTTGCTTAACCGGATATTTATATTATAAATTTGTAGGATGCTACGGAACATGATCTATATCATCAAATGCCGTGAGCTCAGTGATTTATGGTGGAATAACAGGGGTATTGGTTTCAATACTGATTTCTAAAAATAAGTAGCTTGTAAAAAGCTTCTTGGACTAATTAATTTTAATTAACAAGAAGCTTTTTATAACCCTAGGTTTTCTGAAAAAGTCGTCACAGTCTTAAATCTTGATTAAATGTATATTTATATGATATTATTTATTTAGTAATAATATTATATAATGGTATAAATTATAAAATGTAGTTGCTTTAACAATTGATAGTGTTAAATAATAAAAAGAGGTGAATTTTATGTATAAGTTTGTTCAAATTTTAGGACCGGCTTTGCTTTTCATTATTTCTGGATATATCATCAAAAAAATTCCTGATAATTATATTTTATCTCATCAGATTAATCCTAACAGGGTATTTAATGAAGTTCACCTGAATTTTGGATTTGACATTACATAACAAGGTTTGAGAACGTTAAGAAAATATGTATTATTAATCTGCTTTGTCATCGCAGCTATTAATGTGCTGATTTCTGCTACTTTCATAAATTACTTTGAAAGCATAGTAAGGTGGAATGCTTTAGCTTGTATGACAATCTTTTTTATATCAATTATAATTTTGCTAAAGCAAAATAAATAAAACAAAATATACAATTAAATATTCGCATAGCTTGATAATGTACTTATACCTACAACATACTAGATAAAACCAAATAGTAACGGGGTATAGCTCAATAATTAATTGTAGTTATTGAACTATATCCCGCAGAAAATTTTTACTTTGTAAAATTATAAAATTTCAAAACATCATATCCTTCTTTATTGAGAGAATTATCTAAAAATTCTTTATACTCACTTCGCCGACAATATTGATTAAATCTTGTGTTCTTGCATTAGTAAATTTAAAATCATTGTATAACTTTCTGAAAACATCTATAAATTTTTCATTACCTACTCATTTATAAACTCTTATCATATGAATTATTTCCTACAACATTAAACCGCCATTGATGAATATCTCCATCGATTTAATTCATTTTTAAATCTTCTAATTAATCAATACTGATTTAATGTTGACGTTTATATGCTAACTCGTCTCCTATATTAATAATATTGTAATTCTATATCTAATGTAGTATTATCTTTTTTATTCAAATCAATTATCTCATCACATATATCATTCATAAAACTATCATGCGATATAACTATGATTATTTTATTTTCTTTAATTTTACATAGATGATTTCTCAATCTTTCCCTACTTTTAGCATCAAGTGCTGATGTTGGTTCATCCAGTATCATTACATCAGAGTCCTTAATAAATTGCCTTAATATTGATATTTTTTGTTTCTCTCCTCCTGAAATATTATTTGATTTTTCATTAATTACAGTATTTAAACCATCTTCTAATGATAAAACATACTTGTCTAATCCTAATATATTTATATATTTATTAACTAAATTAATATTATAATCTTTTTCCATAGTTATATTATTTATTAGTGTGTCTGGTATTAGTATAGGTTCTTGCTCTGTTACAGCGATATTTTTTAGTCTTAAATTATGCATATCTATTTTCTTAATATCAATATTATTATATCTAATTTCCCCTTCATAATCGTCTAAATATAATCCTAACATTAAGTCAGTAAGAGTACTTTTACCTACGCCGTTATGACCAATCAAGTTGTATATTTTACCTTTCTCAAATTTAATAGAATAGGAATTATATATTTCTTTATCATTATAACTAAATGTCAGGTCTTCTATTTCAATGCTCTTTATATTATCAATTTGGTATTTTCCATAATTCTGTAACGGAATTGTCAATATATCGATTATCCTATTATAAGAGACTAAATTATCCTGATAAGTTTTTCCTAAACTAAAAAAATACTTTAACGAATTTATTATCATCTTAAAATAATTTGCCATGATTACATAAAATCCAATTGTCATTTGCCCATTTATTATTGCAATTCCTCCAACCAAAAAAATAATTAGCTGCGCAAAAAGTCCGATTAGAGAGTCACAACTGGTGTAAATGTATGTTAGCTTTTGAGATGATACTAACTTCCTAATTAAGGTATTAAATGTTTTATCAAGTCTTTTAGCAAAAACGTATTTTACGGAATGAGTTTTAATAAACCTTATATTAAATAATTGCTCATTTAATTTTGAAAAAAAGTTTGATTGTGCCTCTTTCACTTCAAAGGATTTCTCATACAAAGATTTTTTAAATACAGAATATATTATAATATACATAATTGCCAATACAGCCAATATTATAGCAATCTTATAGTTTATATTTATCAATAGTATCACTGTGAAAATAAATATAGTTATATTTACAACAATATTAACTATTGTTTCTATGCAAAATATTATTATAACATTGGAATCATTATTAATTCTTTGATTCAAGTAAACTGTATCTGTATTTTTATAATGCAATATAGAAATATTTTGAAGATGATCAATCACATGCTTATTTAGTGCATATCCACTTTGAGTTTGTAATTTTACGTAAATAAATGAAGATAAAAACCCTGTTAACATATTAGCTAAACTTACAGTGGCAAATAATGTGCAATAAATTATTAACAATTCTTTACTTTTAGTGTATGTAAGGTTGTCTATTATTTTCCCTGTAAATAGCGGTGTTGCAATATTAAATATACCCGCTAAAATATTTAAGAATATATAGCAAATAAACAATTTTTTATATTTCAATATGAAAAATTTGCAAAATTTAAAAATTTTCATAATATTTATCCTTTATAATTAATATTTAAAATAAGCATATTTTATGATTCTCTAAATCATATATAAATTCTTTTTTTGTTACTTTATCTTAATAGATTTATGTAAAATATCAAAATAAAACCTTTCTAAAAAATTCATGCCATATTCTTTTTTTAAATCTTTCATCATTGAAACAGTCTTAATTTGACCCTGTTCTAAAGCTATAAGTTTGCCATCAAATTCTTCTAACTCCTGTAAAACATGTGAAGATAGAATAATAAGACTGTTTTTACTCAAATGTTTTAAAAGATTTTTTGCTGTACGCCTTTCTTCGGGGTCTAATGAATTAAAAGGTTCATCAAGAATTAAAATTTTAGGATTATTAATAAGGGCTTGAATTATACCTATTCGTTGCTTCATACCTCCCGAATATGAACTAAGCTTTCGATTAGCACTTTGTGTCAGATTAAAAGTATCTAAATATTTATTGATATCAGCTATTGCCTTTTGTCTATCAATCCCTTTAATGCCTGCCATATATGTTAAAAATTCATAAGCTGTCAAATTATCATAAGTGCTAAAATCTTGTGGTAGATATCCTAATATATCTCGATATTCTTTAGAAAAAATAGTATTCTTATTGTATATTATATCTCCGCTAGTCGGAGTCTTAACAGTGGCTAAAATATTTAACAATGTAGATTTACCTGCTCCGTTTGATCCAATTAATACATTAATTCCGGCATCTAATTCAAGATTGACATCTGTTAAAGCCAGTTTATCGGTATACCGTTTATTAACATTACTACAGATAATATTCATAACTAATTAGTCTCCTTATTAAAGAAATAATATTGCTTCAATTTTCTTTTAGTGAACAATAGTAATATAAGAATACTGCTTGCTAAAAAATACCACATCAGTAAGCTGTTGCTCCATAAAGACATACTGGATCCGGTAAAATCAACTATGTACAAGTTTCCATCTAACAAAAGATATATTAAAAACATATACAATATTTGAAATAAATTTTCATTATTTGTAAATTCAATAATAAAAATTGCAAGTGAGCATATTATTGAACAACCTGCTATTACTATGACTATAGCTTTATAATTGTTAATTAGCAAATATCTTAGCACGACCGGAGAGTTTGCAAATATCAACACGAGTAAAGCACAAAACCATGATACGACTATTTGCTTTGGATAATAGTTAGTAGATTTTATTATGCCCAGTAAAGTCTCTTCTTTGTTAAAAATCAATAGTTTCATAAGTAAATTCATAGGTATTAAAAAGAGCATAACGTTAAAAAATCTTAGTTGTGTTATAAAGCTTAATAACATACAAACCACAAGTGAGTATATCTGTGTAGTTCGTATATTTGATAAGTGCGGCATCATCTCATAAAGACCAAGCTTAGATGCAAGATTGTATATCTTGTCAATCAGCTTATTTCGATAATCAGAATTTTGTTGTATTAATTCTTCATCTGAGACTTCTTCTGTTATAAATTTAAAGTTAAATGTAACAGCCTTTATAACCAATAAGCTTAACACCACTACAATCAATCTTCCTAATATTAACCCAAACGTATAATTTAATCCTTCAAATAAGAATTTATTCTTAACATAGCTCCCGCCAAATATCGTATAGCCTGCAAATGGGATTTCCAAAATTCCAGCTACATCATTGCATATTTGATTGAGCATACAATTTATTCCGATAACGGACCATGGTAATCTCAATAGTTCCATAGCAATAAAAAAATATGCTATAAAAAAATATGCTATATTTCCCAATACACCCTTTAACATTGGTTTTGTATCAAAGTAGCATGTTAAGCTTGTTACCACGAGTAATACCGGAATAGTAAACACTATAAAAGGCAAAAGAAGTTGAATTATATTATAATCGTTTGACTCTTGTTTAATTAACTGAGCTAAAAGTCCTGTGATGATAACCGGAATAAGTGTTGTCAATAAAATTAGGAATTTACTTATAAAAACGCTTGCAACAAATTGACTTTTTTCCAAGGCTGTGCTTCCTATAACTTGATTTATTGAATTGTTAGTTAATACTTTTCCTCTATCCTTTATTAAATAGTAACCAAAAAAAACAATTATAACATTATAACATATTGATAAGCTAACACCTATCCAGGCAGAGTTAAAATAGCCTCTATATCCATCCGCTATAATAATACTTCTGGCGTAATCATTCCCGTCCGGCAATAGCAGCATAGTGAAAATAAATATAATAGGAATAATTCTTCGATATTGTTCCGACCTATAATAATTTAAAAATATAGCTTTAACTTGATATGTAAATGAATACACGATTATGCACATACCTCCTTTGCCCAAAGAACCATGAAAAATTTGTGCATGGACTCGGTGCTTATTTTTTATTTGCAATATTTTTCAAATTTGTACCTCAATTTTTATGTATTAGTAGCTATTCTTGACTTATTTAGCATCGATAATAACTTAAGTCTGCTTTCAATATTAAATTTAACTGCATTGCATTTAGACGCTTTTGTTCTAACTCTGTTATCAGAACATCCCCCATAGCATACTGGCAATAAAGTGCAATTTAAACATTTTTGATCCTCAGTGGGGTCATCTAACATAAAATCACATATTATATTGTTTAAAGAGAATGCCTCGTCTACTCTGCCTACGATATATTCTGAACGTCCAATATGATTCCAACATTTATACATCTCTCCCTCAGGGCCAATTACAAAACTGAAAATAGAATTGGCTCCACATACGCCTAACGAAGCTGTAGGCAACATAAAATTACAGCTCTTGGTTTGAGACAATTTCTCAAACAATTTTATTTCTAATTCAGAAAATGCACTAATATCAAGACACCTAGAATTACATGTATTATTTATATTGTCCACAAGCGCTATATACAAGCTGACATTATCCCCAAATTTTTCATTTTCCATCATTTCAGATAATTCTGTTACTATATGAGAGTTGTGAGAATCAATGTTTACCCTAATCGAAACTTTAATATTATTAGGTATATTTTTAATATTATTTAAAATAGTATCATAAGTCGGCTCTCCGTTTTTCAATACACGTCTATTATCATGAGTACTTTTATTGCCATCAATTGTTATCTGAACAAAATCAATAGATAAATTTTGTAACTTAGCTATGTTAGTTTCATTAAGAAGATACCCATTTGTAATCATCGATGCCTGATAGTTTATTTTATTCTCTTCGCAAGTCTTTTTAAATTGAGTTGTTAAATTTTCTATAGAATCTATAGCAAGCAACGGTTCTCCACCATACCAACAAATCCCCAAACCATTTTTATTCTTTAAATTATTATCCACAAATTTAGATATTTTTTCAATAGTTTCTTCATTCATACTATGGTAGGTAACACCTTTTTCATAACAATACGGACAAGTAAAATTACAACTGGTTGTTGGAGCTATTGTTAGTGTTAACCTTGAATTATTGTATTGTAACCCTCTTCTAATCACTTTTAATTCATTTAATTCATTGACTTTATCATCAATTATCATTCTGCCCTTTTTTAACTCTGAAAAAAGACTCCTGCTTTCTTCTGTAGTTAAATCATTTAAAAAATAAGCATGTTTATATAAATTACTATATTTCTCATTTAGCTTTAAAACACCATTAGTTAAAGAGTTGTATATAATAAGTCCATTATCTTCTTCTATTTCAATATTAAATCTCGATAATTTCATTTTATCCCCCAGTTCTAAATATTTAGAAAGGTGATGATTAAACACCACCTTTATCATTAACCAATCAATATAAAGCAACTATAGTTTGCACATCCGAGTGTACTGCAAAAATAAATACCGCACATCTCATATGCAGAACAATAATCTGAACACTTATGGCCACAACCAGGTGGTTTATAGCCAACACAACGACTGTTTGACATAGTTACATCTGGATTATTTATCCATTCCATTTTTTATCCCCCTATCGTTACTTAAATTAATAAAACGTAATACAAAATTTATTAATGCAAAATTTTATAAAACAAGAATTATTTGTTGGGCAATTTTCCTCACGATCAAAACATACATTAACTAAGCATGTATCATTAGGTGATATTTCCGTTGGTTCATTATACCAATCCATTAATTTTACCTCCTTTTTTAATTAAAGATTAGTGTTGCAAATAAGCACATAACAAGCATAGTAATTACAGTACTCCTTGTTTGGACAAATCCTAATTACGCAAAACGAATTAGTTGTTATATCTGTTGGCTCATTATACCAATCCATCGATTTCACCCCCCGATTTATTATTTTTATTGCTATCAACTATACAAATTATAATATAGCTAAAAAATATTCCGATATTTTTTAGCTAATCTATAGTTACGTATAATTCTTTTTACCGCTCTTAAAGTAATTATATATGTTTTTATGTTTTATTTTAAAATTATTAAACTTTAGTATATATATAAATATAT
>DGYI01000021.1:0-179 GCA_002396645.1 Firmicutes bacterium UBA5010
TAATCTCCATCAACAACAAAACAGATATCTTGACTTTCATGCTTATCTGCATTTCTGAATTCCTGCTCCTGCGCAATTTGCCTTACCTCGGATTTTTTCAGTTCTCCAAGAGGAAATAAGGTATGTGCAAGCTGCTCCTGTGTCATAGAATATAAAACATAGCTTTGATCTTTAGTTTC
>DGYI01000021.1:478-29059 GCA_002396645.1 Firmicutes bacterium UBA5010
ACTGTCAACTCCGCCGCTCATAGCTACCATAACTTTTTTACTCATATAAACCTCCGTATTCTGCCGTATGATTATGTCAAATTTCTAATTTAATAATATTTATTATAGCCTAAATAATATAAAAAAACAAATTTTTTTAAAATAAGGAAATTTAGCATATACGAGGAAGTCCTTCACCATAAAGCTCCGATATTATGCGAGTACCGCCGATATGAGTTTTTAAAAGTAAAATCGGATTGTTTTCCCCACATACATGTCCTATAATCGCTGCATTTTNNTGAAGATGTTTTTGTCAGCAGGGAAAAATCCTGTGTCCTATAATCGCTGCATTTTCTCCATATCGGCTGTTTTTTATACAATTAAGTGCTTTTTGTGCATCTTCTTCGCTCACAACAGCTACCATTTTTCCTTCATTACCCATATACAAAGGGTCAAGTCCCAGAATACCGCAAAATCCTTTGACCTGTTCAGAAACAGGCATACTTGATTCATCAAGTTCTATGGCTGTTTTTGATGAACGTGCAAATTCATTGAGTACAGTCGCAAGTCCTCCTCTGGTAACGTCACGCATTGCTTTCACATTAATTCCTTTGTCGAGCAAGGATTTAATCATTTCACAAAGGGGAGCGCAATCGCTTTGAATCTGATTTTCAATACCCATTCTTGAGCTCATAATTGCCGCATGATGATCTCCTAAATTACCTGAAAGTATTATCACATCACCCTTAGAGCAATTTGAAGCACTGATATTTATATCATCTGCCAAGAACCCTATGCCGGTAGTATTGATATAAATTCCACCCTTGCCCTCTATAACCTTTGTATCTCCTGCAATAATTTTTACACCCGCTTCATTTGCAGTCCTTGCCATAGAAACTGAGATTTTTTCAAGCTCATTTATATCAAGACCTTCTTCCAAGATAAATCCACATGTCAAATATTTCGGAACAGCGCCTATCATAAGCAAATCATTAACTGTACCGCATATGCTCAGATGACCTATATCTCCTCCCGGAAAGAAAATAGGCGTAACAACAAAACTGTCTGTAGTAACAGCAAGTCTGTTATTTCCCTGAACTGACGCCGAATCCTCCATTTTATCAAGTGTATCATTACTGAAGTGCTTAGAAAAAATGGATTCTATCAATTCTGAGCTCATCTTGCCTCCGCTTCCGTGAGCCATTGTTATCTTCATAGCTATCTCCTTAGTATATAAAATTTCAATTTTATCCCTCTATGCTTACTTTGCCGAACTTCTTCTGCCTATAAACCAATTATAACAGCTTCCCTCTGTTGAAACCATGCAAGCACCTTGCGGTGATACAGGAGAACAAACAGTGCCGAAAAGAGGACAATCAGAAGGTAAAACAGAGCCTGTCAGAATCTGAGCACAACAACAGGAAGAATTATGGCTGTTATCTTTATCAAGTCCTTTACTGCCTGCATCAAAGTCAGCATATTCCGAACGAAGAATAATACCTGAATCCTTAATAGGGCCTATGCCTCTCCAAGCTGCATCACAAGGCGTAAAATATTTTTCTACCAGCTTTTTAGCCTTTTCATTTCCGCAATCGGTTACAGCCGAACGATATAAGTTTATTACCTCACCTTTTCCCTGCTTTATTATAAGTGCATAAATCGCAGCTATAAGCTGCTCGGCATCAAATCCAGCAACGACAAAAGGTATCTGATATTTCTTTGAAAGCTCTGAAAAGCAATCACTTCCGGTTATTACTCCCACATGTCCCGGCGCAATAAATCCGTCAATAGCTCCCTGCTCTTTGCAAACCCAATCAACAACAGCCGGCATTGTTTTTAAGGATGTAAGAAGTTTAACATTTCCTATATTATCACTATTTAGCTTATCCAATAATATCGCATAAACAGGAGCAGTCGTTTCAAATCCTACAGCTGCAAAAATAAACGTGTCGCTCTTATTTTCTTTGGCCAGATTTAGAATATCCATGGGAGAGTATACCATTCTGACGCTCCCGCCCTCAGCACGCGCATCATCCAAGCTTTTTTTACTTCCCTTTACTCTCAGTAAATCTCCGAAACTTACTACAGTATTCCCCTCTATCATAGAAAGTTCAACAAGACGATCTATGTAATCTGTCACTGTAACACATACAGGGCACCCCGGCCCTGAAACAAGCTCTATATTTTCAGATAAAAGACTTACGATACCGTTTTTTGAAATTTCGGCAGTGTGGGTTCCGCATATTTCCATAATACGAACGCGGCTAGCATCATAATTTTTTAAATAATTAATTATATCTATCATATGTTCTTAATTTCCTCTATCAGCTCCATTAACATATCCTTGTCAAATTCAGATAAAACCTGCAAGATACATCCTGCATGAACTAAAACATTATCTCCGACCTTTACATCAACAAGCCCTGTCTGCGCTTTTACCGTATTTCCGCAGAAATCTACAGTTGCTGTTGTATCTTCAATTTTTATAACCTTTCCGGGAACTGCTACACACATAAAATCCTCCTGTACATATTTTTTACATTTGAGCTGCAATCCATGCCTGCCCTAAACAAATTCCGCCGTCATTTGCCGGAACTTCTCTATTTATATAAACCTCAAAACTCTCCTGCTCAAGCCTTTTAATACACTCTTGAGTGAAAAGTAAGTTAGCAAAAACGCCTCCGCTTAATGCAACTCTATTCTCTCCGGATGAACTGCGAATCAAAGTACATACTTCATGCACTGCTTTAGCTAAAGCTATATGAAATCCCAAAGCAACAGAGCTTTTATCAGCACCGCATGCTAAGGCATCTAATATTGATAATATCAATTCTCTTCGTGAAACAACATGACAGGATTCTGAAGATTCAACTAATACTTTCAGAGGATATGGAGAAATGTCATTTTTTATTGCATAGTCAGCTAAATTTTCCAAAGCTATAGCACATTCTCCCTCATAGCTGTTAAAATCCCTTATTCCCAAAATTGCACTTACGGTATCAAATAATCGTCCTGCACTTGAGCTGAAATAAGTATTTATATCGTTTTTCAAAGCTGCCTTTACCAAAGGAAATCGTGAATCATCGCTTGTAAGTCCTAAATCGTATAGATTGCACAGCATAGATAAGAAAGCATCTTTAGATGAATTATCACCTCCGCAGAGCTTGACAGGCTGTAAAAAGGCAAGGCGTTCATAGTTTTGGTTACTGCAAAGTAAAAATTCGCCTCCCCAAACAGTCCCGTCAGATCCATAGCCTGTACCGTCAAAAGCCACTCCTATACATGAGTTTATTTTATTTTCAGCCATAACAGAAGCAATATGGGCATGATGATGCTGTATTTTAATAATTCTGATATCATCAGATTTATGTGCAAGAGTAGATGCAAGCTTAGTTGTATAATAATCAGGATGCAAGTCGCAAGCTATAAGCTTCGGACATATTCTGAACAAATCTTGCATACGCTTTAGGTTCTTATTATAAAGATTATAAACTCCGTAATCCTCCATGTCTCCTAAGTACTGACTCGGATAGACTCTATCATCCTTCATCAGGCAAAATGATGATTTTAAATCCGACCCCAAGGCAAGTACAGGATTTGCCGCTGCACTGCCAAGCATAAGAGGAAGAGGAACATATCCCCGACTTCTCCTTATAAGCTGATAAGAGCCGTTAATAACACGTGCTACAGAATCATCCAAAGACGTAACTATTCTTCGTTTATTATATAATATACCCGAAAGATAAGGCGATTTAAGCGAAAGCATCTCATCGTCATTACTTATTATCGGCTCAGAGCTTAAATTTGCGCTTGTCATAATCAATTCCCCGCACTCATCAATCAATAGCTTATGAAGTGGAGTATATGGCAAAAAGGCTCCTATATACCGGCTTTCTTCGCTCACCGATCTGCAAAAAATTTCAGATTTCTTTTCAAGGAGAACTATAGGTCTTGCCTGTGATGTCAAGAGCTTCTCTTCATCATCTTCGACTTTGCAGCTCTTTTGTATATCGTCAACACAGGAAAACATAACTGCAAATGGCTTTTTATCTCTATGCTTTAACAGCCTCAAATTTTCTGCGGCAAGCTCATCATATGGAGAGCAGGCAAATTGATATCCTCCGATTCCCTTTATAGCAATAATTTTACCTGTTTTCAATAAATTAACGGCTAGTTTAAAGGCTGCATCCTTATAATGAAATTTTCCCTCAGAGTCTCGTAATATCAGCTGTGGTCCGCATTCATGGCAGGAAATAGTCTGAGCATGTCTGCGTCTGTCATTTCCTTTATATTCTTCAAGGCATTCATGACAAAATTCAAAATCAGACATTGAAGTTGTATGCCTGTCATAAGGGATTGATTCTATGATACTATATCTTGGACCACATGAGGTACAGCTTATGAAGGGATAGTTATATCTTCTGTTTTCTTTATCGCTGAGTTCTTTCAAACAGTTATCGCAGACAGGAAAATCAGGAGGAAGTATAGGAGTTTCTTCTGTGCTTTCTTCACTTGAGAGTATATGAAATCCTGTTAATTCCCCACCTATAGCCTCTGATATTTCTATTTTTAGAATATGTGAGCCTAATGGAGGCTCATTTTTTATTTTTCTTATAAATTCATTGAGTAAATCTTGACTTGCTTGTGCTGTGATTTTTACAACTCCTCCGCAATTAAGCACAGACCCGTTTATACCAAACTCTTGTGCAAGATTGGCTATAAACGGTCTGAACCCTACGCCCTGGACTATTCCCAGCACAGTTATATTAATTATCATTCGCCCTCTATACCGTCAATCGACATTTCCTTGCCAACCTCGCTGGGAATTCCTTCTGTTCCGCAATGAGGGCATTCAAAATGAAAAAGCTTTCGTACAAAAAGCTCGCGGCAATTCGGACAACGAAGCATAGTTTTAACTGTGCGGACACTGATTTCTGCGCCTTCGCATATTGTTCCGGCAGCAGCCTCTTCAAAGTGCATACGGATGCTCTCTCCTGAAAAACCTGAATTTTCTCCGATTACAAGATTGATTTTTGTAACCTTTTTCTTTCCTTCCGCTCTAGCCTGCTCTATAGCGTGCTCAATAATGTGTATTGCTTCATGATATTCATGCATAATTACCTCCGTTATGCCGCTTTACGGCATCATAAAATTATAATGTTAAGCTTGTTCCTCAATGTTTTGTATATATGTGTCTTTTAATTTTTTGGCATCAGGTTCTGTATAGTTTTGGTTCATAGAAAGACATTTCTTAGGACAGCTTTCCGCGCAATATCCGCATTGTATACATCCGAATCTTTCTATAGACCATAATTTTTCGTCACGCTTTACTTCAATAGCGCCCGTAGGGCATTTTCTCGAACAAATTCCGCAGAAAATGCAGCTGTCAATATCTATCTCTATCTTACCCCTTGTTCTCTCGGGATATTCTCTTTTTTTATACGGATATGCCCTTGTCACAGGTTTGTCAAACAGGTTCTTTATAACCACTTTGGTAAAATTCATAATATTCATTTTTTGACGCTCCTATCTCTCTGTACAGCTGATACAAGGATCAATTGTCAGTATTAAAATCGGCACATCTGCTAATTGACACCCTTTAAGCGTTTCAAGCATTCCTGGAAGATTGGCAAAGGTCGGTGTTCTCACACGCATACGGTCTAAAAATTTTGTTCCGTTTGCCTTTACGTAGTAAAGAGCTTCACCTCTTGGCTGCTCAACCCTCATAAAATATTCTCCGTTGGGCATTCCTTTCACAGGTACCGCTATCTCTGTGCTTGGAATTTTAGCTGATGCCTGTCTGATTAAATCTATAGATTGAAAAATCTCACGAATACGCACATCACATCTTGCATAAGAATCACCTATATCACTGGTTATCGGCTCAAAATCCAAATCTGCGTAAGCTCCGTATCCAAGCTTACGGCTGTCAAGAGCTATCCCGCTTGAACGCATAAAAGGTCCCACAGCGCCTAAATCATGCGCCTGCTGTTTAGTCAAAAAACCAACATCCTTTAATCTGCTGTTTACAGCATAATCATTTAAAAATGTCTTGGAAAGAACTTTTAAATCTCTTTCAATATCAGCAAAGACTTTTAAAAATTGATTAAGCATTTCAGCATCCATATCCTTTAGCTGACCGCCTATTTTATTTACAGAAAAAATAACACGACCGCCGGTTGAGTATTCAAACATATCCAATATCTTTTCACGCATTCTCCATGATTGCATGAATAAGCTTTCAAAACCAAAAGCATCCGCTAAAAGTCCGAGCCACAGCAAATGACTGTGTATACGAGACATCTCACTCCAGATTGTTCTTAAATATTTTGCACGGGGAGGTATCTCAACATTCATAATACGCTCAACTGCTTCACAATATCCCATACCATGCATAAAGCTGCAAATTCCGCATATACGCTCCGCAACATATACATAATCATTAAAATCTCTTTTTTCAACTAATTTTTCAAGTCCTCTATGGATAAAGCCAATAGACGGTATAGCTTCTATTACCTTTTCATCCTCTAAAACCAAATCCAGATGAATAGGTTCCGGCAAAACCGGATGCTGAGGTCCAAAAGGAACTATGCTTCTTACTGACATAACTCTACATCCTTTCCATATAAATTGAATCAAAAATTCAACTTATATATGTCTTATTTTATTTAAAAGGCTCTTTTTCACTTATACGATACAGATTACCTTTATAGTCAAGTGTTATATGCTTAATTTGTATACCAAATAAATCATGAATCTCATTTTCATATAAAAATGCGGGGGCATAAATATTACTTATGCTGATTATCTCTGTACCTGATTTAATAGCTACACGAAGGTTGGCAATATCATATTCCTTGCCGAAGGAATAAGTCAGCTCGTATCCATCGGCAGTTTTTACGGCACAAATTTGTATCAGGCGATACCCTTCATGTTTAATTCTTAATACCTCCGGTACCAGGCTGCCCGGGCCTATATTTGTAACAGTATTTTCCGGCATCATAGCACCTCCTTTAATTTTTCATTATCATCATTATTATCTGTATCATTCATTTTTTTGTGTTTTTCATCAAGCAATGCAATCGCCTTTACAACTCCATCGATAATAGCTTCAGGTCTTGCAGCACATCCGGGAACATAAATATCAACAGGTATAACCGTATCAACTCCGCCGTTTATATTGTAGCACTCCTTGAAGACGCCTCCGTTGCAGGCACATATACCTACCGCAACAACTACTTTCGGATTGGGCATTTGTGAATAAATCTGTTTTACAACATTCTCATTTTGAGCATTAATTCCGCCTGTTACCAGAAAAATATCGGCATGCTTCGGATTTCCTGTGTTTATTATGCCAAAACGCTCTATATCATATATAGGTGTGAGGCAAGCCAGCACCTCAATATCACATCCGTTACAGCTTGAACCATCATAGTGCATAAGCCATGGTGATTTTGAAACATTCATAAAACTTACCTCCTATCTAATTAAAGAAATAATCATAAGGTTTATAACACCGGCAACAACAGTCACAATCCATGCCGATTTAAGCATTGTCTGCCATTTGACCCTCGGAAAAACATTGTCCGTTAAAACCTCTAAAAAATATGTTATAATGCAAACTAAAACCGCAATTATTATGCTAAGCCAAGATGAATTTATAACAAACAGTGCAACGACACCTAAAAGAAAAACATTCTCATACCAATGTGATAGCTCTACTAAAGCAAGCATCTTGCCGGAAAGCTCGGTGGTTAAGCCCTTTACCATCTCCTGATGAGCATGATGTGATGTTGATATATCAAACGGAGATTTACGGAATTTAATGGTTAAAATATAGGTAAACCCTATAAATATACCCGGCAGGTATGCAATTGCTGAAATATCGCTCTTTATAATATCACTTACATTAAAGCTGCCTGTAGCTATATAAAATCCTATAGCAACAAGTAAAACCATCGGTTCATATGCCATCATCTGCATAAGCTCACGCTGAGCTCCCATCGCACTATATGGTGAATTGGCTGAAAAAGCTGAAATTACAAAAAATATACCGGCAAGAGTTAATGCAAAAAATATAAGCAGTAAATCTCCGCCAAAGAAGAACAATGCGCCTGTAAAAATAATAAATATTAAAAATCCCCAAATCAAGAAGTTTTGCACGTCATTAACCACAACAACCTCTTTTGAGAAAAGCTTATATAAATCATAAAAAGGCTGTAAAACAGGAGGTCCCTGTCTTCCCTGCATACGCGCCGAAAGCTTTCTGTCAAAGCCTTGCAGCAAGCCTCCCAAAATAGGAGCAAGAACAACATATAATAACGCAGATAAAATATACCGGTTCATTATATAGCACCTCCTATAACTACTATCATAAGTACAGTAAGCCATGCACCGGAAAAAATCATAGAAGGAGCAAGAAGTCTTTTTTCTCCGAAAAGATCATTAAGATACCAGTTTGCAAGATACATCTTTTTCTCCTGTCCGAGAGAATCTATAAAGTTACGGTCATCACCTGTATTAACACCGCTCATATATGATATAACAACTTTATTTTTCTTAAATGTCAATCCCCATACAGCTATAGGCAAAACAACTATTGCGCAAAGCATAAATGTCATTATGTGCAGATTTCCTTTGCTTATAATTGCTTCTAAGCTATGATTGAACATATCCCCCAGAAAAGGCTCTATTAAATATTCCGACACAAGCGGGAATGATATGCAAAGCAGTATCATTATTACAGCATGTACAATAAGCGAAAGCCATTCGCTCTTTTTAGTTGTATTTTCCAAACGTTCTGAATTATGAAGCACTGCCATAACCGTACCGAGCCATTTTGTCCAGTAAAACAAGGTTGTGGCACTTCCAAAAATCAAGAAAACAATAAGCAATATACTTTTTGAATCTACAAATGCTTTTAAAGCTGCCCATTTTGAAATTAACATGCCAAATGGCGCAAGAAACATTCCGGCAATACCTACTATCATTACAAATGCAAGACCCGGTAATTTAACAACCATACCGTGCATATCTTCAACGTTTCTGCTTCCGATAACGTTCTCTGTAGCTCCAACAGAAAGAAACATCAGGGATTTGGAAACAGCATGGAAAATCATCAACAGTAATCCCGCCCATACTGCCTCGTACATTCCTACACCCGCACAAGCCGTAATAAGGCCGAGATTTGATATCGTAGAATATGCCAATATTTTTTTTGAATCATCCTGGGATATGGCGAGCATTGATGCCGAAAAGAAAGTAAAGCCTCCGATAGTTGATACCATTACACCTGCAAGGTTTCCCGATAAAGCCGGAGCTATACGCAAAAGCAAATAAACGCCTGCTTTAACCATAGTGGCTGAATGCAAAAGAGCCGAGGTAGGCGTAGGGGCAACCATTGCTCCCAAAAGCCATGTAGAAAACGGAAATTGGGCGCTTTTGGTCAATCCTGCAAATGCCAATAAAATAATAGGAATTATGAAAGCTTCACCGGAAACTGATGCTAAATCTACAAGTTCGCTAAGCCTTGATATATGCAGTACAGAAAAGCTATATACAATAGCAATAGCAAATGCCAATCCGCCCAGCAAATTCATCCATAAAGCTCTGAATGAATTATGAATTGCTTCATCTGTTTGGTTATAACCTATCAGCAGGAATGAGCAAACGCTTGTAATCTCCCAAAAGAAATATATCCACAAAAGATTATCGGAAAGAACAAGCCCGAACATCGATCCAAGAAAAACAAAGAGCATAGAAAAAAAGAAAGAACGCCTGTCCTTAAATTCCTTGTGATGTGAGCTGTAATCCTTCATGTATCCCATTGCATATACACAGATTAAACATCCGACTATACCTACAATCAGGCACATTATAACTGTAAGCCTGTCAACAAAAAAATGGCTTGAGTGTATCTCTGCTCTGCCTGTAAACTCAAGCCACGCTATAAGTCCTGTTTGAACTACTGTCAGCAAGGCTACGTAATATTTTCTGAAACGAAATCCATAATATATAATCAGACCGGCCAATGCCCATTCGGCAACCAGTATGATTTTATCTATGATAGCTGTATCAAACAAATAACTTCTATTTTCTCCTGCGAACAAATTATCCGCAGAAAAATATAAAGCTGCTATAATGATAACAGCACAGAATAAAAACAAAGTATATTTACGTATAGGTCCGCTTTTTTTCATAAAAGCAAGCACAAGTGCTGCTATAAGCGGTAAAAAAATAAGAACGGCAATTAAAGCCAATTTAACTCCTCCCTTGGTGCGTGGCTTTACATTTTACAACAAAAGTCAGCATGAAATTTATTCAACCCATTCTACTCCTCTAATATGCTTATGTCAAACTTTGAAAATATAATATATTATTACTTTAATAGACTAAAAACAGCTAAAAATATTATATTATACAATTATTTCTTTAATATGCTTCATATATCTTCTTATAAGTCTTATAATCTATGCTATATACAAGAATAGGTAATTATATTAACTTATTTATGATTTATATTAATTAATAATATTATAAATGCAAATAATATTATTAAATATGATTTTTCCTTCAAATATTATTATAATGATATATATGCTGCTATAAATCAACAAAATAAAAAAGTGAACTACATTCACTTTTTTGAAAGGCAGATTACTCCGCCTCTAATATTAACTATAAATTATTTTTCTTATCGTTTCAAGCGATAAACTGTATTCATCAGACAAAGACTCTATTGAATCGCCCTCATAATATTTCTTGCGTACCTCTCTGTTTCGCTCCTCATAAAATGCCCTGGCACCTGATTCTGAACCCCATTTTTTACGTTCCTTGTCAGAAGGTATATAAATAGCTTCANNGTGTATTTTTGGATTTCTTTAACCAATTCATCGGGTAAAATGTCTGATGCATTCCTATATTTCATGAACAGCTCTCCTATTTTATTTATTTTAAATAGTCCAAACAAAGCAATTTCAGCATTTATGCATCTTTGCTACCCATTTTTCTTTAAAAATTCGTCTATTGTATCATATTTGTTGATTTTAACACCGTTTTTTTCTATTTCTTCTATTACATAGTCTTCAAGCTCTAAAGACCTTTTGTGTATGATCGATAAATTCTCGAAATTAAAATATCCCAGTAAATCTAATTTATCTTCATCAATACCATACTCATCTTTTACCAATATCAGCTCATTTTGCAAACTACAAGCATCCATAAAAGCCTGCTCTGCATTATTTGTATTACAGTAAAATCTAAGCCTTCTCCATGTCAAAGACAGCTCCTGATACCAGCCTGCAAACTCATTATAATCCACATCTGCCTTTAAGGATTTTATATCTGGCTTATGAATTGAAATAAATTTTCTTGAAGTGTCAATCAATAAATATGATGCCGATTTAATTTCATCAATTGTTTCTGCCTTTATAATATATTCGTAATGTTCTTCAAAATTATCGGGAATATATTTTAGCTTCCTTAGCTCAGCTGTAAGCCCGTTTCTCCACTCCTTAAAATAAGTTTTGTTAAGATAAAAAACAATGTCAGAAAGATAATTAGCAATATACCCTGCAGCTGTTCTTACTCTGTACAGTTCATTTTCAAACATAAGAGTTTGATATAGCTTCATTGCATTATCAAGATTTTCGAGTACTCTTTTATACATAAATTCACTGTCGTTAAGATTTTTCAGTAAAAGCTCTTTTAGCTTCAAAAATCTCTCTTTGTCTTCTTCACTGCGATAATACAGTATTTTTGCATTACCTAAACAAATTGTACATTTATCAATTAAATTAGCAGTCCTTTCCATTCGTTCCCATGTTCTGGGATACAAATCATGCCCTATGCCTTCGACTATAAATGTTTGCGATAATTCATGCCCTCTTTTGGTAGCAGGTACAAAATAATCAAAACATTCTCCATGTCCGTCATCGTTAACGGAATGTTCCTCTAAAGCTATCAGCAAAGCAATATCATCTTTGTATTCTTCAATAATTTTATTTATAGCCCATTCGCCGAGCTTTTTAGTTGTATTATTCACACAAATTCCACCTTTCAAAACTAAATAAACACTTAGTTGTAACTTATATAATAACTATACTAATATTCAGAAAATAAAACAATATATAGTTTTATTATAAAAAAACTATACACTGCTTTAATCTTTTATTTTTATGTGATATAATCATTTTAAATATTTCAACTTGCCGGAACTATACGCAGCAATACTTATTTAAAATCAAAAATTTTATATTGTATAACATAAATGATACTTTTAAGATAATAAAATTTAAAATAATTAATATAGAGATGATTATGGACAAGCAAAAATTTTATGATGCATGCAATATGATTATTGGAAAAGATCGTGAAAAATGTGGAATAGGAACACTTGGTGAAAAGACCTTGCATGCTGTTTTAAAGCAATATTTTGAGCCTCAAACTGAAAATCAGGAAATAAAAATAGGACGATATGTAGCTGACATAGTATCTGAAAACAGAATTATAGAAATCCAAACCCGTGCATTTAATAATCTTCGTAAAAAACTTGAATCATTTCTTGAATTTACAGATGTTACGGTTGTATACCCTATACCCAAAACTAAGTGGCTATGCTGGATTGACAAAGAAACAGGTGAAGTCAGTAAGCAAAGAAAAAGTCCAAAAACAGGCACTATATATGATGCCTTTTTTGAGCTTTATAAAATTAAGCATCTGCTGACAAACCCTAAACTTAATTTTTGCTTTGTGTTGCTTGAACTTACCGAATACCGCTATCTAAACGGCTGGAGCAAGGATAAAAAAAGAGGATCTTCCAGGTGTGACAGGATACCCGGTGATATTGACGAGATTGTTTATATTCGCGATATAAACGATTATCTCAAATTTTTACCTGAAAATCTGCCTCAGAACTTTACGACAAAAGACTATTCTAAGCTTACGAAATTAAATCTTAGTTCCTCACAAACTGCGCTGAATGTTTTAAATTATATAGGAGCAGTTAAGCGTGTCGGAAAATCAGGTAATATGCACCTGTATCAAATTAAAAGTTAGATAGTTCTTCAATAACAATCAGATAGTTATAAAATAATCTAAGCTTGCTTTATAAATTATTATTTAGACACCGGTATTTATCATATTTTCTTATTTCTATTAATAGTATTAAATATTATCATTTAATATTTATAGAAAACATTTTGGAGGATAATACCATGTGTACAGCAATAAGCTTAAAATCTAAATCTAAAGAAATATTCCTCGGCAGAACAATGGATTTCTCTTATGATATAATGCCAAAGCTTTATGCAATGCCCGAATCATATATATGGAACGGCAGCTTTAATAAAACTCAAATCAAGGATTCATACAGATTTATAGGACTTGGACAAGAGATGGATGGAATTCTTAGCTTCTTTGATGGCGTAAACGAAAAGGGATTTGCCGCAGCGGTTTTATATTTTGCCGGATATGCCAAATACAACACAGAATCTGCATATAACAAATCCGAACAAATTGCAGCTTTTGATTTTCTTCACTATATGCTCGGCAGCTGTTCATCTGTTAAAGATTTGCCTTTGCTGATAAAAAACATTTCAATACTGGGAATCGAGGATCCTTTAACTAACACTGTTGCACCCTTGCACTGGATTGCCGCAGATAAAACCGGAGCCTGTGCAGTAATCGAATCTACCCAGAGAGGTCTTGAAATATTTAACAACCCCATAGGTGTTATGGCTAATAGTCCCGATTTTAACTGGCACATGACTAATTTGAGAAATTATATGGAGGTTTCTCCTATACAATCAGAAGAAGCATTTTGGGAATCCGTCAGATTAACACCATTTGGTCAAGCAGGCGGAACAGTTGCATTGCCCGGCGGCTTTACTTCTCCTGAGCGATTTGTAAGAGCCGCATATCTAAAATCACATTTGCCGGAATTAAAAGACAGCAATGAGGCAATTATATCAGGCTTTCATGTTTTAGAAAGCGTGACTATACCAAAAGGCGCTGTTATAAGCAGCAGAAATACCTACGACTATACAAAATACACTGCCATGATTAATATAAGCACCTGTGAGTACTTTTTCAAATTCTATGATGACTTATGCGTCAGAATTTCAGGACTTTGGCTTAAATAAAAAGTTTATTAAGTAAATACTACTTTTGTAAATAATATAGAGTTTTTAATNNATTAAAAACTCTATATTATTTATTTAATCGATAAATTATTGCAGAATCACTTCTCAAATACTTTAAATATAAAACTCTTCGCTTTCGCAATCTATCCACAATGACACTCGTTTTGTCGTAAACTCTATAATACAGTAATCAGGGTCATCTTTACCGAGCGGAAAATGGTCAATAAACCAATCCTGCCAAAGCTCATGCTTTGTATTCTTGTCAGTAAGAATTTTAGCCTCTCCGATTAAGCTTACATTGTCTCCATCTTTATGATAACAAACACTGACCTTATTATTATTTAAGATTCTCCTTGATTTGTTTACATCAATTCCTGTAGCAAAATATGCCTTAAAAATCCCCTCTGTTTTCACAGATGAAATAGTAGATACCGAAGGATAGCTGTTTTCGTCAATAACAGCAATATATGCCGTATCGCATGAATTTACCAGTTTGTTCGCCTTCTCGGTAATATTTGAATTCATAAAATACCTCCATTGTAGTTTTTTTCTAATAATCTTATATATGGTTATTAATTTTATATATTGATTCCATAATTTCGTGTTCATGCTTTTGCCTTTCATCATCCGGCAAATCAATGATTACATCATCTATAATATTAGGACCGTACTTAAATTTACCGTATACAGCACCGACAAATTCTCCCTCTGCCATAATATACTGCAATATATCGAATCCCTCACGCTTATATATTTTTTTGAGCCAATCCTCATTTGATTTCACAAGAAAATCGTTGCGATGCAATACACATGATGTTGAAGGGCATATATACTCGTTATCATTCAGCAAATCATAATCTGTCTTTAAAATGTATCCCTCTTCAAATTTTACAATTATATTTTCGTTCAGCAATTCTTTTACAGCTGATTTGATGTCCTTGCCCGGGAGTTTATAAAATGATTTGGCCATATTTTCATCAAAAAGCACATGGCGGTAAGAAAAACGCCGTAAGACAATTTTTAGTGCATCTGTTCCGGTATATCTATGTAAATCTACATGCGGAAACATATCTGAAAATTTACACCAATCTCTTTCCCACTCGCCGTTATATTGATCCTCGTAAATCAAAAAAGCTTCTTGCAGGCGATGAAGAACAGGCGTGATTTCCTTTACAAGCATTCCTGTGATTTCTTTTATCTGCTGAATATTCAAACGGCCCTCACGAGTTATAAGCTCCAGCATCATTTGCTGAAGTCTTGTCGGATTATTAAGCTCTTTTTTACACATACATGCAAAAAGCTCCATATCTTCACCAACAATCCAGCCAAGATTTCCTCCTTGAAACCTTCCTTTAAGCAGATTACGCGAATTTTGCCTCTCACGGTTAAATTCAATATCGTCAAAATCAGCACGATATGTTATGCTCGGGGGATCTCCGAATCCGTTCCAATATACATTTTGCCCGGGTTGAGTATCACGGTAAAGTTTTATATATTCTTCTTTATTTGCTTTTCGTTTAAGGTGCTGCCTTTCCATCCGCAAAGCAATAATATTTTTTATACTTATCACATTTATTTTCCTCCTTCTCTCCGGACAATTCTGAATTTTCTTTAGCTATTCAATTCTTTTTTTAATATCTTAAACCTACTATAACATATCAAACACGACAACTGTATGTCGTATTTAATTATATTTATTAAAAATATTTTCAGCGGTTTGTCTTAATTCATCTCTAAAATCCTGAGGCCCAAGTACAGTTACCTTGTCTCCAAAGCTGAGAAGCCAGCTTATAATATAATTCCTGTTTGTATAATTCAGCTTTAAGTACAAGCCCTCGTCTATTTCAACAAAACAATTTAATCCGTATTCTTCAATCAGCCGAAATCTAACAGATTTATCAAATAAAAGCTCTGTTTCGTAAGGCTCTGAAAACTCCATGTTCTTATTAGCATCATCAATAGAAATTGGGCGTGCTGTAAAATAATCTTCTGTCAAATTTAAGTCCCATAAACGATTCAGCTTAAACAATCTGAAATTTTCTCGTTCACAGCACCATCCAAACACATACCATGAAGTCCATTTAAACTGTATAAAGTACGGCTCAATTTTACGTCTTGTTTTGCCCTTTGAATAATAATAATCAAACTCAATCATTTGTTTATTAAATATTGCATGTTTAATTAATTTGATTTTTTCGGAAAGACTGTCCTTATAGTGTGAAGAAAGGTCTATGAATATATGATCTTGTAATGATATAACGGCATCGCCGCTTGGAGAAAGTTTTTGTATCAGTTGTTCAATATTTGATGTTTTCGACACACTTCCGATACTTTTAAGTCCAATAATAATATTTTGAAGTTCATCAACTGTAAGTACGCTTTTATCCAGCTTATAACCGTTCATAATTGATATTCCGCCACTGTTTCCCTGCGCTGTTACAATAGGTATACCCGCAAGTGCGAGAGAATCAATATCTCGTAAAATGGTCCTGTGAGACACTTCAAATCGCTTTGCAAGCTCATGAGCAGTGGCTTTTTCATTTTGCAGAAGAAAGGTAAGTATACCGATAAGACGGTCTATTTTCATCTTGTTTCCCTCCTGAGACATTATGTAAGATAATTTTCATGTCATTCAGATATATATACTGACCTTCCTGCCGGCTGCCAGATTACTTTATATCCTAATGATTCAAAAACAGCTCGTACCGGAATATGAGTTCTGCTGTTTATAAGTACAGCCTCAGTATCCATTTCAATCGGTTCATTATTTACATATATAGTCGGGCTGTTTATAGCTAAAACAATTGTATTATCCTCTTTTTTTATTGTTATAATCTGTCCTTTAGGCTCAAAATCAACACTTCCTCCAATATGTTCCATTGCTTTGCGAAGCGGAATCAGTGTTCGTCCGTTTTTATCAATATGCGGCAATCCTAAGTCCTCTTCTGTTAAAAACTCAAGCGGACGATTATTAATGTAAATCCACGCCAGACGGTCAAAACTATCTTCAGATAATTTTTTTCTGGTGTCAAGTAATTTATCTATCATTGATAATACACTGTATTCGTCATTTGTATCTTCATTAATATCAAAAAACATTATTCCGCCTGCATTTTTGCTTATCGCCATAACTGTTTTATCATGCAGCATCGGTAATCCATTATAGCTTGAATCCAGTTTAGACACAATTCCGGCTTCGACAAAGTTCTGAAATGCATATTCAGGATTTGCTTCTACTAAATGTCGATACTGCTTCCAGCTAGGTCTTGCATATAAAGGCAGTCCAAGTACGATTTTTTGTAGAGGCATACCTTGTTTTTGCCAATATGCCAATGATTGTTGTGCATACCACATCGGACTGTGCTCTTTTGCTGCAAGATCATATGCCATAATCTGAATGAAGTCCAAGGCTTCAAGAGCCTTCTTACTAATCATTCTCGAAGTTTCGGGTTTATCATTTACAGATGCGGCACCTGCAACCGCCGCAGATAACTCCTTGCCTAATATGTGAAGCTCTTCTGATAATTCTAAGACCAAAGTTTCATAAATATCTCCCGTATCTTTTTGAGGGTATTCCCAATCAAGGTCTACTCCGTCCAAATCATACATATTGACAATATCTATAACATCATCAATAAATTTTTGTCGTGCTTCATCATTCGCAGCCATAGCTTCAAATGTCGGAGCCAAAGGAACATTTTGATAGCTCCATCCTCCGATTGTGGCAAAAACTTTAACATTTTTCTCATGTGCAAGATGCACAAGCTTTTGGAGTTTTTCAGGCATAGGAACAGGAAGCAACGCTCCTTCTTTTGTCGGTTTTAAAAAACCGTACATTATATGCGTAAGCTTGTCTAACTGTAAATTCTCCAACGGTTCATCAAATGATGTGGCGCTGTAATATCCTATTACCCTAAAATCTTTCTCATTTATTTCATACTTATTATCAATCGCTAAAAAAGATTTATTTGTAAATACCAGCAATATCAGCAATGAAATTGATATAAGTTTTATAATTTTCGAATTCATGTAATTTATCTCCTTAAAACTTTCTTATAACTTAGGTTTCTACTTTGACGTTATAAGCTTAAATAAGTTCCTCAAATTTTTAAAGCAGATTTTTTCCAGTGCTTTATCACTATACCCTCTACTCTTTAACACCTCAATAAGATTAGGTATTTCGTCTGCACTGTTTATACCCAATGTAGCGGAAAGCTCTGTGGTCTTAAAGCTTGAAACAGTGCTGTCGCTTAAAAAATCAGTAAAGTCAAATCCGAACGCTACATGGTCTATTCCCGCCAGATTTACTAAATAATCAATGTGATTCGCCAATTTATCCAGATTTGGATTTTCTTTATCCACAAATTCATGCCAAGAATTTATTCCAATAATTCCTCCTGTTTTTGCTATGGCTCTAATCTGCTCATCTTTTAAATTTCTGTCTGCGGGACATAAATTATATACATTAGAATGAGATGCAATTATAGGTGTCTTAGCTATGCTTATTATATCCCAGAAGGTTTTTTCATCCGCATGTGAAACATCTATTATAATACCAAGCTCTTCCATAATTTTTACCGCTCTTTTTCCGGCAGCTGTCAGCCCTTTAGTCTCTCTGTCCGCTCTGACTCCTGTAGCAAAACCATTAGCTGCGTTCCATGTCAGCGATGCATGTCTTAATCCAAGTTCGTATAAAAAATATATGCCCTCCGGGTCATCTTCAAGCCCTTCAAGTCCTTCCATGCCAAGTATAACAGCAATCTTATTATTTTTTACGGCTAAGTCCAATTCATCAGCGATCCTTACGGGAAAAACAACACCATTAAAAGTGCAAAGCTCCGCATATCCATTTTTTATAATTTCCATCATTGCAGCCGATGGCTTGGAACCATATGGCGGCTCTATCCAGACAACAGCAATCAGCGCACCGATACAGCCTTTTTTAAGCTTGGGATAATGTCTTGTACCAAAAATATTTCTTTCACCATTAATTCTTCTTGTGCTTAAATCTGTAAGCAAGTCAGAGTGGCCGTCAAAAACAATCATACGCACCTCCGTTTTATTATATATTACTTATTATTATACATTATACGGATGATTTTTCAATTAAAAGATATAAAGAAAAAACTCAGAAAATCTGAGTTTTTCTTATATATATCAATTTTACGAGTATTTCTTTCTTACCGGATAGCAAACTTCTGTGACGTAGTCATCAGGGTTTTGGGTTTCATGAGGACTTACGTGATATATGTTGAATGCTGTTCCGTCAAAATCATACCCGTTATCTCTAACCCAATTTGCCACAGCTTCATTTACCTCGCTAATTATTTCATAGCTTCCTTTATACGTTGCTGAAGCAATCAGTACAGGCGGTTCAGTTTTAAATACTACATTTTCAGTATTTTTATAATTACCCTTTACAGACTTTTGAACTTCAATATCAACGTTTGATTCTTTAAACTCTTTATCATGGAAAATTGCAAGAGTATAACAAGGGTTATCGTCCTGTATTTGCATCCCGGCAGTTTCCTGCATTAAAATCCCCCACAAAATACCCTCCTTATCATAGTTTGGAATTACCTTTCTTACACTTGCTACATACCTTTTTGGCATTTCTTTTAAAGTAACATTATAATTCATAATCGTATCACCCTTTCTCAGCCTCTCTATGGCTGTTTCAAGGAGTCGCAGACGATGCGTTATTATATCTGACTGCTCACGGACTTCAAGCTGTTTCAGCTCCAAAAACTTTCTGAATGTTTCTATGTCGCCATAGCTTCTCATTATTTCTATAATTGCCGCCAAACTAAATCCCATGTCCTTCAGTGAAGTTATCCGATTGGCAACGGGCAGCTGATTTTCGCTATAATACCTATAGTTTGTAAATGTATCTATGTTTTCCGGCACTAACAATCCGATTTCGTCATAATGTCTCAGCATACGAATACTAATCCTTGATAATTTTGAAAAATCACCTATTCTTAACATTTTTTACACCTCACATATATGTGTGTCTTGAGCTCATTTACAGTATAAAGCATACCATAATGTAAGAGTCAACAGATAATTTAAAATAATTTAAAGCTATGATACATAAAAATATTTGCTGATTATGAATTGATAATGTGGATTACAAAATAAGTTTCTTTACTTTAATTTATAAATTTCAAAATGCCTCTTGCCAATATTTTGCTTTTCCAAGCGTTGAAAAGCATCACATCTTATCTTCTGACTTTTATTCATGGTGACAGCAATTATGGTTTCATTATTGCAAACTTTCATTAAAGATTGGAGCAGCAGACTGACTTCGTCCTCTCCTCCTTGCCAGTCAACCAGATTTCCATACGGAACATCCGTAATAATAATATCAGGCTTAATATCCATTTGAATATCTTCAAAAGCATTTGCTTGAAATATATGTGTATTAATATCTGTTTGTATTAAATTTGATAGTTTTTTCGCACTCTTTATAGCATTCATATGAGATTCTTTATTAAATTGCTCATAAAGAGAATTAATTTCACTAATTCTTCTATTGATACCCTCCTTAGACAATAACGAAAGATTAAGCTTCGCAACATCTAACATGTCATAATCTATATCGCTCGCAATTATCTTTGATATTGAGTTTTGATTGAGCAGTCCCAATACTGTTAGTGAATATCCTCCCCCACAGCAGCAATCATACAGGCATATATCCTTCTTCTTGTGTGAATATTCTAAGCACCTTCCGTATATCTCATTTATAAGTCTTACGGGAAAATTCGGTACTCTGTTAATATTATAAAGGACTCTTCCGCTCGCGAAATCCTCATAATTACAATTTTTTGCATATCTGTATTCCATATCACCACTCCATATGAGATTTTTCCTTTGTTCAAATATCTGCTCGTAATATCATAGTTTCGCAATGTCCCGCATAATGGAACTATGGCGAAATATTGTTGATATCCTGCGGATATTATGTCACCTTTCATACCATTTAGCTTGAGATTGCAATAAATGATAATACTTTCCCTTTAAATTAATAAGCTCCTCATTTGTACCTTCTTCTGATATTCTTCCTTTTTCCATTACAATAATTTTATCTGCAATTTTAGCTGAGCCTAATCTGTGAGTAACAAAAATACATGTTTTGTCACTGCTCAATTCCTTGAAAGTATTAAACACATTGACTTCCTCAATAGGGTCAATAGCAGCTGTAGGCTCATCCAAAACGATTAAATCATGTCTGCGGTATAAGCCTCTTGAAATTGCTATACGCTGCCATTCACCGCCCGAAAGCTCTTGTCCGCCGAACTCTCTTGATAAAATTGTTTCATTATTGATTTTCAAGTCATCAAAGCTTAAATTTATCTTTGATGAGGCACTTTCGATTGAGTCTTTTGATGAAATATCACTTATTCTTATATTATCCTCAGCAGATAATTTATATTTAACAAAATCCTGAAACACTGCACTTATATCTGTGAATTTATGCTGATTTGAATATTTTGAGATATCCTCAGAGCCGTATTCTGCAATTCCTTGTGATGGCTCATATAATCCCGTAATTATTTTTGCCAATGTGCTTTTTCCGGATCCATTCTCCCCTACAATCGCTAATGATGTCCCATTTTTTATAGTCAGATTGATATTTGATAAGGCATTTTCCTTGGCATTTGGATACTTAAAAGATATATCCTTTAAAATAATATCACATTCCTTGGATAAATTCTCCTCTTTTTTTAATTCTTTTTCCTCATTTAAAAATCTGACAAGAAAGGATGTAGTTGAAATTCCTCCAAAAGCTTCGCCTATATTCCCAACTAAATTCCTTAGCATAGAGCTTATTTTCTCTATCGAATAAAAAACAGCTGCAAATTGACCTATCGAAATAGAGGCATTATATAAATAATATACTAATAAAGCTAATATAAAAACATACCCTAAAGTATTTACAGTCCTCATAATTACAGCAATCTTTAAAAGCTTGTTTTTAAGCTTGATAAATGCTTCACTGAATTTTTTGTTGGATTCTGTAAATTTATCATAAAAATAATCAAATGACTCGTTGAGCAGTGTTTCTTTAAAATTTTCTTTTGAAACTATACAGCTTTCAAAGTATTCTGTCATTCTTCTTACATTGGCAATATTATTTTCAAAATTATAATTATTGCTTATATTAATCAGTTCAGAGAAAAGCACAGGAATAAATATTAATATCATTGAAAATACAAGCATTGGCTTTATAGAAAACAGATATAATGATGTTATCAACATAAACGGTATGTATAAAAACAATATTTGAACAATAATACGTATTCCGTTGGGCGCTTCTTCATTTCCTATGCTTGCTCTTTTAAACTTATCAAAACTTTCTGCATTCTCATAGTCGATTAAATTCAATTTGCTTATACGATTATGATAAAGAGAATACATATATCCGTTCCCGCGTCTCCAGAAATACCCTTGTGCCAGATACTCCAGCCATTCAGCCACTGGATTGAGCATTAAAACGGACAATATCAACAATATAGGAATAATCATAACATTGTAATCAGCTCCGCCGGCAATTTTTACCGTATTTGAAAACAATAACTCGAGGCTTATTATTTCAAAATATCTCAGAACACTAAACAGAATAGATGCAAAAACAAGTGCCAAAAATGTAAGCGGACTTGCAAGCCACGTATATTTAATTAATTTTAGAAAAACCTTTGTATTTGACATTCTTTTTACTTTATTCATAATATAGCTCTCTTTGCGTATTAAATAATTTTGCGTATATATAATCTTTTTTCATTAAATCTTCATGGGAGCCCTGCTCGGCAATTTTTCCCGAATCAAGCACTATTATTTCATCGGATATCTTCGTTGAGCCTAGCCTGTGACTGATCATCAACAGGGTTTTATCCTTAGCTATTTTTGAAAAATTACTGTAAATTCTGCTTTCGGCAGTAGGGCTCAAGCTTGATGTCGGTTCATCCAAAATAACAAACGGAGAATCCTTATAAAGAGCGCGAGCTATAGCAATTCTTTGCCACTGTCCTCCTGAAATATCTACTCCCTCATTATATATCTTCCCTAAATAGCTGTTTTCTTTATCAGGCAAATCACAAATCAAGTCTGACAGCTCCATTTTATCTGCAAGCTGACTTATATCCGCATCATTATCGCCAAAGACAATATTATCTCTGAGAGTTACGTAGTATTTGGCATAATCCTGAGAAACAACCGAGAAGATATTTCTAAGCTGAGCAAAAGTATAGCACTTTATATCTTTGCCGTTAATTAAAATTTCACCCTCAAAATCTCTGTACAGCCCAATCAATATTTTTATTAAGGTTGATTTGCCCGCACCGTTCAAACCGACTAAAGAATATGATTTGCCTTTTTCAAGATATAAGTTTATGCCCTTGATTACATATTCTTTAGAATTTTTATATTTAAAGTATAAATTTTTGATATCCAGACTTTCAAAGCTTAAGCTTTCAGACTTTTTATCAAACACTTCTGTATTCTCTTCTAATTCCAAGAATATCTTAAAATCCCTGACATATTCAATGTGTGAAGAAAATTCAAAGAAAAGCTCTGAGAGCTGAACTGATATTAGCTTTGTCAAATTTATCATGCTGCCGACTATAGCTGTAAATAATCCGACGCTCAACAGCTGATTATGTACTTGCTTTGATAATACGACAATTATTATAATAGTAAAAATATTTATAACTATATTGCATAATTTAATTTTAATTGTTTCACGCGCTATTGTCTTTGTATTAAAATTAGATCTGTAAAGATGTGAATTTTTAAATCTTTTATTAAGCTCAGTTGAGTAATTGAACATTGTTCTTTCAGCACTTGCTTCTCTGTTTGACAAAGTCTCTGACAGATAATTCATTTGTCTTGTCAGAAATACAACTTTTTTCTCAGACTCATAGATTGCTCTTCCGCCTTTAAATGTCAAAAAAAGTATAGGAATTACAGCAAAAATAAAAATTATAACCAATGTATGGTTGTATTTATATAAAGCATACATTATACCCGTTACCTGTATAAATATTGTTATAATGTAATTGCTTGATTTGAGAATTTTAATGAATTTATTTTCTATATTTTTAGTAACTCTTAATAATAAATCCTGCGTCTGTGTTAATTCAAACAATAAATAATCAACAGAAAATTGCTTTTTCATAACAGCCGGCTTTAACTTATTTCTTAGTGTATTTTCAAATAATTGATAAAAGTATAATTTTAATTCCTGGCTAATCTGCGTGTAAAAATACCCAAGACCTATAAATACAGCATTTTTCATCATTGTATAGTGTTGTGGATTCTCTGAAACCAAACTTATTGCAGAATCAATAAAATTCGCAACAATCATTATCATCAGAGGCACTAGCAGACCATCTGCAACTGTTAAAGCAAAGGTCAATATAAAAAGCAAGGGTGAATATCCGGCGCACATCTTAATGACAGTGAGAATGGATATCTTTTTTGCGTTTAAATTTAACATGGTTTTTACCTTCCCGCTTATGTTTTATCTTCTATTCTAGCATTATAGCGTATATATCAAAATTATATTTAAGTAAATTCATTATAGCAAGATAAATCTTTATTCTGTGTTGATTTTTACATCAGAAATTATATTGAGCCCGTTCTGTGCACTAAAAAAAGAATTTCAAAATTGAAATTCCTTTTTGCTTCGCATGTAATTATTTGTACAAAGTTCTCTTTTATTCTCAGTCAAATATAAATATATCTTCTATAGAAACATTTAATGCTTTTGAGACATCAACAGCCAATTTTATAGATGGATTATATTTTCCGGACTCTAAACGCTGAATAGTCTCTCTGCGGACATTTACTATTTTAGCAAGCTCTTCTTGCGTAAGATTTGCCATCTGTCTGTATTTTTTTAAATTACACTTAAATTCTACCATATTAATCAATCCTATCGTAATAATAAATTAAAATTGAATTAAGCAGCAAAGAAAAAGCAAATATCAAATTTATTTATATATGTCAATGGTTTAAACAGAAACTTAACGTAACTTTTATAATACCTAATTGATGAGTGAAAATTTAGTAGAGTTTATTGCTTCGATATGCTTTTATTGTGAATTTAAAGTATATCGAAGTAATAGCACTTACTAAGCTTCAAATAATTCCGTGCTATTGCTACAATAACTTCCTATTTATAATCCACATTAATACTTATTCCTCTAAAAATTCTCGGATATCTTTTGTTTGATGATCTTCGTATTTAATAATATTTCCTTCCCATGTTCTGAATTTAATATAACCGGGACCTCTTGAAATAATATAATTAGGATATACAGGAGTTTTTCCCTGTCCTTTGGGAGCGTTTATTATAAACGTCGGAATAGCCATACCCGATGTGTAGCCGCGCAAGTATTCCATAATCTCGATTCCATCTTCAATAGAAGTGTTAAAATGAGCCGTTCCTTGAACGTGCTTTGCGTGAAATATATAATAAGGTCTGACTCTGCATTTTAATAATTCATGATTCAAAACTCTCATAATATACTTGTCATTATTAATTCCATTCAGCAATACTGCTTGATTTCCAAGAACAATCCCTGAATTTGCTAACTTTTCACAGGCATTTTTTGCAGTTTGAGTAATTTCCATCGGATGATTAAAATGAGTATTAATATAAATGGGATGATATTTTTTTAACATGGAACACAATTTATCTGTAATTCGTTGTGGCATGGTGACTAAAGTTCTGCTGCCCAAACGAATATAATCGACGTGAGGTATATCTTTTAATTGTTTTATAATCCACTCAAGATTATTATCAGAAATGCACAGAGCATCTCCTCCTGTAATCAGAACATCTCTGATTTCTTCATTTTCCTTGATATAATCGATAGATTCTTGCAAAAGTTTCCTTGATACAGGTAAATCCTGTTCTCCGATATTTCTCCTTCTTTGACAATGCCTGCAATACATGGCACATTCATTGGTTACATTGATAATAAGACGGTCAGGATAACGCCTTGTTATACAGCCCGCAGGATTGGTAAATTCTTCTCCCATGGGATCTAAATCCTCACAGGTATCTTCCAGTTCTTTATAAGTCGGAATTGATAATAATCGAACCGGGTCATATTTATCATCCGGATTAATCAAGCTCAGATAGTATGGCGAAATCGCCCATCTAAATTTTTTCCCGACATCATCTATGCGTACTTTTTCTTCTTCACTCAGATTTATAATCTTACTTAAAGTTTCCACATCAGTAATACGATGTTTTAGCTGCCACTTATAATCATTCCAATTTTCTTCTGTAGCATTAAATATCTCTAATATTCTGTTCTTTCTTTTTATTAATTCTTCTTCATTTTCCATCCCCTTGGGAATCCCTTTTCTAGCCTCCAAAAAATCTTCAATTCTGCTCTTCAATTTTTCTGCACGCTGTATTGATACTTGTCTTTTTTTCTCTTTCATACAAATCCTCCTTATAGCATTTTGATCTACCATTATGCCACAATTTAGACTACAAGCGTATAGGATGTGCCTATACATTGTATAGAAAATTTCTATACATTGAAAATATTGAAGTGGCATAATAAATAGAAATGAAAAATCGTTTTCCGATCTTTCTATAAGGTAAAGTATTTTTCACCTTTTTCCCTTGCAAAAAACAAGGTCTGAAAACTTTCGTATCTCTACGAAATAATAACCGATTAAGTATATTTTAATCTCTTATATGGAATGATTAGATAATCTGCTCTTTTTGAACTAAACAACAGATACACAACTTAGTTGGTAATAAGAAAAAGTTAGATATTTCCTAAAGGAAACTCTTTAATTATATCAAAAAAATTATAACTATGCAAGCTTTCTGATGAAAAAAACTCCATTTTTACACATCTTTTTAATTTATCAATAACATTATTAAAAAACAGCACCAAAATTTTATATCTCAGTACTGTTGTTATTATTAGATTTAATTGCAACTCTTTTATTAATAATATCAATTAGCCTTTAAATGCTATGGCATCAAGCTGAAACAGAAGTCCTTCTTCTCCTCCGAGATGAGCAAATTCTGTTTGTATTGATTTTCTGGCAGGATATTTTCCGTTAAATCTTTCCTTTATTACTTTTTCCAATACAGGTATATTCCAGATATCTCTGAACAAGCAATCAATTTTTACTACTGATTCCAAAGTTAAACTGATAGACTCTAATCGTTTGTTCAATTGTTCAAATGCTCCATTAATTTGTTTCTCTATTGATTGCCCTGTATTTCCTACACAATAATTTATAAAAACAAAGTCACCTGCCTCAACAATTCCTGAGTGTGCCCACTCTTCATTTACATCTGTTCTTATAATTTCTCTCATATAAATTTTCTCCTCCGCATTTTACTGATAGCAGATATTTGCCAATTATCAGCTTTGTTTGATATTATATCATAAAAACAACAAGAGAACAAATGTTTGTTTGCCTTTTTTAAAGGTGAACTACGTTCACTCTATGGAAGAATCGTTCCGTTGGGAAAGAGAACTTTTCTATGTGATAAAAAAGCTGCCCTGCTTTTTTATCAGCAAGACAGCCTTATTATTTAAATCTTATTTTGCGTATAACTTAACACCTGTTGTGTCAAAGTATCTTAACAATTCAGGCAATACGTCAATTGTTACTTTTTGACCTGTTCCGGTAACAATTGTATCATCAGCAAGCTTAATATAAACTGTCTTATTCAGGTTATACCAGTTAAGAAGTTTAGCCTGTGCTTCAGGATTACTGTTTAGGTAATCCATATCGAAAGCTTCATCGCCTAAAATGATTGAACTGATAGGTAGATTTTGTATATCTCCCACTAATGTTAATTTTCCTTCAGCAATGTTAGTCAATACAGTACCGTCCTGAGCTTCAAATATTACTTCTATTTGTAAGCCTGATGCTACTACGCCCTCATGTGCTGTGTATGTTGCTCTGTATAATCCAGGCTCAACTTCTGTCATACTGCTTCCAGGTCTGTTGCTTAAAGGTCCGAACGGAAGCAATAATCTGTAATATGCTTGGCCGCCTGCCGGTGCATTAAAGCTTATTTCTAAAGTTTCACCTGTTCTAAGTTCTATATTTTCGCTTGGTTGAAGGTTTATAATTTCAGTAGGTTCAGGATCAACTGTTCCTTCGCCTTCTATTATTACTTTTCCTTCTGCTATTTCTGTTACTTCATAGCCATACTCACTTATATATACAACTTCGATAACTAAGCTTGTTGCTTCTGTTCCTTCCGGAACTGTCCACGTACCTGTATACAATCCGTCAGTTTCTGTCATCGGGATTCCTATTTCATTGTTTTGCAAGCCAAACGGTACCATTATTCTAAAGTATCCTTGACCTCCTTCAGGTGCATTAAAGCTTATAGTGAGTGTTTCTCCCTGTCTTAATGTGACATCTTCATTCGGTATAATATTTGATATAACCGGTGCTTGAA
>DGYI01000043.1 GCA_002396645.1 Firmicutes bacterium UBA5010
TCATAATACTTTTCTTTTAATTTATCCAGCATTGATTTTAGAGAGCAAAATCTGAATGATAATGAATTCTATCATTACGATACTCCATGTACTGTTGACAATCAAATAAAGCTGTTTAAAAAATCCGGCTTTGAAATTGTTAAACAGCTTTGGCGCGTGGATAATACAACAATTATAGTATCAAAAAAAGTGAGGTATATAAAAGTGGATATATTGTATAAGAAACTTAATATTGAAGATTTAAATATAAATTTGTTTAAAGGTTTTAACCGTCATCAAGATGTAAAAAAGTGCTGGAGAAAAATTGACGGTGAGTGGGTTTTAAAGGATATAGTATTTGTTGAGGAATGGGATAAAGAGGAGTTTGAATATTTAGTTAAATGCTTAATTAATACAATAAAGACAGGCGGAAGTGTTTATGCGGCATTTAAGGATGGTTATTTGGTTGGATTTGCTTCACTTGAAAATGAGAAGTTTGGTACTGAAAATCAATATTTACAGTTATCCAGTATACATACCTCTTTTGAAAGCAGAGGTTATGGAGTAGGAAAAAAATTATTTAATATAATAGTTGAAGAAGCAAGAAAAAGAAATGCTGAAAAATTATATATTTCAGCACATTCTTCCGAAGAATCTCAAGCTTTTTATAAGAAATTAGGATGCACAGAAGCAAAAGAGTATAATGAAAAGTTGGTAGAGTTAGAGCCTTGTGACTGCCAATTGGAATATGAAATAATTCAGAATAGTATTTAACTTATAGTGAACATAGGTTTCTTAGCAGACCTATGTTCTGTTTTTATTTTTGTTTAAAGCACTATACAACTTATTGCTTAATCTAAATTTAATTTGATAAATTATTAAACTTTGATATAATTAATATAGTTTAAGAAATTTTTGGAATTTATCATAATTATATTAATTATAATGCAATAAATATAATATAGAATACCCGGAGGATTTATGATACATGTTAATGTCAGGGGAATAATTGTAAGAGATAAGGATAATCAAAAAGAAATTGTAATACAGTTAAGAAAAAGACAGGGAGAACCGGAATGTTTTGAATTGCCGGGAGGAAGAATTGAAGAATATGAATCAATTACAGAAGCTTTAAGAAGAGAAGTACTTGAGGAAACGGGATTAAATATAATTTATATTGAAAACGAAGCAGAGCAGATATGTACAAAACCTCAAATATCATCATTTGAGATACAATGTATAAAGCCATATGCGGCTTATCAAACTTTATACGGCCCCGTAGATTCCTTTGGCATATATTTTTTATGTAAAGCAGAAGGAGAATTTTTAAAAACAGGTGATGATACCGAAAATGCTCATTGGGCATCAATGTCTGAAATACAAACTTATATAAAAGATAATAAATTTTCTGATATAGATAAGCCGGCAATAATTATGTACTTAAATGAATTTATATTATAAATGAAAGGCAATGGCATGAAGAAGTTATTTCACACTATTCATGATGTCACTTCAATGTCTCGATGTAATCAAGACTATGTCATAAAGAGAGGTTATTATGAGAAATAAACACAAAAATATTTTTATTTATATGCTTATTATTTTTTGCATGATATTTTTAGTTTCTTGCGTAGATGATGATTACGAAGAAGATACTAACGTGAATTATAAACCTGTAATATATCTATACCCCGAAGAAGAAACAAAAATCAATGTAGTTTTAAATTATAACGGTAAATTAATATGCACATATCCCGAAAGCGATGGAACATGGGATATAATAGCTAATCCTGATGGAACTCTGATTAATTTAGAAGATAATAAAGAGTATTCATATTTATTTTGGGAAGGAATTACAGATACAGACTATGATTTTTCAGAAGGATTTGTTGTTAAAGGTGAAGATATGAAAGACTTTTTGCAGGAAAAGCTGGCATACATGGGTTTGACTCCAAAAGAATATAATGAATTTATAGTTTATTGGTTACCATTAATGAAAGATAATAAATATAACTTAATAAGTTTTCAAGGAGAAATTTATACAAATTCAGCAAAATTAACTATTACACCAAGTCCCGAAAGTATTTTGAGAGTATTTATGGCATATAAAGAAATTGATGAACCGATACAAATCAAAGAACAAGAATTAAAGCCGTTTGAACGTAAAGGATTTACAGTTATAGAATGGGGCGGAACCAAGGTAAGTAATTAATAATATTGAAAACATTATTTGTAAACACATTAACTTAAATGAGGTAAATATATGAAAACACTGATATTTAACGGTTCACCCCGTAAAAATGGAGATACAAGCACTTTGATTGATGAAGTAACGAGTAATTTAAAAGGTGAGTATAAAATTGTTAATGCTTATGACTGTAACATAATGCCGTGTATTGACTGCAGATATTGTTGGAAAAATAATGGCTGTTTTTATAATGATGAAATGCAGGAAGTTTATGATTATATACAGGAATGTGATAATATATTGATAGCTTCACCTTTATATTTTTCAGAATTAACAGGTCAGCTACTGACTATATTAAGCAGACTTCAGACATATTTCTGCGCTAAGTTCTTTAGAAAAGAAATTCCGATAGAAAAGTCAAAAAAAGGCGGTGTTATTATTGTAGGAGGCGGAGATGGCAAAGTAGAAAAAGCTTATAAAACTGCTGTTGTTTTACTTCATCATATGAATGCCTATGATATTTTTCCGGTTGTATACAGCCATAATACCAATAATATTCCAAGCAAAAATGACATTAAAGCCATTAATGAATCAAAAGAACTGGCAAATTTTTTTAATAATGATTAATAAATAATTTTCGGAGGATTTTATGGTGCGTTTTGAGAAAGTAACATGGGATAATTGGAGACAATGCTGTTCTTTAAAAGCAGATAAGTATGTAGCCGATAATGTAACCATTTTAGCAAGAGCGTATGTCAGCCAAAACATGGGAGAAGAAGGAGAGGCTTTGGCTATATATAATGATAAAGAGATTATCGGTTTACTATTTTACAGAGAGTTTGGATATCCTGAAAAATGTTGTTATATAATAGATGAATTTATGATAGATTCAAAGTATCAAGGTAACGGCTATGGGAAAAAAGCTCTTAACTTATTGATAGAAAAATTGAGAAAAGAAGGCAAATATAACAGAATTGAGCTTGAATACTATAAGGAAAATGAAATAGCGGAAAAGCTGTACTTAAATGCAGGATTTTATCGTTTATCTGATGATTACAGCGAATATGGAACAGTAGATATAGCTTATGATTTATTTTAATTTCAATTTTAAAATTTAATCTAATCATAAAGCATAAGATATTTAATGAAAGTTAATTAATATGAAAATGGAGGTATTAAATGAAAAAAATTATAGTTTTGTTATTAAATATTATATTGGCAGTGCTTTTGCTGGCAGGATGCTCTAAATATATGGAAAATAAAAAAGTGGATCCCATAGTTACTGATGAAAAAGATAACTTGAATGAAGATAATGAAAAAAATCAATCAAATGATAAGAACTCGGAAGAAAGCAAGTTAAGCTTTAAGGATGAATTATTAAAGCTTAATTTAAGAATGAGCCCTTATTCGGAGGACAGAGAGGCAACGCAGACAGAATGGATAAAAAAATGGCTGGAATTTACATATAAGGATACAGTTTTTAAAAATCTTAAAACTAAGGATGTTTCTCATCATTATAAATTTATAAATGATGATTTAAGTTTAAAGATAGAGAAAGTGTTTATTCAGTTTGATTCTGATAATAAATTAGATAACATTAAGGTGAATGAGGAAGGAAATTACAGTTCTCAAGTTTATATGATTTTCGCGGAAAAAATGGATGAAGGTCAAACTTACTATTACTATTTAGACATAATTAATAATCAGGATTACAACAACATAGATATATTTGAATATGCTCTGGGTGTTTTAGATAATGACGACAGATTCGGCAAAAATTTAGATATTATAAGCATGTTTAATAAGGAAAATGTTCTGACAAATGATGTTACTTTATTTGATACAGATAAATTTTTAACCGGATACAATATACACAATATTGGTAAAAGAGAAGATAAATTGATTCTTATAATGAAGCAGCCAAGTAAAATCGATGAAAACGGAAATTTATTAAATAATATAAAGCTTTGCAGTTATGATTATGACACTAAAGAAATAACTGAAATATTTGAGTCAGAAAATATAGAAAGTAATTATTTCAGCTATTATGAGGATAAAGGTATCACGTACAGCGATGGCAAAAACAGCTATATGATAGATTTTGAAGGAAAAATAAGTATTATAGACAAAAACCAAGAAGAATATATTTATTCTCCTGATAAAAAACATTATGCCTATAGCGATGAAAACCGAAATTTAATAATAAAAAACACAGAAAGTAAAGAAACTGTTATTAAGCTTGAAAGTCTTATTGACGAAAATCAAGCTGAGAAATTATCTGATCTTAATGCTTACAATGCCTATAGTTGGATTGATAATGAAAATTTTATATACATCATGACAGGATATGAGTGGAGTAACGGATTTGGAATAGTAAATATAAATACAATGGAAAATATAGTTTTAGATGATTCACCGGGAAAGAGAATACATAAATTAATTGATAAAAAGCTAGGTGTATACACTTACTCAGGATATGGCGAAACTTTTCCTTTTAAATTCGGACATTATGATTTAGATAAGATACCATATACATATCATGAGGAATATGATGCCAAAAATTATCCTGAAGTATATGAAACTGAAAGCGGTTCGGAATTTTGGAGATTATTTTCTTCAGACATGTCTCATTTATATATTTTCGGATATAACTATGAAAAATTTGAATATTTTGTAAAAATATATAATCATACAATACACCAAAA
>DGYI01000031.1 GCA_002396645.1 Firmicutes bacterium UBA5010
TAGAATATGCTAAAAGCTTAAATATCGAATTAGATACGAATATGAAAAAGACAGAAATGATTGAAATTCTGCTTAAAGAGTAGGTGATTAATTTGCTGCAAGAGGTGAAAGACTACTTAAAAATAACATGGGATGACGAAGATAGTCATATCCAAGGCAATATTGATAGATGGAAAAAAGCATTTAATAAATTGATAGGAGTGGAGTTGAACCTTGATAACAATGATTCGGCAAAAACTCNNTCTCTGGTGGATCTATTGACAAACAATGATTCGGCAAAAACTCTATTCCTTGATTATTGCAGATATGCCTATAACACTGCTTTAGAATACTTTGAAGATAATTTTCAAAAGGAAATTTTACGATTGCAGCTTACTGAGGCGGTGAATGCTCTTGAAAAGTAAATATGAGGGAATTTTACATGGCGAGCAAAGAGCGATTAAAAATGTTTCTAAAGTGCTGGACAAGAAAATTATAATACAGGAATTAAAAGGAACAACAGAAAATGAAAAGGGTTTTGAAATTGAAGATTGGCAGGATATAGCGACGGTTTGGGCAAGTAAGAATAACTTGTCAGGAAAAGAGTATTACAGGGCAAAACAGTATAATGAGGAAAAGACAGTTAAATTTGAAATTAGATATCAAAAATTACTGGCAGACCTTGAAAGTACACGACATAGAATTTTGCATGACGGAAAAATCTATAATATAACTTTTGTAGACAATTTCCAATATCGCAATGAGTGGCTTGTATTTAAGGCTTTGGAGAGTGGCATATGTCAAGGATAGAAGTTGACGGTATGGATGAACTAATGGAAATGTTAAATAAAATGACTATTAGTGAATCTGATGAAAGAAAAGCTATGCAACTTGCAATAGAGCCAGTCAGGGAAGCGGTTGAGAAAAATACTCCTATTGACACAGGGAAAGCTAAAAGCTCTGTAAAGGCTAAAGTTAGCAGAAAACAAGGAGAGATTATTGGAACTGTATTTATAGATGAACTTTATTTACGACATCAAGAATACGGGACCAGCAGACAAAATAAAAATGTTGGATTTTTTGCCAGAGCTGTAAGAGCTAGTAAAGACGAAGCTCTAAGATTGTTAAAAGACAATCTAATAAAGAGGTAATTATGAAAAAGCTATTAAAGAGAATTTTAAACAATAAAGATATAATAGACCTTACAGCAGATAAAAAACCATATTCAATAAAGGCCCAAAACGCAAAACCTCCTTATGTAGTTTATACAATCATAGATGAATTTGGTTCGGAGTTTGCTGAAAATACTGAAATTGCAACAAGATATAATATACAAGTTGATATATTTTCTAAGAACGATTTCGATGACTTAAAAGAAAAAATAATAAAAATAATGAACGAAAACGAGTTCTATAGGAACGGTGGTAATGAATCTTTTGAAAGCGACACAGGACTATACCATTGTGTTTTGAGATTCAATTATACGAAAGAGAGGATATAAAATGGCTAAAGTAGGAATTGAAAAATTATACTATGCACTATTAACAAAAGATGATGCAGAGAGCTTAACATACGGAACACCAAAATATCTGGCAGGTGTCAGAGAGATCAATATTAAGCCTGCAACATCTACAGAAAAATTGTATGCAGAAAATAAAATATGGGAACAAGAAACAGTATTGAGTGAAATACAAGTTGATATCGATATCGCAGACTTGACAAATGATGACTTGTCTATATTAGTAGGACACAAGAAAGCATCACAAGGCGGGATAATTGGCAACGAGAGCGATAATGCTCCTTATGTTGCATTACTTGTTAAAGCTAACAAGACCAACAAACAAGCTAGATATCTATGCTTATACAAAGGGAAATTTACATTACCGGAAGATTCAGCTAAGACAAAAGAGGATAAAACAGAATATCAAACTCCAAAAATTAGCGGTATTTTCCAACCGACTATAAAAGACGGCAACTGGAAATATCAAGTAGATACAGATGACGAAGATTGCCCGGAAGATATCGACACAAGCTTTTTTGCTTCGGTTATTATACCAACTATACCAACTCCATAGGGTAGATTAATTTCTACCCTTTTTTCTAAAACAAATCCAGGAGGAAATTAAAAAATGATTAATGTAAAAGTAAAGGAATTTAAAATAAAACTAAACGATAAAGAGTACACATTTAGATTGGACTTTAATGCTCTAATGAGATTTGAGGAGAGATATAAAGAAAATGCAATAAATATTTTTAACAGTTATTTAAGAGGCGAGGAAACTTATTCAAATATCATTAAAATACTTTCTTGCTGCTGTATAGAAAAAAACTTGGAGGAAAAAGAACTTGCCGGGTTACTTCCGTTTAACTTCAAAACAATGAAGATGATGGATGAGATAGCAATAGAATTAGCATCAGGACTAATAAACGATAATAAAGGTGATAGTCAAAAAAACGAGCAGACCAGTCAAAACAAAGAAAATTAATTGATTTTGACTGGTTTTTTTATATAGCAAAAGTAGTTTTAAACTTTACAGAGCCAGAGTTTTGGAAAAGCACTCCTCGGATGATAGGGGAATTATTAGAAATTCATGCTGAGTTTAATGGGTGGAAGAAAAAAGAAGAGAAAACACATTGCATTGATGAAATACCTTTCTTGTAAGGGGTGAAATAGATGACGAAAGTAGACCAACTTGTTACCGCAAAATTTATTTTAGACAGCACAGGATTTAATAGCAGCATAAAAGGAATAAACGCGGAACTTAGAAATGCAGGGGCAGAATTAAAAAATGCTTCTGCTCAACTTGGCATTTTTGGCAGAGATAGCGAGAAGTTAAAAGATGTACAAGAAGCACTTACAAACAAATTAGAAGCACATAATAAAAAAGTAGAGTTTTACAGCGATAAAATCAAAGAAACAACACAAAAAATGAATGACAATATCATTGCTCGAGACAAATTGAAAGACAGCTTAGATAAGGCGAATTTAGCTTATGATGAAGCTGTAAAAAACTACGGCAAGGAAAGCGAACAGGCTAAAAAAGCAAAAGAAGAAGTTGAAAAACTAACAGATGAATATAAAAATAAAGAAAAGGCTGTAGAAACAAACGCAAGACAAGTACAGAGCCATGAAACAGCTTTAAAAAATGCCAACGCTGAAATGGCAAAAACACAAGGCGAATTAAAAAAGATTAATGATGAGCTTGCTAAAAACAAAAACGGATGGCTTAGCACTAGCGAAAACCTTAAAAAGCACAGCGAAAATCTAAAAAAAGTAGGCGGAGTCATAGAGGACGTAGGTAAAGGGATATTAAAAGCAACTGCACCCTTAGTCGGTATTGGAGTTGCAAGTCTTAAAGCCGGAATTGACTTCGAATCTGCATTTGCAGGAGTAAAAAAGACCGTAGACGGAACAGAACAAGAGTTAAAAGGTTTAGAAATAGGCATTAAAAATATGGCTAAAGAAATTCCAGCCTCAGCAACAGCTATAGCGGGAGTTGCGGAGAGCGCAGGACAACTTGGTATTGAAATTCCCAATATGCTAGGTTTTACAAGAGTTATGATAGATTTAGGCAACGCTACAAATTTAACAGGAGAAACCGCCGCAAGCTCTTTAGCTAAATTTGCAAATATTACGCAGATGTCTCAAAAAGATTTTGACAGATTAGGTTCTACAATTGTTGCACTTGGTAATAATCTAGCCACTACCGAAGCGGATATAGTAGCAATGGGAATGAATTTAGCAGGTGCAGGAAAACAGGTAGGTTTAACGGAATCACAAATAATGGGATTCGCAGGAGCTTTGTCAAGCGTTGGAATAGAAGCACAAGCAGGCGGTACAGCTTTTTCAAAACTTATGGTTGCCATGCAATTGGCCGTAGAAACAGGAAACGGACAATTAGAGGATTTTGCAAGAATATCCGGAAAGACTATAGACGAATTTACAAAAGGATTTAAAGAAGATGCTACTGGTGCGATACTTAGCTTTGTAAAAGGCTTATCAGAAAGCGAAAAGCAAGGTTCGTCGGCTATTAAAATTCTTGATGATATGAACATAAAAGAAACAAGATTGAGAGATGCTTTGCTTAGAGCAGGATCTGCAAGCGATGTTTTTAATAATTCAATAAAAATAGGTACAGAAGCTTGGAAAGAGAATACTGCCTTGACCAAAGAAGCTAGTCAACGCTACGAAACACAGGCAAGTAAAATAGAGATTTTAAAAAATAAATTTGTGGATGCCGGTATAAAAATAGGTGAGGTTTTAATGCCTCATCTGGACGGAATTGTAGACAGCATAGGCAGAATAGCAGAATGGTTAGGAAATCTCGACCCTCAGGTAATCGAAACTACAGCAAAAGCAGTTGGTCTTGCTGTGGCAGTTGGTGGGGTGACAACCGCGGTCGGTGGAACAATAAAGACTGTGGGAGCTATAACCGGCGGATTAAGCACATTGACAGGAATGATTGGAGGAACTACTGCTGCAACAGCAACTATGGGAACAGCAGCAGGGGTCGCAGGAGGAGTTGGAGGAATGGGTGCATTAGTCGCAGGACTTGGAGGAGTAGTTGCGGCAGCAGCACCATTCGTGGCAGTAGGAGCGGCAGTTGTGGGAGCCGGATATCTAATCAAGGAAGTTATGGAAACAGAGGCTGTTCCTGCAATAGATATATTTGCGGATAAAATTGAAGAAGTAGGAATAAGACAGGGCAGAATGGGGGATGCAGCAGAAATTGTAGTAACTAAAATTTCAGAGGCAACAAAAACTGCAGTAGGTTCTTACATGGCGTTGGATGAGGGCGTTAAACAGCATTTAGATAGTATTTTTATTAATTCACAAACTATTACAGAGCAGACAAAAAATGAGCTAGAAACTAAGTACAATGAAATGGCAACTAATATAAATAATAAAATCGCAGAAAAAAGAGATGAAAACATAGCTAATTTGCAATCATTTTTTGCAAACAACAGAAGTATTACAGATATAGAACAGGCAGCAATAATGCTTGCTACAGAGGATTATTATAATAATCTTAATACAAAGACTACAGAAAATCAAATTGCTATAAATGAAATAATAGCAAGAGCCTCTGAAGAACGCAGACAGCTAACATTGGACGAGAGAACAGAAATAACTAAACTGCAGGATGAAATGAGGAGTGAAGCTATAAGAATATTGAGCGATAATGAAATCGAAGCTAAAATTATTCTTGAACGTATGAGCGAGAATGACAAAAGAATCACAGCTGAACAAGCTGCAGAACATATCAAAACGCTTAATGAAAGCAGAGATAAAGCTGTTGAAGTTGCTAACGACGAATACGATAAAAGACTTGCCACTATAATAAGAATGCGAGATGAAGCAGGAATTATAAGTGCAGACCAAGCAGACAGAATGATTGAAGAAGCTAAACGGCAACGTGACGGAATTATAAATAATGCTGAACTGACAAGGGAACAAGCAATCTCGAAGATGTCGAGCATGAACAAAGAGTTATTCGATACAGTAGATATAAGCTCCGGAAAAATATTGACCGCATGGGATAAATTAAAAATGTGGTGGACTGGTTGGACACCTGAAACTAAAGCCTTTGAATACACTATAAAGCAGGTGGGGACAGGTGTTGCTGGCAGCTTATTGGGAGCTGCAAATAAAGTTGCTAACTCAAATGATGTAAACATGGCAAAGAAAGAATTTGCAGAACAAGAAGCGCAATTTTATAACTTAAATAAAGAAGCAATTGAAGAACTTGCGAGACGAATGAATGTTGACTTGGGGGTTGCAGCATCTATGTATAAGCATGAGCAGAGACAAAACGGCAATGTTAGTGTTACACAAAACATTTATGCACCGGTTGCAAGTCCTGCAGAAATGGCAAGACAGGCAAAAAAGGCACAACAAGAGCTTGCATTAGGATTCTAAGAAAGGGGAAAAGAAATATGATAAATATACACGAGAAAATATTATATGAGAATGACAAAGGAGATAGGGTTGAAATATCATATAATTTCCCTTTCTTTTTTCAAAGATTAGAAGGACAAGACGGTTTAAATGCAATAATTGCAAAAACCAAGGGGCAAGGGCAAGACGGAACTACAATAGAAGATGTTACATTATCTGACAGAGCCTTACAGATACAAGGCATTATAAAAGGGCAAAGCAAGAGTGAACTAGCGCAGAGCAGACAGAAACTTTTAAAAGTTTTCAATCCTCGTATTGGTGGTTGGCTATATTACGAATATGGTAATGTTAAGAAAAAAATATATTGCAATGTAGAGAATGCTCCGAAATTTGCTAGATATCAAGAAAGTTTTAAAAGACAAAGTTTTTTAATTAACTTAATCTGTTCTAATTCGTATTGGCAAGATAATAAAAACATTAAGACGGGGATTGCGTATTGGTCTAACTTATTCGAGTTCCCTTTAGAGATTCCTGAGAGTGGTTTAGAAATGGGAACTCGTGCAAATAGCCTTATTGTAAATGTAAAAAACAACGGTGATGTTGAATGTGGAATGACACTGGAATTTAAAGCCTCTGCAACAGTTGTTAATCCTATAATAATAAACATAAATACACAAGAATACATTAAGATTAATAAAACAATGCAAGCGGGCGAAATAATAACAATCAATACACATTTTAACAATAAGACCGTTACAAGTTTTATTAATGGGATAAAATCTAACGCATTCAATTATTTTGATTTAAACAGTACATTTATGCAGTTATATGTAGGAGATAATTTATTTAGATATGATAGTGAGGAGAATATAAACAATCTAGAGGTAAATATATACTATAGTCCTCAATATTTAGGGGTGTAAAATGTTATATATATTTGATGAAAATATTGATTTTAAAGGTATTGTCGAGGGTTATTTCAGCTTTAGATGGATAAGACGGTATAGCAAATGCGGAGAATTTGAAATCTATATAGGAGCTACAGAAAAACATATAGATCTGCTTAAAAAAGGAAACGTAATATATAAAAAAGATGATACAGAGGCAGGATATATAAATTATATACATCTTAAACAAGGTGTTGAGGATAAGGAATCATTAATTGTAAAAGGCAGATTTTTAAGCGGATATCTTAGCCAAAGAATAATTTGGGGGACTTATGTCTTTAAATCTACAGCAGAGCTTGTCATACACAAATTAATACAAGATAACTGTATTTGCCCTGAGAATGAGCATAGAAAAATAAACAATTTAGAACTGGGAGAATTAAAAAACTATTTAGATCCGGTCGAATATCAAGTGAGCTATAAAAATCTACTTGATGAAATCGAAAAACTTGTGTCTACAAACGAATTAGGCTTTAGAAGTAATTTAGACATAAGTAATAAGAAAATTATTTTTGAAATTTACAAAGGATTAAACAGAACAACAGGGCAAACCATAAATCCTCCGGCTATTTTTTCAAAAAAGTTTGAAAATATCTTAGAACAAGAATATATTGACAGCTCAAATAATTTGAAAAATGTGGCATTAATTGCAGGTGAGGGAGAGGGAGAAGAAAGACAGCGGGTTGTAATCGGACAATCCGAAGGCCTCGAACGACACGAGCTTTATGTAGATGCGAGAGATTTGCAAAAAGGCGAAACATCTGAAGATGACTATATAAAAATTTTAGAAAATAGAGGCTTTATAAAATTAGCACAGAATACAGATATTAAAAGTTTTGACAGTAAAATAAATTTAAACAGTAATTTAAAATATAAAATAGACTTTGATCTCGGTGATATTGTAACTTGCACGAGTAAAAAATGGGGAATTACAATAAATGCAAGAGTTACAGAAATTGAAGAAGTTTATGGCGGCAACGGTAGAAAAATAAACGTGAAATTTGGCAACGACTTGCCTACACTAACGGAAAAAATAAAGGCGGTGTTAAATTGATAAGAAGCAGTTTTTTTAACAGTTTAAATGGCGACAGAAAGTATAACGCAAACAATTTTGCTGAATATTTTGCAAGCTTTATCGGAAACGGCATATTTTTAGAAAGTTTCGATATAGCTACAAACGAAAATATGACTATAACGGTAAAAGAGGGAAAAGCTTGGATAAATGGTTATATAGTTATAAATGATGACGATTATATCTTAACTATTGCAAATGCTGACGGTGTATTAAATAGAATAGACAGAGTTGTTTTGCGTTGGGATAGTGTAGATAGAGAAATTAGACTAGAAGTTAAAAAAGGAGCATTTGCAACAACTCCTGATGCCCCTGTCTTGCAACGAGATGAAGACGGTTATGAGCTTGCTATTTTTGACATCCTTATACTTGCAGGTACATCTAAAATCACAATAAGTAACCTGGTAGATACAAGAGAAAACAAGAATCTATGCGGTTATGTAGATAGCTTAATTGCAGGGAACGTGGAAGCTTTAAATCAAAGAATAGGTTCTATAATAAGTGATTTAACAAGTGTAGATGACAGAGTTGAGGATATAGAAGATGGAACAACTATTGTACCAAATGCAGATAATGCCTATAGTGCTAACAATGCGATAATTGCAGAAAGAGCTATAAGGCTTGCTACTGCACGACAAATTAATGGTGTAAATTTTGACGGTACACAAAATATAACTGTAGCAGATAATACAAAAGCACCAAATAACCACGCAAGCACAGGTGTTTCTCATGGCTTATGTTCAACAACTCTTTACGGTCATGCTAAGCTGTATACGGGTCTGGATAGAGAAAGTTATATTGCTGGAGAAGCATTGTCAAGCAGTGCAGGAAAAGTGCTCAATGACAAAATAATAAATTTAGAAAGCAAAAAAATAATAGTTGTTAATTATATAGACTACATAAAAGGAAATCCTGCTATCGAATATACATTTGATGATATAATTTTAAGACTTAGTACTGAAGGTGATGGCGTAAATGGAAGAATAAATATAAGCGTTAAACTTACGTACAATGCGGAAATTATGTATTATAGGCAAGGCAATGATTTTAGTTCAGGGTTTCGTACTGCTACAGCTAATACTTTTAC
>DGYI01000058.1:0-11554 GCA_002396645.1 Firmicutes bacterium UBA5010
TGTTTCTAAAATATTAAAATAATTAAATGATATTTAAAAAAGCTAGGAATTTTCCCTAGCTTTTTTTAAAATTATTGTTGACTTGTCTCATTAGTTTTGATATAATCTATAAGGTTGTTGAAAAATTAATGGATTCAACTACAAAAATAATATATGCAAATTCAGTTTTACTGAGATATTCAAGACATTGTTAAGTTTTTGTAACAATTCAAAAAAAGCTTGCAATATGCTTGTTTATATTGTATTATTATTTAGCGTGCCACATGCGATGAGACAAAAGGTTGCTGAAATATCAGGGAATTTTTGTTGAGAATGTCCCGTTTTTAAATGGGGCGACCGGTGTCGCTCATATAAAAAAAATAATAGAAACACCCGGATGGGTGTATCGGCGATTCCGAGTTGTATGTGCAACATACGAAGAAGGAGGTAAAAAAATGGCAAGCACTCAAAAAATAAGAATTAGGTTGAAGGCTTATGATCATCAATTAATTGATCAATCTGCACAAAAAATCGTTGAAACTGCAAAGGCAACAGGAGCTAATGTAGCAGGACCGATTCCACTGCCGACAGAAAAACAAATAATAACAATACTTAGGGCAGTTCACAAGTATAAGGATTCCAGAGAGCAGTTTGAGCAAAGAACACACAAGAGATTAATTGACATAACTAATCCTACACCTAAGACAGTAGACTCATTAATGAAACTTAATTTGCCTGCTGGAGTAGATATTGAGATTAAGTTGTAAAAAAAAGTAAAGTAGAGATAAAACATATATACACTCTGCTTAGAATGATTACCAAGCGGTAATCCGCTGTAAGAACATAGGAGGTGTAAACTAATGAAAGCGATTCTTGGTAAAAAAGTTGGAATGACACAAGTTTTCACAGAAAACGGAGCAGTTGTTCCTGTAACGGTTGTTGAATCTGATAAAATGTTTGTAGTACAAAAGAAAACTGTTGAAAAAGACGGTTATAATGCTATACAAGTAGGATTTGGCGATATCAAAACAAAAAATGTAACAAAACCTTTAAAGGGACATTTTGAAAAAGCAAATGTTGAATACAGAAAATTCCTAAGAGAATTCAAAGTGGACAATATTGACGAGTATGAAGTGGGAAAAGAAATAAAGATTGATATTTTCCAAGCCGGAGACAAAGTAGATGTTGTAGGAACATCAAAAGGTAAAGGATTTGCAGGAAATATCAAAAGACACGGTCATGCCAGAGGTCCTATGAGCCACGGTTCTAAATTCCATAGACTTAGAGGTTCTTTGGGTTCGTCGGCAGGAATGTGTAAGGTAGTTAAAGGCTTACCGGCACACGGACATATGGGTCACGAGAGAGTAACTGTTCAAAATCTTGAAATAGTTAGAGTAGATGCTGCTAAAAATGTAATTTTAATAAAAGGCGCTATACCGGGACCTAAAAAAGGTTTAGTGACAGTAAAAGAATCAATAAAAACAATAAGATAGTTATAAGATTAGAAAGGAGGATTAAAGATGCCAAAAGTAGCTCTTTATGATATAAATGGCAGCCAAGTGGGAGATATCGAACTTAATGATGCAATATTCGGAATAGAAATGAATAACCACGCTATGTATGAGGCTGTAAAAAACTATTTAGCTAATCAAAGACAAGGAACACAATCAGCAAAAACAAGAGCAGAAGTAAGAGGGGGCGGAAGAAAGCCTTGGAGACAAAAAGGAACAGGACGTGCAAGACAAGGTAGTATCAGAGCACCTCAATGGAAAGGCGGCGGAGTTGTATTTGCTCCAAAACCAAGAGATTACAGCTACTCAATTCCTAAAAAAGTAAAAAGACTTGCTCTTAAATCGGCATTGACTTCAAAAGTTGTAGACAATGAAATAATAGTTTTGGATAGTTTGACTTTAGAACAAGCAAAAACTAAAGAAATGGTAAAAGTTTTATCAAATCTTAAAGCAAATAAAAAATCTTTAATAGTAATACCTGAAAGAGACGAAAAAGTAGTTAGAGCAGCAAGCAATATTCCGGGTGTTAAGACAGCATATGTAAACACAATAAACGTATACGATATTTTAAACTGTGATTCTTTCATAATAACAAAAGACGCAGTAAACAAAGTGGAGGAGGTGTACGCATAATGCGCAGTCCACACGATTTAATAAGAAGACCGATAATAACGGAAAAAAGTATGGATGTAATGGCTGACAAAAAATACACATTCGAAGTGGATAAGAAAGCCAATAAAACAGAAATTAAAAACGCAATTGAGCAAGTTTTCGGAGTAAAAGTTAAAAGCGTAAACACTATGAATATGCTTGGAAAAATGAAAAGACAAGGCGCTCATATGGGTAGAAGACCAAGTTGGAAAAAAGCTATAGTTACATTGACTGAAGACAGCAAAGCAATTGAATTCTTCGAAGGAATGAACTAATCTGACAGATCAGTCAAATAATTTTCTGACTAAATTAGAATTTATAATTAAGATAATCAAAAGGAGGAAATCTCATGGGTATTAAAAAATTTAGACCTACTTCTCCATCTTTAAGACAGATGACTGTTTCGACTTTTGAAGAGATAACAACAAATGAACCTGAGAAATCTCTTTTAGCACCTTTAAAAAAGAATGCAGGAAGAAACGCTTATGGACGTATAACAGTTCGTCATAGAGGTGGCGGTGAAAAGAGAAAATACAGAATAATAGATTTCAAAAGAGATAAAGACGGCGTGCCTGGAAAAGTTGCTACTATCGAATATGATCCTAACAGAAGTGCTAATATAGCATTAGTACATTATGCTGACGGAGACAAGAGATATATAATAGCACCATATAAGTTAAAAGTTGGTGATGCTATTATGTCGGGCAGTGAGGCAGATATAAAGATTGGAAATGCATTAAAGTTAAAAAATATCCCTGTAGGTACTACAATTCATAACATTGAATTAAAAGTAGGCAAGGGTGCTCAATTAGTAAGATCAGCAGGAAACTCAGCGCAGTTAATGGCTAAAGAAGGTAAATATGCACAAGTTAGATTACCATCCGGTGAAGTTAGAATGGTAAGCATGGAGTGCAGAGCTACAATAGGCCAGGTTGGAAACATAGACCATGAAAATATCAACATCGGTAAAGCCGGAAGAAAAAGACACATGGGTATAAGACCGACTGTAAGAGGTAGCGTTATGAACCCTAATGACCACCCTCACGGTGGTGGTGAAGGTAGAGCTCCGATAGGAAGACCTGCACCGGTAACACCTTGGGGTAAACCAGCTCTTGGATATAAGACTCGTAAGAAAAATAAGAAGTCTGACAAGATGATAGTAAGAACAAGAAGAGATAAATAATAAAACAGGTTTTGTGAAAGGAGGAAATAGTAGATGGGTAGATCATTAAAAAAGGGACCTTATTGTGAACCAAGTCTTATGAAGAAAGTTATTGCGATGAACGAAGCTAATAAAAAAGATATTCTAAAGACATGGTCAAGAAGATCTACAATATTCCCTGAAATGATAGGACACACATTAGCTATACATGATGGACGAAAGCACGTTCCTGTATATATAACTGAAGATATGGTAGGACATAAATTAGGTGAGTTTGCTCCTACAAGGACTTACAGAGGACACGACAAGACTGAAAAATCTTCAAAAGTTAAATAAGTGAAGGGAGGTAGCTAAAGTGGAAGCTAGAGCAATCGCTAAGTACATTAGAGTGTCATCAAGAAAGATGAAATTCATATGTGACATGGTTAGAGGAAAAAGTGTTGATGAAGCACTTACGATATTAAAATTTACGCCTAACAAAGGTGCTAAGATATTAGAAAAGGTAGTAAAATCGGCTGCTGCTAATGCAGAGAATAATTTCGATATGGACAGAGATAAGCTTTTTGTATCTGAAGTTTATTCAAATCAAGGTCCTACATTAAAGAGATGGAGACCTAGAGCACAAGGTAGAGCATACAAAATACTAAAAAGAACTAGCCATATCGGTGTAGTTGTAAAAGAAAGAGATTAGTAAAGGAGGTAAATTAATGGGCCAAAAAGTAAATCCTCATGGACTGAGAGTTGGAGTAATTAAAGATTGGGATTCAAAATGGTACGCTGATAAAAAAGACTTCCATGCAAATCTTATTGAAGATTACAAAGTTCGTGAATTTATAAAGAAAAGCCTGTACCAAGCGGGTATAGCTAAGGTTGAAATTGAAAGGTTTGCAAGCAGAATAAAAGTAAGTGTTTATACTGCAAAACCCGGAATGATTATAGGAAAAGGCGGAACAGGTGTTGAAACACTTAAAAATAGTGTTGAGAAAATAACTGGAAAAACTGCCATAGTAAACGTTGAAGAAGTAAGAACTCCTGAATTGGATGCACAATTGGTTGCTGAGAGTATAGCAAGCCAAATTGAGAAAAGAGTTTCATTCAGAAGAGCTATGAAACAATCTATACAAAGAACTATGAAGGTAGGCGCAAAGGGTATAAAAACTCTGGTATCGGGAAGATTAAACGGTGCCGATATGGCAAGATCTGAAAGATATACAGAGGGTACAATACCACTTCAAACTTTAAGAGCAGACATAAGCTACGGAACTGCAGAAGCAGATACAACTTATGGCAAAATAGGTGTTAAGGTTTGGATTTGCAGAGGCGAGGTTTTAGGAAAAACTCTTGTTTCCGGTCAGGAAGAAGCAGCAAAAGGTCCTGCACAAAATGACAATAGAGATAATAAGAGAAAAAGAAGACCAAACAACAACAATAACAATAACAATTCTAAGAGAGATAAAAAGTAGTCAGTACTTAAGGAAGGAGGAAGTTAATTATGTTAATGCCTAAAAGAGTTAAACACCGTAAAGTTCAAAGAGGAAGAATGACTGGAGTAGCAACAAGAGGCAACAAGTTAGCATATGGCGAATTTGGACTTCAAGCTTTAGAACCAGCTTGGATTACATCTAATCAAATAGAGGCTGCCAGAAGAGCAATGACAAGATATGTAAAAAGAGGCGGTCAGATTTGGATAAAAATATTCCCGGATAAGCCAGTTACAAAAAAACCTGCTGAGACTCGTATGGGTAAAGGTAAAGGATCTCCAGAGTACTGGGTAGCAGTAGTGAAACCAGGAAGAATTTTATTTGAGATGACAGGAGTTTCAGAGGAAATAGCCAGAGAGGCTATGAGACTTGCCATGCATAAATTGCCTATAAAATGTAAGTTTGTTACTAAAGCTGATGAGGCGATAGAAAAGGATGGTGAAGCAAATGAAAGCTAAAGAAATAAGAGAAAAAACAGTTAGTGAATTAAACCAATCACTGGTAGAATTGAAAACAGAATTATTTAATTTAAGATTTCAACTTGCTACTGGTGAGTTAGATAATCCTTTAAGAATAAATAAAGTTAAAAAAGACATTGCACGAGTTAAAACAATTCTTAGAGAGAGAGAACTTAATGTTAATGTGCAATAATATGAGAAAGGAGGACTATTAATTTGGAAAGAGGCAACAGAAAAGTAAGAGTAGGTAAAGTTATAAGTAATAAAATGGATAAAACAATAGTAGTTGCTACGGAGACTCTTGTAGCACATCCTCTTTATAAGAAACAAGTTAAGCAGACTAAAAAATATAAGGCGCACGATGAAGAAAATAAGTGTCAAATCGGTGACATCGTAAGAATAATGGAAACTAGACCGTTGTCAAAAGATAAAAGATGGAGATTAGTTGAAATTGTTGAAGAAGCGAAATAACCCTACAACAATTGAAGGGAGGTTTAATTAATGGTACAAAATGAATCAAGATTAAGAGTTGCAGATAATTCGGGAGCTAAAGAAATACTTGTTATAAGAGTAATGGGCGGCTCAAGCAGAAGATATGCAAATATTGGAGATATAATAGTTGCTGCAGTTAAATCGGCAACACCTGGTGGAGTTGTTAAGAAAGGTGACGTAGTAAAGGCTGTTGTAGTGAGAACTAAGAAAGGTGTAAGAAGAAACGATGGAACTTACATTAAGTTTGATGAAAATGCAGCAGTAATTATAAAAGACGATAAAACACCTATAGGTACTCGTATATTTGGACCTATAACAAGAGAGTTAAGAGATGGAAACTTCATGAAAATAATCTCTTTGGCACCAGAAGTGCTATAATAGGAGGTGTATAGGATGCACGTTAAGAAAGGCGATAAGGTTGTAGTTATTGCAGGTAAAGATAAAGGCAAATCAGGTAAAATACTTACTTGTTTCCCTAAGAATAACAGAGTTGTGGTTGAAGGTGTAAACATGATAACAAAACACCAAAAAGCAACCAGAGATATGCAGCAAGCCGGTATAATACACCAAGAAGGCTCTGTGAATGTATCAAATGTTATGCTTTACTGCGGAAAATGCAAACAAGGCGTAAGAACAGAAAAAAAAGTATTAGATAACGGTAAAAAAGTTAGAGTATGTAAAAAATGCGGCGAAATGTTCGAATAATACTCGAAGGGAGGTACATGTAGATGGCTTCAAGATTACTTGAAACATATAAAAATAATGTAGTGCCGGCACTTGTTGAAACGTTCAAATATGATAGCGTAATGCAGGCACCAAAGATAGAAAAAATAACTATAAATATGGGAGTTGGCGAAGCAAAGGATAATCAAAAATTCTTAGAATCAGCTCTTGAAGAAATGACGTTGATTGCTGGTCAAAAACCGGTTACAACAAAAGCGAAAAAATCTGTATCTAACTTCAAAATAAGAGAAGGAATGGCTATAGGATGTAAAGTTACTCTTAGAGGAAACAGAATGTATGAGTTTCTTGATAAGTTAGTAAATATATCATTGCCGAGAGTTAGAGACTTCAGAGGGGTATCAAAAACTTCATTTGACGGAAGAGGAAACTACGCTTTAGGTATTAAAGAGCAATTGATTTTCCCGGAAATCAACTATGATAAAATAGATAAATTAAGAGGTATGGACATAATTATAACGACAACTGCTAACACAGATGAAGAAGCAAGAGAACTATTAAAATTAATGGGTATGCCTTTTAGTAAGTAAGAGGAGGATTAAAAATTGGCTAAAACATCTTTAAAAGTAAAACAAAGTAGAAAACAGAAGTTTTCCACAAGAGAGTATAGCAGATGTAAAATTTGCGGAAGACCTCATGCTTATTTAAGAAAATACGGAATTTGCCGTATATGCTTTAGAGAACTAGCATACAAGGGACAAATACCAGGAGTAAAGAAAGCTAGTTGGTAAGAATTATAGAAATGGAAGGAGGTTACTTACATGGTAATGACAGATCCAATTGCAGATATGTTAACAAGAATTAGAAACAGTAATCATGCAAAACATGAATTTGTGGATATTCCTGCTTCTAAAATCAAAAAAGAAATAGCGACGATTTTATTAGAAGAAGGCTATATTAAGGGCTTTGATGTAATAGATGACGGCAAGCAAGGAATTATCAGAGTAGAATTAAAATATTCAAACAATAAAGAAAGAGTAATAACTGGTATAAAGAGAATTTCTAAGCCGGGACTAAGAGTATATGTTCACAAGGATGAAACTCCGAAAGTTCTGGGAGGATTAGGAATCGCGGTTATTTCTACTTCTTCAGGTATTATGACAGACAGAAAAGCAAGAAAAAGCGGAATAGGCGGAGAAGTAATCTGCTACGTATGGTAATAAATAAATTAAAACCAATTAACAGGTTAATTGGACAGACAAAATAAGGAGGTGCTGTACAAATGTCAAGAATAGGATTAAAGCCGATAAACGTGCCTGGCAGTGTTGAGTTGAAAATCAGCGATAGTAATTATGCTACAGTAAAGGGACCAAAAGGTTCTTTAGAGCAACAGCTTTCAAAAATAATGACAATAGAAGTTTCAGAAGGCGTTATAAAGATTGCCAGACCAAATGATGAGAAACAAAGCAGATCATTACATGGCTTGACAAGAACTTTATTAAACAATATGATTGTAGGCGTAACAGACGGATACGAAAAGGTTCTTGAAATTGTTGGTGTTGGATATAGAGCACAAAAACAAGGTAATAAACTGGTATTAAGTTTAGGATATTCCCATCCCGTTGAAATGGAAGACCCTAGCGGAATAGAAACAGTAGTTGAAGGAACTAACAAAATTATAGTAAAAGGTATAGATAAACAACAGGTTGGAAACTATGCTGCGGTAATTAGAGATTGGAGAAGACCGGAACCATATAAGGGTAAAGGTATTAAATACTCTAATGAAGTAATTAGACGTAAAGCTGGTAAGACTGGTAAATAACAGAAAGGAGTGAGTATTAGTGCTAAAAAAGGTAAATAGAAATAAAAAAAGAGTTGAAAGGCACAACAAAATTAGAAATAAAATTGTAGGAACTCCTGAGAGACCAAGGCTAAATGTATATAGAAGCTCTAAGAATATATATGCTCAAATTATTGACGATGTAGCAGGCAATACTATTGCACAAGCTTCAACAAAGGACAAGGAAATAGCTGCTAAAGTTGCTGAGTTGACTAAAGTAGATGCAGCTAAGCTTATAGGAGCTGAGATTGCAAAAAGAGCACAAGAAAAGGGTATAAAATCTGTAGTGTTTGACAGAGGCGGATATTTATATCATGGTAGAGTAAAATCACTTGCAGAAGGTGCAAGAGAAAACGGACTTGATTTTTAATAAGGAGGAAAGGCAATGGAACGTGGACGTATAGATGCAAATCAAATAGATGACATTAAAGAAAAAGTTATCAGCATAAACCGTGTTACTAAAGTTGTTAAGGGTGGTAGAAACTTTAGATTCAGCGTTTTAGTAGTTGTTGGTGACGAGAACGGCCATGTAGGTATAGGAATGGCTAAGGCTATTGAAATACCAGATGCTATAAGAAAAGCTATCCAAGATGCTAAGAAAAGAATGATAGAAGTGCCATTAAAAAATACAACCGTACCTCATGAGATGGTTGGACGATTTGGTGCTGGAAGAGTTCTTATTAAACCTGCATCACAGGGTACTGGAATTATAGCCGGTGGACCTGTTCGTGCTGTATTAGAGCTTGCTGGAGTTAAGGACATAAGAACTAAATCTTTAGGATCAAACAATCCTAGAAATATGGTTAATGCGACGATGGAAGCCTTAAAATCCCTGAAAAAACCTGAAGATGTAGCTAGAATTAGAGGGAAATCAGTAGAAGAAATTTTAGGTTAAGAGGTGAACGTTAATGGCAACAATAAAAATAAAACAAACAAAAAGCTTAATTGGTAAGACACCTGCTCAAAGAGCTACAATTAAAGCTTTAGGATTAAGAAAAATAAACCATGTTGTTGAACATGAAGATAATGCCGCTATAAGAGGTATGATTTTTAAAGTTAAGCATATGGTAGAGGTTGTAGAATAGAAACTATAAGGAGGTGTACAGATGAAACTTCATGAATTAAGACCTAATCCTGGCAGTAATAAAAACAGAAAGAGATTAGGAAGAGGTACAGCTTCAGGACAAGGTAAAACAGGCGGTAGAGGACAAGACGGACAAAAATCTCGTTCAGGCGGTGGTGTTAGACCAGGTTTTGAAGGTGGACAGATGCCTCTTTACAGAAGACTTCCAAAAAGAGGATTTACAAATATTTTTGCAACTGAGTATGCAGAAATAAATGTAGAAGTTTTAAATAGATTTGAAGATGGAGCAGAAATTACTCCAGAACTTTTAAAAGAAACAGGTATACTAAAGAGACAGCTGGACGGAGTAAAAGTTTTAGGAAACGGTGAAATAACAAAAAAACTAACGGTAAAAGCGAATAAATTTAGTAAATCTGCAGTTGAAAAAATTGAAGCTGCCGGTGGAAAAGTAGAGGTGATCTAATTGTTTGAAACAATGAGAAATGCTTGGAAAATACCTGATTTACGTAAAAAAATACTTTTTACCCTTATGATGATAGTAGTATACAGACTTGGTTCTGTTATACCGGTGCCATTTATAAATCGTGAAATAGTTGAGGGTATGTTTTCAGGTTCAAGCGCAGGAATTTTAGACTTCTTTGACCTTATGGCCGGAGGAGCATTTAAAGACTTTACAATATTTGCGCTTAATATTTATCCTTACATTACATCATCGATTATTCTTCAATTATTAGCAATAGCTATTCCTAAGCTTGAAGAAATTTTCAAGCGTGAAGATGGAAAGAAGAAGATGGGTCAGTATACTAGATATTTAACAGTTGTATTGGCATTGATTCAAGCTTTAGCTTACAGTATAGGATTTTTCAATCAAGCAATAATTAATAAAAGCTTTTTGTCAATCTCGGTTGTAGTTTTAGTATTAACAGCGGGTACAGCATTTTTGATGTGGTTAGGTGAGCAAATAACAGACAAAGGAATTGGAAACGGTATATCAATAATAATATTTGCAGGTATAGTATCAAGAATGCCTCATGATATTGGTAGTACAATATATTTGTTCAGTGTTGGAACAGTAAAAATTTATGAAATATTAATTTTCTTAGTTTTTGCATTTCTCATCATAGTAGGAGTCATTGCTATACAACAAGCTGAAAGAAAAGTTACCGTTCAATATGCAAAAAGAGTTGTAGGTAGAAAAATGTATGGGGGTCAAAGCACTCATATACCAATGAAAGTGCTTATGGCAGGAGTTATGCCGGTTATATTTGCATCAACATTCTTGCAAATACCGCAAACATTAGCATTTTTCATTCCGAGCTGGGCACCTGGATTGACTAAGTGGTTTTCAGCTAACGGAAATCCGGGAATATGGATTTATTCGGTAGTGAATATATTGGTTATTGTATTTTTCACTTACTTCTATACGGCAATACAATTTAATCCTTTTGAATATGCGAATAATTTAAAAGATAACGGCGGATTTATACCGGGAATCAGACCTGGAAGACCAACAGCAGAATACTTAAGCAAGGTTTTAAACAGAGTAACAATCGTCGGAGCTATATCACTTGCTTTTATAGCATCTATACCGACATTAGTATTTGCGTTTACAAACTTAAAAGTAAACTTTGGCGGTACTTCACTATTGATCGTTACAGGTGTTGCTTTAGAAACTATGAAACAGATGGAAGCTCATATGTTGATGAGACATTATAAAGGATTTTTAAAATAAAATTTAAAAGTCAAAATTGAGGAAGTATATAATGAGAGCTATATTATTGGGACCTCCTGGTGCAGGAAAAGGCACACAGGCAGAAACTATAGTAAAAGAATTTAATGTTTTGCATATTTCTACCGGAGATATATTCAGAAAGAATATAAAAGAAGAAACAGAACTGGGGAAAAAAGTTAAAGAATATCTTGATAAAGGCTTGTTAGTACCTGATGCACTGACTATTGAAATTGTAAAAGACAGACTTTTGCAGGATGATTGTAAAAAAGGATTCTTACTTGATGGTTTTCCGAGAACTATTGAACAAGCAGATGCTTTGGATAAAGTTCTTAGTGACATGGGACATAAATTAGACTATGTTGTAAACATTGAAGTAGATTCAAAATTGCTGATAGACAGGGCTGTTGGAAGAAGAATATGTAAAGACTGCGGTCAAACATATCATGTAATATATAATAAGCCATCACATGAAGATATCTGCGA
>DGYI01000058.1:11825-12014 GCA_002396645.1 Firmicutes bacterium UBA5010
CATATTAAATCCGGTATTACTACTAAGGAACTTGATGAGATAGTAGAAGAATATATAAGATCTTGCAATGCTATTCCTGCTTTTAAAGGATACAACGGATTTCCTGCCTCAATATGTGCCTCTGTTAATGAAGAAGTTGTTCATGGAATACCTTCTTCATCAGTGAAGCTTAAAGATGGAGACATTATT
>DGYI01000015.1 GCA_002396645.1 Firmicutes bacterium UBA5010
TCCAGCCAATTCTTTTTAATATATGGATTAGGTTTCCAAATTTATCAAAAATAATTTCAGTTATTTTTTTTAATAACAAAAAAAATTTAAGCATCTCTTTACTTAAAAAATCAATATATTCTATTCTCGACACTCATATAACTTTAAGAAACGATGAAGAAATAATATGGTGCTTATGGATTAGTAAAATATTCAAAATCAGGCTATCACAAGAATATATAAGAAAAATATTAAATACAGAGAATTGGCTGGCGATAATAATTCTTTTAGACATGATTGATTCGCGCAAATCAGAAACTTATATTGTTAAATTAATTGATAAATTCAGAGATAGAATTATAGAAGAATATTTTTCCGAATTAAATTTAAAAGACGGGATGCTAACTGACATATGGCTTTTAGCTTATGAGTCAGATAAAAATAAATGGCTCAATACAAGCGGTGAAAAAAATTTCACTTATGCTCGTAAGCATCCATTTTTTAAAAAATTATATGATATAAACGTAGACTTTTACAACAACAATTTCACTTATGAGCTTGAAAAATCTAATGTATATGCTAACTATAAGGAAATATTTAAATTATTAAAACAACTTACCCCTCCTGAAAAACCTGAAAAAACTAATTTGATTGAGCTTCAAGAGTTTTTAGATAAAGATACCTTATATAATAAGGCTATTTCTAATTTATTTATGGGCGAAAATTATTAGACATAAAAATATTTAAATAAATAATTTATGATTATAGTAATAATTTTGCTAAGATATCAATACTAATGAAAGTCTTATATATTAGAAATTTTAAAAAACTTAAAGATTAATTAATTTACGCAAAAGGAGTCTATAAAATGGAAAAATTATTATCTGAATTTTTTACAAATAATAAAGAGTGGATAATACCAGTTATTTCTTCACCTATAATTGTGTTGTTTTTTCAGAAGAGGGAATCTGTGTTTAGATTTCCAATAAAATATATGTCTGTTTATTCTAATAAAGATTACATTCTTTCTACAGAAACGCGTGCCATGAAAGATTTAATTGCATCAGGAATAGCATATTCTTTTTATATATTAATTATCTTTTTTGCTAGCGAATATCATATTACACCAATAGCAAATTTAAAACATACATATTATTTCGAATTTTTTCTCTCGATTCTTTCAATACATTTATTTTACTCAGCTTTACGTATACTATTTATCGAGGATGAACTTAATTTTAAAAATATATTATTATCGTTTTTTATTACTTTAACCGAAGGATTTTTTATAATTTTGGGAAATATATTTTTTATTATAGCATTTTACTCTTCCCTTGATGATTCTCCATTTGATTTTTTATTATTATCTTGTGTGTGCTTTTTTATATACTTTTGTTTTGCAATCTTTGACATAAAAATAAGTGTGAAAGATGTTGTAGGTAAAAAGTATGATTCCATAATTTTACATGTTGCCGATATAGAATATTCTTATTGTGTAAAATTAGAAAATTTCAAGCAAAACCATGACAGTATGATGTTTGAACATAAAGGTAATTATATTATAATAAAAAATGATAGAATACTTATGAAAGAGCTATGTAATTCCAAAGATTAATTTCATAAGATATGTCAAAGTGGACAAAGGAGGTTATATGAAAGATACATAACAGATATAAAGAAACTAATTAATTCTTTTGTAAATAATTATATGGTGCATTCGAGCATGAAAATTCAGGAAAGTCCAAAAAGGATTGTTTATCTTCGAAAAGGACAATAATAAATAGCAAAAATTTCTGTTTTACAAGTTGATTTTAACAAATTTTATGATATACTTTTGAAGATTTTAGTTATCTCAATAAAATCTTTTAATGTCATGAAAATGTCTATGAATTTAATGAAACCTCTGAATCTCTGACAGAATATTCAGAAGATGAACCAGAAAGTGAACCTCTTGTAAGTTTTCTTATTCGTACTGTAAAATACAATTTAGAAAACATAGCAACATACTTATATTTAGCTCAATATGAAATCAGTATTAAAACTGGAGACGAAGTGCAACGTCGAGCTTATAATGCTCTAGAAAGTGGCAACATTGAAACTTTACGTGGCGTGCTACATGATAAACCCGCTATTACTGAAACAATTTCATACTATTTATCAAATTCTAATGACGACTTATCCGACTCTCTATCGACAGCCATTTTTTTATTTAAAGGCATTAATAATAATTATAAAAATGACATAGCTCACAACATAATTGACCGTACAATGTTAACTATAATAGAATATATTAATTCGATATTTTTAAAATATGTTAAATTATTTATAGAAAAAGATATAAATTGTGATAAAAACATAATTTTACTCAATAGCTATTCAGAAATAAAAAATGATAAATATAATTAAAATATAAAGAGGAAGGAGAAATAAATATGGCTATAAAACTCAAACAAATACCTGAAAGCAATTATTCTAATGCTAAATTGTTAAAAATTAGAGATAATGTCTTAATAGCAGGAAATTCTATATATCCAATAAATAATATATCCGCTATTGACTCTGTAAAAATTAAGTTCCCTATAATAAATATAATATTTTTAATAGTTACTATTGTAGCAGCAATATTATTTTTTGATAATTTGCCGTTTTTAGCATTAGGGTGCGTTCTATTAGGACTTTTCTTTTTAATACCATTATTAAATCATGAAGGATATGCAATAATAGTTGAGATAAACTCTGGAAGACAAACTATAATATGTTCTAGTGACCAAGCCTTTATAAATACAGTCTGTTTAAATTTATTAGAAGTTTTGAAATCTGGCTATGGAAATATAACAATAGATTTTTCAAACTCATCGATTTTAGGAAGTTCAATAAATGTCGGAAATAATAATTCAAGCCAAATCGAATACTTTGGTCAGGCTGAAGCAGAAGAATATTTCAGCAAAGATCACTCAGAGCAATTAATTGAAGACGATACTATAGTAAATACAGTATCCGAATTAGCAAAATCAATAGATTGACAATCTATATAAAAATTAAACAATTTAAAGTTGATTTCCACAAAAAAAATGAAAAGTTGATTTTAATAATAGTATTATAAATAGCTCATATAAATGTTGGTTCGGGTAAAACTATGCAATTAAATGTTCTTAGTGCATATCAATATTATGAAAATAGTGAGCGCAAACCATATTCCGGCTCCTATTACAGTGGAATAGAAGTTATATTTTTATATATACAATATTTATATTTCATGTTAAAATGTTCTCATGGGGGTGCTCAAGCAACTCCCTATGAGAAAAATGAAATAGGTCTTCAAGTCTGAGTGTGGTCATAATGGATGCCTAGAGGAAAGCAGAAAATGTTTAGCTGTAATGGCAAGTGAACTAGAGCGAATATCTCCAAAAGTTATAAATAAAAGCATAATTGTAATACTGAAAAACATGTCAATAAATCGGGGAAAGGGGACATAATAAAATACCACATAAAGTATAGCTCATCCTACATTTATTTTAATGTAGTTTTTTTATACCCTATGTCGTATTTTAATATTCATTGAAAAAATAGAATAAGGAATAAATATTAAAATCTTTACTTACTTCAATTCACTAATTCTTAATATAAATAAACAATTTTTAGCTTATTTTAAAATAATATTGGGGGGAATCTTTTATGATAAACATTCCGGAATGTAAAAGAACTAAAAATATTAGTGTAAGTAATTTATTTAGACAGGCAGTAAAAAAAAGCAGCTATAAATTTGATGCAAGCGTTTTACCTGAAAATTCATATTATCCCTTATATATAGGTAAAGATTATTTAGATATATTAGAGGAGGAAAATAATGCAATAATTTGGGGCAGACGCGGTACGGGAAAAACGCATTTATTAAAAGCTTTTAATCAGAAAATAAATGAGGATAAAAATAATAAATCAATATCTTACTATATATCTTGTGATGGTTTCAAAGATAGTGATTCAATTAAAATTGATTTTGAAGATGATTTTTCAAAAATGAAATTCTACGCTACACGGACATACACAAACTTTATGAATGCATTAATTGAGTTGATAATAGATACTTATAAAGATATCCTTATAGATAAATTTAATATTAAATCCCCTATGAAAAAAAGAGAAAAATTAGATAAGATAGAGAAGAAAATAGATTTCCTAATAGATAAAGTTAATGTAGGCTCTCCACAGATTTATGACAAAACTCAAATTGTTACTGAGAGCGAAGATAAGGTGCATGCCAATAATATAGGCGGAGAGGTAGACGTAGGCATAACAAATGCACTACCTTACTTAAAAGCTAAAATAAATGGTATAATAAAATTGGGAAAAGAACAGTCTCGAAAAAAAATAAAAGAGATAAAATATAATTTTGAAATAAATTTTATGGAAATAAGAACAGCTTTTAACGAGTTACTAAATGAAATGGGAGTAGATCAGTTGTATATTTGCATAGATGAGCTATGGTCAATTGATCAATTATTTCCAGTGCCTATACAGCCATTGTTTTTAGAATATATTAAGCGAACATTTTTTCGTCAACGAAAATTATTTATAAAAATTGCTTCGATTAGAGAAGCTACAAATTTAAACGCAAAATTATCTGTTAATGCTAATTATGGTATACAAAGCGGTCATGATATTTTAGAAGTATTAAATTTAGATGTTTTTCAATTTAATATTGATGAACGTATTAATATTTTTAAAGAAATATTAATATCAAGGATAAACTATTTCTGTAAAACTATAGCAGAAAAAGATGGAGTTGAAATAATAGAATACGATGCTGACTATATATTGGAAAGTTTATTTAAAGATTTACGTCACTTCAAGAATATGGTTGGTATGTCCGGTGGAGTTCCCAGACATTATTTACACATATTTTATAATTGCCTAAAAAAAATTAATTATAAGATTAATGAATATTATGTACATACATATTTAATATCATCAGTAGTAATTGAAATATTTGATACTGACAGACGTTCTGATATTTCTATGAACAGTGAATCCATTTATTCAGCTATCAATAATTATATGGAAAAATCAAAAAATTATTTTTTTATAATAAAAAATGAACAAGTAAGAAGATTATATTTAGAAATTAATAACTTAATATATTGTGAAATATTACATCGAATACCAAGTTCCTTGACACCTTTCAGGATTAAAGATATATATAAAGCATATTTTATTGACTCAGGAAAATACTTATCATTTTTGCGCGAATGTTATAATAACGACTATTCTTGCTATATTAGAGAGTTTAATATGGAAATACCTGATGACTTAGTAGACAATACAGAAAAATATATATTAAACATAGATAATATAGAGGATGATTTCTTAGAGTGTAAAATTTGCAGTTCAAGAGTCAATAAGAATCATCCCGTCTATAAAAAACACGGTTGTTGCACTACGTGTGGAACAAAATTACAGAATAATTAACACAGTTTTCGATTTGTGTAAATACATTAAAAGAGAATAATTAATAAAGATTAATTTTGTCCATTTTAACAGAAGTTAATCTTTATTAATTTACAGACAAATTTAAATTTATATTTTATTGACGAAATAGAGATAGCTCTTCTATTTCTTTAATTGAGCTATAAAGAATAGAGGTTAAATTATATCTATATTAATTTTTCAGTATAAGTAAACCCTATTGTATATATTCTTTTCTCATCAAATCTTAAAACACATTTATTTTCTTCATTTAAAAATTCAATGTATATTATATCATCTTTACTGATTTTTCTTAATATGCCGCCATGTTTGTTTACAATACAAAAATCTGTTTCTGTTGTAATAACATTGTAGTTGCTGTATATATCATTGTTTTTAATACCGTTAGGCAGTATGACATTATCAGATAATAAAAGAGTATTATAGTAGTTTGTACAAAAAATTTCTTCTTTATAATAACCATAATATTTGCTAGCATCAATATGAAAAACTACATTATTTATACTATTATAGCTTGTATTTGATTTATTTCTAACTAAATTTATATAAAATAATGCTCCTAGAAAATCTAATATAATTATATTTATTAATACATATAGATTCTTTAGCTCCTCAACCCATTTCATAGAATTTATAAATGGATCTAAAAAGTATAATAGTAGAATCTCAAACATCATAAAAAGTAATATGAAAAATATATAATTAAATTTATGTTTGTTTTTCAATCCATATTTACTTAAAATAGTATTTATTATTTCAGAAATAATAAATACTATGGCAGTTAAAACCAAGAACAATAAAGATCCAATATATATATACTCTGCTAAAGGATTATATAGCTCAATAATTTCTTTAACGTAAACTTTTAAAGAAAACTCATACAATACAGCAGACAACACAAAGTATATAGCACATGCAATAGTGCTGAATAAGTGTAATGTGAATTTATTGTACCGTATTTTTAATCTCCTTTTATATTCAATCTTTCTTGAAGTTTGATTATATTCGTCAAATTTTTGTTTAAATTTATTTTTAGTCGTCTTAGCTATTCCGGTAATGATTGCAGTAATAATTAAAGTTGTCAAAGTTACAATTATAGCTTCAAGCAATTTACTTCCTAAATCAAACCCCGTTTCACCCATAATATACAACCTCCTTTAGGAAATTATATTATATATTTTTACTATTTTCTACAATAATTATAAATTTTTATTAAAGAATATTTTTACTAAATAGCAATTGAAAACGAAATTGAAACTAAAGACACATATCAATTTAATTCTTTATATCTATGTATCTAAATACTTACAATATTAATTTGCCAAGCTTTTTTAATTCTATTTAATTGTCACCACTAAGAACAGTCTGCTAATGCTTACTGATGACCCGCTTGTTAAGGACACATTGAGATTTTTAAAAAAATGTGAGATAGTTCATTTTCAACACTTTGGAGAGAGGCTAAGGCTTGCAGAGGAAAAGATGAACAGTAAAAAATACTTTTAATATTTAAAATAAAAGATTAAGACTCTCAGATTCAGATTAACCTATCGAGTCTTAATCTTTTTATATTTTATTCAAATGCTTTTACTACGTTTTCTAATTTATCTCTTATTTGAAGATTGTATGGACATCTGGTTTCGCATATTCCGCATTTTACGCAGGCATCGGCCTTTATTGCAAGAGTATTGTATCTGCCGGATGCCCAGTCCTTGAGATTGTATCTTGTTACATAGCCTTCGAACAGGAACATTGACGGGATATCAATTTTTTGAGGACATGGAAGGCAGTAACCGCATCTTCTGCAAAAGTCATTTCCTAACTCTTTTCTTATATCTTCTATTTTTTTGTTATCTTCTTCTGTCAGAGGAGATATATTGTTTGCTACGCTTGCATTTTTCTTTACCTGCTCTATGCTGTCCATACCCGGTATAGCAACTGTAACAAGGCCTGAGTCAAATATATATTTAAGTGCTATTTCAGCGTCTTGAATTGCTCCTCCTGCCAATGGCTTCATAGATATAACGGCTATGTTTTTTTCTTTTGCTCTTTCAAAAACCTTTACAGCCTGTTGTTCAACTATGTTAAACGGGAATTGAACAGTTTCGATTATATCATATTCCAAGAATTTTTCCAGCATTGAAATGTTATGGCTTGTAACACCGATATGCTTTATGAGTCCCTTTTCTTTTGCCTCTGCAAGTGCCTTAAATGCACCATTTTCAGATATTACATTGTCAAACTGCTCCTGCTTGCTTACATTATGGATTTGGTATAAATCTATATAATCAACATCAAGCTGTTTTAAACTTTGCTCTATAAAAGCTTTCATAGTATCATAGGTGTATCCCATTGCTTTTGTTGCAATATAAAAGCTGTCTCTTCCGAGTTCTTTTAATGCTTTTCCTATATAGCCCTCGCTGACCGTATAGCCTATTGCGGTATCAATAAAATTAATACCTTGATTTTTCAATTCTTTTATTATGTCTACAGCTTCTTGTTCTGTCAATCTTTGTATCGGAATTCCTCCAAAGCCAAGACAGCTTACCTCAAGACCTGTTTTGCCTAAAATATTTTTGTTCATCTATAATCGTCCTTCCAATAAATTTGTTTTAATATTTTTAATATTCACAGTATTTATTATAGTATTTGTAATATTAAAAAGCAAATGGAAATATATTATATAGATGCATTCAAAAATATTTTGTTTTTGATATTGACTTTTTTAAAATTGTATTATATGATACATATGAATAGATTTTCATATGTTCATTTATTAATTTGGGAGGTCTACTACTATGATAGAAAAAAATAAACATAACAATGAGTGTTGTAAAATATGCGATATAGAGCCTACAGACGAAACAACCTACAGATTGTCGGAGCTGTTTAAAGCTTTCGGAGATCAAAACAGAATTAAAATATTATTCGCATTATTCCACCACGAGCTATGTGTTCAAGATATAGCAGATAAATTAAATATGACACAGTCTAATGTTTCACATCAGTTGAAAATTCTAAAGAATATAAAACTCGTGAAATTTAGAAAGGATGGAAAAACAATTTACTATTCTCTTGATGATGACCACGTAGAAAAAATATTTGAGCAGGGATTTGAACATATTAATCACTAAGCCTGGGAGGGACATAAAATGAGTGAATTAAAAATAATACTGGAGGGCTTAGATTGTGCTCATTGCGCATCTAAGATTGAAGCACAAGTTAAAAAATCAGAAAACATAAGTGAAGCTTCATTAAATTTTATAAGTAAAACACTGACTATAGAACACAGCAGTGATGATAAACAAATTTTTGAAACTGTTAAAAAAATAGTTCATAAACTGGAGCCTGATGTTAAGGTTTTTATGGATGAGGAAGATGAGCATGAGCACGATGATATCGACGAGCACAGTCACTCGCATGAAAGCCTGGTATGCAATTGCGGTCATGAGCATGAACACGAGCATGAGAATGTTCATGTTGAACATACTCACAGCCATTCTGCTTGCTGCTGCGGAGAAAATCACTCTCATGACGAAGATTACTGCGACGATGAGCATAATCATAGTGAAAAAAGTGAATCAAGCTCACAAAGAAATTCATCTAAAAAACAAGACCATGGACACAGCCATGAGCATAACAGTGAAAAGAAAACATTAATCAGATTGCTCATATCAGCTCTTCTGTTTATACCTGCCGTGATATTTGAATCTAAAGAGACACTGACCATGATATTATCATTGGCAGCATATATAATCGTAGGCTATGACATAGTTCTGAGAGCGGTAAAAAACATTCTGAACGGTCAGGTATTTGACGAGAATTTTTTAATGGCAGTAGCTTCAATCGGAGCAATTATCATAGGTGAATATCCGGAAGCCGCAGGGGTTATGTTGTTTTATCAAACAGGGGAATATTTCCAAAGCCTTGCTGTCAATAAGTCAAGGAAGCAAATAAAAAGCTTGCTTAACATAAAGCCCGAATTTGCTAATCTAAAAACAAACAGCGGAATATCGAAGGTTAAACCTGAAGCTGTAAGGATAAATGATATAATTATTGTTAAGCCGGGCGAAAAGATACCTCTTGACGGTATAGTGACCGAGGGAACGTCTACTGTTGATACTTCAGCCCTTACAGGTGAATCAATGCCTGCGGATAAAATTATCGGCAGTGATGTATTGAGCGGCTCTATAAATCTAACAGGAGTTTTAACTGTCAAAGTAACTAAAACTTTCAAGGAATCAACTGTTTCTAAAATTTTGTACTTGGTTGAAAAGGCTTCAAATAAAAAATCCGAAACAGAAAACTTTATAACTAAATTTGCAAAATATTATACACCGGCAGTGGTTGCGTTAGCTGCTTTAATCGCTGTGTTGCCTCCTTTAATATTGAATCAGTCATTTTACGATTGGCTGTATAAGGGACTTATCTTCTTGGTTGTTTCCTGTCCTTGCGCTTTAGTATTGTCTATACCTTTGACATATTTCAGCGGACTGGGTGCCGCTTCGAAATACGGTATATTGATAAAGGGCGGAAATTATTTAGAAGCCTTGTCAAATTCAGAGATAGCTGTATTTGATAAAACGGGAACCTTAACAGAGGGAAAATTTGAAGTTGCCGAGATAAAGACCTTTGGTGATATCTCTGAAAACGAGCTTTTAAGAGTCTCTGCACACGGAGAGTATTACTCAAATCACCCTATAGCTATATCTGTTAAGAATAAATATAATAATCAAATAAACGAAGATTTAATAAAAGACTATGAAGAACTTGCGGGATTCGGAATAAAGGCTAAGGTAGAGGGCAAAGTTGTTTTGCTCGGCAATGAAAAGCTTATGTCTAAGGAAAATATAAACTTTGAAAAAGCCTCAGATAAACCGGGTACGGTGTTATATATTTCTGTAGACGGCAAATTTGCAGGATATATAGTTATAAGCGATAGGATAAAAGCTAATACCGAAAGTCTTGTGAGAAAATTAAAATCTATAGGTATCAAAAAGGTTATAATGCTTACCGGAGATAACAAAATTACGGCAAACTACGTTAAGGATAAGCTAGGATTGGATGAAGTTTACAGTGAACTTCTTCCTACCGATAAGGTTGAAAAAGTCGAAGAGCTGTTTAAAACTAAAAATGAAAAATCTAAGCTTCTGTTTGTCGGAGATGGTATGAATGATGCACCTGTTCTTATGAGAGCAGATATAGGCTTCGCAATGGGGGGAATAGGTTCGGATGCTGCAATTGAATCAGCGGATGTTGTTATAATGAACGATGAGCCTGTTAAGGTATATGAAAGTATAGAAATAGCTAAAAAGACTAAAGCAATAGTATGGCAAAACATAATATTTAGCTTAGGTGTCAAGTTCTTAGTAATGATACTGACTGTATACGGTAATGTTTCAATGCCTTTAGCAGTATTTGCCGATGTAGGAGTTGCAATCGTGGCAGTATTAAACGCATCAAGAATTTTAAGGATAAAACTTAAATAATTAAAATAAAAAACAATCCCTGCATGCCTCATATGCAGGGATTATTTTTCAATTTTGGAAGGATACTTAAAAAAGTATTATCGTTATAAATATATTATGGTCATTGAATAGCTAAAATATACATGTATTACAATAAAATAAATTACTTGTATTTAAAAATCTTTTGACTTATTATATTTATAATGTTAAAAATCTTATTTTTGTAATTTTTTTACATATAAAGCAATTTATACGAAAGGGTTGAAGGAAAGGTAAAGTTATGATAATAAAGCAAATAAGGGATATAAGTCTTATAGATATAGATGAGAACAGATATTTAGGTGTCTCATGTGATTCATGCGGAGGAATCGGCGAAAAAGAGCATGACATGGTAAAAGCACCGACAATAATAGTCGGAGAGCAAACAGCAAAGGTTGTTTTGGCAGAACTTCTGAGTATGGGATTTGAGCCTCTGATACTATCCGATGGTTTGGCAGTAGAGATGAATGATACAGGGAAAAAAATAATAGAAGGTTTTACTAATACGGTTAATTTATTAAAGCACAGCAAGGTACATTTAACAGGAAGCACCGAAGAAAATATGATAACCGTTCAAACATCAATAGGAACAACCGGGATAGGTATTGTCTCAAAAGATAAATTAAAGTATAAAAAAACTTCTGCCGATGATTTATGTGTGGCAATCGGTCTTCCTCTGGTAGGATATGATGTTTTAAAAAATCCCGATAAAATAATGTCTATAGAGGATTTTGAAATAATCAGTATGCTTGACTATATCAATGAAATTATACCTGTAGGCTCAAAGGGAGCTGATTACGAGATAAATGAGCTTTGTTCGTGCAATAATTTGAGTATTAAATATATGAATGATATCGAATATGACTTGTATCATTCGGGAGGTCCTTCTTGCAGCTGTATTTTAAGTATAAGCGAAAATGATTTGCCGTTATTGAAAGCTTTGATTGATAAGCCTATTGAAGTTTTAGGTATATTTGTATAGGATAACATAATTATTTGAGCTTATCATTAAGTTTGTAAGAGTGTCTCCAACACAATATAGAAAAGCAGCTAACAAGATATAGCTGCTTTTTCGTATTCTCTATGCTTTATGAGGTTATAATTTTTATAAGTATTTTTTCAAATTTTTTGTCCTGTTCTTTTGTCCTTTTTGAGGGGCCTTTTGTTCTCGAACCCATTTTTCTGACTTTTTGACCTATATACCTTGATTGCAGCAGAGTATCTATATTATAGGCATCTATTTCGAATCCTGCGGTATGTACCACACCTTTTGCTTTCGGCAGTACAAGGCTTGCAAGTCCGTAGTCCTGAGTAACTAAAATGTCATTATTTTGAAAAATCTGTACTATTTTAAAATCCACCGCATCTTTACCCTTTTCTACTACAATCACCTCATAATCACTAATTAAAAAATGATCCATATCGACAACTATTTTCAAATCTATGCCATATTTTTTAGCTGTTTTTTCACAAATTTTTGTGACGCTTTGCGGACATGCATCACCATCTATTATTATTCTCATAACTATGCCCTCTTACTTTATTATTTATGGTTTTTACGGTTATTACTATCTAAGTATTTATTTTTTGATATTTTAATAGTAAGTTTCCATTTATATTACATTTTATGAGCTTCTCTGTCAATAGTGCTTAAAATAATCAGAGATTATTTTAGCACAGGTTAAATTTAATCAAAAAATTAAAACCTTTAACTATAATTAGTTAAAGGTTTTAATTCCTGCTATTTCTAACTACGAATACAAACTCCGCTCAAATATTCCCCCCCAATAACCTAATTTCTATATTCTTCGCTTTGTTTGTTCGTTATTGTTTGTAGTATACATTATCTTTTTATAAAACACCATATTCTTTTCGGAAAATAAAACTTTTCCAAAAATGGCATGGTGTTTTTGTTTCTTCCATGTTATACTTAATGTTTATTAAATTGTTTTATTAAAAAATTACTTAGAGAAGAAGATTTAGTTTATGTGTTTTTCAATTTATATTTAAGTGAATATATACTTAACTTTTCTCTCATTGTAAAAAATCAGAATTTATCTACAGTTGAAAAGGGTGCTGCTTTGTTATTCTCGGGGCAATACTTTAAATGATTTTAATTTGATAAGTGGAGTTTTTTTATATATATTACCACAACCAATAATTAGCAACAATACTACAATTAATGAGAAAACTATCCACTTTTTCATTTGAGATATAAAGTGCAATCAATATATTGCTTATCTACGAATACTCCCTTTGATTCCCAGACATCGACCATTATTACGGTATAGGTAGCCGCTTTATTTGTTTGCATATAGCTTCCTCCTAAGTTATACTTTATTAAATAAAATTAAACCTTTTAACTATAATCAGTTAAAAGATTTAATTCCTGTGCTTTCTTCATAATTATGAACACAAACTCCGCTCAAATATTTCCCCCCGACAACCTAATTTCTATATTCTTCACTTTATTTGTCCATTATTTTTGTAGTATATATTATCTTTATATAAAAAACCATACCATTTTCGGAAAATAAAATTTTTCCGAAAACGACATGGTCTTTTTGTTTTTGGAATGATATACTCAATAGTCATAATAAGTATTAAATAATTTTATTGTAAAAAAATATATCTAGCCATTGTTCTTTTTTATGGATAAATCAAAATTGAAAAAATTGACGGAATTTGTCTATTTTTATCGCATATTGGGCAAAAAAATTAAACCCTTTAACAGATTATTATTAAAAGGTTTAATCCCTGTTGATTCTTTTTTTAATTACGAATACAAAATCCGCTCAAAATATTCCCCCCAATAGCCTATTTTCCAATATTTTTCGCTTCATTTGTCTGATATCACGAATATATTATACACTATTATTACATAAAGTACCATAGCGTTTTTGGAAAATTTTTATTTTCCAAAAACGCTATGGTATTTTTTATCGTAATATAATATATTTACTGTAATTAAACTATTTATATTGGAGGATAAATATAATGATGAAGGTTTTTAAAAATTTGACAGTGTTTATTTCGATTTTTATTTTAGCTGTTACAACAATTACTGCACCATTAGCTGATCCTACTTTGATTACACCAATGTGTGATTTGCCACCTGAAAAAGTTCATCAATGACAATTTAGAAATATATACTTAAATTATTTTTATAAAATGGAGGATAATGATGAAAATTTTAAAAAATTTGACAGTATTTGTTTGCATAATTCTTTTATCTGTTACAACGATTACTGCACCATTAGCTGATCCTGCTTTGATTACACCAATGTGTGATTTGCCACCTGTAAAAGTTCATCAATAAAAAATTACATAAATAAAGTTCATCAATTCATCAATAATGAGTTAGAAGTAAAATGTTTCCTTTAACAGATGACAGTTGCTCAGTCCAAATTCTTTAATCTTTTGTGCTGTAGCGCTGTCATTCATTGTTGTCAGGACATAATAAGCTTGTAACAAAGTTCTAGCCAATTCGTGCTCATTTTCAATATTTCCTCTTTTAACCATACACCAAGCTTTATTGTACAATAGCTTTCCTAATAATTTAGAGCGTCCGCTTTCACTTGACAACTTTACTCCTAAATCACAGATTTCGATACATTCAGCATATCTTCCCTCTAAACCTAACCACTTCGATAAATTATATAATAATAAAGGATATGTTCTCATTATCTCTTCTGAATTAATATATCTGGTATCTATATATTCTTTTAATTCATAAAATAAATTAATGGCTTTTCTGTAATTATTAATGTTTCCATAGGCATTAGCAATATTGTTAATTATGGTTATATCATCAAAGGTCAATAAGCAATTACATAGTTTGGCATGACCGTACTCAGAAACAGTCATTCTTAGAGCAGTTTCCAATCTCTTAATCTCAGCTTCAGTTTTAATTTCAACGCTGCCAATTAACACTTCCATATATTCTATAAACTGCATTGTCAAGGTATCATTATTTTGAACAATCTTTTTTAGCCCTTCCAATAAAGTTCTCGCATTTTCCGAACTACCACACATAACTGCCTGTCTGATATAGAATTTTTTCTCGTGAATTTCAAAATCATTGTCTCCTATATAGACATCGTACATTTCACCGCTTTGACCCATTCTTTGCATAAGCGCATCAAAATTTGCCTTGCTCGGTACACGTTCCCCATTTTCAATACGTGAAAGAGTTGAAACAGAGCATATACCGTTTGCGAGTTCTTCTTGACTTATCCCTAATAAATTACGTTGTTTTCTAATCACTTCTCCTATTGAAAATATTGACATTTTTACCTCCGAATTTCTTATACTGATTAAATTATAACAAATTTGAACAGTTTTTAAAATCTTTATTTTTACATATTTATTATTTTTTTGCATATATACTGCTTTGTAAATAAAAGCCACAAAGATAATTACTCTTTGTGGCTTATTTTAATTTGGGCTTATTTAATCACTGTACCGCTTTTTCCTTCTAAAGCATCAACAGCCTTATAAAGTGATGTGATTATAGCTTTTCTTTCCGGTTTTGATTCTGCAAATTTAACTGCAGCCTGAACTTTCGGAAGCATACTTCCGGGAGCAAAATGTCCCTCTTCTATATATTTTTTAGCTTCTTCTATTGTAAGTTCGGCTAAATTTTTCTGATCAGGCTTATTATAATTAATAGCTACCTGCTCTACTTCTGTCAGAATTAGTAAAACATCTGCGCCCATATCTTCAGCCAGTCTTTCAGCAGCTAAATCCTTATCTATAACCGCAGCAACACCTTCCAATGAACCATCTTCATGCTCTATAACAGGGATTCCTCCACCTCCGCATGTTACTACGATTGTAGAATCCCATAACTTTTTAACTGTATCTAATTCAACTATCTTCATAGGCATAGGTGATGGAACTACTCTTCTCCATCCTCTTCCCGCATCTTCCTTAACTGTATAGCCTTTTTCTTCTTGAAGTCTTTTAGCCTCTTCTTCAGAATAGAAAGGTCCTATAGGTTTAGTCGGATTTTGGAATGCTTTATCATTTTTATCCACAACAACCTGTGTTACAACTGAAACTACAGGTATGTTTCTGCCTTGTTGATTTAATATAAATCTTAATGCTTGCTGTATATGATAGCCTATATATCCTTGGCTCATAGCTCCGCATACGTCAAACGGCATTGACGGTGTAACATCCTTAGCTGTTTCCGAAGCTAATAATATTCTTCCAACCTGTGGTCCGTTTCCGTGTACTACAGCTATTTCATAACCTTGAGCGCTTATTTCTGCCAATTTTTCACTTGTTTTTTTAACAACTATTAACTGAGATTCCGCTGTTGACGGAAGTCCTTTATCTTCTAAGGCATTGCCTCCTAAAGCAACTACTACTTTTTGTGCCATAAAATTCTCCTTTGTATACTTAAATTAAACAAGGAAATAGTAAATCTATTTCCATGTTTTATCTTATTATTTTTCTTGTTATACGGTTGCAACCATTACTGCTTTGATTGTGTGCATTCTGTTTTCTGCTTCATCAAATACTACTGAATGTCTGCTTCTGAACACTTCATCTGTAACTTCTCTGATATCTATTCCTTTTTCTTGCCATTCTTTTGCCATTTTGGTTTCAAAATCATGGAAAGCAGGTAAGCAGTGCATGAATATAACATCATCGTTTCCTGTAGCTTTTAATAAATCCATAGTTACCTTGTAAGGAGTTAATAATTTAACTCTGTCAGGTATTTGAGCTTCTTCTCCCATTGATGCCCAAACGTCTGTATATATAACGTCTGCACCTTTTAATGACTCTACGCTGTCTGAAACTTCTATTATAGCTCCTGTTTCTTTAGCTACTTCATTAACTTGTCTTAAAACTTCCTGATCCACTTCCATAGACTTAGGTCCGAATGCTACGAAGTGCATTCCCATTTTAGCACAGCCGTACATCCATGCGTAAGACATATTGTTTCTGATATCTCCGGCAAATACAACTTTAACTTTGTTTAAAGGTTTAGCAACATGCTCTTCTATAGTAAGCATATCAGCAAGTATTTGAGTAGGGTGGTCAACGTCTGTTAAACCGTTAAATACAGGAACTCCTGAATATTTAGCTAAGTCTTCAACAACTTTTTGGCTAAATCCTCTGTACTCTATACCATCGTAGAATCTTCCAAGAACTTTTGCAGTATCTTCTAAAGATTCTTTTTTACCCATTTGAGAGCTTGCTGAATCTAAGAATGTAACGTGAGCGCCTTCTTCTAAAGCACCAACTTCAAAAGCACATCTTGTTCTTGTAGATGATTTTTCAAATAATAATACTATGTTTTTTCCTTTTAAAAGATAGTTAGAAATACCTGCTCTTTTTTTAGCTTTCAAATCATGTGATAAGTCTAATAAATATCTGATTTCTAACGGAGAAAAATCCATTAATGTTAAAAAACTTCTTCCTTTTAAATTAACCGCCATTTTAAAATATCCTCCTATGTGTGTGTTTTCAATATTTTTAATTTATTGTTAAAATTCCCGAACTAACGGCATACTCATACATCTTGGGCCTCCGCGTCCTCTTGATAATTCCGCACTCGGCATAACATGTATTTTTACTCCGTTTTCTTCAAGAACTTTGTTTGATACATAATTTCTAGAATATACTACCACATTTCCCGGTGAAATTGCAAGTGTATTTGAGCCATCATTCCACTGTTCTCTTGCGGCATCTATTACGTTGCCTCCTCCGCAGGAAATCAATGTTATTTTGTCTAAGTTCAAATGTCTTTTTAATATTTCATCAATTGTATTGTGCTCTTCTTTTATAGATAAATCAGAACTGCCATCCTTAGTAAGCGTATAAACGCTCATATCTTTTTTAATGTTCGGATGTATTGTAAATTTATCATAATCAACCATAGTAAATACGGTATCAAGATGCATAAAGGCTCTGTATTTCGGTATATCAATAGCTAGTATCTTTTTGAAGCTTTCTTTTCCCAAAATATTTTTTGCATATTTTTCTATCGCACTGGCATGGGTTCTTTGTGATATACCTACTGCAATAGTCTCTTTGTTAAGTATTAAAACATCTCCGCCTTCAATAGAAAAATCTTCTGCTCTGTCATACCATAAAGGCACATTATCGTATTCAGGATGATACTTAAATATGTATTTTCCGAATATTGTTTCTCTGCTGCGTGTGACAGTGTGCATTTTATGAAGTGAAACGCCTGAGCCTGCTGTAGCGAACGGATCCCTTGTAAAATAAAGATTCGGAAGCGGATCTACAAAGAACGGGTAATCGCTTTCTAGGTAATCGATTAAATTTCTTTTTTCATAATTTTTTATCTCTGAGATTCTTATTCCCGCCATCATTTTACTGACCATGTCCTTAGTATTGAATGATTTATAGAAATCTTTTAAAATCTCTGTCTTTTTTGATTCCTTGATTCCGGCTTCTATAATAAATTCATTAATGAATTCTTCTTTAATTTCATCATTATGTAATGCCTCTGTAACTAAATCCACCAGATAAACCACTTCTGTTCCATTTTCTCTGAAAATCTGTGCAAAAGCGTCATGCTCTTCCTGAGCAACCTGCAAGTAAGGTATGTCATCAAACAATAGTCTTTCGAGATATTCGGGCATTAAATTTTCCAGCTCGTATCCCGGTCTGTGTAATAAAACTTTTTTTAATTTACCTATTTCCGAGTAAATTTGAATAGCACTGTTTTTCACATTTATCACCACCAACCATATTTTTCGTTACTTTTGTTGATCAAAGCTCTATATACTCTTCAAGTTTATCATTTACAGTTTATAGTGTCAACCATTTTTATATTTATTCTTTTGATTAATATTTATTCATTTTTTGACTCTTCATCGTCATCGGAAATGATATCGGTTTTAATAGTATTTGCCGTTTTAATAGATTTTAAACCATATTTATTTCTTATATCATCTATAGTTTTGTTTAGCTTTTCCTCTTTATTATGCTTTAAATTTTGAGCTTCAAACAATGTAAGCTGCTCATTTACTACATCAGAGCTCACAAGGTTTACACCTGTTATAGTCAGCATCCTTATAGGGGATTTAAGATTCCAAGAAGCTTTTATTAACTCCATAGCTGTCTGTCTTATTTCTGATGATACGTTGGTAGCAATTTGCAATTGCTTTTGTCTGTTAATTATTCTGAAATCGGGGTCTTTTATGGTGACTTGAAGGGTTGTGCATTTCACTCCGTGACTTCTCATCCTTGCGCCTACAGTATCTGACAACAGGGTAACTCCTATGTCTATATCTTCGATTCCGATTAAATTTCTTCTGAATGTCATGCCGTTACCGACGGATTTTAGTTCTGATTTTTCATAAACAGATCTTACAGGGCTGTCATCTATACCATTTGCATAATTATATATAAGCTCACCAATCTTGCCGAATTTTGATTTCATAAACTTTTTATCGCAGGCTGCAAGCTGGCCGATTGTGTGTATTCCGATTTTATTCAGCTCAGTCGTCATTGATTTTCCGACAAATAAAAGCTCTGAGACAGGCAGAGGATAAACAATATTTTTATAATTATCTTCATTTATAACAGTTGTAGCATCCGGTTTTTTATAATCACTGCCAAGCTTTGCGAATATTTTATTAAAGGAAACTCCTACAGATATAGTAAGTCCTATCTCCTTTTTTATTTTTTCTCTGAGCATATCGGCTATATGAGCTCCATCTCCAAATAATTTGACACTGTCGGTAACATCCAGCCATGATTCATCTATCCCAAAGGGTTCAACTAAATCTGTATATTCTTCGTATATTTTATTAACAATTTTTGAATATTTATGGTATTCGTCATGGTGAGCAGCTGCAAAAACAATCTCCGGACATTTTTTCTTTGCCTGCCAGACTGTTTCCGCAGTCACTACTCCATATCTTTTGGCGAGCTCATTTTTAGCAAGTATAATTCCATGCCTGCTCTTTGGGTCTCCGCACACAGCCATAGGCACATCCTTTAGCTTTGGATTTAGTATACATTCTACCGAAGCAAAAAATCCGTTACAATCACAATGGAGTATTGTTCTTTTCAATTCACTCACCCGCCTTTGTATCTATTTATAGTCTCGCAATGTCCTGCTATGCAGGACATTGTTGAGCCATTTAAAATATCCAATCTCAATCAAGATTGAGGATACAGATATTATAGCACAATTTCAGTTTTTTATCATTTGTTTTGAATATAATACAAGACGGTTATATAAATCATATAACCGTCTTAGTTTATTTTTTATTCAGATGCTTTCGATTCACTTTCATCATCAATTAATCCATACATTTCATATACCAGTTGCAGGGCTTCTTCACGTCGTGGTATAACAAATGATAATTCGTTTATCCATTTTCCGTCTCCCGGAAGTATATCAGTCTTTAAATTATCCATAGAAAATCCTACGGAATCAGATGCCAGAGCAATCAATTCACTAATGGAGAAATTAGTATCCACATAAGGATAAACTTCTTTTATGAATGTCGGCAGTTTAAAGCTGAGTAATTTTTTGATAGTTTCTTTTACGAATTTTTGCTGAGCTTCGATTCTTCCTAAGTCTCCGTTTACATATCCTTTTCTGTATCTTAAAAACTTGAGTGATTCTTCTCCGTTAAGGAGTCGCCTTCCCTCCGGTATGTCTATATACAGAGGAGGATCATCAAACGGATCAGAATATTTCATATGAAACGGTATGTCTATTTCAACTCCGCCCAAAGCATTTATTCCTTCAACAACAGCTTGATAATCTACTGTTACATACTTATGAATAGGTATATTTAACAAGCTTTCCACTGCATCTATGAGCCCGTCTATACTTTCACTCTGATATACCGCATTAATTTTCAAGCCTCCGCTTGTATATCCCGGTCTTTCGTACAAGGTATCTCTGGGTATAGAAATTATATTTGCAAGTTTGTTTTTTCTGTCATAGCTTGCAACCATAATTGTATCTGTTCTGACATGCTCCAAACCAACTACTAAAACATTAATTCTCTTACTATGTTTTATAGCTTTTTCAAGGGGTGTAGCATTCGGATCATCTTCTATATCATCCTCATCATCATTATCAGGATTATTAATATCGTGTCCTAAATTATCTAAAGGATTAAAAACTCTTAAATATGAGTAAAATCCCGCCATCAGCAACAATGCCGATATGAAAAAAGTTAAGAAAAACACTTTTAAAAAACGTGCCATTTATAAGTCCACCTTTCGTTACTGAAACAAATAAGATTATACCACTCTTAATACTAATTTTCAACAAATTATTTCAATTTAAGCGCAGTGTTTGTATGAAAATTTATATATAATTTAGATTTATTTAAGCTTTGCATGATATAGGCCTCGTTTAAGCATTTTTTCTTTGCACATCAAAGGCATAATAAAACGGCTATATATATTTATATAACCGTTAATATACAATTATGATTTATTCGTTTTCCGAAGTTTCGTCGTTTTCTTCTATTACACCGTACATTGTATACGTTAATTGCAATGCCTTTTCATAATCCGGTATAAAAAATGACAGCTTACCTATATACCTATCTTCTCCCGGGAGTATATCAGTGTTTAAATTGTCCATAGAAAATCCTACTGAGTCAGATGCTAAAGCAATTAATTCTGTTATAGAAAAATTAGTACTTACATAAGGATAGACCTCTTTTATAAAGTTCGGTAGCTTTAAGCTGAGAAGTTTTTTGATAGTTTCTTTTACAAATTGCTGCTGTGCGTTAATTCTTCCTATATCTCCGTTAAAATATCCTTTTCTGTATCTCAAAAACTTGAGCGAATCTTCTCCGTAGAGCGTCTGTCTTCCTGCAGGGATATTAATATATCTGGGAGGATTCTCATACGGGTCGCTGTCTATCATATGAAAGGGAACATCTATCTCTACTCCGCCCAAGGCATCTATGCCTTTAATTACTGCTTCATAGTCTACCAGAACATATTTATGTATAGGTATTTTCGTCAGGCTTTCTACCGCATCGATTAAGCCGTCTACGTCTTCAGACTGGTATATTGCATTGATTTTTAATCCGTCTCCGTAATATCCATCTCTTTCATAAAATGTATCTCTGGGTATAGAAATTAAATTTGCAACTTTATTTTTTCTGTCATAGCTCGCCAGCATAATGGTATCTGTTCTGACATGCTCTAAGCCGACTACCAAAACATTAACTCTCTTACTGTCTTTTACAGCTCTTTCAAATGGTGTAGCATCAGGATTATCTTCTGTATTATCTAAATCATCAAATCCAGGATTGTTTATTTCATGTCCTAATTTATCCAGAGGATTGAAAATTCTCAAATACGTATAAAATCCAACCATAATGAGTAGTATTGACACGAATGAAGTTATAAGGAATACTTTCAAAAAACGAAGCACCTTAAATATCTGCTTTTCTTCATCAGGGCAAGATTTTTTATCTTCAGTAATTTTATTTTTAAGACTGGGAAATTTAATTATTTTCTTTATCTTCTGCTTCATCATCTTTATTTATACCATCCTTTATTTCTATAAACCCGTCATACAGTATCTGCTCTTGCTCTATATTATATAAATTGTAAACATATTGCTTGATTCCGGTTTCGTTTGGAACTACATAATTAAGATTATCCATCGTTTTTGTGTAGTGGTCAATTATATCCAGCTGTAAATCATCTGTTGAAAATCCGAGCAGTCCTGTTGCCAAGCTCAAAATTTCGGTAAGTGTAAAATCGGTATCTATATGTTTAAAGGCTTCGTTTATAACTGCGGGAAGTTTAAGTCCCAAAGCTTTTTTAGAAGCTGCGCGTATAAATGCCTGCTGTGTTTTTATTCTGCCTATATCTCCGTCGCTGTAACCTGTTCCGTCACTGTTTTGTCTGAATCTTAAAAATTTAAGTGCAGTTTCTCCATTCAAGGTTTGAATGCCTGCATCTATATTTATTTCTAAGGGCGGCGTGTCAAATGGGTCGCTGTATCTCATATTCATAGGAACTTCAACTTCAACTCCGCCTAATATATCAACAATACTTGTAACTGCTTCATAATCTACGGTTACATATTTATGTACAGGCATCATCGTCAGATGCTCCACAGCAGCTTTGAGCCCGACTATTCCCTCTGTCTGGTATATGGCATTAATTTTCTTTTGCTGTCTGTTATCGTATCCTTCTCGCTCATAATATGTGTCTCTCGGTATGGATAAAATATTTGCTTTTTTCTCTTCTTTATCATAGCTAAGAAGCATTATAGTATCTGTCCTTACATGCTCTTTACCTACCAACAATATATTTATTCTCGGGCTGTTTTTAATTGCTCTTTCAAGAGGACTCAAATCTTTATCTTCATCCGTTTTAACAGCCGTAACTAACTCTCCCAATGAAGGAAATATTACAGCATCCTTGTTAAATGCCATATATCCGAATACAGTCATGCTTCCTATAAAAATAAACAATAGTATTACCGTAAAATATATTTTAAAAAAATGTCTCACTTTAAGCCACCTCTGTAAAGTTTTGATATAGTCCAATAATCAAAACCATCAAAACATTATAAATACAACATAATTAAATTTTTTCAAACTTCGTTTAATAAATACAATACCGTATTATTATATCACAGTTTTGGTTTTTTTAAATTAATTTTTTATAAATTTAATATTACAATATTTTTAGTTATTGCCTATCTTTATCAGTTATTTGTTTCAAGCTTATCATTCCCCATTTATAAACAATTTTTATCATTTTATATCTATCTTTTTTTAAATAAATATTGCTATTTTATTAATTTGGGTTTATAATGTATTTATATTTTATATTTGGAGGATTTTCAATGAAAACAGGTTCAGTTAAATGGTTTGATTCTAAAAAAGGTTTTGGATTTATCTCTTGTGACGATGGAAAGGATGTATTTGTACATTTCACTGCTATATCTTCAGAAGGATTCAAAACATTAGAAGAAGGTCAAAAAGTAAACTTTGATATCATAGATGGTCAAAAAGGACCTCAAGCTAGTAACGTAACATTAGCTTAGTCTTGAAAATTTTGACTTTTAATATATATAACAATCTATATTAAATAGGGTATTTCAAAGAACAATAAAAGGAGGTATTATATATACTCTCCTTTTTGTTTTGCTTATCTTTTTGGGTTTTTGTGGTTCTTTATACTATTTTTTGGTTTATTTGATAAATCTCTTTCCTTTTTTCTTGGGTTATCCTTTGCTAAAGGCTTATTTGTGTCAGCAAGTTCAATCCCTGTTCTGGTTATAGTTATCAGTCTTCTTTTCATCAAATTTCCTATAGCTTTTTTAAATGAAGCTTTACTCATATTAAAGCTTTCCTTGATTGCTTCGGGACTGCTGTTATCATTAAACGGCAATCTGCCGTTATTTTTAACAAGCTTATTGTAAATTCTCTCTCCGTCTTTATCAATTTGCATCCTCGGAGCATCTTTTAAGCTTAGGCTTAGCTTTCCATCTTCTTTAACCTGATTTACTCTAAGTTCTATCTCATCCCCGATATGTAAAGGCTTAAGCAGTTCTTTCTCATGTATCATTCCGAGATATTTTCCATCTACAGCTATCATAGCTCCAAGTCCTCTTCTAAGGCTGAATACTGTTCCTTTGACTTTGTCATTTACCTTATACGGAGAATCTGTTCTTAAAACATTGTACAAATTCATTGTAGCACATAATCTTTTTGACTTATCTATGTATATACCTACGATATATTCACCGTTAACTCTAATCTCGCCGACTTGCTCTTTATATGGTAAAAATAAATCTTTTTCCAAGCCCCAGTTTAAAAATGCACCTATTTTTGCTATCTCCGCTACCTTAAGATATCCGATTTCGCCAATGGTTAATTTAGGTCTTTTTGTTGTTGCAATCATTCTGTCATTTGAATCTCTATATACAAAAACTTCTATCTTGTCACCTATTTTTGTTCCTTCGGGAACCTGCTTAATCGGAAGCAGAACATCGTCCTCTTTTTTATCATCTTCATTCTCTCTTAAATATACTCCAAAGTCCACTTCTCTTGCAACTATCAGAGTTTGCATTTCTCCAAGTTTAATCATTGTTTCCTCCATGCTTAAAAGCATTCAAATTAATTATTTAATAAGTTTTTTAAATTCTTTTTATATTCTTCTACACCCATTTGATCGAAGGGATTAACTCCTATCGTGTAGGCACTCACAGCACAGGATGCCATAAAAAAGTAATATAGCTTTGCAATATAATATTCGCTTATATCAGGTATAGAAATTATTATATTAGGAACCTTGCCGTCTACATGTGCCCTGACGGTTCCCTCAAAGGCATTTTTGTTTATAAATTCTACAGATTTACCCGACAGATAATTTAAGTTGTCAAAGTTATCTTTATCATAAGGTATACATATATCATGTCCTTTTTTCTCAACGAATAAGCTTGTTTCAAAAAATATTTTCTTACCGTCTTGTATAAGCTGTCCCATAGAATGCAAATCTGTTGTATAGTTTAAAGAAGCAGGATAAAGACCCTTGCCATTTTTTCCCTCACTTTCTCCGAAAAGCTGCTTCCACCATTCTGATATATAGATAAGCTCAGGCGAATAACTAGTCAGTATTTCAATATCCTTTGATTGCCCCAGAATATAGCGGGCAGCGGCATATCGGCAGCAAATATTTTTTTTGAAGTCTTTTGAAAAAAACTCTTTTTGCGCATCCTTAAGCCCTCTTATTATCTCGTCTATATCCATTCCTGCACAAGCCATAGGCAAAAGTCCTACGGGCGTAAAAACGGAGTATCTTCCTCCAATATTCCCGGGAACTGCGAAGCTTTCCATACCCTCGGAGTCTGCAATTTTTCTCAGTGCTCCATCCTTTTCATCTGTAATTACATATATTCTGTTGCAAGCACTATTCTTATATTTATCATACATCTGATTTTTTAACAGTCTGAATGCTATTGCAGGCTCAATTGTAGTGCCTGATTTTGAAATTACTATCAAGCTTGTATTATAGGTTTCTATAATTTTTTTTGCCTTCAATAAGCTTTTTTCACTAAGGTTATTGCCGCAGAAAAATATTCTGGGAATATTTCCCGGAAAATCATTATAATCCTCACCCTTTACTGCAGTTATTGCGGCTCTTGCTCCGAGATAAGATCCACCTATGCCTATAACAATAACAGCCTCTGAATCGCTCATAATTTTTTTGGAAGCATATTTTATTTTCTTATATTCTTCCATATTATTGTCATATGAATAATCAAGCCAGCCTGTATACTCGCTTCCTTCTCCCGACCTTTTTAACAGCTTGTCATATGCAGATATAAGCTTTTCTTCAATACTATTTATATCATTTTCGCTGATACTGCTGTTACATAAATCTAATTTCAACGGTATTTCTCCTTTTATCTTTATGTTATATCTTATTCTCAGTCCACTACCTCAACCTGCATTATTGCACAATCATCTTTTAAGATTTCAGGACTGAATCGTTTTAGATCAGAATATACATCCTGCAATATATTATTACCCTTTTTTACAATATCAATCAGTCTATTCTCACCAAATTCCTCGTTGCTGCTGTTTTTAGCTTCCACTATTCCGTCAGTGTAAAAAATCAGCTTGTCTCTTAGTTTTAGCTTAACTGAGGAAATATCATATTCTACATTTTCAAAAATATTGCATATAGGATAGCCTCTTGCCTCCAAGAGAGAAATTTTCTCGCCTGATATCAAAATAGGATTTGTATTGTGTCCGGCATTAACATATGAAAACTCTCTTTCTTTTCTGTCGTATATACCGAAAAACACAGAAAAATATTTATCGGAATCAAGATTTAATGACAAAAACATTTTGTGAAGGTCTTTCATTATTCTATTTATATTATGTTGATTTTTACTCAAGGTCCTTAAGGTCTGACGTACAAACATAGTCAATAAGGAAGCTGAAACCCCGTGTCCGACAACATCACATATATAAACACCTGTATATTGATCGTTAATTTTGTACACGTCAAATACATCTCCGCTGAGCATCTCGGAAGGCTCATATATATAGTCAAGTGCCAGTCCGTTATATATTTCCTTCGGAGGCAGCATTCTGCTTTGCATATTTTTAGCAAATTTTATATCATTGAACATCTTTTTGCTTTTTTCATTAAGCTCTTTTGTAATTTCTTTAGTATATGTTACATCCCTGAACACTTCAACTGCGGCAATTAATTCGTCATCATCATTTCTTATAGGTGATGAGATAACATTGTATACCTTATTGCCATATGTAACTTCTTTTTTGGCAATTTTTCCTGTTTCCAATGTTAAGCACGATATGCAGTCATCACATTTCCCGTCTTTTCCGAACAAGCAGTAGCATCTTTCCCCCTCTAACACTCTTCCGACGTCGTCGCACATTTTTTTGTTGGCATACAATACTTTGTTATTAATATCGACAACTCTGACCCAATCAGTCATTCCTTCTACTATGCAAAAATAATTACCATCAAAACCTTTTTGTGTTAGTTCCATAACTACCTCCTGCTACATAAGTTAAATTTTATTTTTGAAAGGTATAAAAAACTTAATTTAACTTATATACAAATTTATTTTAAAAATAGTTCGTTTCAAGTTATTTGCGAGTTTTAGCATATTCACTTAAAAGACTGCCTATCTTAGTCGCGTTATGTCTTATATAATCATGTTTTATCTCTATAAAATCACTTGATATTATCTTTATATTATTTCCTTCCAACTCTTTTATTTGTTTTTCGTCAAGTATAACCTGCTGTGATCCCTCGTTTATATATTTCTCCATATCACTGTCCGATAATTTTCTGTCATTTGCTATAACAAAATCAATAATATTTCTTCCTACATGTTTTTTTATGGCATTTACATGATCCACTACATTATAATTATCTGTTTCCCCGGGCTGAGTCATGATATTGCATACGTAAAAAACCTTGCAGCCGGATTCATATATCTTATCCGCTATTTTATTAATCAGTAAATTGGGTATAACGCTGGTGTAAAGACTTCCCGGACCAATCACCACTATATCGGCTCTTTCAATATCACTTAAGGTTTCATCAAGGGGCTCACAGCAATTCGGTACGAGTGCTATGGTATCTATTTTACAATTTACTTTTTTAGCATATGAAGGTATTGTGTTTTCGCCAAGTATTACTTCTCCGTTGCTTAAATATGCCTTTAAGTTGGTGTCTTGAAGTGTCATAGGCAAAACCTTGCCGGATAATCTGAATATGCTTCCTATTTCATTGAGGGCATGTTCATAATTCCCAAATATCTCATACATTGCAGCTATCAGCAAATTTCCGAAGCTTTGTCCCTGAAGGTATCCGTCTTTAAATCTATGCTGCAAAAGTTTAAGCATAGAAGGCTCTACATCCGCAAGAGCGGTAATACAGCTTCTCATATCGCCTGGAGGAAGCATCCCCAGGTCTTCTCTGAGAACTCCCGAGCCGCCGCCGTCATCTGCAACTGTAACTACAGCCGTAATATCTTTTGTAAATTTTTTAATTCCTCTAAGAAGTATGGATAGGCCTGTCCCGCCGCCAAATACTACTATTTTCATATTTATCTCCATTGCGCTGTTTATAGCGTCATAATTTTATTTTAATTCATCTCTGTGAGATATTGTCACTCTGTAATTTTCATTGCCGAAATGATCTGCAAGTCTGTTGGCTATGGTAACGGATCTGTGTTTTCCCCCTGTGCAGCCTATTGAAATCACTAAATTTGTTTTACCTTCCTGTATATAGTTAGGGAGTAAAAATTCAAGCAGCTCTATAAGCTTATGAAGAAATACCTTGCTTAAATCATAATTCATAACATAATCCTGAACTTCTTTATTGTTTCCGGTCAATTGCTTTAAGGTTTCAACATAGTAAGGATTAGCTAAAAATCTGACGTCAAATACAAGGTCTGAATCGCTTGGTATTCCGTATTTATATCCAAAGGATACAAGGCTTATTGTAAGGTTATGAGAAATCTTGCCTTCAATAAATATTCTTGTTATTTCTTCTTTTAATCTTCCGAGCTTAAAGCTTGTGGTATCTATTATATAATCCGATTTTTGCTTTACGTCTTTTAAGATTTCCCGTTCTTCTATTATACCGTCTAAGGTTATGCCTGTTTCACTCAAGGGATGAGGTCTTCTGAGTTCTTTATATCTTTTAACGAGTTCATCATCTGATGCGTCGAGATATAAAATGCAGTATTTTATGCCCTTTTCACTTAAAACTCCCAAGCTTGTGAATAGGTCGTTAAAGAATATTCCCCCTCTTATATCAACAACCACGGCAACTTTATCAACCGATTTTGTCGATGCTTTGCAAAGCTCGGCAAAATTAGGCAAGAGCATAGGAGGCAGGTTGTCCATACAATAATAGTTTAAATCTTCTAAAACTTTTACCGCCTGACTTTTTCCCGCACCTGACATACCTGTTATTATAACGAACTCCATACCTGTTCACCCCTTTTTTTATATTTTTAAATTAATAATTTTTTCTAAATCCAGTTCAGCATTTATTGCTCTTTCAAGTCCGGACTCAAAGCTTCCGACCGTATCTTTTATGTGTGAGTCACTGTTTATAGCAAACTTCACCTCATAATTTTTACATATATTTATCTCATCTGTATTCAGATGAGTATGACTGTCGTTAATCTCAAGTATTACATTGTTTTTTTCCGCGGCCTTGGCTATTTCTTCTATATCAACAATTAACTTGTCTCCCGGATGTGTTAGTATATCCATTTTATTATTATTTAATGCAGATACAATCGCCTGTGTATTTCTTTTTCTTTGTATTTCTTTTCTGAATCCGAATCTTTTCGCAAGTCTGTTGAGAATTACAAGATTCCAAAAATCATTAAAGCTCTTATATTTGACAAAAAGGTGATAGCCGCACAAAATAATATCGCAGTTGTCAATTATATCTTTTTCTATGTCTGTATCTCCCGATAGGCTTAGAATATTTGCCTCAACTCCGAATAAAATTTTTATCTCAGGGTATTTTTTATTTAAAGCCTCTATCTCGGATTTTATTTGCGGTATATGTTTTTTTCTGAATCCGTAAAGAACATGTGAAAGACCGTGATTAGTTATGGCTATTTCATCAAGTCCTCTGTCTATAGCCTGTAAAACTATTTCTTCTATGCTGCTCTTTGCATGATTGTTTTTTGAAAATTTTGAATGTATGTGGTAATCCTTATTGATTTTCATCTAAAAGTCTCCTATAATTTTAACTTCCGGCTCCAGCATGATGCCGAATTTATCATAAACTGTTTTAATTATGATATCCATAAGTTCAATTACATCCTTGCACGTAGCCTTATTATGATTTATGACAAAGCCGCTGTGCATATCTGATACCATTGCTCCTCCGTGAGCAAAGCCCTTTAAGCCCGCATCTTCTATTAGCTTTGCCGCATATCCGTTTTCGGGTCTTTTGAATGTGCTTCCCGCACTTGGATAGCTTAATGGCTGGCTTGATGTACGCTTGTCGTTTAAAAGTTTAACTCTGGCGAGGATTTTTTCTAAATCTCCATGCTCCAGATTGAATTGTACGGACAGCACAATTAAGTTGTCTGTTAAAACCTTGCTGTCTCTGTATCCAAAGTTCATTTCATCTTTTGTGTAGTTAAAGATTTCTCCTTGTTGATTCATGCAAATAACGCTGTGAACAACATCTTTTATTTCTCCGTTATATGCACCTGCGTTCATTGCAACTCCTCCGCCTACAAAACCCGGTATTCCGCTGGCAAATTCAAGTCCGCCAAGTCCGAGGCCTGCTGATTTCTTAGCTACAAGTGATAATAATGCTCCTGCTCCTGCTGTAACCATATTGTCATTAATTGTTATATCGGAAAATTTCTCTCCTATTTTTATTATAATTCCTCTGTATCCATTATCTGATATAAGTAAATTTGTTCCGTTGCCTATTACATAAAATTTAATACCATGTTTTTTTGAAGCTTGTATAATTTCCTTAAGATCTTCATAATTGTCCGGTTCGGCAAAGAGATCGGCACATCCTCCTATTTTAAAGTAGCTGTGATTTTTTAATTCTTCATTTGTCAAAATTCGACTATTTATTTTTAAGGACAAATCTTCAATAAATTCATCATATTTACTAGATTGCATTTAAATGTTCTTTCCTTTCTTCAAGTGCGAAAATTTCTAATTTTCATGCTTCACACAATTTTCTTTCAATATATCAATAACTCTATAATTAGATTATTCCAGAATATTATTTATAGAACATCATCACCGTATTATGAACTTTTATTATTCTCTGGTCAATTAGTTGACTTCAATTATTATATGCTGTCTGAACCGTGTAATATTCCATAATTGTGTAATACTATTATAATAACATTTTTTAAATAATTTTAAAAGAATAATTATTAGAATTTTTAACTAAGAATAAAAATAAAATTATGCTCGAATTGTTTATTATTTTGTAAAAATATGTTATTATAATGTAATAGTTTAAAGCTTGATTTAATACTTGTCTCACTACGTACAGTCTTGCGGAACAAGAATTATTTAACAGAATAAAATTTCGGAGAAAAGATATGAATATGCCATTATTAAATCTTATCATACAGCCGCTTTTGGGTGCCGCTGCAGGTTATATAACAAATGAATATGCCATAAATATGCTGTTTAAAACATATACACCTTTGAAGCTCGGAGGGGTTATACCTAAAACAAGGGAATCTTTCATAGAAAATGTCAGCAGGCTCGTGGAAGAGGATATAGTAAACAAAGAAAAGGTAGAAGCTATCTTAAATGATGAGGACTTTACAAGAAATTTCGATAATCTTGTTAAGGACTTTTTTACAAGAAGTATATATGAGATAAGCGATAATTTCGGTATCGGCGACAACTTTTTTACAGGCAAGGCTTTGTCAGATACAGAGGAATTTATCAATACGCAGATAGAATCAAAATTGCCTGAATTAATTAATTTATCAGCCGATAATCTAAAGCTTGGCAATATGCTTGATAAGAATCAGATAAGCTTTATAGTCGAAAAACTTTACAGCTATATGGTTAAACTTTTTAGAGATATGGAATTAAGCGATAAATTGATTCTTAATATTATAAATAAAAATCAGAATATATCTCTTATGGACATAGCAGGATATGATATTTCGGCAATAGTTTCTCAAAATATATCTGATTTATTTTTTAATATAATTAATATAAAAAATAATTACAGTCACAATATTGATTCTTTTATAGATGAAGTCTTGAAAAAAACAAATATATCTGATTTGTTTTTTGAATTTACAGAAAAGCTCATAAATGAAAACAATGATAAATTACGGGATAAGATACTTTCTATATTAAGCGGTCTCACTAAATCAGGTGAATATAATGAAGCTTTGTTTGAATTTTCAAAAAGGCTTCTTGATTATGCCAAAAATTCGGATATGACGCTTATAAGCCTTGTCAATGAATCCTGTATAGACAATATTAAGGAAATATTTTACAGGCAGTCTGCAGAGGTGTCTGAATTAATAGTTTCTTTTGTTAATTCAAATAAAAATGAGCTGCAAAGAATGCTTGAGGAAGCAATAAATGAAACTATAAACGAGCAGGATGCAGCGAAGAAGGCATTGCTGTCTATGGCTAAGGGGAGCATAATGAACAGCATAGCAAAGAATGATATTGCAAACATGGCTTCAGAATATCTGCAAAGTGCTGATAATCGCACTAATATATGTATTTTAGCCTCTGTCAGAATTAAGCAGCATTTAAAAACTACCACTGTTTCACAGCTTGTAAATACTCTTGAGCAAAAAGAAGCTTTAAGTTCTAAATCTTTAAGCAAATTTTTATCTGATTATATTTCCGGTAACACTGAAAATATAGCAGATAAGATACTTTTATACATCAAAAACTCAGCTAAGGATGAGTCCTTTAAAAGGAATATAAATCTCAGACTAATAAATTTTGTCAGGGATAAGGTGATTTTATCAAGCAAAGCTACGGGCTTTTTAAATAATCACTTAAGTATTTACCTGACGAAATTGTTTGATACGAATATAAGTGAATTTTTAAAGGATTTATCACAAAAGGGATTGAAACTCAACGATAATATATGCAATTTTTTAGACCATAATAAGGATAATATAGTTGAAAATTTAATCTTAAATATTAGCAATACCATTGAAAATAAAAGCTTAAAGGATATATTGGGTGATGATTCTCTTAATAGAATTAATATGCTTGCCCGCGAATCTGTGTACGAAAAGACAAGTCAACTCAGAGAAGAAATATCTGAAAATAAACTCTATAATCTGTACAATAAATTAAACAGTATTGATGGTTTGCACGAAAATAGCTCCAAGCTTCTTAAGAATGGTGTTATTAACAATTTAAATACTTTACTTCACGGCTTTGTGAGAGGGTTATCTGTTAAAAATCTAAGCAAATTAGATGATGCAAAGCTTGTAGAAATGGCTAAGAGCTTTATGGGAAACAATTTAAAGCCGATTATGCTTTTCGGAGGCATGCTTGGACTGACAGCCGGTTTGATTTTAGCAGTTTTACAGCCTAATACCAATGTTTTTGCGCTTATATCCATATGGGGAGCATTGACATATTCTGCAGTCGGATTTTTGACTAATGCTGTTGCTATAAACATGCTTTTCAGACCATATAAGGAAATTAGGCTAATAAGAAATATTCCTTTTTTAAGGCATTTTTCTCTTGGGTATATTGCTAAAAATAAAGCAAATCTTGCGGACAGCATGTCAGATGCCATAAATGAATATCTTCTGACAAAGGACAGCATGGATGGGCTTATTGATATTTATAAGGACAGTATTAAGGATAACATTCTTCATAATATTTCAAAAAATGATTATGAGGCAATCAGCAATATCTTCATGAATAATAAGGATAAAATTGCAAATTTAATTTGCGATTATGCTGTAAGTTCTGTGAGCTTAAACAAAAACAAGCTCGCAAACCTAAGTGCCAATCAACTGGATGCTGTTAAAATAAATACTTTAGCATATGATTATAGGGATAAAATTTCGGAATATATTATCGGTTCTAAAGAGGTTTGCAAGAAATTTATATTTTCATCTTTGACAAAAATAGCAGGTGAGGGCAATTCTATAGCCAGCATTCTGCCAAAGCCCACTATGGCTTATATCAACAGCACTATAGCCAAATCATTTCATGATGGTTATGACAGTCTTTTAGCTATGATTAACCATGAAAATGCTAAAAATTTGATTGAAAGTTATGATGAAAAATATAATGAATTAATAAATAAGAATATATCTGAATTTTTTTCGATGAAAGATTTGGTATCATCAGATGAATTTATTGATATTAGTAACAATATTTTCAATATTATTAACAAAAACCTGAACTCTTCCAAAAAAATCGGAACAGTGCTGAATAAACGCATCAGTGAGTTATCAAACAAAGCACTGTACAGCTTTTTTGAAGATATAAATACAAATTCAAGCAAACTGTTAAAATTAATTCAACCCTATGTATCTAAGGCTATGCAGGAAAAGATTACATCAAACCTTAATTTTTTAGTTAAGGGGGCTTATAATATGATGAACGGAGATAAATTAATAGATACAGCAGTTGAAAAAATCTTGTCGGATAAGCTGCCTAAGCTTATTGAGCGTAAAAAGGACAATTTATATGAAAGCAGCTCGGATTATTTAAATACCAAGCTTCTTAATTTACGCTCAGAGGAATTCGGCATATTGCTTAACTCCAACATCATCAAGGATAAGAAACTTAATGCTTTAAGTGAAATAATCAAGCCTGTATCAATTTTTATTGATAAAAAGCTTTGCCATATTAAAGTAAAGACATTATTGGAGCCTTTGTCATTAGATAATCTGAACCTTATGTTTTCAAACTATGGCAAGGAAACAGCTGTATTGATTGATGAGCTTAATTCAGCACTGGCATTAAATAAGAATGATATTATGTCTTCATTTAATGTATTAATCGACAAATATATAAGTGACCTTATGAGCAACACCTGCACAAATCTTCTTTTTAAGAATATAGAAGCTGATGATTTTGAAAAGATTTCTGACAATATAACAAATATATTGCTTGAAGATGATTTTATAAATATAATCGTTGAGGGCATATTGACATGTATCAGGGATTATGATAAACCAATTTATATATCTGAATTGACAGGCAGAGACAATTTAATTAAAATCTTTGAAAAGGCTGTTAATGATTTATTTGAAGCTAACGAATCATCAGATTATAATAATACAAGGCTTGCATTGACAAAAATTATAGATGATATACTCTGCTGCGCTTCCGAAAAAGGCTTCGGATTTATAAACAGTGAGTCAAAGGAATATGTATTGGGCAAAATAGCGGATGCTGTTATATTATCCCTAAGAAACAATCTAAGCGACATGTTAAAGGATATAGAGTTTGACAAAATAACCAAAGAACAAATCAATGGGATGAATCCTAAAAAAATACACATGATGTTTAATTCCTTTGCGGGAAAATATTTTACAGCTCTTATGCTTTATGGATTTTGGGGTGCGGTATTCGGTGTAAATACAATGGCAGGTCTTGCTTTGTCGGCTGTATACTGTGTTAAAAATCTTATTAATAATATTAAAAGTTAGGGGGGAGCTATGGAAAAATTAATATCTGATTTGAGAAATATAATTAATGAAAGCAACAATATAGTTTTCTTCGGAGGAGCCGGAGTTTCAACTGAAAGCAATATTCCTGATTTTCGCTCGGAAAAGGGATTATACAACGCTGTCTCTGAATACGGATATCCTCCTGAGGAAATGTTAAGCCGAACGTTTTTTAAAAATCATACTGAAATATTTTATAAATATTATAAGGAAAATATGCTTTATCTTGATGCCAAACCCAATAAAGCTCATTTTGCACTGACAAAATTAGAGCATGAGGGGAAGTTAAAGACTGTAATTACGCAAAATATTGATGGTTTACATCAGCTAGCCGGAAGCAAAAATGTTATTGAGCTGCATGGGAGCGTGCACAGAAATTACTGTACAAGCTGTAAAAAGTTCTATGATGGAGATTTTATAAAACTTTCAAAGGGAATACCAAGATGTGAGTGCGAAAAAATAGTAAAGCCTGATGTTGTTTTGTATGAGGAAAGCTTAAATTATGCCGATATTGAAAGGGCGATAAATTATATTGAAAGGGCCGAAGTGCTTATAGTGGGAGGAACATCTCTGGCTGTTTATCCTGCCGCATCATTTATAAATTATTTTAGGGGTAATAAATTAATCCTGATAAATAAAAGTGCTACCCCTTACGACAGCAAAGCGGCACTTGTAATTAACCATCCTATCGGCGAAGTTTTGGAAAGAGCGTGCTTGAAATAATTTTTAACAATATACTATTGTGTATTTTTTCAAAAAACTAAAGTCCTTACAGAATATCCGAATCTGTAAGGACTTTTAATATAAAATATATTAAATTCTATTGAAATAATTTTTTACAGCAGCGTATACATATCCTTTGCATCATCTTTCATAACATGCTCGGTAAGTTTTTCTACTCTTATCTTCATAGGATTTGTTCCGAATACTATTTCAATTTCATCTCCGATTACCAGCTCGGTACCCGGTTTTGCAGGCTTGCCGTTTACAAATACACGACCTTGGTCGCAAGCCTCTTTTGCAACAGTTCTTCTTTTTATAACTCTTGCATTTTTAAGAAATTTATCTATTCTCATAATATCTTCCTTTCTTCGACTACACTCAGCAGCTTATATAAGGATTACTTATCTAAGTTTTTAAGCTTTTCTGCCTGATCTGATGTTATCAAGCCGTCTATCATATCTGTCAAGTCTCCGTCTATGAAGCTGTCCAGTTTATAAAGTGTAAGTCCTATTCTATGGTCTGTTACTCTTCCTTGTGGGAAGTTATATGTTCTTATTCTTTCACTTCTGTCTCCTGATCCTACTTGACTTTTTCTTGCAGATGCTATCTCGTCGTGCTGCTCTTGCTGATATTTGTCATACAGCTTTACTTTTAATACTTTCATTGCCTTATCTCTGTTTTTAAGCTGTGATTTTTCATCCTGGCATGAGATAACTATGCCTGTCGGAATATGTGTCAGTCTTACTGCAGAATCTGTAGTATTTACACACTGACCTCCGTTTCCTGATGATCTGAATACGTCTATTTTTATATCGTTTGGATTTATTTCAACTTCAATATCGTCAACCTCCGGAAGTACAGCAACTGTAGCGGATGAAGTATGGATTCTTCCGCTTGACTCAGTGTCAGGAACTCTTTGAACTCTGTGAACTCCGCTTTCATATTTAAGCTTTGAGTATGCTCCATATCCTTTTATGGCAAATACGACTTCCTTAAGCACGCCCATGCTTTGCTCGTTCATTGAGATAAGCTCGGTTTTCCATCTTTGTCTTTCTGCATATCTTGTATACATTCTGAATAAATCTCCGGCAAAAAGACCTGCCTCATCTCCTCCGACTCCGGCTCTGATTTCTACTATAACATCTCTTTCGTCATTAGGGTCTTTAGGCAATAAAAGAATTTTTAACTCTGCTTCAAACTCTTCTATCTGAGCGGTTAATTCTTTTACCTCTTCCTTTGCCATTTCTCTGAAATCTTCGTCCAATGATTTATCGTATATCATTTCCTTAGACTCTTCAAGCTGAGTTTTGGCATCTTTATATTCTTTATACTTTAAAACTATAGGCTCAAGCTGTGCATGCTCCTTAACAAACTTTTGCCATTCTGAGCTGTTTGCAATAACTTCGGGATCTGAAATTTTTTCGCTTAAATCTATATATTTTTCTTCAAGAAATTCTAATTTATCTAACATTAACGTTCACCTCATTATATATTAACAAAATATTATACCATAGAAATGATTAAGTATGCAATATTATTTTTTGTGCATAACTGTACCGTGCATTGCACATGTATGGTTACACTGACAGAAGATATATTGTATAATTTAACATATTGGTTTTCAAAGCTATATGTTCACTACCATATCTGCATATTTTATAATATTTTCGTTATGGGAAATAAACAAAACGGTTTTTTGCCTGCTTATCTCTTTTATTGTTTCTAAAATTTGTTCTTCGGTCTTATAATCAAGGGCTGAAGTTATTTCATCTAATATTAAGATATCTGAATCCTTAACTAATGCTCTTGCCAAAGCTATACGCTTTTTTTGTCCTCCCGATAAATTATTGCCATCATCATTTAAAACATAATCGTATTTTCCTTTCAAATTATTTATAAAATCATGTGCTCCTGCTAATTTTGACGCTCTTATTATGTCTTTAAAATCAGCATTTTTGTTTCCTAGCTTAATGTTATCATAAACAGTGGCATTAAACAACATTGCATCCTGCGGTACATAGGCAGATTTTTGTCTGACCGAGTATAAATCTGCATGACCGATTCCTTTAAATTCTATACTTCCGCTCACAGGCTCATAAAAAGCCATTAAGAGCTTCATTAAGGTGCTTTTGCCCGAGCCGCTCTCACCTGTTAATACTGCAAAGCATTTGCTTGGCAATTCAAGCGAAAAATTATTTATAAGCAAAGAATCTTCTTTATATCCGAATGATATATTTTTAAGAGATAAAGCATTATCCTGAGTTTTAAATATATATGAATCAGATTGCAGTTTTTCCTTTTTAAAGCTCTGAACATTATCCAGTCTTTCAACAGAGGCAATATCTTTTTGCATTAAGCTAATGAGCTGACCGCACTCAACAAACAGCATATCTGTTATATATTTAAGCCCTATAAGTGCTGTTACGCTTCCCCAATCTGCTAAATCAAAATAAACAAATAAGGCACCGGCAATCAGCAAGGCAATATATGACAGCCTGCTTATCAGAGTTTCATATGATTTCATTTTAGAAACAGAATCTGCAAATTGATTTCTGATATCTTTTTCATCCTCTAAAGTCTTTTCAATCTGCTCCTGTCTTTTTTCTTCACATTTTAACACTCTGATAGTTTTAGCAGCCTTAACAAGCTCATAGATATCGGTATTGCTTTTATTTAAATTTTGCTGTCTTTTATCGCTGATTTTTTTTAGTCTTTCCGAAAACATCGACGAAGTCAATATTGATAAAAAGCCGAATACTATAACTACCGCTGCAAATTTAAAGTCTATAATCAGCATTATAATAATTCCTCCGATTCCTCCGGTAAATGAATGAAGTACCTGAAAAAGACTTCTGTCATACATAGTCTTGAGGCCTTCCATGTCAGTCGTCAGCAAAGTCATGTAATCTCCTTTGGATTTTTGGTCAAGATAGCTCATAGGCAATCTTAAGATATGTTCACAAAAATTTGATTTATATTCACGCATTGTACTTATTGAGGCCTTCCCGCACAGATAGCTGGATATGGGTGCATAGCAGCACCACAATATGTTTTTTGCTATTATAAAGCTCATTGAATTCCAAAACATCTTAGTGTCTTTATAGCTTAGCGAGTTCACTATACCTCTGATTCCGAATGAATCCAGAGCTGTATATGCAAGCTCTACTATGCAAAATATTACTATACAGCTCAGATACATATACTTTTTATTGTGCATCAAAAGAATTGCTTTTTTAACAGCCTTCAGGTTAAATTTATCTTTTGTTCTCATATCAGATTAATCCTCCTGTTGGCTATATCTATGAGTGTTTGACGGTGAGCGGATATTATAATTAATTTTTCAGAGGACTTTTCCTTTATTGTATTTATTATTATCTTTTCCGTTTCCGCATCAAGCGAACTTGTAGGCTCATCTAAAATCCATATCGGTGCATCTGAAAGCATTGTTCTAGCAAGTGATATTCTTTGTCTTTCTCCGCCCGACAATTCTCTTATGCCATCACCTATAATGGTATTTTCTCCTTTTTCAAGTTTATTAACAAGTGTTTCAAGTCCGGCACTTCGTATTGCAGACAATACCCCTCTATATTCTGCCTTTGGGTTTGCAATGTGTATGTTGTTAAACAAGCTGTCTGCGAAGATATAACTGTCCTGAGTCACCACACTGCAGGATGACGATAAGTTGATTTCTCCTCTGTCAGGTTTATATAAACCGCATATCAAATCAATAAGCGTGGTTTTTCCCGAGCCTGATTTGCCGCACAATGCAATTATTCCGTTACCCCTATGCGAAAAGGACAGATTATTTATAATTTTAGTACTGTCATCATATCTAAAGTTTACATCCTTAATCTCTATTATGTTTTCTCCATGTACGATACTTGCATTGCAAGAATTTTCATCCTTATTCTGCTTCATAAGTTTTATTTTTTCTATTCTGTTGACAGATGCTATTGTTCTGTTAAATCCATTCATCAAAAACGGAAAATATACAGTCGGAGCTATTATATAATTTAAAAGCTCAAATACAGCTATAAATAAGCCTATTGATATACTTTTGTTCATAACAAGTCTGCCGGCATATATCAAGTATATAATTTTCGGTATATTGGAAGTAGATGAACACGCAGACTGCATAAGAGCATTCCAGACAGATATATCTTTATCTGTTTTTGCTATATCACCGTACATGCCGTGCAATTTGTTCCTTATTTCTCTTTCGGCCGCAAATGACTTAATAACCGGAATTTGTGATATAGCTTGCTCCGCAAAGGATAAGGCCTTGCCGTTTTTATCCGAATTTATCTGATATAAATTTTTCATCTTTTTATTAAAACTTAATGTAAAAAACATACCGATAGGTGTATACACAAATGTTATAAGCATGAGTTTAGGATTTATATATAGAAGATAAATCGCAGCACCGATTAGCATAGTAAATTGTGAGAACAGGCTTATTAAATTATTTTCCAAAAAACCGCAGACAGTCTCGGTATCGACATTGACAGTCTTAAGGACTTCTCCTGCTCTGGTGTTTATTATTTCTTTATATTCGGCATAGAGCAGCGTCCCAGATATATTCTGCTTTAAGCTCTTACCTGCATTTGATGACAGCCTTGCAGTGCATAATCCGCTCAGATACTCAAGAAACGAATGTATAAGGATAAATATTAAAAAAGCACTGATTGAAACTGCAATTCTTGTTATATCTCCTTTAATTGAGCTGTCAATTAAAACTTGTGACAGCTTTGCTTGCATAAGTCCAACAATCACCAGAATTATCGAAATCATTGAAGCGGTTAAATACCATTTTTTGTGCGGCTTAATTATCTCAAATAAGAAAACCGCAGCAGATTTATATTGTAATTTATTATTTTTTTGCATAAAAAATCTTCCTTTCCAACAAGTCTTCAGAGCAAAAAGTGAACTACGTTCACTCTATTGCCTTACAGTCAATAAAATTCAACGTAAAACTAAAGCTCTAAAATCTTAGAACTTTAGTTAAATCAGATTAGCTATCTAATCGCGAATTCTATTGTTGTTAAAAAGAAAGTTTAAAAACATAATTTCTAACTACCTCATATTGTTTGATATGATTACATTATATGAAATTTTTGCTGTTTTGTAAACAGTAAACAATAATTTGCGGAAATAATCGGATTAATATAATAATATTTATCTATAAAAGCAAATTACTTTATCGGTTTCATTCGCTTGCATATCCAGCAGTGTTTCACCCATGTATATTATTTTTTCTTTAGTATTTTGATTTGTTAGGCTAATAAATGTTTTGCACAGGATTTTGTTATCAAGTTTTATCATATTCATAGGGTCATATCCGCTGATATGAAAATCTCCTTTTATGGCAATTCTATCAGAGGATTGCATAAAGTTATCAATCAAATCTTTTTTATATGCTTTATTTTCATCAACAGCTTTTTCTATCAGTTCTGTTTCTAATTGTATATCATCTGTTTCTACGCATTCAAGATTTTCAGTTATGATTTCAAATACAGTTTTTTCTTGTCCTGATAATGGGTGCTCAAAATTTATACCTAAATCATGGGCTGTTACAAGGAAAACAGCTCCGCTGTAATAAGATATTTTTCTGATATCCAATTGCAGTGGTGAAAAATTGTGTAAATATTCTGAATATTTCTGCATTCTTTCAATATACTTTTTTTCTGACAGCTGTTTTAATGCCATAGTTCCGACATATTCAGCCATTCCTTCGGCTGTTTCTGACAGGTGTTCGCATTTACTCATATCTCCTATTATTTGCTGACGTTTCATACGAATACTATAAAACTTTTCAATCAACTCTTTTTTCACAATTAAATTACTTTCGTTAAAAGCCTTGGACAATATCTTATTTTCCTCATATTTTAAGCAAAGATTATGTGCATCATCAGGATAGTCAAGTGTAACTAAATCTCTCGGAAATCTTGTCTCTTTATTTTCACATTGATAAGCATGAAACATCTCATGGATTAAATTTGAAGTCAGAATATCTATATCCTCATTTCCATCGTTTAAAAAATCATGTTCAACATCCCATATGGCTATATAGTTATCCTCATATTTAATTGAGGTGTTTCCTATAAAACGTTCGTCCCAAGGTATTATTTTATCTTCGAAGTACACTTCCTTAGAATTATATAAGGCAAAATTATATTTGTCGAAGCCTTTCCATATAGCTTGAAAATCAACCTTTTCAAGATTATTTAAAATTTTATTGTAAAGCTCTCTCATATGCTTATCCCTTTCTTATCTTCATTCTTAATTTAATTTTAAATGAATAAACGCCGGTTTTCAATTTGAAAACCGACGAGTTTTTCATATATAAAATTTAATTTAAGCACTTTTGTATTATTTTTAAAGCAGTCTCTGCTTCTCCTGTAATTATAATTCTCACAATATTGATTTTATCATCATAATTAAAGGAGAAATTTATTTTGCCGTAGTCTGCTGATGATTCATTATTTAAATTTATCTGCTCGATTATTTTATCACACAAAGCTTCTGCTTCTTCTATGCTGCTGATTAAATAATCAAAAATAAAGCATACCGAATTTGAGCTTTTATGCCTGTTATCCATAAAATCTCGTACCATAGATTCATATTTTATTTTAACCCCTTGGATGACAAAGGGTTCATGAAAGAATTTCTCAATATCTTCTTCACTGAAAACCCAAGCTCCATCTTTTTTGCTTCCGTTTAAAAGCCCATTTTTTATATATGTACGAATCGTTCTAGTCGAAAGGCTTGTCATTAAGGCAATATCTGTTATCGAATAATAATCTTTTCTCAATATCTTCACCTAACTTAAATATATTTACTTATATCGCTAATTTAAATTATACCTATTTTCTATCTTTCTGTCCATATAAATAACTCTCTTAAGACTATTGAAAACAGCAGTCATTACGGCTGCTGTTTTATAATAATATTTTCTATAATACATGCCTTACCGGCATATATTGAGCAATGTCAGTGTCATTATTTATTTCGGGTCTATCGATTAAGTATTCCTCTATAAACTTATGATTCCCAAAAGCATATTTACGGCTTTTTTCTACAGCTCCGATAAAATTAAACCATGAATATGCATTGTTTTTATATATCACATTTCTTTTGAGATATAATCCACCTTCAAATATTACTTTTTCTAAGTTTTTATCATCTATAACCATACTGTCATCAATTGTCATATAAATTGTATATACAAAGTCCGGTTTGCCGATTTTCTCAAAGTTGTAATTAGAAAATATTCTAAGCTTTTTATCGTAAAAATCAATATTGTTTTTCTTTGCCCAGTCAAATATATACTTGCAAGCTTTATGCTGTGCATTCTTGCCTTTCTGTGTGCAGGATATAGTGAGCATCTTGTCGATAAATTCCTCTGTTTCTTCAAAGCTTAATTCTGTTTTTAATACAATTGGCATGTATAAGTCAATGCCTCCGATATGTTCTGCCTGTTCTGAAAATCCCAGATGCTCTTCCAGCCACTGATGTCCTCCATAAGCGTACTTGCTTCCTTCAAGCCATTTTTGAAACCTGTCCCATGCTTTGATTATATTATCTCCAGGATTGTCTCCTCTATCAACTGCTGTCACAGCATATAAGCCCCCCTCGAGATTTTTAATTTTTACTTTCTCATCATCAAAATTCATATCATCGGGAATCGTAACACAAACTTCATATCCATAGCCGCTTTTTGAAAGCTCGCTGTCAGGAGCGTTATATCCAAAAATTCTGTAACTGTCATTATTTAATTTTATATTATTTTTTAACACCCATTCATTTATTACATTAAAAGCTCCTGCTTCGGGATTTTCCCCATAATAGCAATAGTATGCAACTCTCATAGGCTTAATTTCTTTTAAGATTCTGATGTCAGGGTAATTTTCAAGCATTTCCTTATCTTGCACTTCAAAATATTTATCCATAATATTTATCCTTTCAAAACAATAATCTTTCGTGCCTTGCAAATATTTGCTCGGCAAAAACCCGGTTACATTTTTGAATGCTCTTGAAAATGAATCTGCACTGTCATAGGCATATTTTACAGCAATATCTATTATTTTATTTGCTCCTGTTTTTATCTCATCGGCAGCAAGGCTTATTCGTCTGAGCCTGATATATTCTTTGGCAGAATAGCCCGCTATTGTAAAGAACATACGATGAAAGCTTGATATAGACATAAATGCTTCTTTTGCCGCATCTTCTACTTTAATATCGGTTTCAAGATAATTTTCAATGTAATCTATGGATTTTTGGATTCTTTGATAATAATTCATGGAGCTCCTCCTGTTTAACTTAAGTTAGACATATTCTATCATATTTGTTATGGGCGCACCCGACTTTTTGTACTAATTAAAAAACTGATACAAAATAAATTTGCATCAGTTTTTAATATTTTTATTTTTCTATCTTTTTTACCGGAACAAGTATCTCGAGCTGCTGAAATCCTAAAGCTTCTTTTACAAAATTATCCGTGATTACATGAAACATTGTATAATGTCCCGGTCGTTCATCAAGTTCAAGAGTTCCGCTTTCCTCTATCCACCTTTTAATTCCTGCGTGCACTCTGTTGCCATCCTCATCATCACCGTCACGCGAAACCGCTGCTGCATACATTCCTCCGTCAAAATCAACTATCTCAAAGTCCTGTGTATTGACATCATAGTTCGGCTTAACATACCACCATACCATAGCACCCTTTTCGGAATCAAACCATGCAAAATCCTGCGGCATCTCCCAATCTGTTGCTTTTTTCATAGCGGAAAACCATCTGTCAAATCTGTCAAAATTTTCTTCGCCGAAAAAGCCGTATCCTGATGACACCATTTTGCATGCAGGTAAAAGCAATACTCTTACGTCAGGAACAGAAATACGGGTTAAGTCACTTAATGTTAGCTTATTCTGTTCATCAAAATCTGATGAGTCTTCTGCATTGTTATTTTCGATTGTGTTTACCTTTTCTTCAAGCTCGCTGATACGCTCATACAAAAGCTTTATATCAGCATCCTCCGAGAAGCTGTAGTTTTTAATCTGATTGATAAAATCAGCAACTATTTTCTTTAATATATGCAGTTGAGCTGCTTCATCATCTATGTCGTCTACCTTTTTTTGCAAAATATCAATCAAAATTTTAGTGTCATAGTTTTTAAAAACAGTTTTGATATCTCTTATGGAAATATCAAGCTTTCTTAAAATTAAAATTTGCTCCAGTCTTCTAAGCGCTTCTTCATCATATACTCTATAGGCATAATCATCCTGGCGTATACTCGACAAAAGTCCCATATCTTCATAATATCTTAAGGTTCTGACGGAAACCCCGTATTGCAGAGATACTTCTCTGATTTTCATTAATTCGTTCATTATTTTACCTTCCTCCTAAGTTTTATTAAATTATTTCATCCTTAGGATTAATCCTATATGATTCCCTTAGGGAAGAGTCAATATCAAATTAAAAAAATAAACATAATATTTTAAAAAATATTATGTTTATTTTGCAGTATGTACATGCCGCTACTGCTGCTCTACCTTTGTTCCGCAGGATTGACAGAACAGTGCACCTTCTTCTAATTCTACCCCACAGCTTTTACATAAGCCTTTTTCTACAAGCTCCTCATCAGCTGTTTCTTCAACAATCGGCTTTTCAACTATTGGAAGCTTTGCTCCGCACATCGGACAAAACGGTGCTTCACCTTCTACTTCCGCACTGCACTCGGAACACTTTCTTTTGCCTTTTAGTTTTCTTATTTCTTCTTTTGCTTCTTCAATTCTTCTCATTGAATTTTTAATTGAAATAATTAGCTCAGCAAATTCATCTTCCGGTGAGCCTGAATGTAATTCAAAGTATTTCCGACCGATTTCATGATATATTCCGTTAATTTTTTTCTCTTCTGCCGAAATTTCGCTGTTAAGCTTCGTAGTATCTGCTATCTCTTTAGTTTTCTTGATTGCTTCCTGGCTTGTTTGTGATATTTTATTACCTAATCCTTTAAAAAATTCCATGTACAATCAACTCCAATTCTATGATTATTTTAAATTAAAACACAATTATAACTACAATAATTATATAAAATTAAAACAATTTATGTCAATATAAACATTCTTAAATTTGATATAAACAAATAATAAAAACAGTATATTATATGCAATATCAAAATTAATGTAACGCAATACATGGTTACCTTGATTATATAATATTTTATAAAGCATTGATAAGATTATAGCTTTATGTTAGAATTAAAAAATTGAAGGCACAAAAAGATTATTTAAAATCGGAGGACTTATGAGCAAAAAAAATATAAAAATAACATCTGCTGCAATTCTAACAGTAGTTATTATCGTAATTGTTGCTTATAATAAATTAAGCTTATATAAAGCAGATGTAAATATGCCCATACTAATGTATCACCATATTGATAGTAATATAGAAAATAGCGGATATACGATTGTAACGCCGGATAAATTTAAATCTGATATGCAATGGCTTAAAGAAAAAGGATATAATACTATATTTTTTGGTGATATTGTAAACTATGTAAATGGAAAGGGCAAGCTTCCTAAAAATCCTATTTTAATAAGTTTTGATGATGGGTATTTAAGCAACTACGAATATGCTTATCCTATACTAAAAGAGCTGGACATGAAAGCTACAATTTTTATTATTGGATGGTCTGTAGGAAGAGATAAGCACAAAGATAATATAACTGATATCTATGCTCATTTTACATATGAACAGGCTAAGGAAATGTACGAATCAGGAAATATTGATATTCAAAGCCATACCTATGATATGCATAATGATGATGAATTTAGATCAGGCATGACACAAAATACAAATGAATCATTGTCTGATTATAAATTATATTTAGCAAATGATTTAAACAAATTAGAAGATTTAGTATTGGAAAATATTAATAAAAATATAAGCTTTATATCTTATCCTTATGGAAAGTATAGTGAAAACACAACTATTGTTCTAAAAGAGCTAGGATATATGGCAGCAGTTACTACAGAGCATGGAAGCAATATCATTAAAAGAGGAGATACTGAACTGTTTCATTTGAAAAGAATAAATATATCACAATATACTACTATGGATTCAATTGAGGATTTGATTACTCCATGATGAGTCTTGCTAAATCAGCTCCTGCAAATAAAAAATAAGGATAAGCTAATTAAAATTTTTAGCTTATCCTTAACAATTTCTACTTAAAATTACGCTAAAATATCAGAAAGATAGGCTGTAACTATCCTGTCTTTACCGTATAAATCCTTATCGACTTCTATCTTTTTAACAGATTTTATATCCCTGAACAAAGCTGATACCGCCTGTGCCTGATTATGTCCGATTTCAACAGACAAAATTCCGTTTTGGCAGATTATATCCTCTGCTATCTGCTTTATTTTTTCATAGTATATAAGACCGCTGTTTCCTCCATCCAGTGCCAGACGAGGCTCGTATTGTGCAACTTCAATCTGAAGTTTATCTATTTCTTCTTTTTCTATGTACGGCGGATTAGATACTATGATATCAAATTTTTTATTTCCTATATTTAAGCCGGTAAATACATCAGCTTTTATTATTTCAAGGTTTTCTAAAGCAAGGTTTTTCTTGTTTATATTCGCAACCTTTACTGCAGTGTCACTTATATCTATTGCAGTTACATTTGAACTGTTTATATAATATGCAAGACTGACTGCTATTGCGCCGCTTCCCGTGCCGATATCCAATATATTTATTACTTTGTCTTTGTATTCGGCATTTTCAGCTATTTTTATAATCTTTTCGACAAGAGTTTCTGTGTCAGGTCTGGGTATTAAGACTCCTTCCTCAACGTAAAGCTTAAGTCCCATAAACTCCTGAGAATTGAGCATATATTGAAGAGGATAACCGCTGTTTCTTTTAGTCACCATATCATAATACTTTTTTGCTGTTTCTTCGCTTATAATTTCATCCTTATGTGTGTAAAGATAAATTTTATCCTTATTTAAGAGATGCATCAGGATTAATTGCAAATCAAGAGAGGGATTATTATAATCCCTCTTTTCCAATATTTTAATTCCGTCGTTTAATAGATATTCTATTGAGTTTTTTACCACTTATCATCTTCTCCGTTTACAGGAATAACTTCTTTCATAGCTGCGATTGCAACCTCTATCATTGAATCGTCCGGCTCGCTTGTTGTTATTTTTTGTATTAAAAATCCCGGATATGAAATAATTTTTGTAAATATATTCTGAGTTTCGCATCTGCCTATAAACCTGTTGATTTCATACGATATACCGGCTATTACAGGAAGCATAAGGATTCTTGTAGCCACTCTTAAAACAGGGTTTGGCCAGCCGAAAAATGAAAATACGATTATACTTATTATCAGTACATTAACTATAAAGCTTGTTCCGCATCTCGGATGAAGTGTAGAGTACTTTCTTACGTTTTCAACTGTTAATTCTTCTGCATTTTCATAGCAGTATATAGTTTTATGCTCTGCCCCGTGATACATGAATACTCGTTTGATATCATCAAGCTTTGATATAAGAACTGTATATAATATAAATATTCCGACTCTTATCACGCCCTCGACAAGATTCAGTATAATGCTGCTGTCTGTAAATCGTTTTAAAAAATTGGTTAAAAGTGAAGGTCCGACTATAAATATACCTACACTGAACACCAAAGCGAGTACCAATGAAACGTATATTATCGCTGTATCTGCTTTATCTTTGAAAACCCTTTTTAAAAATCTGTCTATTGCATCTTCTTCTATAGAATCCTCGTAAAAGCTTGCTGAAAACATAAGCTCCTTTACACCGGAAATCATTGATTCAATGAGCATAAAGCTTCCTCTAATCAGCGGCAGCTTGAAAAGTCTATTTTTAAATTTTGTGCTTAATTCAGAAGTTTTTAAGGCTATTTCGCCGTCAGGCTTTCGCACTGCGGTTGCCATTTTATGAGGACCTTTCATCATTACACCCTCAATAAGTGCCTGCCCTCCGATATTAGTTTTCTTTTTCTGAGACAATATAATTCTCCTTTTCAATTTATAAATTTATATTTAGGACCTAATCTTTATAATATTATTTTACAGGTATTCTCTTAATTATTACTTAAACACCTTCAATCTTTATGTATTTATTATAAATCCGCTAAAGTATAAAGTCAAATTATCTTTTTATTGACACAATTTTAACAAACCCTGTTTCTCTGAAAGACAAAATAAAAATAGTTATTTTTATTTAATATGTAATTTTTTTAAGTTTTTTTATTGCAAAAATTATATAAAATGAAATTGTTTTTCATGATATATTTATGTTGAAAGACGCATTTTAAAGGTATATAATATAGCATATTGATATATATTGTAACATAATTATTGTGTAAATAATAGAGAGGGATTAACATGAACAGTTTTACAAACAATAAAAATATTCTCGCTTGGATTGACAAGGTTGTTGCACTTACCAGTCCAAAAAACATAGTCTGGATAGACGGCAGTACAAAGCAAATAAATGAGCTTACACAAGAAGCTTGTGATACTAATGAAATAATGCCGCTTAATCAGGAAAAACTGCCAAACTGCTACTATCACCGTACCAGACAAGATGATGTAGCTCGTATGGAGGACAGAACTTTCATATGCACAAGAGAAGAAATTGATGCCGGTCCTACAAATAATTGGATGTCACCTGCAAAAGCGCATTCACTCGGAAGGTCGATTTTTAAGGATTGCATGAAAGACAGAACTATGTATATCATACCGTATTGTATGGGGCCTATAGGTTCTCCTTTTGCAAAGGTAGGTATAGAGGTAACCGATTCTATATATGTCGTTCTGAACATGAACATCATGACAAGAATAGGCAAGCAAGTATTGAATATGCTTGGAGCAGAATCTAACGATTTTGTCAAAGGATTACACAGTAAATGTGAATTGGATAAAGAAAAAAGATATATATTCCATTTTCCGGAGGATAATGCAATCTGGTCATGTAACTCCGCATACGGCGGCAATGTCTTGCTGGGTAAAAAATGTTTTGCACTTAGAATCGCAAGCTATCTCGGCCGTAAAGAATCATGGATGGCAGAGCATATGCTTATACTTGGTATAGAGAATCCTCAGGGAGAAGTTAAATATGTAGCGGCTGCATTTCCATCGGCATGTGGAAAAACAAATCTTGCAATGCTTATACCGCCTGAAATTTATGCTCAAAAAGGATATAAGGTTTGGACTGTCGGTGATGATATAGCTTGGATAAGAGTAGGTCATGACGGAAGACTGTATGCTGTAAATCCTGAGTCGGGATTTTTCGGTGTTGCTCCGGGAACAGGCAGAAATTCAAATGCCAATGCTGTTGATGCTACATCAAAGGACACTATTTTTACTAATGTTGCTCTTAACTTAGATGATAATACTGTTTGGTGGGAAGGCTTAGGCGCTCCTCCTACAAAAAATATGCTTGATTGGAAGGGTAATCCGTGGGATTATGAGACAGCTACCGAAAAAGCGGCTCATCCTAATTCAAGGTTTACATCTCCTGCTAAAAACTGCCCTTGTATATCACCTGAATGGGAAAGTCCAAGCGGTGTTCCTCTTTCAGCTATAATATTCGGCGGCAGACGTGCCAAAACAGCTCCATTAGTATATGAAGCTCGTGATTGGAATCACGGAGTATTTGTAGGATCGTCAATGGCGAGTGAGACAACCGCGGCGGCAGCGGGACAAGTCGGAGTAGTAAGAAGAGATCCGATGGCAATGCTTCCTTTCTGCGGTTATAATATGGCAGATTATTTCAAGCACTGGATTGACATGGGAGCAAAAATAGACAAGCTTCCTAAAATATTTAATGTAAACTGGTTCAGAACAGATGAAAACGGTAAATTTATCTGGCCGGGATACGGCGAAAACTTCAGAATACTTGATTGGATAATCAAGAGATGCGAAGACAAGGTTGATGCTAAAGAGCTTGCTATAGGTTATGTGCCGAATGCTGATGATATCAATATGGAAGGCTTGAGTTTATCTAAGGAAGCTTTGGAGGATTTACTGTCTATAGATAAGGATTTATGGATAGAAGAGTCCCGAGGAATCGAAGAATTCTATGCCAAATTTGATGGAAGAATCCCTGAAGAATTGACAAAAGAGCTTGAGAAGTTGAAAAATAATTTAAAATAATTAATATAAATAAAAAGTGATAATGCAAATGTGCATTATCACTTTTTATTATAGGGGGGAGTTTTGTTTACAGTCCGCCTATCATTAAGCCTTTTACAAGCAATGATGGGGATTCAAAGTAATTTATATAATTATCTGATGTTAAAACATCTTCTGATATATCAATAATATTGTTTAGCATCTCGTAGAAATTTCCCGCAACTGTAATTTGATTTACAGGCTTTTTTATTTCTCCATTTTCTATATAATATCCGTTAGCGATAAGTGAAAAATCTCCGGTAGTCGTATTAATTCCTGCATGCAGACCGTCAACATTTGTTATCATAACGCCTTCTTTAAGACCTAGTATCATTTCCGAAGTCTGTTTAACGCCAGGCTCTATATAACAATTCAGAGCTGATACGGCAATATTGGATCTGTATGAATCTCTGTACGCATTTCCTGTTGAGTTTTCGTATTCACTGCTGCTTAAGATATTTCTTAAAGTGCCGTTTTCTATTAAAGGCTTTTTATAGGTTTTAATTCCTTCATCGTCAAAGTTTCTTTTTATTTTAGCTTTTGGATAAAGTGGGTCTTCAATAATATTAAGATTGTTAACAGCAACTTGGGTATCTGTTTTGCCTTTAAGTTTGCTTGTATTTTTCTTAATCGCATCCGCATAAAATACCGGCATAAATGATGCAAATATATTTGCTGCGGTACTGTTTTTAATAATAACATCATAATTACCGCTTTTAATAGGTTTTGCATTTATCATGCTTATTGCTTCATCTGCGGCATCTTTCAAGATGCTGTTATAATCTACTTCTTCAAAGCATTTGCCTATTCTGGATGAATAAGCATTTTTCTTTATTTCGCCCTCTTGAGCAACAAGTCCTATACTTCCCAAACTATATGAATAGAAATCCTCAAGTTCTGCGCCTCTGTCATCAAACAGTATAATTTTTGTTCTGTTTTCATAGTATTCACAGCGAGGCACAGCAATTATTTTTTCACTGAATATTTTAGCCTTTTTACTTATTGTTTTTAATTTTTCAATAACATGATTGATGTCGGTTTTATGGTCAATGTCTGCATTATCGCTTGCATCACTTTTATTATCAAGATTATTTTTTTCTACGGTTTTTCTGACTTTATTGTTATGGGGTGCTGTTTCTTTAATGTTATTAACCGCTAAAATCATCGAGTCATCATCAAACTTTTCTATATATGTTACGCTATTTTTGCCTTCGTAATTACCGCTTATATTTATGCCCTCATTGTTTGACAGTTTAAAATTTTCAACTTCATCATTAACTACATTAATTACTGTTGAGCTTGAGGAAGAATAATAAACCTCAACATCAGTAATTTTGTGCTCATTGCAGGTCTTAATAAGCTTTCTTATATATTCTTTTATATTCATCTTATCTCATGCCTCCCACTGTCATATTGGATATTCTGACTGTAGGCTGTCCTGCGCCTATAAATAAAGCTCCGCTTGCCGCATAACAGTATCCTTGACCGATACTCAGATTGTCTCCTACCATATCTACAAGTTTTAATATGCTTCCGCCCGTTCCTATCAGAGTAGCTCCTTTTACAGGCTTAGCAAGCTTTCCGTTTTCAATCAGATAGGCTTCCATCACCGAGAAGTTAAATTCACCGGTAAGAGGATTTACCGAGCCCGCATTTATTGATTTAACAAACAGACCTCTTTCAGTATTTGATATGATTTCATCTTTTGAATGCTTTCCTGCTTCAATATAGGTATTGCTCATTCTTGATGTCGGTGCGTATTTATAGGACTCACGTCTTCCCGAGCCTGTCGGCGGCATGTTCATTATTCTGCTGTTTAGCTTGTCTATCATATAGCTCTTTAGTATTCCGTTTTCTATAAGAATATTCTTTTGTGTCTTGGTTCCCTCATCATCTATATATTGAGATCCCCAAGCCTTTTCTATGCTTCCGTCGTCTACCAGAGTCAATATATCTGATGCAACCTTTTGTCCAAGTTTTCCTGAAAATTCAGAGTTGCCTTTTGCAACACTGCTCGCTTCAAGGCTGTGTCCGCACGCTTCGTGAAACATAAGTCCTCCGAAGCCGTTGTCAACAACTACGGGCATCTGTCCTGCCGGGCAATATTTTGCTCCTGCCATGGCACAGGCAGAGCGGGCTGCTTCTCTTCCGTAATAATCTAAATCTATCTCGTCATAAAACTCAAGTCCCTTAGCTGCTCCCGGTCCTATATATCCGCTTTGCAAATCTCCGTTTTTTTCTGCATAAGCACTGATTATCATTCTTGTTTTATATCTCTTATCTTCTTTATATACTCCTTCAGTGTTTGCGATTATAACATGCTGTTCCTGGTCCAAATATCTTACTGCCATTCTTTTAACACTGCTGTCATATGCTTTTCCTGCGCTTATCGCTTGATTGATAAGGTCCAGCTTTTTCTTATAATCAGTCTTGCTGAAATATTTCTCAATCGCAATACAGCTTTTTGTCAGCTCAGATACTTGGTTAAAGCTTGTCAGACTTGATTTATCAAGAGCCTTGCACGCTTCTTTGGTTATTTTTAACAAATTATCTTCTGAATCGTTTCCTGAATATGTGTATATATAGTTGTTTTTTGAAAAAACTCTTATTCCTATTCCATAATCTTTGGCAACTATTCCGTTATCAACTACATCATTATTTACTGTGATATTTGTATTATATTTATCTTCTACAAATACCTCTGCAAAATCTCCTCCGTTTTCAAGAGCAGTTTGCAGTATTTTATTTATTAAATCTGCTCCTATCATATTAGTAATCTCCAATATAAGTTATTTATCTTGCTTCAAAAGTATTTCCATAATTCCTGTTCCTAAGCTGATAACACCGTCAGCACTGTTGCACAATACTACTACGCCTACGCCTTTTTCCTTGTTAAAGGCTGTATAGCTCGTATATGCTCCTGCCAGTCCGTCATGCTCAAGAATAGTTTCTCCTCCGGCTTTAGCAAATCTCCATGCAAGTCCGATTTTAGGAGCTCCGCCAAAATGCACCTCTTGTGCTATCTCAAATGATTTTTTCAAGGTTTCGTTAGTCTCAAGCTGATTCATGTTTGCGGCTATATATCTTGCTAAATCTCTTGTTGAACTCTTCATTCCGGCACATGCCTGCATTGCATCAAAATCCCATTCATAGCCTTCTATATCGGCAGTGGAATAAGGGGATGCTTTTCGCAACTGTTGTTCTTCATTCAAAAAGATTGCTGTGTCCTTAAAATCTAGCGGCTCATATATCTCTCTTCTTAAAAGCTCATCATATGGTTCAGATTCTAAATCCTCTAATATACATCCTAAAACTCCGAATGCAAGATTTGAATATTCATATACAGCTCCGGGTTTTCTGGTTAGCTCGTTTTTCTTCATATATGAATCTAATTTTTCTCTGTTATAGTTTTTATACGGGTTTGGTCCATCTCTCCAGTTGTTAGGCATCCTGCTGAGTCCCGAAACATGTGTAACAAGATGTCTCAGCGTCATAACAGCTCCGTTGTACTCTCCCGATATAGGATAACTCATATATTCTTGCACAGGGTCATCTAAAGATAACTTTCCGTTTAAGGATTCTATTGCCAGAAGTGTTCCTGCAAAGGTTTTGGAAATAGAGGCTATCTCATAAATTGTATTTTCATCAACCGCCTCTTTCTCTTTGCTTTTATTGCCATAGTTTAAATAGGCTACTTTTCCGTCTTTTATTATTGCAACTGACATTCCTACAAATTTTTTCTGCTCAAAATAGTTTTTGGAAGCGATGTCTACAGATTCAATGAGCTTCTTATCATTGAGTCTGCCCAGTTCTTTTGTATTATTACATCCCGTCAAAGCTCCTATAAGAATAATTCCTATCAGGAGCAGTGCCGTAAGTCTATATTTTTTATTCATGCAGCTACCTCACAGTTTTTACATAAATTGTTCACAATTATGACATGCTACGAAATGGTCTTTTTCAACCTCTTTAAGCACAGGGCGGTCAGTTTTGCATATATCTGTTACAAAGTTACACCTTGTAGAAAATTTACATCCCTTCGGCTGATTAACAGGACTAGGTATCTCCCCTTGAATTTTCATACGCTTTCTTTGAAGTTCAGGGTCAGGTTCCGCATCGGGTATAGCTGAAAGCAGTACCTGAGTATATGGATGCAGTGTACGCTCAAACAAGGTCTCGCTTGATGTTAGTTCTACTAAGCTTCCAAGATACATAACTCCTATTCTGTCAGAAATATGTCTTACCATAGACAAGTCATGTGATATAAATAAATAGGTCAGGTTACGCTCTTTCTGAAGTTTTATAAGAAGGTTTACTATCTGTGCCTGAATAGAAACATCAAGTGCTGATATGGGCTCATCACAAACTATAAATTCAGGCTCTACAATCAAGGCTCTCGCTATTCCTATACGCTGTCTTTGTCCTCCTGACAATTCATGTGCAAATCTGTTTCCGAAGCTCTCTGTCAAACCTACAGCGGATAGAATCTCATTTACACGATTGCTTTTTTCTTGCTTTGAAATATTATAGTGAACATTAAGTCCTTCTGATATAATTTCAAATATTGTCATTCTCGGATTAAGAGACGAATAAGGGTCCTGAAAAATCATCTGGGCATTTTTCTTGAAGCTTAAAAGCTGTTTTTTATTGTATTTGTTTATATCTTCTCCGTTATATAAAACCTGTCCTGCAGTTGCATCATAAAGTCTTAATACGGTTCTTCCGCAGGTAGTTTTTCCGCAGCCTGATTCTCCTACAAGTCCCAGAGTTTCACCGCGGTTTATGCTAAAGCTTACACCATCCACAGCTTTTAATGTGGCATTTTTACCCGCATTAAAATATCTGCACAGGTCTTTTACCTCTATAATCTTTTCTGTCATTTACTTTTCCTCCCTTTTATAGAATGGATCTACTTTCGGAGCAGAAGGATGCATTAACCAGCAAGATACTCTATGGGTGTCTGATAATTTAGTTTCAGCAGGCATTTGCTCGCGGCATATCTTCATGCAGTACTGACATCTGTCGGCAAACGGGCAATGCTCTAAAGGCAATATTAAATCAGGGGGCGTTCCTTTTAATGCATATAGCTCATCCTTGTTGTTTTTAGCCAGTTTTGGAACTGAGCTTAACAGTGCCCAGGTATACGGATGTTTTGGTTCATAGAAAATTTCTTTTGCAGTTCCTCTTTCTATAATCTGTCCTGCATACATTACCTGTATTCTGTCTGCAAAGTTAGCAACTACTCCCAAGTCGTGGGTAACAAGTATAATAGCAGTGTTCATATCTTTTTTAAGCTCGTTCAGAAGGTCCATAATCTGCGCCTGAATGGTAACGTCAAGTGCTGTTGTAGGCTCGTCTGCTATCAGTATGCTTGGACTGCAAGCCAAGGCTATGGCAATCATAACTCTTTGACGCATACCGCCTGACAGCTGATGAGGATACGCTTTCAGTCTTTTTTCGGCATCCGGTATACGAACAAGTTCAAACATTTTAAGGGCTTGTTTTCTTGCATCTTCTTTTTTTAGTCCACGGTGAAGCATAAGGCTTTCCATTACCTGCTTTCCGCATGTCATCGTAGGATTCAGCGAGCTCATAGGATCTTGGAAAATCATACTTACTTCATTTCCTCTATATTCATGAAGTCTCTTTTTATTCATTTTAAGAACTTCTTCGTTATTGTATAATATACTTGAGCCTTCCTTTATCTCTGTTACATATTCTTTTAAAAGTCTCATTATAGCTTTGGCTGTTACTGTTTTGCCGCAGCCTGATTCTCCTACAAAGGCAAGTGTCTCACCGGGCTTTAACTCAAAATCAACGCCTCTTACAGCTCTTACCTCTCCTGCATATGTGTTAAAGGAAACTCTGAGATTTTTTACTTCTAATATATTTTTAGTCATATAAAGCACCTACTTTCTTAAACGCGGGTCAAGCGCATCACGTAAGCCATCACCCATAAGTGTAAAGGACAGCATAGTCAGCGCAATCATTAACGCAGGGAAAAACAGTTGGTAAGGATAGTGGGTAAATTGTGCCTGTGCGGATGATGCCAGTGCTCCCCAGCTTGTTCCCGGAGGCTGAATTCCAAGTCCTATATAGCTTAGGAATGCCTCTGAGAATATATATCCCGGTATACTAAAGGTTATGGAAACAATTACAACGCTTATAGTATTAGGTATCATATATTTAACAACTATTTTCCACGGACTTACTCCCATAGCTTTGGCAGCGTGAATATACTCTTCATTTTTAATTTGAAGCATCTGAGCTCTTACAAGTCTTGCCATACCGCACCAACCGGTTATTGTCATAGCAAGTATCAATGTTGCCAAGCTTTTACTGTTAAATATAATTGACATCAGTATAACTACTATCAGATACGGTATGCTTATAAGAATCTCAACTATACGCATCATAATATTGTCAATCTTACCTCCGAAGTAGGCAGCAATTCCTCCATATATACATCCTATAACGGAAGAAATAAGTGCTCCCGCAATACCTATAATTATAGATACTCTTCCTCCTACCCATACTCTGGCAAAAAGGTCACGACCAAGCTTATCCGTGCCAAACCAGTGTGATGAGCTCGGGGCTTGATTACGTGCTGCTTTATCAACAGATTCAAATTTATATCCGCTGATTTCAGGTCCTATAATTACCATGATAGTAAGAATCAAAAGTATGAACATAGCAATTAATGCAACTTTATTTCCTTTAAATCTTCTCCATGCATCCTTAAAATATCCGATTCTGGGACGTGCGATAACATCGCCCTGATTTTCAGCTATTCCGACAATCTCAAAAGAAGATATATCTATATTTTCATTATTTTGCATAATCATCACTCCTCTAATCTAAACTGTCTGTTATTCTGATTCTAGGATCTATCAGCATATAAACAAAATCCACTATGAGCTGCATTACAACAAATAGTGCCGCATAGAAAATTGTTGTTCCCAGAATCATTGTATAGTCATTGTTGTTTATAGAGCTTATATAGTAGAACCCTATTCCCGGTATAGAAAACATTTTTTCAGTAATGAAAGATCCTGTAAATATACCTACTATACTGCTTGCCAGCATTGTTACAGCCGGAAGCATAGAGTTTCTCAGAACATGTCTTCTGATTACCTTTCCTTCTGACAATCCCTTTGCTCTTGCTGTCAATACATAATCCTGCTCTAATGTGTCAAGCATACTTGATTTGATATATCTTGCATAGCTTGCTATAGGTCCGAAGCTCATTACCAGAACAGGCAATATCATATGCTTTGCCTGTCCCCAGCCTGAAGCCGGAGCCCAGCCAAGTTTAACAGCAAACACTAACTGAACAAGCGAAATCAAGATAAAGACAGGTATTGTAACTCCTAAAATTGCGATAAACATAACAATATAATCAGGCCACCTGTTTTTATTCAATGCAGCAATGATACCCAGAACAATACCTATTGTAACCCCTATGACAAGTGCTATACCTCCCACCAGTCCCGATACAGGAGATGTTGAGGCTATAGTTCCGCTGATTGATCTTCCGGCAAATACAAGACTCTCTCCTAAATCAAGTTTTAATAAATTCTTCATATAGGAAAAATACTGCTGATGTAAAGGCTTATCTAAGCCATACTTAGCATAAAAGTTAGCTCTTGTCTGCTCAGGAAGCATTTGTGCCATGGAAGCAAGCGGGTCGCCCGGTATACTTCTCATAAGAAAGAACGTAGCTGTTATTATGATAAATAGCGTGATTATCATATAAACTATTCTTTTAAATATATATTTTTTCAACTTGAAACCTCCCTCTTTATTGCTGTCTGAAAACTTAACAAAACGGGGCAACCACTATAGTTGCCCGCTTATTTTGTCTGTAGAATGTTTTAATTTAACTCATGTTTTTATAAGGAACTGCATAGCAGTTCTCTATCTGCCTACTGTATACATATCCTTGTATCCGTTAGTACTGAATCCAAGGCTTGAATATCCATATACATAATTTTTGTAGAATGAGTGTACTGTAGATGTCAATAAAGGACAAGCAACGGCTTCTTCTAAAAGTATTTTTTCAGCAGCCATATAATTTTCAAGTCTCTTTTGTTCATCCATTTCAACATTAGCTTCATCTATTAATCTGTCAAATTCTGCATTTGCCCAACCTGTTTCAACTTGGTCAAGTTCTGATTTGAATATGCTCAACACATCATATGGATCGTTGTAGTATGCTCCCCAGCTCATATAAGCCATTTGGTAGTTACCATTTTGAACATTTTCATAGAATATGGCCCACTCAGCAAAGTTTATTTTTAGGTTAACCCCTAATTCTGTTAAATATACTTGTTGTATATACTCACCGAATGTACGGAACCAATCATCTGTTCCTGCTAATGATAATGTTATATCAAGAGTTGATGGATCTTCTCCTAAACCGGCTTCTTTCATACCTTCAATTAATAAATCTTTAGGTGTTTGACCTTTAGCTGTTAATTCTTCTAATTGCTCTAATAAAACGTCTCCTGCAGCTTTACGGAAGTTAGTTTCTCCAACTGAAATTGTAGGAACAACCCAGCCCCATGTAGGAACTCTTAATCCACCGAAGCACATTTCGTTGATATCTTCATGATCTATAGCTAAGCTAAACGCTTTACGAATTTTTTCGTTTTTCATCAACTCATTTTGTGTATTGTAGAATGTAAATAATATAGATTGAGTTGTATAGTTTTCATACTTAGAATTACTGTCTTTTTGGAACTCTTCAAGCCATTCTTGTGTACTTACTCCGACAGTATCTAAATCTCCGCTCTTGTATGCGTTGATTATAGTAGTTGTGTCAGACATTATAGCTAAATTAACTTTGTCCAATTTAACTGCATCTACGTTCCAATAATTAGGGTTCTTTTTAAGAACTAAAGAACTGTTGTGTGTCCAGCTGTCAAGTACAAATGGTCCGTTGTACATAGTATATGCAGCTTCTGTACCGTATTTTTCTCCCCACTCTTGCATTTTGTCTTCTCTTTGAGGATAGTAGATTGTGCTGTTACACATTTCCAAGAATGCAGGTACCGTTTGCGAAAGGGTAATTTCTAACGTTTTCTCATCTATAGCTTTTACTCCAAGCTCTGATGGATCTTTTTCACCCTTACTTATAGCATTATAGTTAAGTATAGGAGATAAAAAGAAACTGTTAGGACATCCTGTTGCAGGATCTGCACTACGTCTTAGCGAATAAACATATTGCTCAGCTGTTACAGGTTCTCCGTCATTCCATTTATTATCTCCAAGATAGAACGTCCAAACTGTACCCTCTTCATTGCTTTTCCAAGTTTGTGCATCTCCTGGTGCCATAAAATATTCTCCGTTTCTGTCTTCACGACGAATAAGTCCTTCCATTACATTAGTAATGATTGTACTTGAGTATGTGTCTGAACGAAGTGAAATATCAAGAGAAGTAGGGTCTGATGCTAAGTAAGTATTATAATACTGCTCTGCATCCGGCTCTCCCGATGGTTTGTTATCATTATCGTTTGGTTTTTCATTTTGATTTCCTTGATCTGAAGGCTTATCTGTATTGTTACATGCAACAATACTTAAACACATTGTAAAAACTAAAATTAAAGCTAATAACTTTTTCATTTTTTACACTCCTTAAATTTATTGTATTTAATTGTTTGAATTATAGCATATACTATAATCTATGTCAACGAATTCACAATCTTTTATATAAACACTTTAATTAATATTTTTTTATTATGTTTTTACTATACTTTAATAGGTTAATCTAAAACTTTAATTAATTTTCATTGTTTGTGTTTATAGTATAATTTTTTTTTATAGCTGACAGAATACACGTACATATATTTTTTCATAAAAAAACCGCAAATATAATGTATTTGCGGTATATATGGTAAATTAAAAATATTTATATTGGTTATATAGTTTCTTGTGCTTTAAATATTTTTGAAAATTCTTCAATATCATTCATATAATTTGTATCATTTTTAAATTTTGCACTTTTTGCTATGCTTACAGCTGATGTCAATAGATTTCCAAGCATCATAGGAGCTGAAAGCGTATTGAGAAAAAGTCTTGTGGTAGTCGGACAGCTTAAAGCTAAATCACTGTTTAGAGCCACTTCAGAGTTTTCATTATCTGTTATTGACAATATAGTAGCACCTTTAATTTTTGCATATTCAACAAATTTATTAGTCATATAGTAATAGTCCGGAAAAGAAATAGGCATCAAAAGCATACCGCTTTTTATAAATGAAAGTGCACCGTATATATTGTCATTAAGTTCCGTATTTACTGTTATAGAGGAAACTCCGACTGTTGCCATACGCATTGAAATAAATTCGGCAAGCTGATACGAAACCCCTCTGCCGCATATAACTATTGTTTTGTGTTTCAATATCATTTCCGAAGCATTGAATATCTTGCTTATATCGATATTTTTAACATAATTATTTATCATCGCAAGCTCTTCGTGGCATATGTCAATTAACAGCTGTTCCTTGTGAGTCAGTTCATAAGCGGGCACAGGATTGGACGCGTATAGATTTTGTATCTGAACTTCGTTTTTGCTGGATATTACACTATATTTTCTGAACTCATATTTAAGCTCGTTAAAGTTCTCAAAGCCCCAAGCATTGCAAGCGTTAAGTATTGTGACCTCCGTTACCTTAGTGGCTATACTGAGGTCTTTCAATGTTATAAAGCACATTATATGAGGATCATTAAGCATATAATCAGCTAGCTTTTTTTGCTTTGTCGTCATTGTTTTATATTTTTCTTTAAGTAAATCTACAACATTCATAAAGCTATACCATCCATTCAAATTATACTAAATACTATAATATACCATATTGAAAATTTTGTAAAGAAAAATTTACTGTTTAAATATTTTGTGACAAAAACTTTGTCAAAATACTTAGTGACAAAGGAAGCAATTTATGTTATCATTTTGATATTATAAACAGAGTGGATAAGGTGCGTAAAGTGTTAAGAGATGGGAGGTCGCTCTTAAACGAAAGACTATAGGTCTGCGGTATCTTGTCGCTTCCGCTGTTAAAGTATTAATATGCATAAATTTAATATTAATATATTTATTATTTGCGGAAGTATTACTTTGTAACTAAAAGTTGTAATCAACAGGAGGTTAAAGTGAAAGGTAATACTTTTTCTATGTCTAAACAGTTTTCTGTCACTAATCTAACAAGGACAGGCATACTCATTTCGATGAGCTTAGTTTTAAATTTAATTTTTCTTTTCTACATCCCGGTTGTTGGCTTTAATGCGGTTAAAGTCACATTTTCTACAGCAATAACCATGCTTACGGGTATTGTCTGCGGACCGGTCATGGGATTTTTCTCCGGAGCTATAGTAGATATTTTAACTTGTATAATCAAGCCGGCAGGTCCATACTTCCCTGGATTCACACTTGCTGCAGGATTAAGCGGCTTAATACCGGCGCTTATATACAAATATCTTAAAAAAGACAGTATGAATTATAATCTGCTAAACACAGTTTTTATAGCCGTACTCTCTGCCGGATGTGTAGGTGCTTTTATAATCAAGGACTTGCTTAGTTTTGAGAACAGTACATTGTATTATAACGGTGAGCCTTTGAATGTATTGTTTGTTATAGGATTTCTGGTACTTGCCGCAGCTTATATAATAGTTCCGATAATTATAACATCGAGATTCAATTTTAGCGTAAAGGTAGACAAGATATTATTCACCGTAAGTGTAAGTCAATTTATTACTTCAATATTATTAAATACTTACTTCTTATCAGTTGTATTCGGAAAAGGCTATTTGGCATTTTTACCGGCAAGAATTATATCAAACTTTTTCTTAATACCTATATATACGATAGTTATAGCAGCCATTCTAAGTGCTGTAGAAAAAAGATTTAAACTTGATATATAGATTTCGCACTAAGATTTGCCGTAGGATTTTGAAGTCCTGCGGCTTTTCTATGCCCTAAATTCTCTGATAGCTAAACTTTATTGAGGTAACGACTTATTTTTGGATGTATTCCATATCCGACATTATAAATTCACTTACATCAGCAGGATTGCATATTGAATTTTTCAACGAATTTACAGAAAACTTTTATAATCTGGGTGACATGGAACGGCTTGAATATGGATTATACCGTTATAAATATAACACAGATAAATATCCAATGTCGTTTAGTTTAAAAGCTACAGTTTATAATAAATAAGCTTCACAAATTTATAGCAATGTGAAGATGATAAATTCCTGTTTCTAAATAATAAACATTTTGCCAGTAATCGCAACCATAGCGAAAGCCGCTCTTCGGACTGAAAATTCTCAATCTGCTGAGCGGCTTCATCAACTTAAAATCATATATTGCAATATCCCACGATTACATAATCTTCGGGTATATTATAATTCTTCTCAGGGTGATTCAATTCCCAAGTTATATCTGTCAGCGTCGCATCTACTATTGCTTCAAAGTACAGCATAACTATTCCGGAGTCTATTTCTTCTTCATAAGTTCCTGTATGTTCATCATCTCTTACAGCCAAAACCACTGTGTCATCATCCAGTATAAATCTCCATGGCTGTCTGTTAAGAGTGGACGGAGCCAGCCTAGCATAGTGAAATGCGTTTAAAAGAGCTCTATTCTCAAGCTCATGTGCTGTTGCATTGTTTCCCCAGCTGTTTAAGTAAACTATATCTTCAACCCCAAGTCTTTCCGATATATTATCCGCAACTTTTGCCAGCTTTGTTTTGGACTCATTTTCTCCTATTTTATGTATATTGATAATCTTAGTTTTGTTAGCATCGTAGCCCAATGCTATAATAGCAACAACTTCCTTATCACTCTCAATGCCTAAATTACTCTTTACCAAATCGCTGTCATTAAAAGTAACCCAACATGAGCCGATTTGCATATCAAGTGCCTTAAGAACAATTTCTTCACCTATATATCCTGCATTTTTAATGTAGTTATCCTTTTTTTCCGACAGCAATATAATATAGTTCGGAGCATCAAGCATAAAGCCTTGGTATCCTGCCTTACCGTTGAGATTTTCAAACACTTCATTTCCCATAGCAATAGCTTCTACTTCAATATCGGTTGCTAATTTTTTTGCTTTGTCAACGTAATCCTTTAATTCTCTTATATCTTCATCCTTTAAACTCTTTCTTTTATAGTCTCTGACAGATTTTCTGTTTGATATAAGCTTTTTGTAATCCATAGTTCCCTCCATATTCTCAACTGAGATTTTGCAATTTCTGTGTATTAGCACTTAGCTCATACAATTATTCTAATTAAATATTTTGATCCTCAATCGGGAAATTTAAAATGCTACTACTATTCCTCCGTCATCCGCATAAACAGTGCTCAATCCACCTGCTTTAAATATAAGTATATCCTTAAATTTATATCTTTTTAAAAGCTCCTCTTTTAAGCTTTCCGCCTTTATTTTTGCATTTGAGTGAGTTATACCAAGTATAGTATTTTCAAAATCTATGTTATATTCGCCAATCATATCTATTAATCTGTTAAAGGCTTTTTTATTGCCTCTTATCTGCTCAACAAGAACTATTTCGCCGTTGCCGTTTTCGCCCATTATAGGAACAATGTGCAAAAGAGATGCTACCATAGCCTTAACTCCGCTGATTCTGCCGTTTTTAGCCAGATTGTCAAGTGAATCCAAAATAAACAGCGTTTTTAATTTAGATATATATTTATTTGTTGCATCAACTATATCATTAAAGTTTAAATTTTCCTTAATCAGCTGCTTTACCTTAAGTGCCACCAATGTTGCGCCGGAAGATGCAGATTTAGTATCAAAAATGTGTACTAAAGCTTCAGGCATCTTTTCTAAAAACATGTTTTTTGCCAAAACCGCGCTGTTATAAGACCCGCTCAATGCGGCTGAAATCGTAACGACAAAAGATGCCCCTTCCTTAGAAAATGAATTCATATATTCATCCGGAGAAGGACAGGCTGTTTTTATCTGCTTTCTGCTTGACTTCATTTTAGTAATCAATTCTTCTGTATTTAAGTTAAGGTCTGTTATTTCATCATTATCAATTAATATTTTAAATGGTACTCTATCAATTTCTTCTGAAATAACTTCTTTGTCATCACTAAAGTCAATACTGCTATCAACAATTATTTTATTTTCCATTAATTACTCCTATTCTTTATTTATAATTTTATTTTTTATATCATAAAGATATTATATTATATCCAAATCTACTGCATGCTAAACTACATTGAACATTTATTACAATATGGTACCGGGTCCCAGCAGTTTTGATTTCTTAACATTTTCTTCAAGTTCAATTATTAATTGTTCCTTTGTCTGTCCGGAATAATCAATTACTGACCCGTTAAATTGCAATTCGGAGCCGTCATATAATATTATAGTCTTTTTTAGTGATTTCTTCAACCTGTCAATTAATATTTTTGCTATATCTGTATCAATATTATTATAAACAATCAAAAACTTATCTCCAAAATATCTGCATGCAAGATCTATCTTTCTCGTGTTAGAAATTATACAATCTGCTATTTGAACAAGCATCTTATCCGCAAGTTTAAATCCGTAGTCTAAATTAAGTTGTTTAAAATTTAAAAAATCTATCAGCAATAAGGAAAATCCCATATTTTCTTCTTTGTAATTTCTTATGCTGGTGTCTAAGCTGTCTATAACAAATTGATAGTTATAAAGCCTGGTCAGTATGTCCTCATCATTTTTTCTTCTCAAATCTTCCTGTAAATATTCAATTTGTCTGTTTTTTTCAAATAGTATTCTGGATATTTGTTTTTTATCAGTTATATCCTGTATAATTATATGAAAGACACCCTTGTCATATCCAAATATAAATAGCTTTAAAAATTTATTAAAACAGTCAAAATATTGCTCAATTATTTTGCAATCGTTTGTCATCGCAGAATTCACAATAATAGAGCACCAATCAAATATGGAGGTTTTTGTGCTGGGGCATACTTCAGAAAATTTCTTATTTACGGCTTCAGAATCCATAATTCCCGTAATATCATAAAAATGTTTATTGGCGTAAATTATGTATAGTTCATTTTCATCCGTAACATCATTATATTTAATTTCACATGTTATAAAAGGTTCAAAATAGTTTGCCATAATATTATAACTGTTTAGATTTGAATTATCCATTATAAACTGACCCCTCCTAAGTGTATTTATTCTTGATCTAAGTCTTAACTTATGATTAGTATATATTGTAAAATAGATATTATATAGATAATACTATAATTCACAAAATTATACAAATAACTTTTTTATTTTTTGTAAATTTTGTTATTTCGGCAAAGGGGCACAGTCCTGACTAAGTATAGTCATACAAAGAAAGATATTTGTCATCAGGAATAATAGTGTTAGTATTATTATGTCATGAATAAATATAATTATGTTTATCCACACTTGTGGATAGATTGTGGATAAATAAATGTACAAAATAGTATGGTTTTTTATAAAATAAAAATTTTTATATTTTTTAAAAAAATTGTTGACAAAAAACACTGTTAATATTTAGTCTTTAGATAGTTGTGCACAATTTTATCCACAGCTGTTGATAACTCATGTTGTAATCGAACATATTTTTAGTAATTAAATTTTAATTTCATTTTTGTAATATTTCAATCAAATTATTAAATAAAAGTAAAAATCAAGTTAAGATATTATATTAAAAAATAGTTTGAAAAATATATTTTTTATAAATATGCGTTTACAAGTCAGCATTTCAGATGTTTCTACAAAAATACCTTTTTTTTGTGAATATATATCCAAAAGAAAAAACTCAGGTTTCCTGAGTTTTTCTTTTGGATTAAAATTTATATCCCAATTGATATTTGTCATTCAGTTCATTTATTTGTTTGAGCAGAACTTCATTCATCGGTACGCCTTTATCTTTTCTATACTGATAAGTTAAATATTCCTTTTCTCCGGCAGTATATATTCTATCGTATCCCGGCGCCTTCCTAGAGCTTCTGAGTTCTCTTAAAATATCGCCTGTTTGCTTTCTGAACTTTTCTATTTCCACAAAATTTTCAATATTGATAGCTATAAAAAAATGTCCTAATTTATAAGGCTTCTTATTTCCATTTTCATCAACATCAGTCAATGTCTTCATAAATGGCCCTAAGTGAAGAGCAGACGACAATATCTCAACCACCGTAGCATACCCGTAGCCCTTATATCCTGCAAGCTCCTCTCCTACTCCGCCAAGAGGTGTCAATGCAGCCTTTCCTTTTGTCAGATCAATAAGTACTTGTTCAGTGTCAGTCCTCACATTGCCTTCATCATCTATAACCCAACCCTCGGGAAGCATTTTGCCTTCTCTTTCATATTTTTCTATCTTTCCTCTTTGAGAAGTCGAAGTAGCACAGTCAAGCAGGAAGTCAAACTCCTCATCAGTAGGTATTGCAAAGGTAAGAGGATTTGTTCCGAGCATATTCTCTACACCGAAGGTAGGTGCTATCGAAGGTCTTGCGTTTGTCCCGGTTATACCTATCATTCCAGCTTTCGATGCCATAAGCGGATAATATCCGGCAAAGCCATAGTGAGAAGAATTTTTCACCGTTACCATTCCCATACCATAAACCTTTGCCTTTTCTATAGCTATTTCCATAGCTCTTTTACCGGCAACATGCCCCATACCATCATTGGCATCCAATATAGCTGTAGTGTAGCTTTCTTTTACTATCTCTGTATCAGTAACAGGATTTAATATGCCTGAATTAATTCTGTCTACATATATGGGTTTAAATCTGCCTATGCCATGAGAATCTATACCAAGCTTATCTGATGAAATAAGTACATCTGCAATAATTTTAGCTTCATCCTCCGGAGCTCCAAGCTTGACAAAAACATCTTCCATGAATTTTTCTAATAAATCAAAATTAATATATTTAGTATCATCCATTGTACCAACCTCCCAGATTTCTAATATTTACCTTTATTATAGAGCAAAATCTGGATTTTGTATATACTAATAGTCGATTAAAGATAGGATATGTACTTTTAAAAATTTGCTTGTTTACATTAAAGCTTTTAAAGCCATTGTGTTTAGCTATTACCTTATTCGACATTTACTATATACCATTCTCCATCAACTTTTTCTAAGTAAAAAATTACCTTGTCTTTTTCCTTTTGTCCGTCATATTTATAAGAAATATTAGCTTTAACTTCAGCACTTTTACCCTTAACGCTGCTGTCTTTTATATCAATCGAAATTTTGGGACTTTCTTTGTCAGTAGTAAATTGAAGTAACGGAATTACGTCAATAAGGTCCTCTGCATCAATATCCGCGATACCCCCGAATAATCCTGCCATGCCTTTAATAGCTCTGGCATAGGTCGGATGTATACAATCTAACATTCCATTTATGTCAAGCGTATTATATGATTTTTCAAATTTTTTTATGACATTTGATGTGCCCGATGAACAGCTTGATAAAGAAATAAGTAAAATACATATTGTGATAATTAAAAAACCTCTTTTTTTCATTTCTACCTCCTCAAGTTTGAAAATTTTAAATATCTTAGCTATATTATATCAGATTTTGAGTAAATATGGTATATTTGCCTTAATTTTATATTTAAAAAATTTGGATTTTTAAAATTTGCATAAAATATTCTCGCATAATTTATAAAAATCAATACATAATTTACTTTTTTATAACGAATAATTACATAGCAAAATGGAATTATAAAATTATAAATAATTATATATAAGGTTGAAATATCCTTTATTTTGTTGTAACATATATGTGTACTATTTTGAAAAGGAGAATCATAATGCTAAAGAAAAAGATATATTTTATTATAATACTAATAATAGCATTTAGCTTTTTTAATATTTATGCCAGCTCCAACAAATCAAGCAGCTGGGCTGATGAAGATATTAAAAAGGCTATACAATACAACTTAATAACAGAAAATGAAATATCAAACTTCCAATATAGTATCACAAGAGAAAAGTTTTGCGAGATAATTATTAACTTATATGAGTCATTAACTAAAGACTTTGATTTAAATTCAACTGATAATCCATTTATAGATACTACAAATCCCAAGCTGATAAAAGCATATAATTTAGGCATAACAAATGGTTTAAGCGCAAAAGAGTTTGGTCCCTACAGATATATAAGCAGGGAAGAAGCTGTGACTATACTGTCAAGAGCTATAAATGCGGCAAAGCAAAGGATTTATCTTTATAATGAAAATGAAACCAGCCCAATCAGATTTTGGGATCAAGACAATATTTCTGTTTGGGCAATAGAAGATATTGCTGAAATGGAGAAGCAGGGATATGTAAATGGTACAGACGGCGGATATTTTTATCCTAAATATAATATAAGCACAGAGGAATCTCTGGCTATGGCAGTGAGGGTTTTTGAGTCGCTAAGTTTAGAACATAAAATTGTTAAGACAGGAATCATTCACGGTGCAGGTGAAGTTGAAGGCTTTTACAAGACTAATAGTCTTGAAGCCATTCAAAAATCTATATCTGAAGGTGGAAGAATTATAGAGATAGACTTTAACTTTACAAGAGATGATGAGCTTGTTTGTATACATGATTGGAAAACATACTATTCTCAGGATATTATTCCTTTAAGTTTAGATGAGTTTAATAATAGAAGATTATTGAATAGATTTACTCCAATGGATATTGAGTTATTGGTAAATGTACTTAAGTTTAATCCCGGAGTATATATAGTAACAGATATTAAAGACGATAACATAAAAGCTCTGACTTTGATAGCATCAAGGTACCCTGAGATAATTAATCGTATTATTCCTCAGGCATACAACAGATTAGAAGTCTCTATAATTAAGGATCTGGGATATAAAAATATAATCTTAACATTCTACAAAATGCCATATGATGAGGTTATCAAAACATCAAATATTATTGAATTTGCCAAAGAAAACAGCCTGTTAGCACTTACATTCTCATATGAACTGGCAAGTGAAAACTATATAAGCAGATTAAAAGAATCAAATGTATTATTGCTGATACATACTATAAGCACTAAGGAAGAGCAAAACATGTATAGAAGCTTAGGCGTAGACGGATTTTATACGGATTATGTTATTTTCGATCAGGATGATATATTTTAAATATTATAAAAGAAAAAAGCACTTTTTTAATCAAAGTGCTTTTTTTTCTCCCCTTTTATGCAATACCTTGCAACAGGTACTTTATTAAATGATACCATATCAACTTATACTTTTCTACTTTTTTGCGTTAAAAATTTAAAAAATGCACGAATTTCCTTCGATGTATTTCGACAAATTATGACATTGTATAGAAAACTATCTTCTTATTAATCTTTAAACATGATAAACTATCAATACCAGCATACTATATCAAGGCTTCTATGCTACTATACACTGTGCCTTTTTAGTAAACTGAAAACCAACCTTTATCAGTAAAAAATACTGAGAATAAAATATCGGTTTATATTAATCAAATATAATAATATCTAACACAAAAAAGAAATAAAGCACTTATAATCAAAGTGCTTTATCTTCTCCCCCCCAAAAGCATACCTTTTAAAAGGTACCTGCTTAAATGATACTATATTATTTTCTCCTTTTCCACCTTTTTTTGTTAAAAGCTTAAAAAATGCACATGTCTTTATCGATGTTTTTCGACAAAATATGACAAATGCAAAAACAGGTTGGATTAGTGTGTATTTTACAAGTATTATAATAAATAATTGCACACTATTTTATTCACAACTAATATTATTTCATTTTTAATTTTATCATCAATATACCTGCAATAGAACCTATAGTATCAATGATTACATCAAATACTTTAGGCCCTCTGCCCGGAACGAATGCTTGATGAATCTCATCGGTTACAGCGTATAACGCACATAATAATATACAGCATAACAGCTTATTATTTTTAGGTATATTGCTTTTAACAGATGCCAAATACATAAGAATACCAAGTATCATGTACTCCATAAAATGTGAAAACTTTCTAATCATATAGTCAAAATTTTCTTCATCAACATCAATTTTAATAATACTTTCAAGTTTTTCAGCTATAGGCTTACTGATACTTCCACTTAGCCGGATGGATTCATTAACGGGCTGATGAGAGAAGCAAAATATCACTATCATCCACAGGATTAATAACATAAATATTAGCTTATTAACAATATTTTTAGTTTTATCAGATAAATTTATTTTAGTTTTCATGGATTTTATTATACCTTTCTTATGTTTCAGGTATATCTTACAATATAGCAATTGATTAGTTCAATATGAAATATTCTACATAATATTTTAAAGTATATAATTAAGATTATATACTTATCTTTTTATGGCTAATTTATAACCTACTTTTTTAATTATATCAGTAAAAAAGTCCATTTCTTTAACTTTCAATATAATCATCAAAATAAAATATATTGTACCACCTATACCTGCAGATAAAATAATTGACAATAATGTGCTTAATTTCCCACTGCCTAAGGCATCTGACAGCAAGCTGAATCCAAAGTATACAACTATGCCCATAACAACAGTCGAAACACATGATTTTACAAATAAAATCATAGTATTTTTAAGTCCTAAAGCACCTAGTTTTTTTCTTAGAACTATGAAAAATATAGGTATAGTTATAATAGCTGATAAGCTTGTGCCAAGAGCAAGTCCTGCATGCCCCATTGGTTTGATTAGGAGGATGTTGAATATGATATCAAGAGCTAGAGCTAAAGCGCTGATATACAGCATTGATTTAGTATCTTGCATAGAATAAAAAACTTTAGTTATTACATCTCGTAATGATATGGCTAGTACCCCTACTGTATACATGATAAATGCTGATGTAGTCATTATAACTGATGTGTTTCCAAACTCTCCGCGTTCAAATATAAAAGATATAGCGGGTTTTGATAAGATGATTGCACCTACAGTTATAGGAACAAATAAAATTATAATTATATTAGTCCCTTTAGAAAATATATCCTTAAATTTTATTATATTTTTTTCGGCAAAAGCTTTAGAAAGCATAGGATATATCATAGTGTTAATCGCTATCATAAATATCACTATAATAAAACCCTTTAATACAGACGCATAATTTAGCGCAGATATACTTCCTTCTTGAAGAACTGATGCGAAAGTCTTGTCTATAAGAACGTTAATTTGCATTATCATGCTGCTAAAAAAAACAGGTATCAAAATAGAAAATGCTTGTTTTAGTTCCTTTGTAAAAGAAATCTTAAATCTATATGAAAAATTATTTTTAAAAGAGAAAAATAGCAAAATAGCAAAATAGGATATATTTGCGGCCAAATATCCGTAAACTAACATCTTACTGCTTATAATTCCACTAATTATTATAAAAACAATTTGTATACTGCTAAAAAATAGCGAAGAAATATTTGATTGTATGAATTTATCATTACAATTTAAATATGATATCAAAATCTGTAAAACAGAAGTAAATAAAATACTCCAAATTGAAATATTCAGAAACTGTACCGTCATATCATATGTAGCTCCTTCGAATCCAGGAGATACTATAGATACTATGGATTTAGAAAACATCATTCCCAACAAGGCACAAATTATTGACAGCACAATAGATACAGAAATGACATTATCAGAAAATTCATTTGATTTTTTTATACCATAATTAGCTTTAAGATCAGTATATATTGGTATATATACAACAGATAAGGAAGATAGCCAGCCAAATATAATAGTGGGAATAGCTATTGCCATTAAATATGAATCCACTATAGATGAAGTGCCGAAAAAATATGCAAGAGCTACCTCTCTACCAAATCCAAATACTTTAGATATTAATGATATAATTGTTATAATTAAAGCTGTTTTTTTTAATGATGCCATTGGAATGTTCCTCTTAATCATTGATATATGATATTTTCTGTATTTTTCTTGTATGTCTTACTTAAATATATAAAACAAATTATTAAGTTCAAAAATTTTTTCAGCATCAACTTTTTTAATGCTTAAATTAGGATACTGTCCAAACACTATTGAATAATCAGGTATATTGCTGTCTTTTATATAAGTATTTGCCGAAATTATAACATTGTTTCCTATATTGCTGTTCCCAATCACTTTAGAGTTTGAAAGCATAGTAACATTTTCACCTATATTAGGATATGATCCTTTGTTCCCTCCTACTGTACACCCCTGTAAAAATGCAAAATAATTGCCATATTTAGCTCTGCCCATTACACTTCCAACTGGATGTTCGCAGAAAAATATCTCAGGTAATTCTATCGCATAAAAAATATCCGCAGATGATAACATTTTATTTAATCCATAAATTCTATCACATAATGTAATATTCCCGGTTTTTTTATATAGTTCATTAGACATATAATATAAAAATATAGTATATTGACATGAATGTAAAGGATTAAATATTACATTTTTCTCTCCGCAATCTGTATTTTCCCAATAATATTTATTTCTTACTCTTTCAAAACATTTTTCAATTCTTATTAAGCTACTGCTTAGACACATTTCTATATCATTTTCATCATTTTTGTTTAAGTAATAAATATTGTTAATTTGTCTTTTAATAATTTCTAATAGTTTTTCAATAGACATTGTAATTTTCATCATATGTTACCTTTAATTTTACCTAAATAAAAGTATTCTTCTTTGTTTTCCATAATCCAATCGGCAATAACTTCCATTAAATTAAAGTCGTTATCACTATCTATATCAATTATTCCTGTGTCCAGCATTTCAATCATGCCAGCTTTACCTTCTAAAGGAGATTTTACTTCGGACAATAAAAACTCCCTTTTATATGCATAAATTGATGCATTCATATCATACATAACAGGAGCCTGCTGTCTGGCTGTATAATTACTTTCCAATACTTTTTTTACATACTTATCTTCTTCTATCACCATGTTAAAATAAGGATTACGCCTGGCATCGGTTACTGAAAATACAACATCATAATCATTGCTCTGTACCGACTTATTTACTGCATTTTCTATATCAGTTATAGTTCTTATAGGTGAAGTTATATCTAAATCTACAATTATATCATATCTTAAACTGCTTATAATTTCAGATTTTTCTAAAGCATCTTTTATCGCATACATTTTTGGTGTATTATCTTCTGCCAAATCTGTGTTTCTGTTTATAATATGAAACTCATTTGATTTCCTGGCACTTATCATTTCAATAAATTCTCTGCTGTCTGTGCTTATAGCAGTATGTATATTTTGAATTTTTTGCGAATTCCTATCTTTGTAAAGATTAATTGAAGACAGAGTATATTCAAATAAAGGTACTCCTAAAAATTTTCTTATGTTCTTGTTTTTAACCCCCTTTGAACCTTCTCTTCCACATACGGTAAAAAGTATATTCATCAGTAATCCTCCCTTGACAATTTTAAAACATTCTGTGCATTTTGAATTTCATTTTCCGTTTTTATTCCACTTTCAATACATTCAATAAAATAGTTCATTTCTCTTATATATTTCTCATTTGGATTTTCTTCAAAATAAAATTCTTTCTCTCCAATAACTAGCTTATTTCTAAGAATATCTCCTACAATCAATTTGTTTTCACAGTATAATTCTACTTCACGTTTTTGCTTCCTGCCAAAATAATCAAGGTGGACCTCTATCAATTTGTCCTTATATTTACATATATATAAAGCTAAATCATCGCTGTTTATTTCTAAGTTAGAATATTTTCCTATGCATCTTATTATTTCATCAGGCATTCCAAATAAATATGTTAAATAATCTAGCTCATGTATTAAGTCAATTGATACCCCACCGCCAAGTTCTTTTATAGCGCTGTAGGTTTCTCTGTAATCTGCATTAGGCCGCCAATCAGGTAAATAGCTTGAACTTATTGCTCTTACAGAAAATGGTTTTTCTCCACCCTCTATAATCTCTCTAAGCTTTAGAATCACATTAGAATATCTAAGCGGACAAGCAACATAATATATTCCATCATCCCTTAGTTTTATCTCATTTATATTGTAACCCTTGTCAAATACAGGTTTTTCGATAAAGAAATTTTTTGTTCTATTCAAGTTAGATTTTAATGTTTCATAGTGCATGCTGGTTGGATTTGTTATAAAAATAGCATCATAACTATTTTGCAGGTCATCATAATTAAAAATTTCATTTTCTATTAATTCTTTCACTTCATAATTCAGTTCTTTATCAGTATTTCTGAAAACGTCTATATTAAGAGATATATTTTTTTTCTTACATACAACACTTAAATTATTCAAATGTCTTTTTCCTATAGATCCCATGCCAAAGAAACATACTCTCATAGTGTTATCCTCACAAACTAATTTTCTATTTGATTTATCAAATTCAAAATTTTTATGTCTTTTTCAAAAGAATATCTTGGTGTACTTTTATCCTCAAGATATTCCATGAAATCCTTTATTTCATCTAAATAGGCATTTTCTATTACAAATTGAGCATAATTTTCATTTTTTTGTTCATTTGCATATAAAACTATATTATTATCTTCTTTACTTTCAAAATTATAGTGATTAAGTGAAGTAGGTGTACCTTTCCAATCTATATATAATTCCTCACCAAAAACCTCGAGCAATCTTACAGCTTTTCTTGAAACAACATCAACTATCATTACACCTTTGTGTCCTGTAATATGATTTAAAGTAACTATGTAATTATCATCATAATCAATATCTAAATCAGTATTTTTACTTTTACTAACCGATATTGAAGAAACTTCACCAAAAGCGTTTAATATCCATGGCAATTCTATTGCGAAAATTTCTCTGCATCCGTTTGTTTTTTTATTACCGACAAAAAAATCTTTGTAACTTTCCCATGGATGCCAATCTGGTAAATATTGCCCTATATGATAGACATAATTCAATCTTTTTTCACTTTTTTTAACGTTTTGTGTTATATACTCCATCTCTTTTCTGTACATCGGAGTAGAGGACAAAAACAATTTGCATTTATTTTCTTCCGCTTTTTTAATTATTTCATCATATCTGTCAGAAATCAAATTTATCTCAGCAAATATAGATAATCTATAATCCAAGCATTTTAATATTATATCAGCATGAGTATTAGGAGGTGTGCATATAATTGCTGCATCTAATGCTACAATATCGGCAATTTCATCAAGCTGTGAATAAACTTCAATGTTCAGTTTTTCTTTAATCTGGTTTCTTCTATCTAAATTTGAATCTATAGCATATATTATTATATCTTTGTACTCTTTTTTCATAAGAGTTATTCTTCTTTTACCCATAGATCCAAGACCTAATACGGCTATCTTCATTTATTCCTCCGATAAATCATAAAATTTTTTCTTTAAATCTATTTTATTATTAAATAAAAAGTCCTTTAATATGTTGATTATATTTTCAGATGTATCATTACCTTCGTATGGATTTCTTACATCTGATATACTGATTCTAAACTCCTGTGATAACGCTTTATTTATTGCGGATTTAATGGAATTTTTCTCCGGTTCACAGTTTATTATTGATTTTGCTTGAATACGTCCTCGCTGTCTATCTCCTATATTAATAGTCGGAATTTTAAATGAAGGCGCTTCTGCTATACCACTCGAAGAATTTCCCAGTACAAATGAACAATATTTCATAGAACTAAGATATCTAATTAAGCCCATGGAGGTGAATGCAACAATTCTATCACTATGTTTTACCGTATATTCATCTATCAACGCATTTATTACTCTTCCATTAGTGTCTGAATTAGCTTTTGTAAATATTACTTTTAAATTATCAATTTCATCCAGTGCTGATAACAATTCTTCAAATTGTTCTTTTGAGGTGTTATTTTCCAATGTTACAGGATGAAATGTAATTAATGCTACATTTTTATCAAATTTAAAATTTATCGCTTTTTCTAGGTCAACTCTTTCCATTAGTTTTATATTTTTTATATTTTCTACTCCTAAAGCACCTACATTGAATACTCTTTCAGGATATTCACCAAGCTGAACCACTCTTTTTTTATATTCTTCAGTTGCTGTAAAATGGAGATATGACATTTTAGTTATTGAATGCCTGAATGCTTCATCAAAAGCGCCTTCAGTTGTTTCTCCTCCATGAATATGTGTAATAGGTATTCTCGCTACACATGCCACACTTGCCGCTGAAAAAATTTCATATCTATCCCCTAAGACAACTACCATATCAGGTTTTAATATGACAAAGCTTTTGGCAAACTCTATCATTGCTTTTGACATGGATTCCGATATTCCTACACTTGTATCGTCTTTAGATAAAATATCTATTTTGTCATTTATAAAATATCCGTCATTTTCAATTTCTTTATATGTACAGCCGAAATCTTCTGATAAATGCATACCTGTTACTATGATTTGCAATTCCAAATCATTATCCTCATTTATCTTTTTTATCAACGGTTTAAGAAGTCCATATTCAGCTCTGGTTCCCGTTACCACACAAATTTTTTTCATATCTCTATCAACTCATCTTCTATAAAATCTCTCTTAGCTGATTGGCCTATAACTATATCCCATTTCATCGGGGAAATTCCATTGCCGGGTCTTTTAACTGTTATATTATTTTCTGTAAAAATTTCACCTTTTTTTATAACGCAATTGGCAACTATACTTTTACGGGCTATATTAATATTCTTAATTTCAGATTTTGAGGGTTCTTTTATACCATTTCCTAAAGCTGATTCAATATTTCTTATTGCTCTTACCATAGCACTCAGTTCTTTCGGTTCAAGACTTGCCTTATGATCAGGTCCTTCCATATTTTTATCAAGGGTAAAATGCTTTTCAATAACACTAGCTCCCATAGCAACAGCAGCTATAGGAACTTCTATTCCAACTGTATGATCAGAGTATCCGACATAAAGCTTAAACTTCTCTCTTAATGTAATCATTGCATTTAAATTTACTTCTTCAAACGGTGCCGGATACTCTGTCGTACAATGTAAAAGGGTTATATCTTCTGCTCCGTTGTCCTTTAAAATAAAAATTGCTTGTTCTATCTCATTCAAAGTACTCATACCTGTTGACATAATTACTGTTTTTTTAAGTTTCGCTATCTTTCTAAGATAGGGCAGATTGTTTATCTCTCCGGATGGGATTTTATATGTATTCATATCAAGTTCATTTAAAAAATCTATACTCTCAAAATCAAAAGGGGTTGACATGAAAATTATACCTTTTTCATCGCAATACTTTTTCAAATTACAAAAATCTGAGTATGAGAGTTCTAATTTCTTAACCATTTCAAGCTGACTATCACTATTATTTGTATTATTTATTTGATATTCGGCTTTTTGCGCAAATTTTGAAACTACCCTCTCAGATTTAAAAGTTTGAAACTTTATTGCATCAACTCCGCAACTCTTAGCAACATCAATCATTTTTTTTGCAATGTCTATACTTCCGTTATGATTAACCCCTGCCTCTGCAATTATAAATACATTGTCATTTTTCATATACCTACTCCGATTACATTTTTTTTGCGGGAATACATATCATGGTAGAATTCGGCTCTACATCTTTTACTACGAAAGCTCCCAATCCAATACTACTATTTTCCCCTATAGTAACTCCTTGCATTACAGAAGATCCTGCGCCTATTAACACATTATCTTTAATTTCAACATTTCCAGAGATAGATGATAGAGGGTTAATTGTACAATAATCTCCAATAATACAATCATGTCCTATTGTTGAATTTATATTTACTATATTGAAATTTCCAATTTTCATATCGCATGTTAATGTACATCCTCCGGCAATAATATTACCTAATCCAATATTTATACTAATTATATCACCTATATTGGCATATGGAGATATGATATTAGGATATATAATATTTTTTATTTTAACTAAATTATTATATATGCTTCTCTTTATTTTACTTGAAGAAATGGATAGTATTGCACCTAATTGATTATAATTTTTTGAATACAATTCAAAAGTACTATCTGAAGCGACAATCTTATATCGGCCAATGCTTTTACCTATTTCATCATCATTTTCCGAAACAAAACCAAGAAAATCAAATTGCTTTATATAGTTTTGTTTATTTATATCTTCAATTATAGATAATACCTCTTTTGCAAATCCAGATGTTCCAAATATAACTATAGGTAATCCGTTCCACATATCAATTCCCCTCCTCATTTGCCGATTTCAAGTTTTTTTCTCATATTTTCCATTTCATCGAGCTGTCCCATATCCAACCATGAATTTTCACTAATAGGATAAATTCCTACTTTTTCGCCATTATTTCTATACTTCTCTATTATTTCAGGAAAACTTATAGGCGCATCTTGTTCAAGTTCTTCTATCACTCTTTCTTCAACTATATACATACCGGTATTTGTTAAAAATGATAAATCGGGTTTTTCACGCATATTATGAATATTGCCACTTTCATTTACTTCAACTACACCGTATGGTATTGTAATATTCTTTAAAGAACAAACCATAGTAATTATATTGTCTTCTCTCTTATGGTGCTCATATATCTTATAATAATCATCATCTATTAGTATATCACAATTGGACAATATGAATGTAGAATTTATTTTACCTTTTAATAAGCTTAATCCCCCACCAGTTCCTAGAGGCTTATCCTCATCAATATATGTTATATCATAGTCTTTTTCAATCTCATTGAAGTATGCTTTTATCATATTTTTTTTATGATTTACTATCAAATAAAAGTCATTGCATTTGAAAGCTTTAAATTTATTTATTATATGTTCTGCTATTGGTATTTCTCCTATTGGTATTAAAGGTTTAGGCAATATCTTTGTATAAGGATAAAGTCTTGTACCAAGTCCGCCTGCCATAATTACTACAGGTATGCTTAACTCCATATTGTTATTTATGATTTTATCATCTCTAAATATAACAGAAATTATTTTCTTATTAGAATCAACAACGGGTATAGCATCTATACCTTTATCTAAGAAAATCCTTTTAACTTCTTCTCTATTTTCTTCAAATATATATTTAGGACTATAATTAGCTACATTCTTTACTTTAGCATCAAGGTTGCCGTTAGACAATATCCATCTTCTTATATCTCCATCAGTCATAGCTGCTTTCAAAATTCCATTATCAGCAACAAATAATATTTTTTTTGAAGTGTTATCAAGTACTTTCATTGCTTGAACTATAGACATATTTTCATCTATAATTATATCATTTATCTTCATAATAATCACTCTCTATTAACATTTTTAAAACATTCTATAACATATTCAACATCTTTCTTGCTCAAGTTTGTGCTGCAAGGGATATTTACCACATTGTCTGCATAAAATTCAGCTCTTTCTATTATGTACGTTTGACAATTCAAATACGGTTTCTGCTCGTGTATAAGTCCCCATATTGGTCTTGATTGAATACTTTTATCTGACAAATATTTTATAGCTTCATCTTTATTCATTCCGTACTCTTTATCTTTGCATAGCAAAGAATAAAACCAATAATTACTTCGTGTTCCTTCTCTAAAATTTAGTATCTCAAGACCACGAATATCTGATAATTCTTCTTTATATAAATCATAATTGTATTTCTTTATTTCTATAAATTTTTCAAGCTGCTCTATCTGAGCAAGTCCCAAGGCAGCCTGCAAATTTGTCATTCTATAATTATATCCTACTTCATCATGTGTATAATATAATTCATCACTTTTAGCCTGAGTGGTGAGATGCTTTGCCCTTTTTAACATTTCTTTATCATTTGATACAATCATACCCCCACCGCCTGTAGTAATTATCTTATTGCCATTAAATGAATATACCCCGATATCTCCGATGGTACCGGCATATTTGTCCTTATATTTACCTCGTGTATAATATGTGCCCAAAGCCTCTGTAGCATCTTCAACAACTTTTAAATTATACTTGATGGCAACTTTCATTATTTCTTCCATATCTGCAATATTTCCAAAAACATGAACTATAATTATTGCTTTGATATGCTTTCTCGTTAATTTATTTATAAGCTTCCCACTTTCAAAATAACATTCTTCATCACAGAATTTTTTCAGTTTTGTGCTATCTATAGTCAGCGAATCGTCACAATCCATAAATATAGGCTGTGCTCCGATATATCTTACGGGATTAACCGCTGCTATAAATGTTAATGTTGGAACTATTACCTCGTCTTCTCTTGTGACTCCACATAGCATTAGAGCAATATGAATCCCCGCAGTTCCGCTTTGGCATGCAACAGCACCCGATGCTTTCACATATTCAGATGTTTTATTTTCAAATTGAGTAATGAATGTACCTCCTGTTGAGACCCATTCTGCTTCTATAGCTTCAGTCACATACTTTAACTCATTTCCTTTAAAATTTGGAACTGATAACGGAATAAATTTATTCATATAACTTCCCTCCGATTATACATTGTATATGTCTGCCTTATATTTATTTAAATTGTTTCTTAAAAATTCTATAGTTTCTGATAGCCCTTCTTCAAAGGTGTATTTAGGTCTCCAATTTGTCAACTTTTTAATCTTTTCATTAGAACCAAGTAATCTGTTCACTTCACTTTTTTCAGGTCTTAGTCTTTGCTCATCACATATTATCTTTGCATTTGGATTTATTTGTCTTATAAGCTCTTGTGCTAATTGTCCTATAGAAATTTCCTGTTGAGTAGCTATATTTATTTCTTCTCCTATAGTTTTATCAGATTTCGCTATCTCAATAAATCCATTTACAGTATCTTTAACATAGTTAAAATCTCTTGTCGGTGTTAATGCCCCTAACTCTATTTTTTCCTTTCCTGATAATAATTGAGTTATAATAGTTGGAATTACAGCTCTTGCGGATTGTCTGGGACCGTATGTATTAAATGGTCTGACTATTGTTATAGGCATATTAAAGCTTCTATAAAACGATTCTGAGAGTCTGTCTGCACCTATCTTAGTTGCTGAATATGGAGATTGTCCCTGATAAGGATGCTTTTCATCTATAGGAACATACTGAGCAGTCCCATAAACCTCAGATGTAGATGTGACTAAAATTCTGTTTGTTTCTAAATCTCTTGCTGCCTGCAAAATGTTAAGTGTTCCCTTTATATTTGTATCTACATAAGAATCCGGTGAATGATAACTAAACGGTATAGCTATTAAGGCTGCTAGATGGTATACCTCATCTATACCTTTCATAGCTTTTCTTACACCATTCGGATCTCTTATATCTCCGGAAAATACATCTATTTCTTTTAATATTTCTTTTGGCAATGTATCCAGCCAACCCCACGTATTAAACGAATTGTAATATACAAATGCTTTAACTTTATTTCCCTGCTCGACTAATTTCTCTGTCAAATGACTTCCTATAAAACCGTCTGATCCTGTTACTAATACGTTCATACCTTACTCCATATTTTTTATTATAATATTTGCAGCTGCATTAGCCGCATTTTTAGGTATCATATATTTACTTCTATTTTTTTCATATTTTAATCGAATGCTTTCATCATTAAGTAATTGGCTAATACTTCTTGTTAACACATTTCTTTCTTTAATAAGCATAACTGCACCAGATTTACAATATCCCAGCTCATTTTCATAATCATTTCCAATATAATCCGGAATTATAATAGGTTTATTAAGTATCATGGCCTCATGTATGCTTGTTGAAATTGTTCCTATAATTACATCAGATATTTTAAGTAATGGTTGAATTGGATAATCTCTAACAATAATAATATTATTATTCATTTTGCTATCATCAAAATAATTTAATTTACTACGAGGATGCATTTTTATTATAAATAAACTGTTGGCTAATTCTTGTGATGTTTTTTCTATTTCTTCATAAATATCATTCATATCATCAGTTTCTGTACATATCCATGTAATTATTTTCTTATTAAAATCAATTTTAAATTTGTTTTTTATATCATTGATATTTACTTCCAGATTAAAGAGAGAATCAAATGCTGGCTGACCTATGATTTTGAGTTTTTTTCTATCAAATCCCATTTTTATAAGATGATTTTTATTCCACTCATTAAGACAAAATACATAGTCAAAATAATCTTCATCCTTTTCATACGCCTCTAAATAGTCACAAAAATAATATGTAGAAATATTATTTTTTTTTGCTGCTATCAAACTTGCTTTCTCATACCTATGTGTACAAGATGATGTTACAGCTTTAGGTCTTTCATATTTTAAAATCTTTTCTATAAAAGAAATTGGGCAAAATGCTTTTCTGTTACTTTTACTATACATCTTATATGCTATCGCTTCCCCATATTCCTCAATTAGGCAATACATACCTATTCCATAATAGTATTTGGTATCTTCAAACGAAATATTAAGTTGATTATTATGATTAGGAAGAGCTAATTTTTCACCTATTTCTTCTATTATTTTCTTCTGCTTTTCAGAATATAAGAACAAATAATCTTGAATCTTTTTGTATTTGATATTTTCTCTTTCTAATGATGGTATGGCTATCGTAAGTCCTAAAACGACAACTTCTATCCCCTGCTTTTCAAGTTCTTTGGCAATAGGCATTGCTATATTTACATGCCCGCCTCCGTACGTTGGTATAAACACTTTTTTTTTCATAAAATTAATCCTGTTTTTTCTTATTATATAATTTTACAGTATTTTTAACCATCTCATCAGACATACTGATGTTTACAGTCTCCCAAGGATAATGAGCTGATCCTATTCTTGAAACAGCAACTTCGTTTACTTCCAATATGTAAATCTCTGCATTTTTACCTACCATAAGATCGTATCTTGGAACTCCAATCAAACCCATTTTCTTTGTAATATCAATTACAGTATCTGCTATCTTATCTCTCAGTTTATCATCTAAAAACTCAAATCTATCATATTTCTTATCTAAATCATCAAAATATCTTAGATGTGCAACAGCTATTTTATTTATATCTGCCATATTAAGTGCATCAGTTAAGGCAACAAATGTTTCTCCGTCAGATATAACGGGAATTGTATATTCTATCCCATCTATAAATTGCTCTACGATAACCTTATTTTTTGTCCTAAGATTTTCCTCAATCAATTCATTAAGATGTTTTTCATCATTTGCCTTAGCTGTTCTTACCGCATCATTCTCAGATTTAACAACGCACGGAAGCTTTATAGATGATTTAATTGTATTAAACTGATTAACATCTGATATTACTAAGTAGTCAGGAGTTTTGTATCCGATACTTCTTATAAACTCATATGCCAATACCTTATTTTTACCATATTCTGCTTTATGAGGATTAATTGAAACAACAAAGCCATCATCATAAAGCACTTTTGCAATATTATGGGCATATGTATGGCCTGTCCCTAACAATAAACAATCAGATTTTTCTTTAATAATATTAACTATTCTGCTTGTTTCGCTTAAATCAATTAAATAGTTTTCATCTGCCGATCCATATCCTCTGTCAGTTTCACGACCACAAAACATAATAGAATAATATCCCATATTTTTGCAAGTCTCAACCAAGGCATCTCCGCTCGAACCTCCAATTATTGCTATTTTAATTTTATCGTTCATAGTCAAACTCCCTCTTTCTATAATTTTATACTTACTAATTTTATCCTGTTATTTAAACTGTCCAAAATAACCAATAAATTATTTTTAATACTATAATCAGCATCCCATGGTGCAATCATTTGAGATTCGCTGTTTCCCAACCCTGTGCCTATAACTTCTTTTTTACCGGAATTATAATCTATCTGAACATTATGAATTTTGCGATTAACTACCAACATCTTGTCTTCATGAATAATTCTTGCTCTTACAGGTATATAATAGTTATTTGAACATTCTCTAATAAATTTCTTGATATTCATATCGTATATTTGAATTCTGTTGTTTGATGCGTCTGCTATTATTAAGTAATTATTATATACATCAAGCCTTATAAACTCCGTCTTATATAATGAATTCACATTGCCAAATTCATTACCTTTTTCAGAAATAGTTCCTTTGTACCTCAAAGAACACTTATCAAATTCATATATTCTGGAATTTAATATATCTGCTACATAAATCTCATTCTCATATACTGCTACACCTGAAGGTATTATATTTATACAATCCTCTTCACTCGGGAATTTTCCTTTGAAATTTCCAGCATAATCAAAAATCTGTATTCTCCCATTTTTGCTGTCTGATACAAATAATATATTATCTTCTGATATAAATATATCGTTTGGGTATTTAAATTCACCATTTTTATTCCCTAATTTTCCTATTCTTTTTACTAATTTACCATTCTTATCAAATTGGGCTATGTTATGATTTAGATAATCGGCAACAAAGAAAGTTTCCTCATCATTAGAAAACCTTACTGCTGATGGTCTTAAAACAATATCTTCTTGTATATGTCCAAAAATTTTAAGACATGTGAAATCACGATCATATATCTTGATTCTATGATTCCATGTATCGGTAAGATACATTTTGCCATCAACTCCAAAATCAAATCCAAAAATATAATCAAACTCATAATCACCTGACCCGTTTTTTCCAAATTGACTTATATATTCACCTTTTTTATTAAATATTTGAATTCTGTGGTTATATATATCTCCAACATATATTAAATTATTATAAATTAAAACCTTCCATAAACAATTAAATTTACCTGCTTCGTTTCCTAAGCCTCCAATTTGCCATTTTAATGATAATTCTTTGTCAAAGCATTTTAACATATGATTCTTTACATCTGAAATATAGTAAAATCCGCTCTCATCAATTGTACAAGTTCCATATGATCCCATATCATGAAATTCATAATTTTTAATATATTCACCACTTGGTGAGAAAACTTTAATACAGTTTAAAAAAATATCAATAGCATTAATATTCCCATCATTATCTAAAAACAAACTTTGGGGATTACTGCTTCTGCCATCACCATTAAAAATATTTCCGTTTCCAAATTCATTTTCCTTTGATCCAAATCCTCCAAATTCAAATAAATATTTTCCAGATAAATCAAATGCCTGTATTCTATAATTGCCTCCATCTGCTACATAGAGCATATCATCCCTAATAAGGATATCATAAGGAAAACATAATTGCCCTCTTTCACTTCCTGAATTTACTATTATTTTACCGTTCTGTCCATCTAAATCATATTTATATAATTTTTGTGATAATCTATCCACTACAAAAAAATTATCTTTATATACTCTCAAACTATAAGGAATTATAAACGTATTCTCATCTCTAATCTTATTTCCTATTATGTTTATTCCCAAAATACTATCTGCCATTTAATTTGTACCTTCTTTTTTTATAATCTTATTTATTGTCGAAAATATAATTTTGACATCAAATCTTAAAGATACCTCGTCAGAATATTTTTCATCATAATATATACGTTCTTCCAAAGAAATATTGCTTCTTCCATTGATTTGGGACAAACCTGTTATTCCGGGTCTCACGTTCAATCTCTTCTGGATATGCTCATCTGTAAACAATTTCATGCTTTCTGCAACATCAGGTCTTGGTCCAATTATGCTCATGTCGCCTTTAAACACATTGAATAGCTGCGGCAGTTCATCAAGACTTGTTCTTCTTAAGACTTGTCCTATTTTTGTTATTCTTTTATCACCCGGCAAAGTGGATGTTGAGCCAATTTTATCGGCATTTATAACCATAGTCCTGAATTTATATATTTTAAACTCTTTTTTATTTTTACCTATCCTGGTTTGTTTGTAAATAGCTGGGCTTCCAGAGTCAATTAAAATAGATACATAAATTATTAAAAATATAGGTGATAAAATAATAATTGAAAATAAAGATACTATAATATCAAACACTCTTTTTACAAACAAACTGTATATACTTTTCTTTACTTTTTTATCCTCTGTTATCGACAAGTTTTCTCACCCTTTCTATAAGAGCTATCTTATTTTTTTCAAACTCATTCGATGTCCATTTTTTTATTTCATCTTCTTTTTTTCTAATTCTATTTATTTCAAGCTCTAAATCCTTTACATTATTTCTAAACGTCCTTGACAATATCGCCATCTGAGATCCTAGTCTATAATGTTCTCCCAATATCATTTCAGCAGGAATAACGCCTTCTCCTATTTTAGCAATACCACCAAATCCAAAAGTTATATCTTTAGCCCTAATTATGTTTGAAAGATATTCAACTATGCCACCACTTAATAATTCAAACATAAAATCTAAATCCATACTTAAATGTAAATCGTTAAGACCTACATGTATCTCATCTATATCACTTATTCTTACTATATCATTTATTCTTACAAGTGCTTGTGAAGTTTCTAAAAGCAAACATATTTTAGCTCTTTTACCTACATATTCAATAAACTGTTCAACTTCATATACAGTTTTAAACATAGGAAGCATAATTATATCTGCTCCACGTTTTATACACTCTTCAACTTCTTCTTTAGTTCCATCATAAAATGGATTTATCCTGACCAATAACTCTGTTTTTTTTAAGTATTTTTTAGCCATTGATATATCTGACAGTTTATGATCTGTAATAAATGTATTAAGATGTCCTTGCCTTTCTACTTTGCCTACTATCTCTAAATCAATAAATATTCTATCAAATCCCAAGGATTCTGATAATTTAATTATTTTTTCCTCATTTGATATGAGCATAAGTTTAATCATAAAATCACCTAAATTCTTAATTTTGTCTATTTTATTTTTGAATATATATCAGCAAGGTTCCTACCTAATGCTTCTACCACAAATTTATTTTTTACAACTTCTAAGCCTCTGTTCCCAAACTTATTTCTCAGATCTTCACAATTAACAAGTTCAATAACTCTATTTGAAAACTCATCATTATCATTAACTAAATAGCCTGTTTCTCCTTCTGAAACAACTTCAGGTATACCTCCGACATTTCTTGCAACAACAGCCTTGCCCATAGCCATAGCCTCAATTAAGACCATTCCAAAAGTTTCAACCTCAGACATATGAACAAAGATGTCAAAAGAAGCCATTATCCTAGGAATATCTCTTCTTTTACCCAAAAATATGATTTTATCATCAAGTCCCATATCTCTGACTATTTTTTCATACTCATCCTTTTTTGCTCCATCTCCGACAAGAACAAATTTTACTTTATCATTTTCTTTAATTATAGAAGGTGCGGATTCAATAATTTGTTTATGTCCTTTCCCTCCTGTAATTACTGCTACCGAGCCGATCAAGATTTCATCGTCTTTAATCCCCATTTCTGATCTGACTGATTTGCTGTCAACTGAATTTATATCAAATACACTTAAATCAATAATACCATTATGTAAGACAAATATTTTATTTTCATTAACGTTTAGTCTTACTAATCTTTCCTTTAAATAATTAGAAACTGCAATGAGTTTAAACGGGACTATTCTTAAAAACCATTCTTTGGTCTCTCCCAGTACAGTGTTTACAGATTTAATTCTTCTAAAGTTTGTAATTGATGCAATATATGCAAGCATTGTAGAAGCAGCATTAAAACCATGTATTATATTAATGTTTTCTTCTGAAAGAATTTTACGTATAGCACTTATAGTTTTAAAATTATTCAATATATTCCTTGTTCCGACAGCAAGTCCAGAAATAGTATAATGTTTAATTCCACATTCATTCAACTCATTTACTACATCTCCGCCACTTGAACATACTATAACATTATTTCCCATGCGTTTTAATTGTTTAGCTGTTTCTAAGATTAATATACCAGGTCCGGCAAGTTTTATATCTGATCTAATTATTAAAATATTGTTTTTATTCATACTATACATTCCTCTCACTTAATTAAGTAAAATTATATCTGTGCAGTACCAGAATCAAATTTTATTTTTTTATTTTTTATGTATGATATTCCTATAATTGAAAACAAAAATAACCCCATTCTACTATCTCCCCAAGTATTTTCAACTACGCTGTATATCATGAAATATGACACAGATTCCATGCAAGCCAAGTAAAAAAATTTATTTACACTGTTCTTTATTCCATTAATAAAATGAATAAACATCACAATGAAAAAGTTAGCTAAACACAATGCCCCTATAATACCTTGTTCAAGTAAAGTTTGTAAATAAATACTGTGTGCATGAAATGGATTAAAATTTATAGAATCATATTTAGGAAACACATATATAAAATTTTTGACACCTATTCCTATTATAGGATTGTTTGGAAACATGTCAAATAAAGCATCTCGATATAAAATTAATCTTATATTATTAGAATAGTTATTGGCATCAAATATTGATTTTACACTTTCAACTAATCGATAAAATCTATCTCCTAAAAATAAACCAATAAAGAATAATATTAATATAATTACAGCTACTTTTATAAGTCTTTTCAATCTATTTTTTTCTCTCATAACTAATCCAATTACTCGCAAAGAATACATAAATATAACCAGCACTATTATGCCTCTGCTGTCTGTTAGATATATACCAAATAATATTATAGCTTGCCTAATAATATTTGTAATTTTGGATTTTAATCGTGTACACTCAGAATATTCGTAAATCAAAAGCGGCATGATTATTATCAGCATCATAGCCAAATAATTTGTACCAGGTACACGTATAACCGGAATACTTAAAATAATTTCATAAATACTATTAAAATATTTTTGAATAATTAAGCACATTACTAAAACTATAGATGAATTTGATAAAATTTTTATCAGTTTACTTAACTCTGATAAATTGTATATACATAAAATACATATTAAAATTAAAATAAATGTAATCCATGTAAATATATCTATAAAACTATCTATAGGATTTACAGATGAAAACATACTAAAAAAATTAGCAATAAGAATTAACATATATGATATATAGAAATATCCTGTATCTTTTGACAAGACTATTTTTTTTCTTGATAAAATATTTTTTAAACAAATTAAAGCTAAAAACATCAAAATAAATCCTGCATTCAAATATGGATTTATTATACAGAAAAAACTCAAAAATATGTCAAATATAATTTTCGGAAAAACAATGATTAAAAATAAAAATGATAAAAATAAAATTGCTGTTAATATATATATATTTGAAATAAAAAGCGACAAGAATAAAATAAAGCAAATAATTATTCCGATATATAAGTATTCTTTTAACTGTAAATCATAATCTATACTCCTCATATTTTATACGCTCTCCACAATCTGCATTTTAATTTTTGCTTCATAAGTCGGAACTAGTTTTTTTATTAAATCTATTTCCTTATTTATATCCATTTCATATGATGCAGATTTTAAATCTTCTATACACTCTAATAGTAATTTTTCGTCAATATAAATTGGTTTCTCTATGAAAATTTTATCAATGGCTGTTTTAATTTGCCCTTTATCATCACTTATCAAAAGCTCTTCATACAATTTTTCTCCTGGTCTTAGTCCAGTATAAATAACTTCTATATCCACATTGGGTTCCAGTCCTGAAAGTCTTATGAGATTATAAGCCAAATTCTTTATCTTAACAGGTTCCCCCATATCAAGCACAAATATTTCTCCACCTTTAGCCATTGCTCCGGCTTTAAGTACAAGCTGAACTGCTTCAGGTATTGTCATAAAAAATCTAGTTATTTCTTCATGGGTTATAGTAACAGGTCCCCCCTCTTTAATTTGATTAACAAAAAGAGGTATGACCGAGCCATTGCTCCCGAGTACATTTCCAAACCTTACTGCAACATAATCAGTTTTGCTCTTACTGTCAAAGGTTTGAATAACCATTTCACATATTCTTTTTGTAGCTCCCATTATATTTGTTGGATTTACTGCTTTATCGCTAGATATAAGTACAAATTTATCGACCTTATACTTGTCCGCAGTTTTAGCAACATTATATGTACCAATAATATTATTTTTTATTGCTTCTTCAGGATTATTTTCCATAAGAGGAACATGTTTATGTGCAGCAGCATGAAATACTATGTCAATATCTTCAATTGAAAAAATCTGGTCTAATTTATTTAAATCTCTGACAGATGCTATCTTAACCTCTAAATTTAAAAACTCATTATATTTTCTAATAAGCTCTTGCTGAATATCATATGCATTGTTCTCATATATATCAAGAATAATAAGTTTTCTGGGTTCATATGATGCTATCTGGCGGCACAACTCACTGCCTATAGAGCCTCCTCCTCCGGTAACTAGTATTGTCCTATTATTAATATATTCTTTTGTTATTTCACAGTCGATGTTTATTGATTCTCTTCCTAGCAAATCTTCAACCTGCACATCTCTTATTTTATTTAGCATATCTGTATGCGGGTCATTTGAAAGCAATGTATACACTTCAGGAACTATTTTAAGTTTACATTTTGTACTTGCACATATATCAAGTATTCTCTTTTTATTCTCTTTGTCAAGAGATGGTATGCATAATATGATTTCTTGTATAGCATATTTTTTACATATATCAATTATCTTATCAGTAGTTGAAACAATAGGTATAGACTTAATGTTACGTCCTATTTTACTTTCATCATCATCTATTATACACTTTATCCTGTAGTTTCGAGGATTATTAGACTTAATTTCATTTAATACTGCGACCGTTGCCTCACCTGCACCAATAATCATTACATTAACATAGTTATCCGAATTTATTCTGTTTTCAGAATTAATAATTAACAAAGCTCGATAAATTACACGAACTGCTATTGAGCAAAAGCTCGATACAGGAAAAATTACAAAATATACATAATATCTAACTTTTATATTAAGCATTAGAGTTATTACTGTAAAAATAGTATTAGCCAAAACTGAAGCTTTTAAGCATAAAAATATATCTTCAACCCCAGCATATCTCCACATACTATTATACACACCCATTAAAACAAAAACTATGATATATATTATAGTATATAGCCAAAAATGCTGAAAGAAAAATCCTAGTTTTACTGATGCAACACTTTCATTATACATTCCACTCATAACAAATGGAATCAAATATGAAAATATAGCTATAAGAGTATCTATAAGAACCAATATTATTTTTCTTCTTTTATTCAAAAAATTATAAAATGAATTATACATTTCGGACATTTGTATTTTCCTTTCAAATGTTTAGAAATTTGCTAAACATATCATTGTTATTGTATATTTTTTCTTCTTACATGAGTATTCACAGCTATCCCTAGACCTAAAATAGTCCAAAACAACGGCGAAACAGATACAATATGATCGTTAAACAACCCTGTTATTAAATAAGCAATTATTGACAATAAACATGCTTTTCCAATAATTATATCAAGGGTATTTAAGTTTAATTTCCAATATAATTTAAAGCTTGAAATTATATATATTAACCATAAAGCAATCAGTGCCAGTAATGAAAGAAGTCCAGTATTTATTGCTACTTGTAAATACATATTATGAGGTTTATCGATTACAGCAGTAGCTGGTAAATAAGAATTCATTTTAGCAACAATATCATCTTGCGGAAAAGCATAAATATAATTGTCAGCACCTGATCCATATATTATATATCTGCTAATCACAGATATGCTTCTGCCCCATATATATCCTCTACTTGATCCTAAGCTTTCTAAATTATCAAAAATATAAAATGAATCAGCTGTTATGGGCTTAATTAATCTGCCATTATTCCCGCTAATTAAGCTAATGCCCTCTTCTTCTATGTAAAAACTCAAACTGCCAAATCGTTCTAAATACGTTGAAACCGTAAATCCAGGATATCCTTTAGATATACCAACTTTTAAATACTGTTGATTAGGATTATCTATAGTTAAAAAACCATCTTCTGTCTCTTTCATAGTAAGAATATTATTTTCATTATCAGTAAAGTACAATTTTTCTCCATCTACTTTTATATTTAAATCTTGATATGTGGTTTTTATACTAACACTATTCCCATCTATATCTAAACTTTTGATTTTAAAAATATCCTCTCTTTTATTATATTCTTTAATTTTAGTGATTTCTTTTACAATGTTTAGTTTTGATAGATTACTCATAATATCTATCTCAAATATGTTGTTAAAAATTATTAAGCAAATAATTACTAACAAACATAAACACACATTGAATTTCCAGTATTTAAAAATGTATTTTCTAATCAATAGTAAGCCTATAAATAAAGATACTGCAACTCCAACATACCCAGCCCTTGAATTACATCCTATCCATGTAAATAAACACAAAAACAAAGCAATTCCAGCAATAATCTTCATCTTTTTACCTTTTGACCATATCAAAAACGCTACTGCCATAGGCAGCATAAGGGCTGCGAAACTACCGACAAAGTTAGTATTAAACAGTGTACCATAAATAGTATGTTTGCCGAAATTAAAGCTAAGTCCACCATCCACTGCTATTCCACTCGGTATTATCAAGTGATTTCCAAATTTAGTATTAAATATATCAAAACCAAAATATTGTCCTATACCTATAACACCTTCAACTATGATAAGAAAGATAAATGCATATAAGAATAAATTAATATCTCGTTCACTATTTATAAAATTAATAATCAAAAAAGTTATTGTAACATAGCTAAGCAAAACCCACATCCCTTGATACATGTCCATAAAACCATTTAGCGCAGTTGACACATCTATGGAAAATATGGTTGACAATATAACGAAAAATGCATATGCACCTAAAGGTATATAATATTTATATTCTTTCTTTAAAGGAAGTTTTTTTGACATGTATAAGAATATGTAAATAATCAATGCGATAGCAGTTAAGAAAATTACCCAACGAGATTTCCAATAGCTAAAAAAGTCTAAAAGTTGGTTTTGGCCTGTCCAAAATAGGGCTTGAGTCGTACCTGTTAGGTCAATATACTTTCCATGCACTATAAGCGGTACAAATCCTGCTATGAGTAATAACGGTATATAGTAAATCCATGATAGTTTATTTTTTTCATAATCAATATCAATAATTCTTTTTTTAATACTATGTTTTGAATTCATATTATAGACCCCTCTATTGTTATGTTAAAATATTTAATATTGTATCTTATCCTTAGTGTCTTACGGATATTATTATATCACATTATAGATAATTTGCAATTATTTTGTTGATAATATCAAATATGGCTGGTATAATATATGAGGATGTTATATGATATTTATATTGGAGGGCGTATAATGAGCGAACAAAAAAATTATAATAGATATGAGGATGAAATAGATTTAAGAGAATTGTTTATGGTTTTATGGAAGGGCAAGAAGTTTATTGTTTCAATAACGCTTATCCTTGCTGTTTTATCAGGAATTATAACAATGTTTTTTATAGATCCTGTGTACGAAGCTAAATTAGATATTCTTGCAAACTTTCCTGAAATAGTTAATACAAAATACGGTGAATATAAAATGCTTATGACAACTAATGAACAGTATGTTAACTTGATACATAGCAATGATGTTCTAAAAGCAACGATGCAAGATGTGAATTATGATATAAGTAAAAGTTCTATAGAAAACCTTTTATCTGGTATATCCGTAATTAAGGATGATAAAAAACCAAACAGCTTTACTATAAAAGTAAAAGCAGAAACTCCGGATGATGCTTTAAAGATAGCAAGCAACTTATATAAAAATTATATTAACTTTTTAAATTCAATGATTAAATCCCGAAGTGTTGAGTATTTTTCAGATTATTACTCAATTGAACTCAGAAAAAATGAAGATGAATTGACTTCAAATACTATTTTACTGGAACAATATAAAAAGATGTTAGATCAAATACCTCAAACTATAAATCAAAAAGACGCACTTGAATCTATAGATATAGGAAGTGTGGATTATGTTGTTTTAGAAAATATAATTAATGAAAATTATAAAAAGGTAGAATTAGATATAATTAATTTAGAGCAAGTTATATATAATCTTGAAAATAAAATAAATTTATCAAAACAATATTTAAATGAATTAGATCAAATAAGAGACAGTATTGCTAGCAATGATGAATTGGCTAAAGAATACTTTAAAGTGATAAATACAAGCATACAGCTTCCTTCTGAACCGGTCGCTCCTAACAATAAGATTAGTCCAAGCACTTCTTTAAATGTAATAATCGGTGCAGTAATCGGAGGAATTATAAGCGTTATATATGTTCTTATAAAAAAATATTGGTTTACGGAAGTAAAATAACTATCTAATATAGAAATGCTACTGCTATTATAATGGCAATAGCATTTTTTATTCATACTAATATGCATCCTCTTAATATTAAATTTTACAAAAATTACCTACATATTTTTACAATTATTTGTACAAAATAGCTTAAAATCCACTATTAAATATAGTATAATACAAGATATATATTTTAAATAAGGAGAGAAAGATGGCAACTATTGTTAAGAGGAACAAAAATTATTCGGTTATATATTACTATAAAACCGAAGATGGCAAAAGAAAACAAAAATGGGAAGCTGCTGAGACTTATAAGGAAGCTTTGCAGCGAAAAGCCGAGATAGAATACTTGAAGGCTGAGAATATATTTCCGGCTGTAAAAACAGGCTCAGTTAAAAGCTCTATAAAAAGCATTGAAATGTTTATGGAAGAGTTTGTGAACTCATACGGAAAGAAAAATTGGTCTATATCGACCTACTCATCAAATAAATCTTTGCTAAGCAATTATATATACCCTTATATCGGTAAGATTCCTGTTCACATTATTACATCTGAGCAAATTGAGGAATATTACAGTAAATTATCTGAAATTACCATTATATCTCGTGTACATAAGCTGATGAAATGCGCATTTGGTCAAGCACTTAAATTAAAATTAATTAAAGAGAATCCTTTTTTATTGGTTGATTTGCCTAAATCAAGGTATGTACAGAAAAGCATTTTGACAGCAGACCAGATAAAAACTCTTTTAAATTACTGTTACAAGGAAGATTATCAATTATATATCTGTATTAATCTGGCATTTGCTTGTTCAATGAGGCTCGGAGAGATCTTGGGTTTGACATGGAATGATGTGGATATATCCCATAAATCCATAGAAAGCAATCATTCTTGTGTCCATGTAAACAAAACCTTGACACGAGCAAATTATGACATCTTAAAAGAATTAAACAATAAGGATGTCATATATATCTTTGATCCGCAATATGCGTTCAAAAAAAGCAGACTTGTACTTAAAACCCCTAAGACCTCAGCCAGTAACAGAACCATTTGGCTTCCGGCAACTCTTGCTCAGGAGCTTAACTCGTTGAAAAACAGTGTTACAAGCAACTTATATCTTGTCAATCAATTTACAAACAAGCCAAATCTTGTATTTGTAAATACACAGGGACAGCCTGTAGATATAAGAGTGATAGAAAACAGATTTAAAACCGCACTTATTAATTGTAATTTGCCTCAGGTTACATTTCATTCACTCAGACATTCAAGTATAACATACAAGCTTATACTTAGTAATGGTGATATTAAATCTGTTCAGGGGGACAGCGGTCACTCACAAATTCATACAACAATGAATATATATGCCCATATTTTAGATGAAGAGCGCAAGAAAAATGCTAAAACATTTGATAATTACTTTTATGCAACAATGCAGTAGATTTATAATTATCCATTTTTATGTAATATAATTATCTTTTTTCTTGCTAATAGTGCTGTTAGCAGGACAAGATTTGCTGTTAGCAAATCTGAAAACGCCAAAATTAAAAATGTTCATATTTGATTAAATTTTGGACTGAGAATTTTTCCTCGTTTTCTTAGGAGGAAGAAAGATAATGAAAAAAGTATTATCGTTAGTACTTGTAATAGCAATGGTAATTTCAAGCATGAGCTTCGCTTTTGCTGGTACATTTGAAGATGTAACTGATGCCACTACTTTAAAAGCAGTAGAAGCCTTAACAGCTCTTGGCGTAGTTAATGGTTATGCTGATGGAACATTTAAACCTGAAAATTCAATAACAAGAGCTGAAATAGCTAAATTATTAGTTGAGGCTCTGGGACACGGAGATTTAGCAGAAGGTTCTTCATCATCATTCAAGGATGCTAAAGGAAAATGGTTTGAAGGATATGCTGCAATAGCTCAATCAATAGGGGTAACTAATGGATATCCCGATGGAACTTTTAAAGGCAATAACCCTATCTCATATCAAGAAGCTGTTGTTATGATATTAAGAGCATTAGGTTATACAGACCAAACAGTTAATTCAAACAGAGAAAACTCTTATAATGCAGTATCATACAAAAGTGTAGCTTCAAGATTAGGCGTTCTTAAGAATGTAACTTTTAAAGCAGGATCAGCTGATAGAGGCGATGTAGCTAAAATGCTATTTAACTCGTTAGAAATCCCTATGGTAGTTACAGGTGAAAAAGGAAACCCTGTTGAAGTTGAACTTGCTAACGGTCAAAAAGAATTATTGCTTGACAAATTAGCTAAGAGAGATACTGTAACTATTGGAACATCTGATTTATTCGGAAAGCACGCTGCTGATGTTTCTAAATATTTAGGTGAACAAGTTGTTGCATTCTTAAATGAAGATGGACAAATAGTATTTGTTAAAGAATCTGTTGATTCTAACGACGGTAAAGTTGTATCAGGAAAAATTTCTGCTACAAATACTGCAGATAACAAATTTACTGTAAAGAAAGCTGATGGTAACACTGTAACTTATGCTTTAACAGGAGCTTCAGTTATAGTTAACGGAGTTGCTTCAACAAAAACTATATCAGATTTAGCTACTATAGCAGGAAGAACTCATTCAGTTAAGGTTGTATTAAATGCTGACTCAACTGTAAAAACATTAGTTATCGAAGATGTAAATAATATACTACAAGCTAATTCAACTTATATAGCAGGAAAAACTAAATTCCAAGGTATAAACTTACCAACTAAAGATGGTAAAGTTAATACTGATAGAATCGCATTTGTAGGCGATGCTGAATCATTAGAAGATATTAAACTTAATGATGTAGTTCAAGCTTGTGTTGGACTTAACGCAGATGGAACAGTTAATAATATAAGATTCTACGTTACTAGAGATACTATCGAAGGTAAAGTAACTGAGAAAGCTAATGATAATTCATTCTTCATCATAAACGGAGAAAAATATTCATTAAATGCTAGCACAGGATTAAGCTTATCATTAGGCGCAGAAGGAATTTTCTTCTTAGATAAAGACAATAAAATAGCATATGCTGACACAGCAGCAGTTATTGCAACTAACTATGGTATAATAACTGATTATAACCCAGGAACTATAGGACAATCATTTGGCAAGTGGGCTGTAACTACAGCACCTCAAGTTAAAATGGTAGGCGCTGACGGCAAAGAAAAAATATATGATGTAGTAGTTAATTTAAATGAAACAGACGGAACAACAGGTACAGCTAATGGATTTGCAGTAACAGTTAATCAATCAACTGGAAAAGTATCAATAGCTTTAGAAGCTGGTTTAGGCGATCAAATAATGAAAAATGCTACAGGAACAAATGAATTCTTAGTTAAGTATGCATTAAATGAAGATGGTCAAATAACAAGAGTTCAAGACGTTACTTTAGGTTCATATGAAACTGCTAAAAAATCAGACGCTAAATTCTTAGCTGATAACAATACAGTAGTGTTGGCAAGAAATGATGCAGGTAAATATTCTTTAGTAGCATTAGATAAATTGACAACAGAAACTATAGGATATCAAGTTATAACAAATTCTGCAAACTTTAAGTGGGATTTAGTAGTTATAACAACAGGTGTAGAAACTGTAAGTGCTGTTAAGACATACGCTGTAATAACAGATATAACTAGCATCCAAAACTCAGCTGGAAATACAGTTCAAAAAATCACAGCTTATGTTGATGGAGAAAAAGTAACTTATGAAGCAGCTGAAGGTGTTGATTTGACAGCTAAGATTAATACTCTAGCAGCATTAACATTCAACACTAACGGTAAAGTAACAGGAACTGCAAGCGTGAATAATATTGCAGCATCAGTAACAGCTTCAGCTATAAATGCTGATAATACTGTAATCAAAGTAACTAACAATGGTACAGTTGAATACTATACACTATCATCAGATGTAGTTGTATACAAAGCTAATGCTAACGGAACAGTTTCAGTAGCTGACTTAAATGATATAAGAATTACAAACGGAACTTCTGTAGTAACTCTTCTTGACAAAACAGCTGATAACGTAGTAGATGTAATCTATATTCACTAAAAGTGTATAAATTCATATAATTAATAACTATGCTGCTATAAAGCTAAAATAAAATTTAGTTTTATAGCAGCTTTCTTTTTTGCACAACTAAAAGTCAATAAGTATTGACAATAAAAAATAAAGCGTAGCTTTTGCCACGCTTTATTTTACTTTATTTTAATCTTTATTATCTTGTAATGTAGATTAAATCTATAACTGTATCTCCATCTTTATCAAATAAGATTACTTTAGAAGTTCCGTTTGTAATTCTTATATCATTTAAGTCAGCTAAAGTTGCTGCAGCATTTACAGTAGCATTTTGTTTTATAACTACAACGTCTGCAGATAATGTATAGAATGCTGCTCCATTGTTAACATTCAATCTTAAACCATTTGCACTTACAGCTGTTGCAGTAACAACTCCTGTAACAGGATTTGTAGCTCTTGCATTAGTTGAATCATAGTTAACAGTTCCATTTGTATTAAATACTAATGAACGTACAGCTTGATCTGATGCCCATGCTGTTGCTTTCTTATCAGTAACATATGTCACTTTTTCACCATTTAATAAAACAGTAATTTTAGAAACTTCATTATTATTTGAATCCATTACATCAGTTTTTCCTACGATTACAGCATAACTATGAACTGTGCTTTGTGCATTTAATCCATTAGTTATAACTACTAAATCCCATCCGAAATTACTTCCGTTTACTATTGTTTGGTAATCAATTTGACCTTCAGTAAGTTTGTCTAATTCAACTAATGAGTATTTACCATTAGTATCTCTTCCTAGAACTAATGTATTGTCATCAGCTAAGAATCTAGCTTCTTTCTTAGTTCCGTTTGCTACTAAAGTGCTTAATGTAACATTAGAAATACTTGTTATCTTTCCATCATCGTTAGTAGTATATTTAACTACTCTTTCTGCTGCTTGTTGTGATAATGGTGTACCATTGTTAATGGTTACAGAAATAGAACCTGCACCTACTTGTGCACCAGCTCCGGCAGTATTTGAAAAACCAGTAGCTATTCCAAGAGTACCATCAGATTTAATCCAAGTATTTATATCATAAATCTTTGTTTCACCTTTTTCATTTACCATTTTTACTTGTGGATATTGTGTTACAGATAAACCAAATCTGCTTGCAACTGTTCCATTTTCAACGTTTCCTATTATAACAGCATATTTAGCATTAGATACTGTAGAAACATCTGCATAAGCTATCTCACCATCTTTATCTAAGAAGAATACACCCTTTGAGTTTAAAGCTACATCTCCTCTGATGCCTGAGTTCATGTTTGTTCCGTATCTTACATCATCAATATAGTAATAAGCATTGTTTGTTGTTTTCTCTGTAACAGTTCCTTCAACAGTGTTTCTTGTTACATAGAATTTAATATTGTTAGAAGCAACACATGCTTGAATAACATCATTAACTTGTATATCTTCTAATGAAGATGCATCGCCAACAAATACTAATTTACTTTCATCAACTTTTCCATCTTTAGTTGGAAGAGCTAATCCTTGGAATTTAGTTTTTCCTGCTATATGAGTTGAATTAGCAAGGAATGTATTATTTATATCTTCAAGAACTAATGTATTTTTATCTGTTCCGCCACTTGAAACAACAAATTTTGCTGTGTGAACTCTACTATTAACTATATCAGCTATATCTTGTGCTGTTAAATTTGTACGAGCTACACTATTTACTATTAAGTTACCATTAGTAACATCAAAAACTCTAGATTTTGATGATGTATATTTAAGTGTAACTTGATCACCGTTAACTGTAGCATCATCATAATCAGCAGCTGCATCAGTTACTAAGCCATTAGCTCTATCTACAGAACTCTTAACAAATAATATCTCATCGTCATCATTTGTATAAACTATAACTTCTTCACCTAAGTATTCTGAAACGTCTATTGGATGAGCACCAAATAAATCAGCTGTTCCTATTACCACAATTTGTCTTTTAGCAACATCATCTAATAATGTTCTAACTGTACCTGTAGCTCCTTGTGCAGGTGCAACTAACCATTGTCCAACTGGATTTCCATCTTCGTTTGGAACAACAACTTGAACTTCTAATGAGTTATAAAGCATTAAAGCTACATCGCCTCTGTTAGCTTCGCCAGATCCTACTACAACATTTTTCAAAACGCCTAATCTTGCAGCTGTTGTTTTATAAGCTGTAGCATTGTAAGCTTCTGCTCTGTTAGAATTAACCGCTCTGTTGTTATATCCTAAAGCTCTCATTACCATAGTGATAGCTTCTGTATAAGAAACTCTGTTATCACCTTTGAATGTTCCATCAGGATATCCGTCTGTTAATCCTATTGATTGAGCTATAGCAACTTCTCCATCATACCATTTGCCTTTAGCATCTTTGAATGATGATGATGATCCTGCAGCTAGGTCAGAGTGACCTAATGCTCTTACTAACATAGCAGCCATTTCTGCTCTTGTTATTGAATTTTCAGGTTTAAATGTTCCGTCAGGGTTACCTTTAACAACGCCTAATGATGACAATGCATCAACAGCTTTTGAAGTAGCCGCATCAGTAACATCTTCGAAAGTACCAGCAAATGCAAAGCTCATTGATGAAAGAACCATAGCAATTGCTAATACTAATGATAAAACTTTTTTCATTTTCGTTTTCCTCCTAAGAAATTTTTAATTTTATTTTGTTAGCAAGCTAACGTTCTAAATTATAACAGCAAAATTTGTACAAGTCAATATTTTAAGATTGTTTGTAACATAGCTGTAACATTACAACGCAGTGCTATTTATTACACTTTTATCTTAACATAAAAGAATCAATCTAATATTACAGCTATGTTACAAGTGATGTTTCTTGTTTACAGGCGGTGGGGGGTTGATTGGTGCAAATATTACGGAGTTTTAAACAATAAAAATAGTGATAGAATAAGTTTATATCCTTATATCTTATTATATCACTTTTTTAGTCATTTTTATTTAAAGATTTGATTACAAAATTTTTATGCTTGATTTTGCAGAATTTAATTCTTGTTTATCTTTGCGTACATATATAGATCATATCTGAGTCCATCTCTGAGAACAAATTCTTTCATTGTTCCTTCTTTTTGAAATCCTGCTTTTTCATATAATGCTATGGCAGGAGTGTTAAAGGATATTACGTTTAATTGGATTCTGTAAAGATTTAAAGTGTCAAATCCATAGTTTAAAAGCTCGTTGAGGGTTTCTTTGCCGTACCCCTTGCCTAAGTAGCTTTTGTCTCCTATTCCTATAAATAATGTTGCCACTTGATTATCTTTTACTATATCATAATAGCCTGCTATACCTATGATGTTTTTTTCTGTGGTTCTTAGTGCGAAAATTATTGAGCTGTTTTCTTCATTATATTCACTTATCATTTTGTCCACTTTTTCTTTTGACATTGGAATTGGCAGAACATAGTCATAGCTTGACAGAAATTCCGTGTCAGAAAACCATTTATATAATGAACTCATATCTTCCTTATTAATAGTGTCTAAAAAAACTCTTTTCATAACAACCTCCTGCTATGCCATAGTTTCCGTATATTTGAGACCATGAAAATATATCATAAATAAGACACGAATTTTATCTGTGTAAATCTGTCTGATTTTGATAATAAACTCGTGTCCTGAATATATCCTATTTTAAGTTTAACAAATATTTTTCTTCCATTCTTATAGGGTTGTACGATTGCTTGGACTTTCTTAGGCCCTCGCTCCCTGTATCCTCTTGTCTGTTTACAAACTCTGTTTCGCTGAATTGTCTTGTCAGGAACTCTCTGTTGATAAATGCATATATGCCGTCATAGTTTGTATCGGCCTTTTCTACCAATATGTTTGCCATAGTATCATTGGCATACTTTTCTCCTATTGAGAATCCGGCAATTTTATTATCTACATACACAGCTATGGTTTTTAGCTTCAATATATCAAGCTTGCACAGAACATCATTTATAGCGTCTGTCTCCATAATCAGTTCTTTATCTACTTCCTCTTTTACGCTGTGCCATCTTTTTAATAGTTCCATGCAATCAATTTTTACTTTATTGATATTAATATCTTTGACTTCATAATTATAGTTTTTTACGAACTTATTATAGTGATTTTTTTTGCCGTGAAATTTTTTGCCGCTAAGATCCATAAGCTCTTTTGTTGAGTAAATATATTCGGAGTCGTTTATATCTTTTATGCTGCATATATTAAAGTCGGTATATTCTCTTATGTCGTTTATAAATTCTTCGTTTACATCTCCGAACAGGTATTTTGACGGATATTCTTTTCTTATTTCTATGAGTTTTTTTATAATTCCCTGTAAGTTTTCTTTTTTATATCCTAATGGCTGCATAAAGAATGAGCACTTAAATTCTTCTTGTTTATTTATTATAAGTGCTTCATCAAGTATCGCATACCTGACATCGCACAGCTTCCTCCATAAATATAATGAAGCAAAGGTATATTCATATGACAAAATGTTATGCTTGCTTGTATATGATTCGAATAAATACTTATCTTCTAATGTTAAACATTTAAATTGTAAAATAAAATCCACCTCTAATCTGTTTTTAGTCCATGTATTGTGCTAATAATAACATTTCTTCATTATTAAGCTCTCTGTATTCACCGGGCTTTAAATTATCATCCAAGGATATAGGTCCCATAGACAGTCTTCTAAGATATATTACCCTTTTATCGACTGCTTCAAACATTCTTTTAATTTGATGAAATTTTCCTTCTTTTATGGTTACTCTGCATTCTGATATATCATTTGATTTTATAATTTCAAGCTCTGCCGGCATAGTCTTATAGCCATCGTCCAAAAATGTTACTCCCTCGGCAAAGGCCTTAATATCACTCTGAGTTAGTCTTCCTTCTATATATGCAAAATAGGTTTTGTCAACATGTTTTTTCGGTGAAAGCATATTGTGCGCAAGTTTTCCGTTATTTGTGAGTATAAGAAGTCCCTCGGTATCTTTATCCAGTCTTCCTACCGGAAAGGGATCAAAGTTCTTGCCAAAATCATCTAAAAGATCTACGACCGTTTGGGCGCAATGATAATCCTCAGTTGCGGAAATCACGCCCTGAGGTTTATTCATCATAAGGTATATATATTTGATATAATTGATTGTTTCCCCGTGATATGTAATATGATCAATATCTGTATCAACAATCACTGAACTGTCCTTTATTATTTGATTGTTTACTGTAGCACAACCTGTTTTTATTTCTTTTTTTAATTGACTGCGAGTTCCGTAACCAAGATTGCCCAATAATTTATCTAAACGTAATTTCATCTATTCCTCATCTTCATCTTCTAGTTCTGTTGTTTTTTCGCTATCTGTTACAATATCATATGAGTTGTTCTCAAATTTGAATTCCTGAGTCTGAGACTCACCTGTCTGTCTTGATTTAGATATGTACTGATAAAAACATATGCAGCCGCCCGCAAGTAAAAGCGCTCCCAACAATCTTATCACCAGCTCAAGTGTACCTTTTGAGTTGAATATGCAGAATATTGAAAAAATAACTCCTGCAATTGATGCTATAAGTCTTATTTTATCCTCATAATCTCCTGATTTAATCATCTGAAATAATGATATTGCACTAAAATACAAAACAGCTATTCCTATAATAAAAATTACTAATTGGGGGAAAATAAAAACTATCACTGCAGCGACTAAGCTCATTATATCAGTGAATTTTTTTAGCTTTCCCGAATAATGATAGGTCGTTCTTATATTAAATGTAAAAACTATAATTGCGCCTATAGTAGCAAGTCTGATAGCAAAATTGCCGATATAGCCTGCCAGCACTATAAATAGCACCCCTGCTATACTTAGTGCTATAGCTAAAGTTTTAAAAGTGCTTGCTCTTAAATTAATATTTGCAAAAAACATATTCAACCCTCCTTATAGTCTTGAACTTTATAGTCTAGACTTTAATAATATTATACCCACTTTTGTAATGTTTTACAATACAATTTAATTGAGTGAGTTTGAAAAAGAGGAAAGAATAAAAATTATGGAATGTAAAAAAATATTGCAAAGTTAAACAATAGGTGTATAATTTCAGTATAAAGTGCGAAATAACATTTCACACCATGGAGGTAAATTATGAATTGTGAAGTTTTATGTATCGGTACGGAGCTTTTGCACGGTGATATTATAAATAGCAATGCCGCTTATATTTCTAAAAATCTGGCTAAAATAGGAATCGATGTTCACTATCATTCTGTTGTAGGGGATAATCCGGGGCGTATGAAGGATGCTTTCAACTTAGCTTTTTCAAGGGCCGATGTTGTCATATGCACAGGCGGACTCGGTCCGACAAAGGATGATATAACCAAGGAGATTTTAGCTGAATATTTTAATCTGCCTATGGAATTTGACGAAAAGAGTTTAGAGCATCTGAAAATGATGTACAGCAGATTCAGAAGGGAAATGCCTGAAAACAATTTAAGACAGACATATTTTCCTAAGGGCAGTATAGTCCTGACTAATAATAACGGTACGGCAAATGCTTGTATACTTGATGTTTCGGATAAAAAAAAGATAGGAATTTTACTGCCAGGCCCTCCTAAAGAAATGATGCCTCTTATAGATGAAGAAGTTATACCTTATTTATCTAAGTTTTCACATGAGATAGTTGTGGGATATAAGGTAGCAGTTATGGGGGTTGGGGAGTCCATGGCAGAAACTATGATAATGGATATAATAGATGGTCAGACTAATCCTACTATTGCTCCTTATGCAGGTGATGGAAAAATGGTATTCAGGGTTACTGCAAAGGCTGAAAATAAAGAAAAAGCCGACGAACTTATAAAGCCAATCATTGATGAACTTTTAAGAAGGTTCGGTGAGAATGCTTTTGTTCTTGAAACGGATAAAATTGAGGATGTTACTTTTAAAAAATTAGTGGAAAGCGGCTTGACTATAGCAACCGCCGAATCCTGTACAGGCGGGCTTATAGCCTCAAAGCTTGTCAGTTATCCAGGCATATCATCTGTATTTAAGGAAGGTTTTGTAACGTATTCTAATGAAGCAAAGATCAGAACTCTTGGTGTTAAGAAAGAAACTATAGACAGATACTCAGAAGTAAGCGAAGAGGTTGTTAAGGAAATGGCAGAGGGAGCGTGCAGGGTATCGGGAGCAGATATAGGGGTTGCGACAACAGGTATAGCCGGTCCTTCAGGATCTACCCCTGATAAGCCCGTGGGTCTTGTATATATTTGTGTCTATTATAAAGGTAATTACAATGTTTTAAAAACTATTCACAATGGAAGCAGAGATATAGTAAGAGAAAGAGCCAGCATAAATGCTATAGAGATGGTAAGGAAGAGTATATTGTAGTTTATATTTTATATATTTTAATGGGCAAATTTTAATTAATTTGCCCATTTATATTTATTTAAATAATTTATATATCAATTTTATTTCTTAATAAAATATATGACTTATAATAATTTTAATCTTCTAAAAGAAAATCCAAAATATTTTGAAACTTGATTCCATTTCTGTCCAGTATATAGCTTCTGTCCATAGACAGTATTATTTTCTCGTAATTGTCGTTAATTGCTTCAAGTGACCTGCATTCTCTATTTAGAATATCTTCATTGGATATTATTTGAGTAACTTGATAGTATTTTTTGCAGTTTGCTTTAGTTACTACGAAGTGTATCTCATAATCCTTGTATTTCCCGATACATACCTCATATCCTTTTCGCAAAAGCTCTAAATAAACAATATTTTCTAAAATATGTCCTCTGTCAACATTTCTATATCCCAATACTGCGTTTCGAATACCCATATCTACAGCATAATATTTCTCCATAGTTTTAAGATAGTTTTTACCCTTTAAATCATATCTTCTTACAGGATATAATATATATGCATTTTCTAACATTTTTAAATAATTTAAAACTGTGATGTGAGTCGTCTTTTTCCCATCTCTTGATATATAATCACTGATTCTTTTTCCTGAGATAATATTTCCTATATTATCTAGTGCAAGTCTCACAATATTTTCCATTAAAACAATATCGTTAATTTTATTTCTCTCTATTACATCTTTTATAAGAACAGTGTTATATACGCCGATAAGTAGATTGTTAAAAATTAAGTCGTTTTTTTTGTGTTCAAATAATATAGGCAAAGAGCCATATTTTAAATATTCTTCAAATTTCTCATCTATGCTTTTTTTATTTTCTGCGTCAAAAATTAAATATTCCTTAAATGATAAAGGGAGCATCTTTATTTCAACATATCTTCCAGATAATAAGGTTGATAATTCTGATGAAAGTAAGTAGGCATTTGAACCGGTAATATATATATCAACATCAAAATCAACAGCTAAGGAATTGACTGTTTTTTCCCAAGCATCTACCTGCTGTATTTCATCCAAAAGTATATAATGCTTTTTATTACTCTTTATTTGCTTGGAAATAAATTTATATAGCTTCATGTATTCTTTATATTCATCATATATCAATGATTCGAAGTTCATATATATTATATGGTCTTCATTAATATTATTATCCAATAAATGCTGCTTGAACAACCTAAGCAAAGTTGATTTACCGCATCTTCTCATACCAGTAATTACTTTTATTGTCTTTGTATCTTTATAATTCAACAATTGAAGTAAGTATTTTTCTCTATTTATCAAATTTATTCACCACCCTATATATAATCTATCATAAATCTTGAGGTTCTGTCAATAAATGTTTATACAAAAACATATTTTATTTATTTTATATGTTTATGTTTTCACGAAATTATTTTTGTCATTTCTTTGTAAAATTATTTACATAAAAACATTTTATCCCTTTAATTTTTTTATATTCATTTACTATTGTTGTAATAATTGCCTTAGTTATAAAAAACTAAAGGACATAGGGTGTTTCCGAAAGGTACTTCCCATATGTCCTTTAGTTTGCTGTTATTATATTGGCTCGGTATTGTTAGCCTTTTATATCAAAATATCAATTTTAGGTAATGTTTAAACTAAATTTCTCTCTGTTATTTGTTTTACTACGAATGATGCAACGTGGTTTGCAAAGCTGCCTGTACCAAAGCCTGCATCATAGCCCAGCTCCTGTGCCAGCTCATGAGATACTCTCGGTCCTCCGCAAACAAGGACTATTTTATCTCTTAGTCCTTCTGCTTCAAGTATTTCTACCAATTGAGTAAGGTTTGGAATGTGAACATCTTTTTGAGTTACTACCTGTGATACAAGGATTGCATCTGCTTTTGCTTCTATAGCTTTTGCTACAAGTTCTTCATTTGGAACCTGACTTCCCATATTTATAGCTTCTATTCCTTTGTATCTTTCAAGTCCGTAGTGTCCGTCAAAGCCTTTCATGTTCATTATAGCGTCTATACCAACTGTATGTGCGTCAGTACCTGTACAGGCTCCGACGATTACCACTGTTCTTTTGATGTTTTCTTCTATATAATCTTCTACTTCTTCTTTTTCCATGAATTCAACGCTTACTTTCGGAACTTCTATGCTTGTAAAGTCTACAGTATGTGTACATTTGCCATAAACTATAAAGTATGTGTATCCTATGCCCAAGTCATGTGAATATACAACAGCCGGATCATCAAATCCCATTTTAGCTGCAAGCTGTCTTGCTGCCTCATCTGCTTCATCACCTGCTTGAACAGGAAGTGTGAAGCTCATTTGTACCATACCATCATTTAATGTATCACCATATGGTTTTATTTTAGTCAAATCAATATTATTTTTTACTTCACTCATTATCTGTCACCTCCAAGCATTAATTTAATAAATGGATTGAAATACTTGTCATCTTTTTCGGTTACTCCTGACAGACCTTTACCGCCTGTAAATGCTCTTTTTACTCCGCCGAATTTACCTTGTTCTATAGTGCTGAACATTCCTTCGACTTCTATATCTTTTAGTAAAGCTTCTGCTTTTTCCACAACCATTTGAGCTCTTTTTTGAATTATACCGCCTTCTTTGTATTCAATTTCTCCGCCTATATCTTTAGCATTATTGAAAATGTATTTAGCGTTTTCTATTGAAAGGTATCTGTCATGCAAGTGAGGTGTGTGTATAGCCTCAGTCGGCATTCCCAAAAGCTGTAAGCCTTGGTTAGTCCAGATTGATATCATGTTGAATAAGGCATCTTGTAGATGTCCTCTGAATATATTTCCTGTCATGAATTTTGTAGGAGGCATATATTTAAGCGGAGCATTCGGGAAAATTTCTCTTGCCATTTGTGCCTGAGCTAATTCGAATAAGAAGCCGTTTTCTAATTTCGGATCCATTTCAAATGCGTGTCCAAGGCCCATTTGTTCTTCCGGTATACCTGCAATTAATGCAAACTGTTCATTTAAGAATTGCGAAGCAAGAACAGTATGTGCTTCTTCATATGCATCTGCAGTTGTGAGGTAGTTATCTTCACCGGTATTTATTATAATTCCTGCAAATCCGTTTATAATTCTTGAGAAATATTGGTCTACAAATGTTCTTTGCATATTTATATCTCTGAAAAGTATACCGTAGATTGCATCGTTAAGCATAACATCCAGTCTCTCAAGTGCTCCCATTGCGGCTATTTCAGGCATACATAATCCTGAACAGTAATTACATAATCTGATATATCTTCCTACTTCTTTACCTACTTCATCAAGAGCTCTTCTCATTATTCTGAAGTTTTCCTGTGTAGCATATGTTCCTCCAAAGCCTTCTGTTGTAGCTCCGAACGGAACATAGTCAAGTAAGCTTTGTGCTGTTGTTCTGATAACAGCTATGATATCTGCTCCCTGTCTTGCGGCAGCCTGAGCCTGTATAACGTCTTCATAAATATTTCCTGTCGCAACTATAACATACAGATAAGGCTTTCTGCCTTCACCTATTGTGCTTAAGAAGTTTTCTCTGTCTTTTCTGTTGTTTGCTATTCTTTCTACTGTTTTCTTAGCTATTGTTTCCACAGCTTCAAATATTTTATCGTCTGAAGCTATAGACAGCTTTGTAATATCTATTTCACCCAAGCTTACTTTTACAGCAATTTCCTGTGGTGTCAACCCTGTTTGAGCTATCGCATTTCCCATCCAGAAAGCAGCACCTCTTCCCAGGCCTCCGCCCTCAACAATATTATCTACAACTACATTCGGAAGCGGAACGTCAACCTCATCAACTCCGTCTACTCCGAGCAGTCTTAAAATTGTTCTTTCAACTGTTACAGTAGTATGTTTGTCTATAAATAGCTGTACATTTTCCGCTATGTTAGCTGCGGCACTTCTTGCGCTGTCTATTACCTGCGGATCAAGATTTAATTTGCTTTGCATGTTTATATTACCTCCCTATTCCTTTTCTAAATGTTATCAAATATTGGAACTTTGATCTCAGTATTTGTATAGTGTGATGTAACACACTCTTATTCTATTAAACGTGTTGCTTGCTCTATAATTTCCTGTGGTATACCTGCCATTTTTGCTATACTTATAGCATCTTTAGGCGTAAAATTTTGATCTTTTACTTCAATCAAAGTGTAATCCATATATCTTGAAATTTCTTCTATACAAGAAAAACCTGTTAAATCGTCGGGCAGCTTCAATCCCAGAACCTGAAAATTTTGTATATCCTTATCCTGAGCGATATTATCATAGTGAGTTGTCAGTATCGACATGGAATTGCTGTTTTTAAGATACTCAACTACTGCCTTTGTTATGGCAAAGCCCTCTTTCGGATTTGTACCTCCTGCAAGTTCATCAATTAATATTAAACTTCTTTCACCGGCATTTTCCAAGGCTTCTTTTAGATTTACTATCTCAGCCCCAAATGTGCTTAATCCTTTTTCTATTGATTGATCGTCCCCGACAGATATGTGTATATGACTAAATAAACATATCTTAGCACTTTCACAAGGCACAAACATACCATAGGCTGCAGCCGAAATGATTTGCCCTATCATTCTTAGGCTGACTGTCTTTCCTCCCATATTGGCACCGGTTATACAGATAACTTTTTTATTTAAGTTCACGGATATTGAAGTATATTTTTTCTTTTTTTGCTTTAATGTATCTTCAAGTTTTAAATTTCTGCCGTTTTTTATATCAATTAAAAGCTCTTGTGTTATTTCGGGTTTAATTAAATTTGCTTTTTGAGCAAAATTCGCTTTTGCTATAAGATAATCGATTCTGCCTATTTTTTCTGTATTTTCTGTGATTTTATCATACGACTCTGCTATTTGTTCAGTTAAATATCTTCTGACATTTTGCTCTTCTTCGTCCTCTCGGAATTTTAAATCCTCAAGTTCTTTTTCCAGTTCATCCAGAGCATAATTATTTTTTAGCTTATATATAACGCTCAGATAATTTTCTCCGGATATCCTTAAATTTTCCTCTTGGTTAAGCTCTCTTATCTTCTCTGCAAGATTTTTATTAACTGTTACTTCTTCTCTAAGATTTAACTTGATATTATATTTTTGCTCGAGCTCATTAATCAAACCTTTTTTAATCTGCTTTATTTTAACTTCAACAGATTTTTTTTCATCTCTTATTTTTTTAAGATCTTCCGAATATTCGGCATATATATAGAATGTCATCATTTTTTGATCAGTAGGATCTAACAGTCTATACAGCTTGGGTAATGATTTGATGTCTAAATCTTTATATTTGGATATTAAAGTGCCTCTTAAACTTTTTTCCAATTTTTCAATATAAACTAAAAGCTTTTTTACTTCAAAAAGCTCAACCTCATCTAAAACAACATTACTTTTTGCCCTTTGCAATGTTTCTCCGATGTATCTTATTTGCTTAAGTATGTCTATAATCTCTCTTCTTTTGTCAGTGTTCAAAAAAACTTCAATCTTATCAAGCTCGATTTTCAGCTCTTCCTCTTGCCCGTGCAGGAAGGGCTTTGCATCTTTTTTAGAGTTTGCTCCATACTTTGTTATAGGTTTGACTTCATCAAATATAAAGTCAAAGTTTATATTTTTTTTACAGCTTTCTGTCATAAATTCTTTCAACAAATCTCACCACCTGCCACTACATCTATTATGTTTAATCCTTTTATATAGTAATTCATTTTTTCGCAAAATTCTGCACTGTCAAAATAATATCCTTCGGGAGACACAGGGTTTAGTGTTAATGCAATAATACTTATTGAATTAAGGGTTTCCATTTTAAGCCCTCTTTTTTTAGCCTCATTCCAAGCACGCGAATCTGCAAAAATTTTAGTTGCATCATCTATAACGAGCTTGAATGTTTTAACATGCTTGTTCTGACTAAGTTCATTCAACAGTATTGATGTTATTGCACCTTTAACATATACATACTGTGTTTTTGAATCTATATGCTCGGATAAGACCTTGCTTGCCGTTATTCCGGTTTCTACATATAAACAGGCTATATCTCCCGTATCATCTATTATACAGGTAGAACAGCCTTTTATAAGCTTCTCTCTGATATTATCCTGAACTTGCTTTAATTGATAACATTCTATAGTATAAGCAGTTTTTTCTATAACCTTTTTCATATCTCTGCTAAGAACAGCGCCGGTAGCTATAATACAAGCATCTGTTATAATTGGTGAAGAAGAAGCTTTACGGTCAATCGCTCCGTCTACAAATACAATTTCGGCACCAAAGTCATGAAGCATGTCTGAAATTATCCTAATATCCTTAGCATTTGTAGGACCTGCTATCTGAATATTGCCGCTATGCTTTACTCTTACTAAGACAACTTCACCCATAGGTGTATTAAAATCTGTTGTTTCAAGAATTTCAACCTTTGCTTCCGAAATTAAAAGTGCCTGCTTTGCGGTTGCTACCAAAACGCCTTCTGTTACAAAAATAGTAGGTTTCTCGGTATTGGTCACCAAGTCACTGTTTTCTCCGTCTCTGCCTGTAGAGGTTATACCTATAGTTATATTTTCCTCATAGGCCTTATCTATGAGATAATTAAGCGTAACGGTTTTGCCCGCATTTTTTGCAAGACCGATAATTGAAACCGTCTTATAGTTTTTTTGCATTTGCTTAATTATACTCATAGCTTTAGCCCCCTGAAATTTTTAATGTTGTGTTCTTTTCTTTCTATCTAATTCTGTCGGCTCAAGTGCTAATCTCTCTCCTGCCAACAGACCTGCAACTCCTGTTTTATGAACCTTTTTCTTTCCTTGACATACATCACATGTACATTCTATCGGCGGAAGATTTGTAGGCTCTGTATAGGTAGTTATAACACCTTCAAAGTTTCTTAATATAACTTTATCCGGCGATTGAGAAATAACATAGTTAGGCATAACAGGAGTTTTTCCTCCTCCTCCAGGTGCATCAACAACGAATGTAGGCACAGCATAACCGGAAGTATGTCCTCTTAATGATTCTATTATTTCTATACCCTTGCTTACAGGTGTTCTGAAATGCTCTATACCTAATGAAAGGTCACACTGATAAATATAGTACGGACGAATTCTTATTTTAACTAATTCGTGCATTAAATTCATCATTATGTGCGGACAATCATTTACTCCTCTTAATAAAACACTTTGGTTTCCTAACGGAATACCTGCGTCAGCAAGCTTTCTTATAGCTTCTTTTGCTTCAGGCGTAAATTCTTTCGGATGGTTAAAGTGTGTATTTAACCAAATCGGATGATATTTTTTAAGCATATTAACTAAATCATCAGTGATTCTTTGCGGACAAACTACAGGTGTTCTTGAACCAAGTCTGATAATTTCAACATGCGGTATTGTTCTTAAATTCTTAATGATGTATTCAAGTATATCATCTGATACAAGTAAGCAGTCTCCGCCTGATAATAATACGTCTCTTACCTCAGGGTGATTTCTTACGTACTCTATACATTTATCAATGTTCTCTAACGGAACCGAATGATCCTGTTGACCTGCGAATCTTCTTCTTGTACAGTGTCTGCAATACATAGAACATTGGTCTGTTATAAGCATCAATACTCTGTCCGGATATCTGTGAGTTAATCCCGGTGCCGGAGAATCTCCATCCTCGTGTAACGGGTCTTCCATATCTGCCGCACCTATATGTGTTTCTGTAATTGTCGGTACCGCCTGCATTCTTATTGGACATCTGTGATCATCTTTATCCATTTGTGCCGCATAGTAAGGTGTTATACCCAGTCTGAACTTTGACAATACATCGGAAATATCTTTTTCTTCCTGCTCTGTCATGTTGATTATTTGCTTAAGTTTTTCCACTGAATCTATTCTGTTGTTTACTTGCCAATGCCAATCATCCCATTGCTCGGATGTTACATTTTTCCAAAGTGGTATATCATTGTAATATGCCATTTAATTTCCTCCCTTTAGATTATATGGTTTTAGCTGCGCATAGTCTTGTAAAACAAGACTTTTATCTTGCGCAGCAAGATTTTTAATTTATAATTTAGTTTCCTGCATACAATTTTGTGTATAAATCTCTTAAAGGTTTTGATTCTCTCATTATTTGAAGTGATATTTCGGCATGGTTTTTAGTGTATCCGTTTCCTACTATCATATTAACGTCTTTACCAACGCCTTCTGCTCCTAAAGCAGCTTTTGTAAAGCTTGTAGCCATACTGAAGAAATATACTGTTCCGTCATCTTTGCATGAAAGTATACAGCTCATTTCGCAGTTTTCTCTGCTTACACAGCTGATTACTATATCACAAAGCTCTCCGTTTGTAACTTCCATAACTTTTTCATAAACCTCAACAGCATTACTTGCATCTGCTGTTAAGTAAACATCTGCTAACCCTAATTCTTTAACATCTGTTAATGATTTTTCACTTCTTGCAAGACAGATAACTTTTCCTGTTATACCTGCTCTTTTCTTTGCTTCATATAAGCAAAGCATACCTGATTTGCCTGCTCCGCCAAGCACTAATACAGTGTCTCCCGGTTTTACAAGTTTTGCAGTTTGTGCAGGAGCACCCGCAACGTCAAGAACTGATAATGCTAAGTTTTCAGGCAGGTCTGTAGGTATTTTAGCATAAATACCGCTTTCAAACAATATAGCCTGACCCTTAATATCAACTTGGTCTATATCTTTTCTGACTTCAAGTATTTCTTCAATCACTAAAGGTGTTAAAGATAATGATACTAAAGTAGCTATTTTATCTCCGACTTTTAAATTTGTTTTTCCTTCTAATGCAGGACCTATTTCTTTAACTGTTCCGATAAGCATTCCGCCTGAACCTGTTACAGGGTTTTGGTGCTTACCTCTTTCAGCAACGATGCCTTTCATTATTTTTTTAATTTCTTCAACATCACCTTTAGCTTGATCACTGATTTGAGTGAAGCTTGCAGAGTCAACATTTAATGTTTGTACATCAATAAGTATTTCGTTGTCGTATATCTCCATAGTGTTGTCAATTTTAAGCGCAGGTTGCGGCAGAACTCCTGCAGGCTCAATTACTCTGTGAGTTCCGAATGGATTGCCTTTTTTCATTTTTATCCTCCAATGTTTAATTATAATATTTTTATACAATTTTGTATTCAAATAATTAATATTTGCAAAAACTATGCCATATAAGCTTTTAAATATCGATTATAATATGCCCATTTTTCAAGCTTATTAATCAATCTAATTTTTATATTTTAAATCAAATGCCCAATATTCGGCATGTGCTTTAAATTAAGCTTGTGACATGCAGATACAGTATGATATAATATTTAATGACTCAAATAAAGCTTGAGTCTATGGATATTAACAATGATATAATATATGTGAGATATTTAAAATAGCGAGTGTACTGGTTTGCATGACATTTAGCAGACAAAACTATAAATTTTTTACTCGAATTTTAAATATTTTAAAAAGATCTCGAAACTATAAGATAATATTATCACAGCGAGACTATGTCTTGTATATTAGATTTCAGTATAAATTAAGGAAGTGAAGAGTATGAGAATAAAAGTAACAGGTCAGCAATTTGACCATGATGATAATATGGTTGATGAAATACAGCTTGTAACAGATGCTGAAGTAAAAAGGGAAAATGATTTATTTATAATAGATTATACAGAAAATAACGAAAATACCGATGAAAATGTGACTACAAGGCTTAGAGCGACAGATAAAAAGCTTGTCATGACCAAGCTTGGAATGGTATCGTCAACATTAGAGTTTGAAGTTGATAAAAAATATAATTCCGTCTACAGCACAATCTACGGAGACTTTAAAATGGTGATATCTACTATATATTATGATTATAATATAAGCGAAGACGGTACAGGATATATAAGTTTAAAATATATAGTGAATCTTGGAGAAAACGAGCCTTACACAAATGTGTTGAATATTATTCTATATAAATAAATGATGGAACTTTATCGAATAATCAGGAAAATCTCAGTGTTTTGACGAAATTTCAAGAAAACGTTTTAAACACGAACATTGTAGCCGATTTTTCGGCATATATTGCCTAATAATCGGCACTTAGGAGGCGAGACAGTGGAAAGAAAATTTTTTAATGCACTTTTAAAAGCTATAGACCACATTGATGACGGGATTCACATAATTGACGCATCAGGTAAAATTATATATTATAATCAAGCCGCCAAGCAGTTAGATGAAATAGATGTCGAAAAGGCTATCGGCAGGCATATTCTTGAAGTCTATCCTTCATTAAGTTTAGAAACAAGCACACTTTTGCAGGTTATGAGAACCTGTAAGCCGATGTACAATGTAGAACAGAATTTTACAAATTATAAAGGCGATAAAATTTCAACAGTTAATACTTCCTTGCCTATAATGTATAATAACAAGGTCGTAGGTGCTGTTGAAATTTCAAAAAACATAACCGCAGTAAAGGAATTATCGGAAAAAATAGTAAAGCTGCAAAACGAGCTGTATGCGCGCCAAAATAAATTATCATTACCTGATAATTCGGATGTTAAAAACAAAAATACAGCCGATTACACTTTTTTGGATATAATAGGCCACAGCAAGGAAATGCAAAAAATCAAATCCTTAGGGCTAAAGGCATCGGAATCCGATTCTCCTGTTTTGATATCAGGGGCTACAGGGACAGGCAAGGAGCTGGTCGTTCAATCTATACATAATTCCAGCAAAAGAAAAAATCATCCGTTTATAGCTCAAAACTGTGCAGCTTTACCCAACAATTTACTGGAGAGTATCTTGTTCGGAAGTGTAAAAGGCAGCTTTACCGGGGCTGAAAACAGAGCAGGATTATTTGAGCTGGCAAACGGAGGAACATTATTTTTAGATGAAATAAACTCTATGCCTGTGGAACTTCAGGCAAAGCTTCTCAGAGTTTTGCAGGACGGAAGACTAAGACGTGTTGGAGCAAGCACAACTGTCGATATAGATGTGCGCATTGTATCTGCCATAAATGTGCCTTTGCACAAGGTTTTAGATTTAGGGCAGCTGCGCAGCGACCTGTTTTACAGATTAAGCGTTATAAGCTTCGAAATACCTTCGCTTAAGGAAAGAGTTCAGGATATTCCTGTGCTTGTGGATTATTTTATAAAAAAATACAATGAAAAGTGCAACAAGTTTTTTTCTAATATTTCAAATGAGGTTTTGAAAATATTTATGGACTACGATTGGCCCGGAAATGTAAGAGAGCTTGAGCACACCATTGAAAGCGTTATAAGCTTATATGACGGAGAAGTAATAAGAGAGGAACATCTTCCGTTTCAATTTAAGCATATACACAATAATAAAAGGGATATAAATATTGATTCAAACAGTATACGTCCTCTTGATGTATCATTGCAAAGCTACGAAAGAGAAATTATAGCCTCTGCACTTGAAAAAGTTGATTATAATATCTCCAAAGCGGCTAAACTGCTCAATGTACCGAGACAGACTTTACAGTATAAAATAAAGAAATTAGAGATTATGTAATATTAAACAGTTAAAGACAAAACTCCGCACAAAAAATCGGGTAGACTCCTTTGAGATATGATAGGATGAATTTACACAGATAGGAGGAACACGTATGAACTGGGTAGAAGGTATGAGCAATGCTGTCCGCTATATTGAAGAAAATCTGACCGAGGATTTGACGGTTGAAAATATAGCGAAGCAAGCTTTTGTATCAAGCTTTTATTTTCAAAAAGGATTCAGCATGCTATGCGGTTTTACCGTTGGAGAATATATCAGACTTCGGAGACTTACTCTTGCCGGCAGTGAGCTCTTAGCGACAAATGAGAAAATCATAGATATCGCACTGAAGTATGGATATGATTCCCCTGATAGTTTTACTAAAGCTTTTACCAGGTTTCACAGAATAACTCCGTCTGCTGCAAGAAAAGACGGTGCGATGATTAAATCATTTGCTCCTCTTAAAATCAAATTCACATTGGAGGGCGGTTTTATCATGGATTATAAAATTGTTGAAAAAGAAAATTTTACGGTTATGGGTGTATCAAAGCAGTTCAGATACGACACTGCTGCTAAAGAAATTCCTAAGTTTTGGGATGAACATTATCAAACGGGAAAAAATAAAACAGTTGCCGGAATGTACGGAATATCTATTGACGAGGACAACAGCGGCGAGGTATTTGAGTATTTGATTGCAGATGATTATTTGCCTTGGAATGAAGTGCCGAGCGGCTTTATCTGCCGAACAATTCCAAAGCATACTTGGGCAGTTTTCCCTTGTAAGGGTGCTATGCCGAATTCACTTCAAGAAGTACACAAGAAAATATTTTCAGAATGGCTGCCAAACTGTAAGGACTACGAAATTGCGGAAAGATATAACATTGAACTTTACAGCTCTAAGGATGACTATCCTAATGGAGTTCAGGATGAAAATTATCACAGTGAAATCTGGATTCCTGTAAAGAAGAAAGCATAATTTAGAAACAGACAAAACCCCGTTATTTATTGGTTTTAAGCCAATAAATAACGGGGTTTTTTGATAGCTGAATTTTTTTATAATAGACTTGACATCACCAAAATAACCGTGTATACTATTAACACAGTTAGTAATTATGGTCGTTAATCATATTCGTACAGGAGGTGTGTGGTGTGGTATCTGAAAACGAAAAAAATAGTTTGAGTTATGCTGAAAAAGCATTTGTTACTCTTAATGAAATCATGTCAAAAAAACAGAATGATATGCTGGAAAATATCAATCGTGCAAACAAGGGAGAGCTTTTTGTTTTACAATTTTTATCAATGCGCAAAAATGCGGTAATCCCTTCTGAGCTGAGTATAGCCTTGAATGCCAGCACGGCACGAATATCGGCATTGCTTGGCAACTTAGAGAAAAAGGGTCAGATTGTGCGTGACATAGACAAAAGCAATCGCCGTAATATCCTCGTAACCATCACTGAGGAAGGACGCAAGCGTGCTGAAACTGAAATGAAGGAAATTCAAGGTCTTATGACGCGAGTATTTATTGACATGGGCGAAGAGGATACGTCAGAATTCATTCGACTGACAAGTCAATTTTTTGAGCTTATGAAAAAATATTTACCGCGTGATTAAAAAGAATGAGATATTAATAGCGGATAAATTGACACACTATACCAAAGCGCTTTTTTATTTATGCGGACTTCATTGTCCGCATAAAAACAGCCCTATTGCTAATAGGGTTCACTATAAATACAGCTTGTATCAAACCCTATATAACTGATTGGAGGAATTAATTTCTATGTTAAAAATTTTAAAATATCTCAAGCCGAAGGAATGGCTGATGGCAGGTATCAGTCTTATCTTCATCGTATCACAGGTCTGGCTTGATCTCAAACTCCCCGATTATATGTCAGAAATAACAAGGCTGACTCAAACACCGGGCAGTGAAATAAGCAGTATATGGCTTAATGGCGGATATATGCTTCTGTGCGCATTAGGAAGTCTTGCCGCTTCAATTATCGTTGGTTATTTCGCCGCGAAAATTGCTGCATTATTCTCACAGCGCTTAAGAAGTCTTCTGTTTAATAAGGTTGAGTCCTTTTCGTTGGAAGAAATCAACCGCTTTTCAACTTCAAGTCTGATTACACGTTCCACAAACGATATTACTCAAATTCAAATGTTGGTTGTGATGGCTTTGCAATTAGTTATCAAATCTCCTATTATGGCTGTGTGGGCAATCTCTAAGATTGCGGGTAAAGGATTTGAATGGTCAATAGTAACAGGAGCAGCTGTTTTGATTGTACTGCTAATGGTTACGCTTTTAATGATATTCGTGATACCGAAATTTAAAAAAATGCAGACTCTCACTGACAATATAACTCGTGTAACAAGAGAAAATCTTACTGGACTGCGCGTTATCCGTGCATACAATGCAGAAGGCTACCAAGAAGATAAATTTGAAACAGCAAACGAAGAACTCACAAGTACACAGATGTTTACAAACCGTGCTATGGCAATAATGATGCCTGTTATGACCGTAGTAATGAGCGGTCTTTCACTTGCAATTTATTGGGTAGGGGCATATCTAATTAATTCGGCAGACGCAATGGATAAATTGACTGTATTCTCCAACATGGTTGTATTTTCACAATACGCAATGCAAGTTATCATGTCATTTATGATGCTTATAATGATATTCATTATGCTTCCGCGTGCAAGTGTTTCAGCAAAACGTATCAATGAAGTGCTTGATACAAAACCTACTATTTTAGATGGTAATGAAACCCAAGGTAAAGCAGGACTTATAGGTCAGGTCGAATTCAGGTCTGTCAGCTTCAAATATCCTGATGCGGCAGAAGCCGTCATTGAAAATATAAGTTTTACGGCAAAGCAAGGCGAAACAGTAGCCTTTATAGGCTCTACCGGAAGCGGCAAGTCAACGCTCATTAATCTTGTGCCTCGCTTCTTTGATGCAACAGAGGGCGAAGTGCTGATTGACGGTGTAAATGTAAAGGATTATAAGCAGGAATCTCTATTAAATAAAATCGGATATGTGCCGCAAAAAGCGGTGTTGTTCAAAGGAACGGTAGAATCTAATATAGCTTATGGAGATAATGGCCGTGATGAAAAAGTTCATATCGAGGAAGTAAAAAAAGCTATACAGATTGCACAGGGGGCGGACTTCGTTGAAAAAATGGATGGCAAATATGATGCCTCAATAGCACAAGGCGGAAGCAATATATCAGGTGGTCAGAAACAAAGACTTGCCATTGCCCGTGCGGTATACAGAAAACCGGAAATCTATATTTTTGACGATTCTTTCTCAGCGCTTGATTATAAAACCGATCGTATTTTACGTACCGTGCTGAAAAAAGAAACTTCAGGTGTAACCAGCCTGATTGTAGCACAGCGAATCGGTACTATTATGGATGCAGATCAGATTATTGTACTTGACGAAGGTAAAATTGTCGGAAAAGGAACACATAAGGAATTGCTGCGTGACTGCGCAGTATATAGAGAAATTGCAATGTCACAACTAAGCGAGGAGGAATTAGCGTCATGAGCGAAAACAATAAAAGAACAAATGTCAGAGGCCCCATGGGCGGCGGCCCGGGTATGAACGCTATGGGAAGCGGTGAAAAGGCAAAAGACTTCAAGGGAACATGGGGAAAGCTGATATTATACTGTAAAAGATATCTTCCTGTTATATTTACTGCTCTTGTCATTGCAGCTTTAGGCACGGTGCTTCAAATTATTGGTCCTGATAAGCTAAAGGACATGACAAATGAAATCACAAAAGGGCTTCCGGCACTAATTAACGGAAAACCTATAATTGGCGCGATTGATTTTAATGCTGTATTTAATATCGGTATACTGCTTGTTTTCTTCTATGCAGCATCAGTAATTTTCAGCTTTGCCGAGAACTTTATCATGGCAACGGTAACAGCTAAAATATCAAAAAATATGCGCAGTGACATTTCAAAAAAAATCAACAGACTGCCGCTTAAATATTTTGATAAAACGAGCTATGGTGACGTAATCAGCCGTGTAACCAATGATGTCGATGCTATAGGTCAGACATTGAATCAGAGTCTTGATACTTTGGTAAGGTCAATCACCATGTTTGTGGGTTCATTGATTATGATGTTCTATAATAGCTGGATTCTCGCGCTTGTCGCTATATTCTCTACTTTTATCGGATTTGCACTAATGGCGATAATTATGTCAAAGTCCCAAAAGTATTTTAAGACACAGCAGCAGGGACTTGGTGATATTAACGGATATATCGAGGAAATCTACTCGGGACATAATGTTGTGAAGGCATATAACGGCGGAAAAGAAGCTAAAAAGACATTTGAGAATATTAACAATTCTCTTTATGACAGCGGTTGGAAATCTCAGTTTATATCGGGTTTGATGATGCCTATTATGAATTTTATCGGAAATTTTGGTTATGTGTCTGTATGTGTAGTCGGTGCTGCGCTGGCTATGAACGGTACAATTTCCTTCGGTGTAATTGTCGCATTTATGATGTATATTCGCCTCTTTACACAGCCATTATCACAATTGGCTCAGTCTATGCAGCAGCTTCAAAGAACGGCTGCGGCAAGCGAGCGTGTCTTTGAGTTTTTCGACGAGGAAGAATTAAGCAACGAAAGTGAAAAACGCAGGAAGTTGGAGAATATTAAAGGTAATGTAGAATTTAAGAATGTCCATTTCGGTTATGAAAAGGATAAAACCATTATCAATAATTTCTGTGCAAAGGTAAAGGCGGGTCAAAAGGTTGCCATCGTCGGACCTACAGGGGCAGGGAAAACAACCATAGTCAACTTGCTTATGCGTTTCTATGAAATTGACAGCGGTGAGATTTATTTAGACGAAACAGCGATAAATAAAGTTACAAGAGAAAACCTGCATGATCAATTTTGCATGGTTTTACAGGACACGTGGCTATTTGAGGGGACAATCAAAGAAAATATCATTTACAGCAAGCAGGGCATTAGTGATGAAGAAGTAACAAATGCTTGTAAAGCAGTCGGAATTCATCACTTTATCAGGACATTGCCGCAGGGTTATGATACTGTATTAAATGACAAAGCTAATCTGTCTGTAGGGCAAAAACAGCTTGTCACAATTGCCCGCGCCATGATTCAAAATTCACCGCTTTTAATACTGGATGAAGCTACAAGCTCAGTAGATACACGTACGGAAAAGCTTGTACAAGATGCGATGGATAAGCTCACTCATGGAAGAACATCATTCGTTATAGCTCACAGACTTTCCACTATACGCAATGCCGATATTATCCTTGTAATGAAAGACGGCGATATTATTGAAAGCGGACATCATGGTGAACTTATCGAAAAGGGCGGGTTCTATGCCGAGCTCTACAACAGTCAGTTTGAGCAAGCTTCGTAAAACATATTCCAGTGTTTAATAACCGATATTTAAAAACAGAGCATTGTACATCAAGACAGGAAGTTGATTGTATGCTAGAATAATAAAAAAACACCAGAGTGAAATACATTTTACTCTGGTGTTAATCCAAAGTTCCGATGTAATCGAGACTTTGGAACAATGGGAGGTTATTATGCACGCATGGGAACAAATACAGATTACGGTTGAATATATTGAAAATCATCTTGCCGAAGAAATTAAAATTAATGAACTGGCTAAATTAGCTTCACTATCTTCGTTCTATTATCAGAGGCTTTTCAGCCGTTTAGTCAAAAAAACGGTAAATGAATACATTAAGCTTCGTCGGCTTGCCAGAGCATCTGAGGCTTTACTTGATAAAAGTATTCGTATTTTGGATATTGCTTTGTCCTTTGGTTTTAAGTCACATGAAACCTTTACAAGAGCCTTTAAATCAGCTTATGGTATGACTCCTGAAAGTTATAGGAATAATCCCGTCATTCTTAATAATTTTAATAAGCCGCAATTATTGTTAAACTATACTCTCGTGGATGAGAATGTACCTTTAATTGTAGACGAAATTGTACTTGAAATCAGGAGAGAAAGCTTAAATTCAGATGAATACTTTGTTGGGATGACTGTAGAAGAGCCAATAAATCAAATTCCGGGAGGAGGCGAAACCGGTGTTGATAGATTAGCAAAATTATGGGATGATTTTCATTCTAAAAGTCCCAGAATATCAACTGTCAGAGCAAACAGTGATGAGCTAGGTGTAGCATATATGGGTACAAAAGAAGGTTATTACAGATATTTTGCGGGTGCACAGGCTATATCAAACGATGTGCCTGATGGTTACGATTTATGGGAATTATCAAGGGGAAACTATATTGTTTGTATGTTTGAAGCAGAGGATTTTAAGCATCTGGTAACAGACGCGATTTATAAGGCTCAAGGCTATTTATTCAATAGCTGGCTTCCTAATCATAAACTATCGGTTTTGCCTTTTTGTGCAGAACGCTATAAAACCCATAGTCCTGAGACTTCAAGTATGGAAATATGGGTAAAAACAGAAGAATTATAAAGGAGTTTATATCTAATGGAATGGCATGAGATGTATAGTAAAAACAACCAGCCAAGTCTGGAAGAAATAGCGGATTTTGTGAATAATCCTATATGGAAAAAATTTAATGATCAATTGCAAAGCCTGTATCATATACAGCCAAAGCTGTCGCATAGCAGTTGCTCCATGCAGCCGGGATGGAATGTAAAATATCAAAAAAGCGGAAAGTCTCTATGTACACTTTATCCTATGTCCGGTTTTTTCCTGGCACTTGTGGTGATTGGCAATAAAGAAATGGGAGAAGCGGAGCTTTTAATTCCTTCGTGCGACGCATATACAAAATCTGTTTTTCAGGATTCTGTTTTTTCTGCCGGGGGAAAATGGCTTATGCTTAAGATTGTTGATGAAAAAGTTTCAGATGATGTTACCAGTTTAATTCAATTACGAGTAAAGCCTAAAAATAAATGAAGCAGTGCTGTCCTGTTTTTGATTTGACAAGACAGCACTGCTGTTTTTTCCTCCTTAACTGTTTATTTTTCAGTTTTCATGAATCCCTGTATAAGTTCAACGATTTTTGATTTTAATTTTATCTGTGAATATCCCCTGTTTGTTTTTATCAGTTCAATTTCTTGTTCTGTCAGCACTTCTTTTAATTTTTCTTCTATGCTTGCAAATTCAGTATCCAAGTCCAATGCCTTTCCAAAGTCGGTAAAGCACAGAGGCGGAAACATGACACACCACCAATTTTTGCCTTTTGCCTCCCCTATTTCAACCCTTACAGCATCATAGTCTCCGCTTGGAAGTGTGAAATCGTCATATTCTCTAATCGGGAAATTATAGTTACCGTAGTAGACTTCAACATTGTAATAATAACCCTCATCATATATTGTTTTTTGAGCTATAGATTTTATTTCGTTCAGATTTTTCAGTATAAGTGATTCACTTTCCTGCTTGTTTGAAATATTTTTAAATCTTTTGTTAAAGTTATTTATTATATTGTTTCTTACCTTAAGTTTTAATTCCTGGTCATGTAAGGTGTCGGAGTTTGCAAGTATATGCAGTCTTATTATCTTATCCTCTAGCCTTATTATTTCAAAATATGATTCAAACGCGTATGCAGCAGTCATGGTGATTGCAAGAATTATAACCACTGCTATAATTTTATTTCTATATTTCATCCTTTTTCAATGTCTCCCTTTGTTCTATTATCTGACCATGCCGCTATTGTTTATTTTGACATTATAATTAACTTCGATATCTGCATTTTTAAAAACTTCATCATATCTGTCCTTTATTTTTTCATAGTCGGCTTTTTTATATTTCATCAAGATATCTTTTACTTCCAACATATCCATTTGATATTTATTCTGCATTTTGTATATAAGCTTATCTGTATGCTCTGATATTACTTCATTTACCTCGTTAGCTAATCTTTTTATAAAATCACTGTCCGAGCTGTCAAGCTTTGTCATATCGTAAGCACTTATATTGCATAAAACAGTTACATAATATATTGCACTTAATTTACCCTCTTTTAAATCTATCTTCTGAGAAATAACAGTATTTTCTACATTTACTGTAATCGGAATATCATCAAGAGATACATTTACTCTTGTCATGCCCGATATTCCTCCCTTTGTTAAAACAGATAAAATGCTGTTTTCTACGTGGTTTATATAGTCTATAAGCTCATAATTCTTTATTACCGCTGCACCATCTATAGCCAGTCTTTCATTTCTTATTTCTATAGATGGAATTAAGGCATTTCCAACACCTTGCAGATTCAAAGCAACCTCATCAAAGCTGTATGTTGTTTGAAAGCCTAGCTTTTTTAGCTTAATTAAAAATTCATTTATATACCTTCCGACTAAAGGATTGTCATCTATTTCAAAATTTATTATGTCAGATGCCTTATTCTTTGCTACTACTAATTTTACCTTTCTGTTAATTTGAGGTGAACGCTCTATCTCATCAAATAAGGTTTTGACGCTGTCTTGATTTTTTACAACATCCTCCCCTATGACGACAACCTGCATCAAGCTGTCTGATGCAATTTTATCAGTAGTAAATATGTTTTCATAATAGAAGGAAGTTAAATTTTCCGAATCCTGAGTCATGGTATACCTTTTGTCCTCAGAGCCTGTACTTACTACCGGCACTTCGGCTGTAAATGTATATTCGTCGGAATTTTTTTCACTGGCGTCTATTCCTACCGCAAATAAGTATTCTCTGTCGTTTATCTCTACGCCGTCTCTGACCGTACAGCCTGTTAAAAAAAGTGCGAAAATCATAGCCAATATAAAAGCTTTAAGCTTCATCATTTGCCTTCCTCCTCTTTTTATCTATTGCTATAAGTAACAGTATTATCAAAATATTGCTTACTAAAAAGATATATACAGGTATTTTTATGTATTTAATAACAACATTTATTCCCGGAAGAAGACATGCTGCCATGTATATAATAGGTGTCTGAATGAAAATAAAATATCCGTTATCAACAGTTCTCAGTGTTTTTTGCAAAGACAAATCAGTAAAATACAGTATTATCGACAGTGAAATAAATGCACATACGATATTGAGAGATATCCCGACTGCTTCGGTATTTTCTATAAAAGACCCCGGCAAATTTAAAAATTTAAGTATTGATAAAAAGGGCCACATAAGCCTTCTTGCCTCTCCTTGTCCGAACTTAAACATTACCAGAAAAAAGCACAGTATATAAATTGCACTGCTTGTCAGTAAAAACCTTCTGTTTTCTCTGAGATTTTTTTTATGCTCGTTTACATAGGGATTTGAAAATAAAAGTATAACAAAACCGAAAAACCCTACGAGAGCATAAGGTACTCCGCTTAAAACGCCTTGTATATCAAGCGGAAATATCGGAAATATATTGCTGATGCTTGAGTATGATGTCGACAGTGCTGTTACTACAAGCAAAGGTCCCATTGCGATAATTACTGTTATATGCGCTATTTGTGCGATTGTGTTAATTCCCTTTTGTGTAGCATATGATGAGGTTATAAGAATTATCAATATTATAACGTTGCTGGGAGTTCTGAAGAGCATGAACATTTTTACCTGCTCGGAAAAATCCTTTAAAAGTATACTGCTTGCAAGTATAAAAAAGCTGATATACAAGACACCTATTATCTTTACCGCAAATTTAGGCATATAATCCGCACAAATATCCAAAAGAGTTTTATCCGGATGATTTTCTTGAAGTTTGATTATCGGTTTAGTGAATATTAAGGCTATAAGCATTGCAATAACTATGCTCATCCAAGCTGTCGGCCCGTCTGTACTGGAGATCAATACAGGCAAAAGCATTATTTGATATATAAATGACAGTAAAATCAGCATAGATGTATTTTGATTTGCTGTGATTTTAGTTTTAAACATATCGTCCTCCTTATTGTTTTACCTTGTTTAAAAATTATTATATGAAACTGACTTATTCAGTTATTTTTACGCAAATATTGCGGTTTATGCACCATGTTTTTTATTCTGTGCCTTATTATTGTGTCTTTTAAATCACGCTTGTTTTCTACAAAGCTGGTGAAAGGTGACATATACGGGATGCCCATGCTTTTTAACGAGCATAAATGCGTCAGCAGCAAGCATACTCCAAGTGCTACACCGAACAATCCCAAGGTAGCTGCAAGTATAATAAACAAAAATCTAAGCATCCTCAGTGAGGTTGAAAAATTGTAGCTAGGTATGGCAAAAGACGATATGGTGGTAAGGGCTACAATAATAATTACAAGAGGTGAAATAAGTCCCGCCTCAACAGATGCCTGCCCTATAACCAAACCTCCGACAATACCTATAGTTGAGCCGATAGGTCCTACTATTCTCATTCCCGCTTCCCTAATAAGCTCCATAACAATCTCTATAAGAGTTGCTTCAAACCACGCCGGAAAAGGAACTTTTGCTCTTGAGGCCGCGACATACAGAACAAGTTCCGTAGGAAGCATATTTGGATGGAAGCTCGTAATCGCCACATATAAAGCCGGCAGCAATATTGTTATCGGCAATGCCAGATATCTGAACATTCTTATCATACAAGCCAAAAGCCATCTCTCATAGTAATCCTCTGATGACTGCATAAATACAGCCATTATAGCAGGTACTATAAGAACCTGAGGCGTATTATCCACACCTATTACAACTCTGCCCTCATATATGGCAGATGCTGCGGCATCCGGTCTTTGTGTGTTTTCAATCTGGGGAAACGGAGAGAAATTATTATCCTCTATCAGTTCTTCTATATAAGAGCTTTCAAGTATTGCCTCTATATTAATTTTGGACAGCCTTTTATTAAGCTCCTCCAAAACAGGCTTGTTTACCTTTCCTTCCATATACATTAAGGCTATATCTGTCTTCGACTGACTTCCCACTTGCATAAACTTGACCTTTAGCTTAGGGTCTTTTATTCTTCTTCTGATTAATGTAACGTTGACCTTTAGTGTTTCATTAAAGCCATCTCTTGGTCCTCTCAACAAGGTTTCGGCAACAGGCTCTGAAACTCCCCTTGTAGGCCAGCCTCTGGAGGAAATCATGATTGCCTTTGTACAGCCGTCTATAAATAACACCGTTTCTCCAGACAAAATTTTATCGGTAGCCATAGTCAAGCCATCGACAGAGCTTACCTCTGCTGTGGCTATGCTTGTCAGTGCTGCCATCTTATCGAGTTCTTTGTCAGAATTTTTTTCAAATTCAGCGAAATCAAAATTCTCCATTAAACTTCCGATTGCATATTCACTCACGGCATCCTTTGTCGTCAAACCGTCAACATAAACAAGGCACATTTTTACTTTCTCTTTTTTCCCACATTCTATTGTTCTGTATATAATGTCATCTGCGTCCTTAAAAATTTCTTTTAAGGATAAAATAGTTTTGCTTAACTTAACATTTATATCTGTATTATTGTTCATTTTCTCAGCCCTACCCCCTTTTTAGTAAATACTCATTAATATTATTGCAGCAACGGTGAACAAACCATAAAATATACCTATTCCCATAGCAATTCTGTAGTCCTTATACTTCCCTGACTGTTTCAGATGCTTGCTGGTTTTGAATATCAAAAAATAGCTTATTATAACAAAAACAGCAACTACGCCATTATTCAATGTACTTTTTAATTCATTTAATAAAAACATAAAAACACCTTCTTGTTAAATATTAGAGTAACCGAATTTGGCTCTGCGTAAGAGCACGATAAAATTCTGTTACTTGTAATATTTACAAACAAAGGTGTTTTTATACACATTTTGAAAATTTAATTATGTTAAATCTTATATTTTTGTTTTTTCCTGACTAATGTGGATATATCTATTCCCAGTATATCCGCAGCAGATTTAAGTGTCTGAGAGCTGTTCAGAGTCTTTAAAATTTCATCCTTTTCAAATTTCTCCATTCTGTCCTTTAAAGACCTTGAGCTGTCCGAATAATGCAGCTCATATTTATATGTCATTTCTTTATCCCCTATTATCAGCTGATCTTGGAATAAATTTTTGCTTATACACGGTGTATCCGTTATTAAAACAAGCCTCTCTATTATATTTTTCATTTCTCTTATGTTTCCGGGCCAGTCATATGCTATGAACTTCTCTGTACAATCGGCTGAAAAAAAGGTGTTTTTGCTGTATTTATTGTTAAAATACTCTATAAATTCCTGTGATAAAGGCATTATATCTTCTCTTCTGTATCTCAGAGGAGGTATAACAAAATTAACTACATTCAGCCTGTAATATAAATCACTTCTGAATTTCTTTTCTTCAACGAGCTGCTTAAGCTCAGCATTTGTCGCAGCTATAACTCTTGCGTTAAATTCAACAGGCTTGACTCCTCCTATACGATAAAAGAACTTATCATTTATTACATTCAATAATTTTACCTGCAAGGCATAAGGCATATCTCCTATTTCATCTAAAAATAAAACCCCGTTGTTAGCCTCCTCAAACAAGCCTTTCTTTCCGCCCCTTTGAGCTCCGGAAAATGCTCCCTCCTCATATCCGAAAAATTCTGATTCTAACAAATTTTCAGGCACTGCACCGCAATTTATTTTAACAAATTTTCCTTTTTTATTTTTATTTGATTTATTATATATATAGGAAGCAAGAAAATCCTTCCCTACTCCGGTTTCACCAAGTATCAGTATAGTGCTGTCAAAGAATGCTATTTTATCGGCTTTTTCATAAATATCTTTTAGGACTTCATTATTTGATATGAATTGATTATCCGCATCTATACTTGGAGCTTCCTCTATATAGCTCGGTCTTTTTATAGTTAAATCTTCTCTTATAGAAACATTTTTCATCATTTTGTCAAGCTCGGACACATCTCTGATTACAGCTATTGTTCTGATAAGATTTCCCTCATCATCAAATATAGGTGAGCCTGAAACCAAGCATTTTTGACCTTCTGTATAGTTATTTATTGTAAACACCGTACTTTTTGTTTCTATGACCTTCGAGCAGCAGGAATTGGGAAGAACGTCAAGTCTTCTTAACTCATACACAGTCTTCCCGATAATTTTATCTCTTGATAAACCTGAAAGTGCCAAAAACGCATCGTTAACAAAAAGAGTTTTTCCTGCATTATCTGTTATATATATTCCGTCCTCCAGCTTATTCAGCATTTCATTGTGTATGTATTGCTGTTTGGTCAAATATTCAATTTGCTTTTCAAGCTCTTTTATAAGCTTCAAACTTTTATCTTCCATACAATATCAATCCTATCTTTTTTTATATACTGATATCCGATATAAAAACCTCTGTAAAATCAAGGTTTTAATTTGGATATTAGTATTATTTTATCACAGGGTATGCAATTTTGCAAATGCAGTTTTGCATATCTTATGCAAAATTGCATATCTGCATAATATTCTTTACTGTAATTACAACACTTTCCTAAATTAAAAAACATGGCATAAATATTGCTTATAATCATATAATAAAAGAAAATTTTTATATACATGTTATATAGGAGGTATTTATGAGAAAAGTAGTTATAGTTTCAGCGGCAAGGACACCTATAGGTGCTTTCGGAGGAAGCTTAAGCTCTCTTTCGGCGGTTGATTTAGGCATAATAGCAGCAAAAGAGGCAATAAAAAGAGCAAATATTGATCCAAGCATAATTGATGAGGTTATAATAGGCAATGTTTTAGGAGCAGGTCTTGGACAAAATGTTTCAAGACAAGTAGGAATAGGAGCAGGTGTACCCGTTGAAACTCCTGCATTAACTCTTGGTAAGGTTTGCGGATCGGGACTTAGAGCCGTAAGCATGGCAGCACAGTTTATAAAACTGGGAGATGCTGATGTTATACTTTGCGGAGGAACAGAAAGCATGTCAAATGCACCTTATGTTTTGCCTAAAGCAAGATGGGGACACAGAATGGGAGACGGAGCTATAGTCGATACTATGGTTAACGACGGTTTAACTGATATATTCAACAACTATCACATGGGAGTAACGGCAGAAAATATAGCTGAGCAATGGAATATCAGCAGAGAAGAGCAGGATAGATTTGCGGTTGAAAGTCAAAACAAAGCTGAAGCAGCTCAAAAATCCGGAAAATTTGCGGAGGAAATTGTACCTGTTATAATTCCTCAAAGAAAAGGGGATCCTGTAGTTGTTGACACAGATGAGTATCCTAAGCATGGTTCAAGCTATGAAAAAGTATCAAAGCTTTCTCCTGCATTTAAAAAAGATGGTACTGTAACTGCAGCAAACGCATCAGGCATAAATGACGGAGCAAGCTGTCTTATAGTTATGTCAAAGGACAAGGCTGATGAATTAGGTCTTGAGTATTTAGCTGAAATAGTTGCATACGGAAGTGCAGGAGTTGAGCCTAAAATTATGGGATATGGCCCTGTTCCGGCTGTTAAAAAGGCTATGGCTAAGATAAACTGGACTGTAGAGGATTTAGATTTAGTTGAGGCAAATGAGGCTTTTGCAGCTCAAGCTATTTCAGTGGGCAGAGATTTAGGACTGGACCCGCAAAAACTTAATGTAAACGGAGGAGCAATAGCACTTGGTCATCCGATAGGCTCTTCGGGAGCAAGAATCTTAGTAAGTCTGCTTCATGAAATGAAAAGAAGAGATTCTAAAAAAGGACTTGCAACACTTTGTATAGGCGGCGGAATGGGAACATCTCTGCTAGTAGAAAGAAAATAGTCAAATAAGCTATTTGTTATTTTATTAACAAATTAGTTTGAAAAATATTTCTACTTGATGTATACTATAAGTTAATAACAACATTTTAATATCATTAAACATATTTATGTAATATTTATTTATAATGCCGCTTCAAAGTCTCGATTACATCCGGACTACGGCATAATGGGAGGTTATAATGAACAAAATAATTTCTATCAACGAAGCTGTCGATAAGATAAAGGATGGCATGACGGTAATGATAGGCGGATTTTTAGCTAACGGAACTCCTGAAAAATTAATCGATGCTTTGGTTGAAAGAGGAGTAAAAAATTTAACGTTAATTTGCAACGATACAGGTTTTCCTGACAGAGGTGTAGGCAAAATGGTGGTTGCGAAGCAATTTAAAAGAATAATTGTATCTCACATAGGTACAAATCCTGAAACAGCAAATCAAATGAACTCAGGTGAAACTACTGTTAATCTTGTTCCTCAAGGTACATTGGCTGAAAGAATAAGATGTGAAGGCACAGGTCTTGGCGGTTTTTACACACCTACAGGAATAGGTACCGAGGTAGAAGAAGGAAAAGAAAAGAAAGTTATAAACGGCAAGGAATATTTATTTGAGCTTCCTCTAAGAGCAGATGTTGCTTTGTTATTCGGCAGTGTTGCAGATAAAAAAGGAAATATAGTTTATAACAAGACAATGAAAAACTTTAATCCGATTATGGCAACGGCAGCAGATACTGTAATAGTTCAGGCAGAAAAAATAGTTGAAGTAGGAGAATTAGACCCTGAACTTGTTATGACATCAGGTATATTTGTTGATTATATTGTAGGAGGTGACAGATAATGGCTTTAGATGCTAAAGTGGTTATAGCTAAAAGAGTTGCACAGGAGCTGCACGACGGTGACGTCGTAAATTTAGGTATCGGTCTTCCTACATTAGTAGCAAACTATATACCGGAAAATGTTGATGTAACTTTCCAGTCAGAAAACGGATTTTTGGGCTTAGGTCCTGCACCTGAGGCTGATAAAATAGATATGGAGCTTGTTAATGCAGGCGGTCAGCCTGTTACAATAGTTCCGGGAGGATGCTATTTTGACAGCTGTACATCTTTTGGAATTATAAGAGGCGGTCATGTTGATGCTACAGTTCTCGGAGCTTTGCAGGTTGATGAAAAAGGAAATCTTGCAAACTGGAAAATACCGGGCAAAATGGTTCCCGGAATGGGCGGTGCCATGGATTTGGTGGTAGGTGCCAAAAATGTTATAGTAGCTATGCAGCACACTCAAAAAGGCGACCATAAAATATTATCTGAATGTACTCTTCCGCTTACTGCTAAGGAGCAAGTAAACCTAATCATAACAGAAATGGCTGTTATAGAGGTAACTAAAGAAGGTCTTGTTCTTAAAGAATTAGGACCTGAAGCAACAGTAGAGGAAGTTCAGGCAGCAACAGGAGCAAAATTAATCATACCGGAAGATATTAAAAGATTTGGTGTTTAATTTTAAAATTAACTAAAAATCAAGCCCTCTAAAACTTATACATGCTTTTAGAGGGCTTACTATTGATTGATATAATTCAGAAGCAATTGCAGTGCTAAAAAATATGACTGCTATTGCTTTTTATTATATACAATTTTGTTTGTTTAAATATTTTTTTATGATATAATATTCCATGCTTCAAGCTTTGCTTGAGGATGTATATTTATAACACAATCGAGGTGATTTTTATGTTTATGATAGACTTGAACAGTGATTTAGGCGAAGGCTTTGGAGATTACACTTTAGGTATGGACAATGAAATCTTGAAGTATGTTTCATCAGCCAACATTGCATGCGGCTGGCATGCAGGCGACCCCATCATAATGAATGCAACTGTTAAAATGGCTAAAAAAATGAAAGTTTCTGTCGGTGCACATCCGGGATATAATGATTTAATGGGATTTGGCAGAAGAAATATGAGCTTAAGCTTTAATGAGCTGAAAATGTATATAAAATATCAATTAGGTGCTCTTATGGCTATATCTGAAGTGTACGGTGTTAAGATTCAGCATCTTAAGCCTCATGGTGCTATGTATAATGCAGCAGCAACAAATTACGAGTACGCCAGAGCAATAAGCGAAGCTATTTATGAGGTTGATAAAAATATAATTTTACTCGGACTTGCAAACTCCGAAATGATAAATGCCGGGAGAACAGTAGGCATAAAAACAGCAAATGAGGTATTTGCCGACAGAGAATATATGGACAATGGAACTTTGGTTCCAAGAAAAATTGAGGGAGCCGTTATCACAGATGCTGATTTAGTCATAAAAAGAGCGGTTAAAATGATTAAGCATGGTACAATCGAAAGCATAAACGGAAAAACTATCAGTATAAAAGCTGATTCTATCTGTGTTCATGGAGATAATCCCAAGGCTGTAGACTTTGTTAAAAAAATCAGAGAATCCTTTGAATCCGAAAATATAAAAATTAAAAATTTAAATGAAATAATTGCTTAGACAAAACTATATTGACTTAACACAGAAAGGAAACATTCTTTATGAAGAAATTTTTTGCACCTTTTAGTTTTTACAAAAAAGCCGGCTCAATTGCCATTCCTTTAGCTTTTCAGTCCATACTTTCATCCAGCATGGGAATTGTTGACTCTCTTATGGTGTCATGGATAGGCATGGTCAGCGCAGTCGGCACGGCAGCACAGCTTGATACATTGGCAATAACCGTTTCCTTCGGAGCAATAAGCGGAACAGGAATATTTTGCGCACAATTTTTCGGAGCCAAGGATTACAGAAATTTGAAAAGAAGTTTTGGTCTGTCCTTAGTTCTGTCCTTTTGCATAGGTTTGTTCTTTATGCTGATTTCATCTTTTTTCGGTGCTCAGATAATAAAATTCTATTTGAATGACAGTGATGTAATAAAATATGGAGGAATGTATCTTAATATAATCAGATTTTCATTTATTCCGACAGCATTATCCTTTGCATTCAGCTATGTATATCGGGCTATACACAATACGAAGGTTCCTTTGTTTATAGGCATCGTATCCATGTTTACCAATGTACTTCTGAATTATCTTTTGATTTTCGGTAAATTTGGTTTTCCCGAGCTGGGAGTTGAGGGAGCTGCGATTGCTACTCTTATAGCTCAATGCTTGGGCTTAGCCATACATATTTTTTTCGCAATCAAAACTAATCAGCCTTTTATGGGAAGCATTAAGGAATTATTCAGCTTTGACACAAAGTTTGTGAAATCTGTAATGAAAAGAATCTATCCTCTGATTTTTAACGAATTGATGTTTGGATTCGGCAATACTTTGTTTATCAAGGCCTTTGGCTCATTAGGAACAAAATCTATGGAAGCATATTATGTAGGCAATAAAATAAGTGAAATTTTCTTCTTCGTGGTTATGGGACTATCCAATGCAACTGCCGTTATGGTCGGCAATACTCTCGGAAGCGGAGATATTGAAAAGGCCAAAGAAGATGGAAATTACTTTATAGGAATGGCCGGAGTTCTGGCTGTTATCTCAACTATATCAATAGTAGTATTTGCAGCCCCGATGGTTTCACTTTTTGGTCTTAAGGATGCAGGTGTATTTTTAAACGCTGTAACTATAGTAAGGGTATTTTCTATAAGAATATCATTAAGGCTGTTTATAGTAATCGTATTTGCTTCTCTTCGAGCAGGAGGCGACAGCAAAATGCTTACATTCCTTGACAGCGGAATAATGTGGTTTATAGGTTTGCCTTTAGCATTCTTTACTGTTAATGTGCTTAAAATTCAGGAAATTTCTTTAGTATTTTTATTTATCCAATTGGAACAGTTAGCGCGCATGAGTTTGGGACTTATAAGATATAAAAGCGGCAAATGGGCTGTTAACTTAACTAAAACCGTATAGATAAAAGGAGCTTAAATATCATGTATAACTATAAAACTTTAAGCGGAACAGATCTTAGCACAATTCATCAAGCATTTGTAAAGGCTTTTTCGGATTATCAAGTCAAAATGGATTTACCTTTTTGGAAGTTTGAAAATATGATTAAAAGAAGAGGTTTTATTCCCGAACTGTCTGTAGGTGCATTTGATAATGAAAATTTAATTGCCTTTGTTCTAAATGGCGTAAGAATATGGGACGATAAGCTTACAGCCTATGATTTAGGCACAGGTGTTATACCTGAGTACAGAAAGCAGGGCATAACAACTGAAATTCTGGGAAAAGTTAAAAATTTATTTAAAGAAAAAAATATAGAGAGATATTTGCTGGAGGTTTTGCAAAATAATACAGGGGCGGTTGAATTGTATAAAAAACAAGGATTTTTAACTACCAGAAGTTTTGACTGCTGCTACTTAAAAAAAGAGGATTTTTCTTTTCCTGTCTGTAAAGACATAAAAAATCTTGAATTTTTTAATACAAACCAGTGGGAAGAAGTGAAAAATCTATGGGATTATAATCCTTCCTGGCAAAATTCTATTGATTCTATAAATGTATTTCCCGACAGTTTTTCATATTCGGTTGTAATTGATGAAAATAAAATTATCGGTTACGGTATAGCAGATAAACTTACCGGAGATGTTCCGCAAATAGCTGTATCAAAGGAACATAGAAATAAAGGCATAGCTAAAAGTATCTTATCTGATTTATTTAATAATACAAAAGCTGATAAGCTCAGCTTGATAAATATTGACCAAAGAGATGATAATTTCAAAAACTTTTTAGTTAGTACCGGATTTGTGAATTTCGCAAGTCAGTATGAAATGATTATGAGTTTATAAACTCTGTTAAAATAGTGCTCCTCTTATAATTACTGTTAAAATAAAACTGTCATTATAAGAGGAGCTTTTTATATATAAGTATTGCTTTTATATTTCTTCTATTTCTACATCATAATGCTTATTGTTTATTTTTACATGATAATGCTTAGAATTATTCTCGCATCCGTTTGAAAATTTCCTTTTTATTTCTTCTAATTCCCTAAAACTTTGTGTATATAAAGCTTGAGCCTCTTCTACCGTAACTTTCTCAAAGCTTATCTTGTCTCCCGGCTTTGCCTGGGCAAGCTTAGGTAAATCAACTGATATCACATTAGCTATTTTTGCATATCCTCCGACGGTTTGCCTGTCTGCAAGCATTATTATCGGTGTTCCGTGAGAGGGAACCTGTATTGCACCAAAGGCTATTCCATCAGAGATGATATTGCCGTCTTTTTTGTGCTGTATTTTCTCTCCTTCAAGTCTGCATCCCATTCTGTCAAATTCATTTGACACCGTGTATGTGCCGCTTAAAAAGCTTTTAATGCCGCTTTCGGTAAAGCAGTCATCCTGAGGTCCCATAGCTACCCTTAGTTTTAATGCTTCTTTTGTAGTTTGACTATCAGCTTGCTTTTTTACAGGTATTTTTCTGTATGACAAATTAGCTAGGCTGATCTTAGGATTTTTAAAGCCTATCTCATCATTTTTTTCAATCTTTCTGCCCTTATATCCGCCTATGCCTGCCTTTATATATGTTGATTTACTGCCCATAATCTCAGGTACGGATAAGCCTCCGGCAAAAGCTATATATGCTCTGCTTCCCGATTTCACTCCCTTAAAGGACAATATATCTCCTTTACGGCATATAATCGCAGTATTCAGGCTTATATCCGCATTGTTTATCTGAGGCATAAGATTTGCTCCCGTTATTGCGATAATATTATCTTCCGTAAACTCTATCGCAGGGCCAAGCATTGTAAGCTCAAGTGCAGCCTCACTTATATCATTATCCACAAGAATATTGGCTAAACTTAGAGAGTATATATCCATTGCTCCGGATACAGGAACTCCGAAGGCCTGATAGCCATATCTTCCTCCGTCTTGAATTGTAGTAAAAAAGCCTTGATTTCTGACTATAAAACCTTTTTTACTTTGATAATTATAATTATCAGTATTTGAATAAAGCAATTCATTTTCTTTATTTTGAGCTTTTATTTTATCAAACTGTTCTTGGTTTATTGCTTTAAATTTTATGTATTGTCCTGCTCTAAGCAAAATAGGGTCTCTTCTGTTTATGTTAAAAAGCTCTATAGGTGTTTGTCCTATAATCTGCCAGCCTCCCGGGGAACTAATCGGATATATTCCTGTCTGCTCTCCCGCTATACCTACACTTCCCGCTTCTATTTTCACTCGGGGAGTTTCAAGTCTTGGCGCAGCTATCTTTTTATTCATTCCTCCAAGATACGGAAAACCTGGTGTAAATCCAAGCATATATATGAGATATTCAGGCTCAGAGTGTAAGGATATAACATCTTCTATACTTAAATTATTATAACTTGCTACGGTTTCAATATCTATTCCCTTTTCTTCACCGTACAATACGGGGATTTCCACGACTTCCTTATCTTGTTCAAGGTCTGAACCTATATTTTGAGCCAGGTCTCTTAAAAGCTTTATAAACTCCCCATATCTTATTAATTCAGGTCTGTAATTAACCAGAAGTGCACAATATGAAGGTATTGTGTCAATGATAGCTTTATGATTATATGCTGTAAGTATTTTATTAAATTTATTAACTCTTTTGCTCGTTTCTCCTCTTATTTCGTCTCCGAATTTGATAAGCACCGAGGAATCTCCTGCAGCTAAAAATTCTTCACTCTTCATTTTAACTCCCTACATTGTAGTTCCCATTGCATTTTTGATGTCAGATTCATTGTATATAATTGCCTCTATAGCATATTCCAAGCCTTTGGCAATAGTCTGAACAGGCATACTCGCTATATTGTTTGCTTTGTTTGCTGCCTGTTCCGTTGCATATGGTACATGTATAAATCCTCCCTTTATATGAGGATATTTCTTATCTAATATATATAATAAGGAATACATCAGATCATTGCAAACATATGAGCCTGCCGTATATGACAGATGAGACGGTATACCGTTTTTCCTCACATTATCCACCATAGCCTTTACCGGTATAGTAGCAAAATATGCGTTTTGACCGTCTTCTTTAATTTTTTCATCTGCAGGCTGATTGCCGTTATTATCCGGTATAGGTGCTTCTCTTAGATTGATTCCTATTCTCTCTATTGATATACACGACCTTCCTCCTGCCTGTCCTACGCACACCACAGCATCAGGTCTGTGCTTCTCAATTATTTTTTCCACTTCTTCAGATGCTCTTCCAAAAACTGTAGGCACTTCAATTTTTATAATTTCTGCCTCTTTTATGCTTTCAGGCAAAAGTTTTACAGCCTCATAGGCAGGATTAACTGTTTCTCCGCCGAACGGATCAAATCCCGTTACTAAAATTTTCATTTTATTCTCATTCCTCTCTGGTGTGATTTTCTTAAAATCTAAGGTCTTTTCCAAAAAATTTAAATATCGCAAATTCATTGAAGATTCTTGAAATTATTCTGTCCGAATAGGTCTGAGCAAAGTCGGTCAGTGACAAATTAGTTGATATAATGATTTTTTTATCTGCTATCATTCTTGCATTTATTATATTAAACAGCTCTGAATTTGTAAAAGAATTATTCAATTCAGTGCCTAAATCATCTATTACAAGTAAATCACATTCAAATAAATAATTATAGTTCTCTTTGTTCATTTGGCTTTCATCTGTTCTGCCGAATTTATGCTCCTCAATTATTTCAATCAGGTTTGAAGCTGTCTGGTATATTACAGTTTTACCGTTCTCTATGAGCTCTGCGGTTATGCAGTTGCACATGAAGGTTTTACCTACTCCTGTAGTTCCGTAAAATAAAAGACTTGGACTTTCATCATTAAAGTTTAAACAAAAGTTTCCGCAGGCATCTAAAATATTGCTCATATTCTGTCTTGGACTTAGTTTTTCTTCCTTATATTTTTCATTGCTGAATGCGCCGAGATCAAATTTGCCGAAGTTTTCTTTTTTTAATCTATGCTTTATATTAGACATATCATAAAGGTTTTCTATAATTTTTTGCTTATAGCACTTACATCTTTCTCCGCTTTCCAAATATCCGGTATCGTCGCATAACTTACATTCAAAAACAGGCTTGAAACTTTCCGCGGACAGATTATTTTTCTTTAAAATCGCGTTTTTTTCTTCTCTATATGTATCTATCTTGCCGCGTATTCTTAAAATTTCGCCTTCAAAGTTTTCAGGCTTTAATAAAACAATTCTGGACAGCTCTATGCCTGAAAGAGCTATTTGCTTGTCCAGCTCTTCAAGCTCGGGTAAATCCTTATATATGTTATCCTTTCTTTTTTCTGCTTCATTTAGTGCTCTTAGCTTTTTTTGGTCATATTCATCTCTTATTTTTCTTAATAAAATATCTCTCATACTACTCTTCCTCCGAAGGGACTGTTATTCCTAGCTTTTCAAGCTTCTTTTTGAGATTTCTCTGTCCTATTTCTTCCATTTCCTTTTCACTGTATTCAGATATCGTCTGCTCAAAGTTATGGAATTTATTCTTATTTTGTGATGTTGCTTTCGGCTTTTGTGCTTCTTTTTTAGCATCCGGTTTTTTATCATTGATTACATCTTCAGGGGTTTTGAATCCTTTTTCATGCCATTTTTCAAGTATTGCATCAAAATAGCTTATATTGGGACTCGATATTTTTGTGGAGTTCTCCAAGGCCTTTAATACCATTTCTCTTGAAAACCCAAAATCATCAAACCATTTGTCAATAGTATTCATCTCTCCTTCAGTAAGCGCTCTGTTGATAAATCCCAAAGACTGAGCTATTCTTGAGTATATGGAAAATCTCTCTTCCTTTTTTTCTAAAAATTCAGCCAGAGAATCTAAATCGTTTACTCCTGCTCTGTTCCAGGCTGCTATTGTTCCTTCGATAAATTTCATGCTTCTTTTTTTCTTATTGTTTACACAATATGAAAATGCCTGTATCATCATTTCGGGACTTAAATCATATTGTCTTTGCCACTGATTGATTTTTCTTTTATCATTTATATTCATAAATTTACCGAAAATCTTTTCTATTTCTTTATGCATTTGCACGAATTCTTCGTCTTTATTGAGTTCAATTAAATCTTTATTAGTAACATAAGTTGTAGTATCATCTTTTACTGATGTAACTGATGAAGGCAGGTGTTTATATATTTTATCTACATACAGCTGTTTCAAATTCATAAATTCTACACTATGGTTATATTCGTCATCACTCTCATGCTTTTTTACTATTCCTTGTGACTCCCAGAATGTCCAGGCATTCAGAACATCAGACAAAGGAATTTTTAAGTTTTTAGCTATGGTTTCATTATTGAAGTTACTGGGATTTTCTTTGTCATTTGCATATTTATATCCAAGCAAATATACTTTTACATATGTTCCATCTGCTAAAGGCATATAATCTGTTATAAATATGTTCTCTATAGGGGTATCCTGCAAATCTATTTTCATTTCTTCTAAAAAAAAATTCATAAATTTCTCCTTACTGCATATACTATATATAATATTTGTAAAAAAATGTCTTGTTTTGTTGCATTTAAACGATTGGCTTATTTTTAGGGTATTTCGGGAAAACATTTTACCTAAATCTTATTGACAATCAGAATAATTTATTATATAATTTTGATTAGTTTAACGATAGATGAGATGTTATTCCCATTAATTACTCTAATTATAACAGACATTTCGAGAAAATAAAATTACAAAAATTTTATTTATTTACGAAAATAGAGTATGATAAATGAAAATAGGAAGTGAATCATGAAGAACAATAAACCAAATAATTCGAGAAGTAACGAAAAGAAAAGCAATTTGAAAACTACATCTGATAAATCCGGCAAAACAGTAGTTACCAAAAACGCCAAATACGTTTTGATTAAAGAAAATAATAAGCTTAAGAGCATAGGAACCCGATTTTCAAAAATAAAAAAATCTATAATATCAAAGTCGAGCAACATTCATAACAATATTTTCAATATTATTAAAAATATCAAATTACCGAAATACATTTTAAAATATAAAACACAAGCAATCAGCGGATTATGTCTGACGCTTTCATCCTTGTTACTGTTAACAGGTTTTTCTTTGTTTTATTCCTTATCGGAAGATGAAAATATAAGCACTTATTACAGTGCAAAAAGCTACACCGTTTTTTTGAATAACGAGGAAATCGGTATTGTAAGAGATCGCGAAACAGTAGACATGGCTATCAGAAAAATACAAAAAGAATATAAGGATAAGTACCATACAGATTGTAACGTGCTTTCATCCGTAGAGATAGTTGAGTCTAATGCAAATGACAGTGAGCTTGTTTCAGATTCTAAACTGTATTCTTCTCTTAAATCAAATCTTGATATTAAATCAGCGGGATACGGTATATCCGTAAACGGGGAGATTATAGGAGTTTTAGGAACTAAAGAAGAAGCTGATGAACTTATAAATGACGTTAAGGATTATTTTACTCAAAACTATGAAAAAGACCAAATTCTAAATATTTCATTTGACGAAAATGTTTCTGTAGAAGCTGTTACCGTAGGTTTTGATAAAATTGATGAAAAAGAGAATTTACTTGAGTATATAATAATAGGCACTGACGAAAAGATGTCGTACACTGTTGAAAATGGAGATACTTATTGGGATATAGCAATTAAATATGATATGACCGTTGAGGAATTGTTGGCTGCAAATCCGGAAGCAAATGAAAACAGATTAATGCCCGGAGATGAACTTAGCTTAGTAGTTCCGAAACCGTTTATCAACGTAAATATAGAACGCAAGCTTCTTGCGGAAGAAAAGATTAAGTACGATTCAGAAATACAAGAAGTTTCATATATGTATACAGATCAGAAAACGATTAAAAAAGCCGGAGTTTACGGTGTCGCAGATGTTGAGTATATCGTAACCGAACAAAACGGCAGAGAAATAAGCCGTGAAGAAATATCAAGAAATGTTAAGTCAGAACCGCAATCTGAGGTTGTTTTGGTAGGTACACAAACTCCTCCTCCAAAGGTTGGATCCGGAGTATTTATAAATCCTCTGCCTGCATCAACTGTAAGTTCAGCTTATGGTTCAAGAAGCGGCGGTTTCCACAGAGGACTTGACCTGGCAAAGGCCTTAGGTTCTGATATAAAGGCTGCTGATGGCGGCACAGTAATTTATTCAGGATGGTACGGCACATACGGATATATGATAGAAATAGACCACGGTGGTGGATGGACTACAGCATATGCTCATTGTAGTCAGTTATATGTAACAAAAGGAGAAAAAGTTTATCAAGGTCAAGTAATAGCTGCTGTAGGAAGCACAGGCTATAGTACAGGGCCTCACCTTCATTTCGAGGTAAGAAAATACAAAGTTACTAAAAACCCTGCAAGCTACATAGGACAACAATACAAATAGAAAATAACGTAGGCTTGACAGTCTTATACAAGATATAGAGGTTTGTACAGGATATTTGTCGAGACATTAGGATAATCTGCGCATTGAATATAAAATATACAATGCGCTTTTAATTTGTTAAAATTTACAATTGTGTATAATATTTCGTTTTTATAAATTTAAAAATTGTGTTAATATAGAAATGATGTTTTTTATATTATTTATATTAATATCTAATATGATAACCCCTTAATCTCATTTAAAACATTTGAAAATCATGAAAATACGTGTTTACACGCCATGAAGAATTTTAAATTAGAGATTGTTATCAACACTTTTTTTAAATTAAGCTATGAATATAAAAATAAGAAAGAGTGAAATAAGTTTCACTTTATGGAAGAATCCAAAATGATTCTTTATGAATTTATTATAATGCCGCAAAACGGCGTAATGGAGGAAATATTGAAAATTATTGACTATAGATTTACAAATATTGCTGAAGAAATAATCTTACATGAAGAATATGAGCAAACAAAGCTAATCAAGCATCATGATGAAAGTGTATACGAACACAGTGTGAAAGTCGCATATTATTCATATTTAATTGCATATAAAAGCAAGCTGGATTGGAAGTCATGCATCAGAGGGGCATTGCTTCACGATTTTTATTTATATAAATTTAATAAAAGAGGCAATATTGGTATAATAAAGGACTCTATAAATCACGCGATAAATCATCCCAAAATTGCCTTTAAAAATGCTTCAAAATATTTTGAGCTGAATTGTACGGAAAAGGACATAATAGTGGGCCATATGTTCCCGTTTGGTATGCCAAAATCTCGCGAAGCATGGATAGTAAGCTTTGTAGATAAGTATATAGCTATATTTGAATATTACAGCAATGCTAAAAAACTGATAGCCAAAAACTGGAAAAAAGCTTTCGCTAAATAAAACTTAATGAAAACAAAGGGCGTATTTAAAAATTTGAAGTTGAATGAGCTTCAAGCTTTTAAATACGCCTTATAATATTTAATCTATTATTTTTTAATTATCTGTGATTTTTCTTGGTCCTATTGTTCTGCTCACAGCTGCCTCATATAATATAAGTGTAGCAGCTATCCCTACATTTAATGAATCGCAGTCTCCGTACATAGGTATTTTTATAGAGTCTGCTTTTATCTCATACCATTCCTTTGATATTCCATATCGTTCGCTTCCCATAATAATTGCAAGCTTGCCTTCAAAGTGCTCTTCATAATAAAATTTCTCGGCATCTGTATCTGTTAAAATGATTCTGTAATTATTTTTTATGAGCCAGTCTATAACTGTTTCCGAATCTTCCTCAACTATAGGTATTTTAAAGCAGGAACCTTGACTGCTTCTTAATATCTTCGGATGTGTGATTCTTGTTTTTTTATTGCAAATTATAACGGCATCCGTATTTGTGCCGTCACAGGATCTTATTATAGTTCCTATATTTCCCGGAATTTCTAATCCGTCTAAAACTGCAATTACCTGATGTTTTTCAGGGCTTAAATCAATCAAGCTTTTCTGCGGAAATTTCGCCAATACAAAAATACCTGCCGAGGTTCCGATTTCAGCTACTTTTTTAAAGGTTGAATTTGACACCATATGTATTTCCTCAGCTATATCAGCCAAATCAAGCATTATTTTATAGGCATCATGACTTGTGATAGATTCTAAGTCAAGAACTACAGCTTTAATCTCTACATTGTATTTCAGCAATTGATTTGAAGCCCAAATACCTTCTACCGCAACAAGCTTTTCGGGATTTGACTTTGTATTGTTTACAATGGAATCTATTTTCTTAATAACAGCCGCACTTTTACCGGAAAGTCTCCATTTGCCTTTATATCTGTCTTTTATAAATCTTTCCTTTTCTTCTAAGGATAATTGTATGAACATGCCTGTATCTCCACCTTCTTCTTTATTTATTCAGAATTTATCTTAAGCCTTTACCTGTCATAAATATTATTTCCCTTGCTGTCTATTGCAACTATTACGGGAAAATCCTCTACATACAGCCTGTGTATAGCTTCTGCTCCTAAATCCTCATAGCATATTATTTCTTTAGATTTAATAGTTTTTGATATAAGTGCTGCAGCACCGCCTATGGCTGCGAAATAAACAGCATTATTCTTTTTCATGCTGTCTATAACCTCATTGGAACGAAGTCCTTTGCCTATCATTGCTTTAAGTCCTTTTTCCAAGAGCTTCGGAGTATATATGTCCATTCTATAGCTAGTTGTAGGACCTGCAGGTCCTATGGCATATCCCGGCTTTGCAGGCGCAGGGCCTACATAATATATAGCTTGGTTTTTAATGTCAAAAGGTAAATCTTCTTTAGAATCCAAAAGCTCAATAAGCCTCTTATGTGCCGCATCTCTTCCTGTATACATATATCCTGTCAACAGTACACTGTCCCCAGCCTTAAGACCGGAAACAATATCATCCGTTAAGGGTAAATTAACTTTTATATTTTCCATGATAGAGTTTCAAATTACATTTGAAACATTTTTCCCTCCTTTGCAAGTTATTTAAACCTTATTTCCGAGCATTATTTATATACAATAATTTATATATTAAAGAACATATGCTGATTTATGGCGATATGCGTGACAGCATAGGTTTACGGCTACAGGCAAACCTGCTATATGAGTCGGGAAAAATTCTATATTTACTGATAAGGCTGTAGTTTTACCTCCCAATCCTGCCGGTCCTATATTAAGAGTGTTTATGGATTCAAACAGCTCTTTTTCTAAATCCGCATATCTTTTATCGTTATTATGTTCTCCTATGTCACGAGTGAGAGCTTTTTTAGCCATATACGCGGCTTTTTCAAAGCTTCCCCCTATACCTATACCGACTATAATCGGAGGACAAGGATTCGGGCCTGCTTTTTTAACGGTTTCTGTTACAAAATTTTTTACTCCTTCAACACCGTCTGCCGGTTTAAGCATTTTTATAGCACTCATGTTTTCACTTCCAAAGCCCTTTGGAGCGACTGTAATATGCACTTTATCTCCCGGAACTATCTCCGTATGGATTATAGCCGGTGTGTTGTCTTTTGTGTTTATACGGCAAAATAATGGGTCGTCTACTACGGATTTTCTTAAGTAGCCTTGTGTATATGCCTCTTTAACTCCAGCATTGACAGCATCGTAAAGATTTTTTCCTACAAGGTGAACATCCTGACCCAGCTCTAAAAACACAACAGCCATGCCAGTATCCTGACACATAGGGATGCGCTCTTCTTTTGCAATCTTGTCATTATCTATTAATTGATTAAGCACTAATTTAGCTAAATTAGTGCTTTCATTTTCACTTTGTACATATAAATTTTCTAAAAATTCATCGCCTATATCAAAGTTTGCCTCAAGCAAAAGCTCTGCGACTTTTTTCTCTATAAGAAGCGTATCTACTACTCTAAGCATAATTATAACCCTGCACCGATTTCACAAGAAACCCGGTCTACTCTTTAAGTCTTTCCTTAGAAAGGCTGGAGAGACTAAATATTTGTGCATGGGCTCGGCGCCTATCCTTTTATTATTTTAATTTCTTTCAACCTTATCTTTATAGTCTTAAACTAAACTTTGCGATTGCACTCTTATATCTTCGGCAATTACTGTTTAATATATTTAACAAAAATATCATTTATTTTCTCATATTTTTGTCCTACAGCAAATAAAACATATTTGCCTTCTTTTTTTACTACTGCATTTTCTATATATTGCAGCTCTTCAGGTACATATCCTTCAAATCCGAATTTTAAGTCTTCTATTCTTTCCTTAACTGATTGAAGGATTGCTTCAGCCTTAGTTTCGTCCTTTGCTTCAAACAAGGCAAGCTCCTCTGCTTTAGCGCTTGTTGAGTTTACATATACCTTATATTTTTGAACATCTTTTATTTCCAAGGATGAATATATATTTGCCAATATAGTATCATCCAATTCCTGTGTCGGCTCTCTAAATTCCGCCGCCGCAATAACTTCATTCGCCAAAGCATCAATATCTATAACCAGAGCTTCTTTTTTATTGCAAGCTGTCAGCATTGTAATAATAATTAATATCGTCATTAAGCTTAATACTGCTTTTTTCATTTTCTCTCAACCTTTTCCTTCCTGCTTTACCATCGTCTCAACTCTACGTTGAGCTATTTTAAATATCCTGCGGATATTTTACCGTGTGTGCTTTTAAATAATTAAACCATTGTTCATAATATGCAGAATTAAAATGTACTCCATCAGTAGTGGAATCCTCCGGCAAATTTCCTTCCTCATCAGCCAGTGCTTCCTTTGAATCTAAGTAGTAAACCTCTTTTTCCTTAGTCATATTTAATATTAGATTGTTATAATTTTCAATGTTCTTATTATTATATATTTTATCAGAGTTTGTTTTTGTTTTTGAAACCGGCATAATTGCATTTACATAAATTTTAGCATCCGGCTGTAAAGTCTTTATTTCGTCAATAACCTTGCCGTATTGCTTGATAAATTCAAAATCATATGCCCAGCCAAGTTCATTGGCTCCTAACATAATATAGACCTTTCCGAATTTCTCCTTCGCAAGAGCATCCATAATAGTTATCCTTCCGCCATCATTTGTTTTTACTACTTCTTTTGTGAAAATTGTATCTACCATAATTCCTTTACCCGCAAGTACAGTTGCATTTTTCATAGAACTGTAAATAGAAACTCCCTCTATTTGAGAATTTCCTATAAATACTGCATCATCAAAATACTCATCTGAAACCGCTTCACTTTCAGGAACTTTCTCTCCGTAAACAAACTCTTGCTTATCACTATCATCTTCTCCATTGGAGTTTTCATTATCATCAGGTTTATCGCTGTCTTTCTCGCCTGTTTCGTCACTGTTTAAGTCAGAATCGTCGTCATTATCTTCACCGATATCTGTGTCCTTCTCATCTTCTTCCTCTATATTATTTTCTGTGTCAATTACTTTACTGTCATTTCCTGTTTCCTCAGATTTTGCAAATATTGAGTATATAAAATATACTGCAATTGCTAATAATAAAACTATTGTAACAGACACAAAAATAACAAATCTGAGTCTTTTCTTTCTGGCTCTTTCCGTATCTGCTCTGTAATCTACTTTGTACTTATTCTGCACTGCAATCCTGCTCCCTTTTAATTAATTTAGTTCCTCCAACAGCAAATCTATTCTGTCATTGAGTTTTTTCAACTCGTCAATACTCCCGCTTTTTTTTGCATAATAAAAATCCTTCCTCAATAAGTCAACATTTTTATAATTGCTATTAAGATATAACAAATGTATTTTGTATAATATTTTTTCTGTAAGTGCTGATTCTGACATAAAAAGCTTTTGAGAATCAATTATTTCATCTTTTATTTGGGACATTTCCATGTCAAGCTGATATGCCGCGTCCGCCGCATTTTTTAATCTTTCGATTATATGCTCAGGTATATTTTCATCAAATTTATAGTTTATTGAATGCTCTATTGTCGCCCAAAAATTCATAGCCAGAGTTCTTATCTGTATCTCTGCCAATATTTCATTTTCTCCGGCAGCGGTGTACACCCAGTATTTAATTATAATATGATAGCTTCTATATCCGCTGTCTTTTATATTTTTCGTATAGTCGCGTTCCTCAATTATTTCAAGATCTTTTCTGCTTCTTATCATATCCACAACAGTTGATATATCATCCACAAGCTGGCACATTATTCTGACACCGGCTATATCTTCAAGCTCCGCTGCCTGATCTATTGATAATCCGCGTCTGTCAAGCTTTTCAATAATACTGGATATCTTTTTTATTCTACCCGTTACGAACTCTATAGGAGAATATTCCTCCAGCTCTTTATAAGATTTTCTTATGCTTTTAAATTTAACCTTTAGCTCTTCTACTGCTTGATTGTATGGAAGCAAAAATTTATCCCAATTATTTATCAAATTATCACCCTCATTCTACAAATTAACCAAATCATACAATAATTATATCATATCAGATCAAGATCGGGTATTATTATCATAGTCTCGAAATGTACCGCATAGCATGACTATACGTTGTTTTACGCAGCAAAACATTTACTTATGCAGCTATTATAAGTCCTTCATTGACAAATTGCTCACATAATAATTTTAAATCTTTATCTAAAAAAAATCAATCTATTTTATTAGTTGAAAAGCATTAAATTTTGATGTATAATCCATATAATGCTAGCCTTGTTACAATACCCCCTTAGCTTCATGAACAAGGCAATAAAATTTTGTGCAGAAAATCACAACGTTTGAAATACAGTATAAAAGCCTAGAATTTAGTTTAAGGCTATGGAGGAGTTATGAGCACTATTGATTTAAGAAACCTTTCCATGCTTATGGATTTTTATGAGTTAACTATGTCTAACGGATACTTTAAAAATAATCTTAAAGATACTATCGTCTATTTTGATATGTTCTACAGGAAGAATCCTGACGGCGGAGGCTTTGCTATAGCTGCAGGCCTTGAGCAAATAGTCGATTATATAACAAATTTAAAATTTACAAAAGAGAATATTGATTTTTTAAGAACTAAAAACATTTTCTCAGAAGAATTTTTAGAGTATCTTTTAAATTTCAAGTTTACGGGGAGTATTTATGCCATACCGGAAGGAACACCTGTTTTTCCCAATGAGCCTATACTTACAGTAAAGGCAAAGGCTATAGAAGCTCAGCTTTTGGAAACCATGATACTTGTGACAATCAATCATCAAAGCTTGATTGCAACCAAGGCAAACAGAATAGTGAGAGCTGCAAACGGCAGATCTGTTTTGGAATTCGGAGCAAGAAGATGCCAGGGCTATGACGGAGCTATATATGGAGCAAGAGCCGCGTATATAGGAGGTGTTGCCGGAACTGCTACAACTATTGCAGATGAGGTATTCGGAGTGCCTGCAATAGGAACTATGGCACATTCATGGGTACAGCTTTTCGGTGACGAATATACTGCATTTGAAACCTACGCGCGAGCATATCCCGACAACTGCATTTTATTGGTTGACACTTATAATATATTAAAAAGCGGTCTTCCTAATGCAATCAAGGTAGCTAAAGAAGTTTTGGAGCCTATGGGCAAAAGACTAAAGGGCATAAGGCTTGACAGCGGAGATATGTCCTATTTATCAAAAAAATGCCGTCAAATTCTTGACTTGGCAGGACTTGACGACTGTAAAATAACCGCATCAAACAGCCTTGACGAATATATTATTACAGATCTTCTGAATCAAGGGGCTGAGATAGACTCATTCGGAGTAGGAGAACGACTTGTAACCGCAAAATCAGAGCCTGTTTTCGGCGGTGTCTATAAGCTTGTAGCAGTTGATGAAGGCGGAATTCCTGTTCCAAGAATTAAGATATCAGAAAACCCTGAAAAGGTAACTAATCCATGCTTCAAGCAGGTATGGAGACTTTATGATAAATCAAACAAAATGGCAATAGCTGATGTAATAACCTTGCATGATGAGGAAATAGATGATACAAAACCGTACACAATCTTTGATCCTGTTCATACATGGAAGAAAAAGAGAATAACTGATTTTATCGCAAGGAAACTTCAAGTACCTGTATTTGTTGACGGAGAATGTGTATATAAACTTCCCGAACTGGAGGATGTAAGAAAATACTGTGCCGAACAGTTAGGAACTCTATGGAATGAAGTCAAAAGGTTTTCATATCCTCATCAATACTATGTGGATTTATCCAAGGCTTTATGGGATTGTAAAAACGAATTGATTGAGAAGTATAGAATGAAATAGATGTAACCAAGCTTATATTCTATAGTGAAGTAGGCTTGGTTATTTATATATGATAAATTTATACGGGAGATGAGAATGTAATGGCAAAAAGATTAAACAGTATACTGTTTTTTATTTCAAGCATTTGTTTTTTTGCAGTAGCAATAGAGAAAAATAATTTTGTATTTTATCCTCTTGCTTGTTGTTTTTTTATTTTGGGAATTACTAATTGGAAGAAGGATTCGGAGAAATAAAATGAGGGCTGTCGAAATTTTTTGTTTTGTACAGCCTATTTTTGCCATTTTAGTGTAATAAGTATTTTATTTTACATTATTTATAGTAATTATAAAATAGAATTTGTTTATGCTAAGCATATAAAAAACTACTGCTATGGACTACTACGAATAACTTTATATTTAATTAGCTTATTAATTGCCTCTTCTCTGGTATCGGCTAAAGGAACAATACAATATCCGTTCCTTTCATTCCAAGTTCCCCAACTTCCTTGAGTTTTTCCTCCTTCAGCTTTGTTCAGAGGGTTATCGCTAAAAACAGTTATTGTCATTTGTCTAAACAAAGGCTTTGAATACATGCGTCCAAGACAATAATCATATCTTTTTACACGACCATCAGTATCATATCCAGAGGTATAGGTATAAAATAAAGGACATCCGATATCTGAAAAATATACATTATCCATTTTTTCATTAGTAAGTTTATAATCAGAAACTGAAATCTGACCTACAAAGCTATCGTCTGTAAACAAATTTATATGATATTTACCCTTGATCTTAACCTGACATTCAACTAAATAATTAGGGTCATCAAGCTTTATTTCTATTGCATCATATACGCGATTTATTGGTATCGGTATGATAAAAATGAGAAATGTCAACAAAGCAATTGTTATAATTATACGTTTTATAATTACCTTTTTTTGCATAAAACCTCCATAGCCAGAGCTGTATAGCAAGAATAATATATGAAATTAGCCTAATAGTTTTGATATTATAATAAGAATTGCATATAATTAAAGTTTAGTTTATATCATATTTTATGTCAATATAAAAAGCTTGAGGATAGCAATGAAGAAAATAGGAATTTATTGTAAGTTTTTCAATGGATAAGGTTTTGGTGAGTGAAAGCTTTGCAGAGTTTATCGTCTTGATAAATTACTATTTACAAAGCAGCTGTTTTCCTTTATTATATTATGGTATGAGTTTTAAATTTTTTAGAGAGGAACTTTATTTTGAGCGTATTAAATGTAAAAAATGTTACTCATGGTTTTGGCGCGCGTGCAATTTTAGATAATGTATCTTTTAGATTGCTAAAAGGCGAGCATGTCGCTTTAATCGGAGCTAACGGAGAAGGAAAATCAACGTTTTTAAATATTATAACAGGCAAGCTTATGCCTGATGAGGGTCAGATTGAATGGTCGAACAGAGTTACTGTAGGATATCTTGACCAACATTCTGTTTTAGAACCGGGCACAACAATAAGAGATAATTTAAGACTTGCATTTGATGATTTGTTTAAACTGGAAAAAGAAATGCTTGACTTATATGATAAAATGTCGGATGCAAGTGATGATGAAGTTGCAAAAATGATGGAAGATACTGCTGAAATTCAGACAATACTGGACAGCAGCGGATTTTATGTGATAGACTCTAAAATTGAGGAAGTAGCAAACGGTTTAGGGCTTGGAGATATAGGCCTTGAAAAGAAGGTAGATGAGTTGAGCGGCGGACAGCGTACTAAGGTTCTTTTAACTAAGCTTTTACTGCAAAATCCTACTATTCTTCTTCTTGACGAGCCTACCAACTATCTTGATGCAAATCATATAGAATGGCTGACAAAATACTTGCAGGATTATGAGAATGCCTTTATCCTGATATCTCACGATATTCCGTTTATAAATGATGTCTGCAACTTGATTTATCATGTCGAGAACTGTGAACTGACAAGGTATGTCGGTAATTATGAGGAATTTCAGCGTATTTATGATTTAAAGAAAAGACAGCTTGATAAAGACATAGAAAGACAGCAAAAAGAGATAGAAAAGCTTGAGGACTTTATAGCTCGTAACAAGGCAAGAGTTGCTACAAGAGGTATGGCACAGAGTAGAGCTAAGCAGCTTGAAAAGATTGAAATTATTGAGAAGCCGAGAGAAAAACCGAAGCCAACTTTTAGATTTAAAGAAACTAAGGCACCGAGCAGATTTTTAATCGAGGCAAAGGATTTAGTTATAGGCTATGATTCCCCTCTTACAAAGCCCATGAATTTTGAGGTGGAAAGAGGAAAGAAGATTGCGATATGCGGAGTCAACGGACTTGGTAAATCAACACTGCTTAAAACCTTGCTTGGAATTATCCCTCCTGTATCGGGACAAATACATCATGGTGAAAATGTTGTGACAGGATATTTTGAGCAGGAGGATTCAAAAAATAACTCCAATACCGCACTTGATGAGGTCTGGAACACATATCCTTCTCTTACAAATCATGAGGTACGTTTAGAGCTTGCCAGATGCGGATTGACTACAGAAAATATAACCAGCATGATGAAGGTTTTATCCGGCGGAGAAAATGCCAAGGTAAGGCTTTGTAAAATACTATTATCAGAGCAAAACTTTTTGGTTCTCGATGAGCCGACAAATCACTTGGATGTTGAAGCAAAGGATGAGCTTGAAAAAGCTATAAGAGAATTTAAGGGAACTGTATTATTAGTTTGTCACGAGCCTTATTTTTATGAAAGCTTTATAACGGATGTCTGGAACTTAGAGGATTTCACTACTAAGATTGTATAATGTCAAAAAAATGTATTGGATATAAATAATTTTATGTCCAATACATTTTATGTTATTATAACTAGATATTGAAATAAACGCTTTATTTCTTAGCGGTTTAATTCTAAATAGCCCAATTTCCGTTTTCGAAAATTATTGTTTCTTCACCGTTTTCTTCAATACCGATTACACTTAAATCTGATGTCCCAACCATGAAGTCCACATGATTCATTGAATAATTTCCGCCTATTTCCTGAAGCTCTTCTTTGCTTAAAAACTCTCCGCCCTTTATAGTGTTTGGATAGCATCTTCCAAGCGCAAAGTGGCAGGAAGCATTTTCATCAAATAATGTATTGTAGAACAATATTCCCATATTTGATATAGCAGATCCATGAGGAACCAGAGCAACTTCTCCGAGTCTTCTTGAGCCTTCATCAGTGTTTAGAAGTCTTTCTAAAGCTTCATAACCTTCTTTAGCTGCAAAATCAACTACTTTTCCATCTTTAAAATCAAGGCTGAATTCAGTAATTAAAGTTCCTTGATAGCTTAAAGGCATTGAGCTTACGATTTTTCCTTCGCCATATCTGCAATCCGGAGCCGTAAATACTTCTTCTGTAGGCATATTAGGGAAGAAGAAAATTCCTTTTGTATTGGTGTCTCCACCGCCGCCCCATACATGATTTTTTGGCATTCCCACTAAGAAGTCAGTTCCTATAGAATTTTTATATCTTAGTTGCGCAAATTGCTTTTTATTTAATATAGCCGATTTTTCACCTAAATTTTTACCATGCTTTTCCCATAATGCTACAGGGTCTCCTGTACCGATATGTACTGTCTTGAATATAGCATCCCAAAGTTTTTCCATAGCTTCGTCTTCGGAGCAATCAGGGAAAACTTTCTTTGCCCAAGCGATATTAGGAACAGCTATGATATTCCATTGCAGCTCATTTTTATCAAAGCAGTCGCGATATTCTTTGAGACCTGCTTCTGAAGCCTTTACGTTCGCTAAAAGCTTTTCTGAAGAAACTCCCTTAAATATTTCAGGATCATCAGCAATTACGTTCATAAAAGCTGCGCCTTCTTTTGAATATCCGTTAAATAGTTTTGCTCTCCATTCAGGAACAGTTTCAAATACTTCCAATGCAGCATAATCATAACGAATACGTGCTAATTTTTCATCTTTCCATACAACTACAACATCCTTAGCTCCCGCCTTGTAAGCGTTTTCTGTAATCATGCGAGCAAACTGAGCATATTCAACCGGACACTGTAAAACCAGTATCTGATCCTTTTGAATATTTACCCCTGTTCTAACCGCTAAGTCTGCATATTGGGCTAATTTTTCGTTAAAATTCATAAGTAACACATCCTTTCCATAGTCCCGACTACGTCGGGCCATTTTAAATATCCTACGGGCATTTTATAGTGCCGACTTCATCAGTTCATATTCCTGACTAAGTCCGGTCATTTTTAATATGCCATATATATTATACAATACAAACTAAAATTATCCAATAAAAAAGTGAAACAAGTTTTACTCTATGGAAGAATCGTTTCGATTCTTCATTTATCTGATAGGAAAGAGGACTTTCCTATCAGATAAAAAAATACAAAGCGTATAAGAAAGTCCGCTTTGTATTTTTATTTATATTCTAATCTTAGTCCATTTTCCGGTTTTAAATCTCCATGAGTTTATCACAAGTCTAAGACATTGATCTGTCATAAAGGAAAACCATGCTCCTATAATCCCGAATCCCAAAGGATAGCAGAATAGCCATGTTGTCAAAGGTCTTACTATACCTATACTTATAAGTGAAGAATAGGCTACAAATTTTGTATCTCCTGCACCTCTGAGTGTACCGCCTATAACTACGGAAACAGTCTGAAGCGGTGACATCATCGCAACTATTATCAGTATCTGTCCGCCAATTTGTATAATCGGAGCTTCATCTGTAAATAAGTCAACTAAAAAATGCCTTCCAAATATAAATATTAGAAACAATACAGCACCGATAGTCAGTGCTATACGTTGAATTGTCTTACTGTATATCGTGGCCATATCCGGCCTTTTAGCTCCAAGATTCTGTCCTACAAGCGCTGATGAGCCTACTCCCAAGCCGTCTCCAAAGGTGAAGGACAGGTTTACTATATTCATACATATTTGATGAGTAGCAAAGGCTATAGTTCCTAAAGAAGCTACAAGCATTGTTGTAACTAAGAATCCCACTCTCATACATATCTGCTCTATAAACGAGCTGCTGCTGATACCTGCGAGTCCCTTGATAGTTTCTTTATCTAATTTCCAATTGCTTCTTAATTTTACATGTAAGAATCCATCAGCCTTTGTAATAGATCTCACGGACATTGAAAATGCCACTATATTTCCCAACATGGTCGCAATTGCTGCGCCTGTAACTCCCAATCTGGGAAAACCCAAATGCCCGTTAATCAATAAATAATTAAAAGTTACATTTACTATATTGGCTACAATGTTTGTACGCATTGATATTTTAGTATTTCCGGAGCCACGTTGAGCAGCATTTATAGTCAGACTGACTGAAGTAAAAAAGTTTCCTATTGCTATAATTCTAAAATAAGTTACCGCATAATCAATAACATCAGCTTGAGCTCCTGCAAATAAAAGCATTGGTCTTGCAAAGGCAAATCCGATAATTGACAAAATAAATGCTAAGCTTACAGAAATTACGAGAGCCTGTCTAAGACATCTATTCGCTCCTTTTCTGTCCTTAGCTCCTCGACGTCTGGCCACAATAGCCGTAACGCCGACATTAAGTGAAAAAATTATTGCTAATAATATAAATTTAGGCTGATTGGTTATACCTACAGCTGCTATTGCGCCAGCTCCTAAAGAGCCGACCATCATGGTATCTATTGCAGATACCAAGCCTACCAAAACTGACTCTATAGCTGAAGGCCACGCCATATCTATGGCATTTTTATATACCTGTTTTGTCTCCGGTACCTCTCCTATTATGTCTTCACTTTTTATCATGTTAGGTACCGAATATAATTTTTCAAAAAATTTAAACATATCTTCCGTCCTCTACCGCAAATTTTGACAAAAATCTATCCTATTTTAATTATACTACAAATCTAAACATAATCAAATACGTATTTTGACTTTTATGTTAATATATTGGATATAATGTCAAATAGTTACATTCAGCTGCCCAATTTGCATCTTAATATGTCCTGAATCTATTTATGTAATTTATCATACAAAAATTTTATAGTTACTATAATAAACGAGCTTATAGCTATTGCTAATATATCTATTAAGCCTAAAATTTTTATTCCTTTTAAACTGTTAGAAATAATACTGACTACCAGCATAAATATTGATAGTTTAATAAAATTAAATAAGTATTTTTTCAGATTCTGTTTTCTCATTCTGAATTCTCCTTGTTATAATCTCGACTGCATCAAATATTTTAGAATATCTCCGGTTATTATATAATACTCTTTGAAAACTGTAAACAAAATCTCAGATATTTATAATAAATTTACTAAAATTTACTTATTTGTGTTTGACAAATAATAAAATATGTAATATTCTAAAGTGATAGACTAAATTTAAGTATATTGAGGTTGAAATGAAGCTGATTCCACAAAATAATCCAAGAAAAAAAAATAATTCTTTATACAATATGAAACTGGGCTTTGATACTTCGTCCATAAAGCTTAATTGCAAGGACTCTCAGGAGTTCATAAAGGGAGTGGAGCTGTATGATAAGGGAGCGGTTTTTAATGTGGTCTTACACAAAATATTTAATCAGGAATCACTCGAGAACATAATAAGGTTTGATGCTAAGGTCAGAGATTCTGAATCATCATCTGCTGAGGTATCAGTTAAAATCGACAGAAACGGAGATATAAGCTTTTATGGATGCTGCTGTGATATGTCGGAAGCTAACAAGTTTGTATATTGCAGGCATATAACCGCTGTTTTGCTTTATCTGTATAACAATAACAAATTAGCTGATATCAGAAATAAAAAAACTGCCAAGGTATTGGATTCTAATTTTTCTAATTTAGTAAATCTTTATAAAGAGAAATTATACAGTGAAGCTATGCCTGGGAAAGCAAGCCAAAGCATTGAATTAGTACCAAAGCTATTAATAACCAATCAAGGATGCATAGAGCTCTGCGTTAATATAGGAAGCGGCAACAGATTTTATGTTGTTAAAAATATTTTTTCTCTTGCGGAAAATATAAGGCTTTCAGCCGATTATCAGTACGGAAAAAGCTTTGAGCTAAATCATAATATTAATAATTTTACCGAGGAATCAAAGTCATTAGCAAAACTTATTGTAACTCTCTGCTACGAATATATGGATATTTACGATTATACAACAGAGTCTGTGCCTTCAAAAAAAAGTATAAGAATACCTAACTCGCAGCTATATGTGTTATTTGATTTGTTTTGCAATGCTGAGGTTGAATGCTTGTTTGATGATAAAATACTCAGATTAGCCTTTGTAAACGGTAATCCCGATTTAAGCTTTTCACTTAGAAAAGATAAGTTAAACAACAGCTATGATTTTTTTGTTGAGGATTTCTTTGATCAAAAAGCTCATATTTTTAAGTTCTTAAATAAAGCCTTCATACTTTACAAAGAAAAATTTTACAACTGTAGTTATGAATTTATAGATAATGTTTTGCCCGCTGTAGAAAAAATAAGGCAAAGCAGGGAATTTTTTATACCGATTTCTGCGGAAAACCTGTCGGTCTTTTATTCTACAGTGTTGCTGCGTTTAGAAAAATATACAAATATCAACATTCCTGACGATGTATCGCAATCCTTTGTTTTGTATCCCTTAAATGCTAAGCTATATTTAGACACTAATAAAACAAAGGCTATCTATGCAAAGCTTTTATTTTGCTACGGAGATATTGAGTTTAATCCTTTGGACAACAACTTGAATGATAAAAGCGACTCAATTGTTATAAGAGACTTAAAAAAAGAGATGAAAATAATTTCACTCTTAAAAGAGATCGGCTTTAAGGAAAGAGAAAATGATTTTGATATGACAAGTGAAGGTTTAATTTATAACTTTATAAGCTCCGGCATTAACAATTTAATCGAGCTGTGTGAGGTAAATGCAAGCGAGAATTTCGGCAAAATCAAGCTAAGAAATCCAAGCAATATTTCAATGGGGGTCAGACTGATTAACAACCTGATTGAAATTGATATGGAAAACTTAGAATTCAGTTTGACTGAATTAAAGGAAGTGTTAAAGCAATATAAGGTTAAAAAGAAGTATTTCAGACTTAAAGACGGATCATTTTTAAAATTGAATGATGATTATTTTTCAACTATTGAAACGCTTTCTGAGGAACTTAATATATTAAATCAGATAAAAGATGATAAAAAAATATATGTACCTTCATATAGGTCGGTACGTGTTAAGGATATACTTGACAAAAATAATATTATATCTTCACATAGAAATGATAGTTTTGAGGAAATCATAAAAAATCTAAACAATATACAGGACACTGATTTTCAAGTACCTGAGAGCTTAAAAGACATCCTTAGAAATTATCAGAAAACCGGCTATAAATGGCTCAAAACTTTATCACATTATTCCTTTGGAGGAATACTTGCAGATGACATGGGTCTTGGAAAAACATTGCAGGTTATAGCCTTACTCTTATCTGAAGCAAAAGACTCTAAACCTTCAATCGTTATTTGCCCCAATTCCTTAATTTTTAACTGGCTAAACGAGGTTGATAAATTTACAAAGGATTTAAAGGCTATTGCCGTTGTAGGCAATAAAAATCAGAGATTAAGTATCATAAATAATGTTGAAAATGTCAATCTGATTATAACTTCATACGATCTTTTAAAGCGTGATGTTGATATTTACAAACATCTTAATTTCAAATACTGCATATTGGATGAAGCACAATATATTAAAAATTTCTATACAAAAAATGCTTCCTCAGTAAAGTCTATTTGCTGTGAAACAAGGTTTGCACTGACAGGAACTCCGATTGAAAACTCCTTATCGGATTTATGGTCGATATTTGATTTTATAATGCCGGGATTTTTATTATCCTATAATGATTTCAAGAAAAAATATGAAAATCCTATAGTAAGGGATAAAAGCAAAGAAGCATTAAAGCATCTTAACGCTCAGATTAATCCTTTTATACTTCGAAGACTTAAAACCGATGTTTTAAAGGAGCTTCCGGATAAAATGGAAATCTCAAGTTATACTAAAATGGAGGAAAAACAGAATAAGCTGTATGCTGCTGAGCTTATCAGGGCAAACAGGGAGTTTAACGAAGCGATAGACAGTATCGGATATGAGAAAAGTCAAATAAAAATACTTTCGCTGCTTACAAGGCTAAGACAGATTTGCTGTCACCCGTCCTTGTATATAGAGAATTACAGCGGTGAAAGTGCAAAGTTGAACCTTTGTATGCAGATAGTTCAGGATAGCTTGGAAACAGGACATAAAATGCTGATATACTCACAATTTACATCTATGCTTGACATAATAGGAAAGGAATTGTCTGCTAGAAGCATTCCTTATTATCTGCTGACAGGAAATACAAAAAGCTCAGAAAGAATTCGTCTGATCGATGAATTTAATAAGAATAGCATTCCCGTTTTTTTAATATCTTTAAAAGCCGGTGGAACAGGACTGAATTTAACGGGTGCAGATATAGTTATACATTATGACCCTTGGTGGAATAACAGCGCACAGAATCAGGCAACAGACAGAGTGCACCGCATCGGGCAAAAGAATAAGGTACAGGTATTTAAGCTGATTATCAAAGATACTATAGAAGAGAAAATAGAGAAGATGCAAAAAAGAAAGCAGGGTATTGCTGATTCAATCATTACGGAAAAGGAAGTATTGCTCAGTTCATTAACCAGAGAAGAAATAAAGGAGTTGTTTAGTTAAACAGCTCCTTTATTTTTTTGGTTTAAGGTTAAAATAAATGATAAATAAAGAAAGTGTATGCACCGAGTTTGTTTTTAGCAAACTTTGTCTATCGCACACACGTTTAGTTTCTCTTAAAAAGAGAAACCGGCATTCCTGTGCGATAGGTGCATAGACATAAATATGCAAAAATACAGATTTATTGACATTTTTATTGCATCATTATATAATTAAGCTCAAATATTGGATGCAAGCGCTATCAATATATTTAATATTTCAAGAAAGGTTGAAGGATTTAACATGAGTAAAAGAGGATACAGAATATTTGCATTATTATCGGTATTTTTTTGCTTGTCTTCTATGATTTCACAAACAACAGCCTCTGTGAACGGCATGTCTGATCAAAAAACTCCCATTTTGTTGACTAAGGATGAACAACAGTATGTAAATGCCCATCCAATTATTAATATTGCTTTCATGACTGGAAGCGCTCCTATTATATTTTCTGAGAATGGCGAAATTAAGGGGATTTTAAAAAATATACTTGAAGAAATAAGTTTTCAAACAGGTTTTGAATTTCGTTATACCGAAGCCGATAATCGCGACATGCTTTCAGCAATGGCAAATAATCAAGAAATTGACCTTATAGGGGCCATTCCTTCGCAATACCTTTCTGAAGCACTCCATAACAAGCATCGCACCAAGCCTTTTTTAATATCCGATACAACTTTGTTTATGAGAATCGGCGTTGATGCGTCCAAGCTTTCAGATTATGTCCTGGCTTTAATATCGGGCAGCCAAGTGCCTGAAGATATAGATAAAAGCAAAGTAAAGTTTTATAACTGTCGGGAAGCTGTATTAAACGCAGTTGAAAAAGGAATGGCTGACTATTGCTATGCAAATGAATTTTCAATCGCTTATTATTCAATAAAAAACGGATATAAAAATGTGATGTCTATTCCTCAAAATAAGGATATTCACGAATATTTTTTAATTTATATCAATGAGGATGAAAAGCTTATCTCTATTATTGATAAGGCAATAGAAAGTTTATCGATAATAGACCTTCAAAGCATTATTCTGCAAAACGCATCACAAATTGAAAGAAATATATCATGGGAAACAGTGATGTATTTATATGCAACACAAATTATATTGATTGCTTTAGTAGTAATGATAATCCTTTCTCTTCTTTTACTCCTTATTTATCAATCACGTAAGCAGTATAAGAGACACACTGAACAGCACAGACTGCTGACAAGGATATCAGGCGAATACATATATGAATATGATGTTAAAAAAGATATTTTGATTCTATCGGATGAAACCGTCAATATTCTGAATATTCCTAAAAGAATAGAAGCTTTTAAGAAAAGTGAATTTTTTCAAAAGAACTCGGAATTAAGAGAGCTTATCCATACAGATAAAGCCGGAAGTGAACTAAGTCTTGTGTTAAAAAATGGTGATGCTGAGATATTCAGACTGATAAACTCTGCTATTCGCAATAAGAAACAAGAGCCTGACTACATTGTAGGAAAGCTAATAAATATAAGTGAGGAAAAGCAAAGGCTTCATGACCTGCGTATTAAGGCACAAATTGATGGTTTGACCGGATTATACAATTCAGATACGACGCGCACTCTTATAAAACAAGCCTGTGAGTCATCAAGCGACACAAGTGCTTTGTTTATTATTGACATTGACAAATTCAAGAATATAAACGACAGCTACGGTCATCCTATGGGAGATAAGGTTTTGACAGAAATTGCATTATCCTTAAAAAAATGCTTCAGAGATATAGATATTGTAGGAAGAATAGGCGGTGATGAATTTTGCATATTCATGAGCGGCAATATAACACAGAACTTAGTTAAAGAAAAGTGCGAGCAGCTTAGACGAGTTCATACTGTATCGGAATATGATGACTATGTTTTTGTTACACTTAGCATAGGTGTAGTTTTAAGTAAAGAATATGCAAAATTTGAGGATCTGTACAAGATTGCGGATGAAGCTTTATATAAGGCTAAACAAAATGGTTTCAACGGTTATCATATACATTTGATAAGCTGAAATTTTTTGATAAAAAAGCCCGTTAGAATGAAATCTTACGGGCTTTTTTCTATTTTAATACATCTCTTCTCTTCTGTCAGAAAATACGTTTAATTTGGTTCTTACAAGATCGATTTTACTTATATCTATATCATATGATATAATTTCCTGCTTAGATTTAGCCTTGGACAGGATTTCGCCAAGAGGACTTATAATTAAGGAATTACCTCCGTATTTTATATCTTTATACTTTCCGCATCCGTTTACTGCCACAAGGTATATCTGATTTTCTATGGCTCTGGCTCTGTTTAATATTTCCCACTGTGTGATTCTTTCTTTAGGCCATTGTGCAACAACAAAAAGTATCTTGATTCCCATTAGTGCCAATTTTCTCGGTAACTCAACAAATCTTAAATCATAGCATATTATTATCCCGCATTTTACTCCATCCAGCTCAAATGTAACAATTTTATCGCCTTTTTGAAAAACTTTATCTTCATTCATATTAGTGAATAAGTGGATTTTATCATACTCAGCTATGCAATTGCCCTTTCTGTCAAATATAAATGAAGTATTGTACATTTTATCAAGTCTTTTATTGGCAACTGAACCTGCTACTATATTTATATTATTTTCAGATGCAAGCGCTCCAAACATATTTTTTATAATTTTCCCATCGTTGTCGCAATAATCTTCTAAGCACACGGCAGGTAAAAATCCAAGCTCCCACATTTCCGGAAGACATACTATATCAGATTTTTCTTCGACTGCCTTTGAAATCATTTTTTTTACTTCTATATAATTCTTTTCTAAATCACATATCCCCACATTTAATTGCAAAGCACTTATCTTCATGTTATATCTATACCCCCTTTACAAATAATTTATAACTATCAGATTATTAATATATAAATACAAATAATATTATTAGTATGCCACAACTTTATTTTTATTATTGTTTTTAGCATTATACATGCAGGTATCCGCTATATTGATTCCATCGGAAAGGCTTAGATTCTTATCATTGAATTCGTAAACTCCTATGCTCAGTGTTGTTTTTATTGAAATATCATCATTTATGATATATTTTGCACTTTCAACAGTTCTTCTGATTCTTTGCGCAATTTTATATGCAGTTTTCATTGTAGTGTCAGGGCATATAAGTAAAAACTCATCTCCGCCGTATCTTCCTATAAAATCGGTAACTCTTATAAGCCTGCCTATTGTTTGGGTTATCATCTTAAGAGCCTGGTCTCCGACAATATGCCCATATGTATCATTTATACCCTTAAAATCATCTATATCAATCATTAATATACAAAAGCTCTTCAATAAATTTTCAAACCTCGCTCTTTGAGAATTACCTTCTTTCAGTATTTCTCTCTTGGTTAAAAATCCTGTTAAGCTGTCATATACGGCAGCCTGTTCGATTTTTTGATATTGAATTGCATTTTTTAGTGCTATTGCAATATAGTTTGCTATAACTTTCAACCTATTGACGTCATCTGTATCATATGCTTTTTCTTTTAAACTCTGAACACTCATGACGCCTAAAATTTCATCCTGAATCATCAAAGGAAGATATATATTGGATATCGGTGTGTTCACTCCCCTTCCTTCAAATGAAATTTTATTTACATATTTTTTATATTCTGTTCTGATATCATTTATTACAATAGGTTTTTTATTTTTTATGCAATAAGAACTAAAAGTTGAGCTGGTCTCTACCTTCATCGGAGATTTAACATTGAGCATTCCATCCTCCATTATTGTAATTACCATTTCATCTGTATCGGAATCGTAAACGGTAATGGCAAAAAAATCTGCACTTACCAGCTTTTGTATTTCATTGCTGACTTCTGTTATCATCTTTTTTACATCCAAGGTCGAAATAATTTTCTGACCTATTGAGGAAAGAATTTCTGTTTTGTCATGAAAAATTCTGTACAGCTTAATCTCTTTACTCAGATTATCTGAATTTGAATTTCCAATATAGCTTATCCTGTTATAGTTTTGAATTCTTTTATCCGCATTTAAATATAACTCAAGATAAAAAAGTGCTCCTTTATAGTCTTTTATCTTATTATAATAATCATAAAGCAAAATACTTGAGTCCTTGATTATCCTGTCAAATTTATTTTTATCGGATATTTTTACAACTGTTTCTAACAAATCGACAGCCGTATCGTTATCTCCATAGTCAAACTTGAATTTAGCCCATTCTATCATTGCCTCACATTTTTCAAATAAATAATTGTTTTCAGAAGCAATTTCGCATGAACGATTAAACTCTGTCTCGGCCTTATCAATATCTTTCATTTTTCCGTAATAACGTCCCAAGAGCTTATATAGTTCGGAGCTAAATAAATTCACTCCTATTTTGTTATTGTTTTTAATGGCATATTCCAAAGCTTTGTATGCTGAATCAAAGTTTTCAAGGTTGATTTCGACCTCTGCTAAAGCCTTGTTATAAACCACCTTATATAAATCGCTTAAATTATCATAATCATGAGCAGTTATAATGTACTCCAAAATTTGTTTAGCATATTGGTATGATCCTGCTAAAATGTTGGTAATGCTAGTATTTAAAAGCAGTTTTGCAACCGACTCTTTATCGCCGATCTCTCTTGCAATAGCTATAGAGGATATACCTAGCTCATTTGCCAATTCATATTGACCGTTTTGGCAGTATACGGCTATAAGGCCATTGTAAGCATATACCAATCCTTTTTTATTGTCGTTGTTCATAAAAATATCTTTAGAAATCTTATGTAATTCTATAGATTTTTTATAGTCCGAGAATTCATAGCTATGCCAGCCCAGATAACAGTACATCCATGCCAGTGCCTCATCCAGAGCATTTTTTTCGCAAAATTCAATTACATAATCAATCAGTTCTTTTCTTGCCTTATAATCATTCCACAAGAGCCCGTCAAGCAAGTCGCAAAAAAATGATATTTCAGCTTCTTCTTCCAGAAGCTTTAATAGTTGATTTTCATATTGTTTACAATCCATCTATAAACTCCTTTGCAAATGATTTATAGTATGATACAATCCTTGCATATTTTATTAAATATATATACCCAGCTTTTCTTAAATAACATAAGAAAAATATATAATCATAAAAATTCATTTTTTATCTGTCAAAGTTTATGTGTTTGCCCTCTTGTATACTAATATTATGTTTATAATATCATTTTTGTCCGATTTTGTCAAAATATGCAATAAAAAAGATTTTTTATAAAGAATATAAAAAATCTTTTTTTATTCAAATATTATTAAAACACATTATCTTATTTTTACTTTTATTTTTAGCTCTGTACAATGTTAAATCTGCAAAATTCACAGCCTCTATAAAACTTAAATCATCTTTGGTAAATTCATATAATCCTATACTTATTGTGGTATTTACTGCTGTGTTTTCATCTATAAAATACTTGCTGTCTTCTATAACCTTTCTGATTCTCTCTGCCATACTGAGCGCATTTCTCTTGGTGATGTTAGGACATATCATTAAAAATTCATCTCCGCCGTATCTTCCTATATAATCCGAGGATCTGATAAGCTTACTGATATTCTGAGTTACCATTTTCATAACATTATCTCCGATAACATGTCCGTATTTATCATTTATATATTTAAAATCATCTAAATCTAACATCAATATGCAAAAGCTTTTTTGGGTTTTGCTGAATTCTTCCCTGATATTGTTTCCCTCTCTGATAATCTCACGTTTTGTTAAAAATCCCGTGAGACTGTCATATATGGCAATTTGCTCTACTCTTTTATATTCCATAGCATTTTTAAGTGCAATAGCTGCGTAGTTTCCTATTACCTTTAGAGAATTTACATCATTGCTGTCATAAGCTTTTTCTTTAAGGCTTTGCACAACCATAACCCCTATGACTTCATCATTAATAATCAAAGGGATATAAATACCCGACATAGGAAGCTTCGTTCCTCTGTCCTCTAAATTTATACTGTTTACATATCTTTTGTATTCTTTAACAATGTTATCTAACACTATCGTTTTCTTAGTTTTGATACAATGTATGGTAAAGGCAGATGATTTTTCAAAGCTGATAGGCCCTTTAAGATCTATCTTGCCATCTGCAACTGTCCGCATAACAAATTCTTTTTTGGCTGCATCATAAGTTGCTATCCCAAAAAAGTCTGATTTCATCAATTTGTTTATTTCAGCATTTATGCTTAAAACCATATCGTTTATATCAAGATTAGATATGATTTTCTCTCCGATAGAATATAATATTTCTGTTTTGTCGTACAACAGCTTATACAGCTTTAGCTCCTTTTCGCTGTGGTCAACGTTCAGTTTAGCTACGAGCTTCATATTGTTATTATTATGTATATCATTGTCTGCATTCATGTAAATTTCGAGATTAATCAATGCCAGCTCATGTTTATGATTTTCTTTATAATATTCATATAATAAAATACTTGCGTTCTTTATTATCCTATTAAGATTTAACTGTGTAGCACTTTCTATAACTTCATTCAAGTATTCTACTGCGGATGAAGCCTGTCCCAAAGCAAATTTCAGCTTAGAAAGCTGTATTAAAACTTCACAGTAATCATAAGTATTTTTATAATTTTTAGCTGATTTGCATGAGTGTATAAATTCATTCTCCGCCTTTTGTATCTCGCCGTTCTTTACGCTGATCATGCCTGAAATTTTATAAATCTCGGATGTGAAAATGTTTTCATCGTTGGTTCCGTCCAACTCTAATGCATTTTTAATATATTCTGACGCTTTGAGGGTATCTCCTATATACAGCTCGACTTCTGCCTTTGCTTTTAGGAATACAATTCTGTTTATAAGATCAAATTCTTTATAGTCATAATTAAGCTCAACATAATCTAAAATCTCTTTTGCAGCTTCGTATGATTGACTGTAAATATTAGTTATGCTTATATTTACAAGCATTGTCACGAGTATCTGCTGAGCTTGTATTTCTCTTGCAATTGTTATTCCTCTTAAACCCATCTCATTAGACAATTCATACATTCCGCTTTTGCAGTATACCAATGATAAACCGTTGTAAGCATAACACAGACCCAATTTATTATCGCGCTTTTCAAATATATCTTTTATGTCGTTGAACAGTTCTAAAGCATAGCTAAACATAGATATATCAATGTTATGCCATGCCAAATAATAATACATCCATGCCTTTGATTCATCTAAGTCATGTTCTTCACAAAATCTTACAACTAAATCAATAATTTGTTTGCATTCTTGAGTATCGTTTATTATCTTACTTTTAATAATATCACAAAAATAAGATATGTTTTTTTCATCTTCTAAAAGCCTGTCTAACTGCGATTCATACATTGAGTTTACACTCATATCATTTGACCCCCGCAAAACTTAAAAATACATGTGTAACAGCTCTTGGCAAGTGTGCCGTTTCAAAGCTGTTAACTGTATAATTATATCATCTTTTATAATGTTTGTCAAAGATACTTGATGTAAAATTCAGATTTAAAAGCTACCCTGAAATCGCACAATTTTCCGGCTTTTTCAAGATAGCTTTATTATCTTTTTAATCATATGTTTTTTTTATTATAAATCTGTATGATTGTGTATATTTTCATATCATATCATACAGAGCTCTTGAAATACTGTTGCCCCAAAATACACCTTTAGTTGTCAATCTATATCCTTCATTATGATGATATATATATTCCTCATCTAAAAGTTTTTGAACAAATTCTGTATATTGGATTTCATCGTTATATAAGGATTCATTTGCAGGGAGCTTAAGGGTTTGTATATCTCCCTTAAATATTGTTATATCTTTATATTCGGGCACGAATAGCATTCCTTGTCTTGTAGAGAAATTTTCAATACTTTCAGCATATTTATCAATAGATATTTCATTCATCATCATAAGATCGTTCATAGACCCGCCTGCTCCTGCGCCAAGTGCTAAAGTATCCGCACCCTGATGACGATTCATTATATATTTATATTTATCGTTCTTAACCATTTTAGTCAATTCCAGAAATTCATACCCTGCTTTTTTCATTTTTTCTGCTATGAAAAAAAACATTTCCTCATCATTGGCTAAATTTTGTGCTTCATTAATTTCCGTTTCCTTCATATTAATAAGCGAATACATTGAAAATCCGTCTAAATCCAACTCACAAATTTTATTTAAGTCATCTTCTAAATCTCTTATGCTTTGTCCTGAATAGTTATATATCAAATCCATACTTACAGTAAATTTTTTACTGTTTTTTAACTGCTGCAATTTTCTGTATACATATTCTCCCGAACCGATTCTGTTCATTTGCTTTCTTCCGGAATCATTGAAGGTTTGAATTCCGACCGAAAATCTTGTAACACCGCTTTCGCCGAGTATTTCAATTTTTTCATCTGTAAGCTCAGTCACTGTCGTTTCAATTGTAACCTCAACATCTTTTGTAAAATTCAAGTTTTTAAATAAAGATTGTAAAATACATTTGAGTTCATCCGATGTCAGTGTGGTTGGAGTGCCTCCTCCAAAATATACGGCATCAAATACAGAATTTTTTACATATGAAAGTTTTGCGTAATTTTCTATTTCCCGAATTATAAGCTTGTAATAATTATCCGAAGGCTTTTGCAGACTTCTTCTCATGTTGCAAAAAGAACATATTTTATTACAAAAAGGAACATGGATATATATAGTTGAATTATCCTTGTCCGATTCTTCTGTTGATGACAGATAATTTTGCACATTTCTCGGCCCCATGACATATTTTTTGCCTGATGCCATAGCACTGTGATGAGTTTTTATTCTTGCACTGAACATGTTGCCTGCAGCCTTTCGTTAAACAGCTCTCCTGCCATTGCGATATCCGCTTTTGAAGGATGATTCTTTGCGATCTCATATCTTCTTAATTTTTCAGGAGTAATGGCATGTGGATTGCCTTCAGGAAATTTTTTAAATTGTTCTATAATTTTTTCGGACAATTTTCCTTGACAAATAAATTTAGCTAAAATTTTATTGTTTTCTGACACAAGTGCCTCTCCGTTTTTCAATGAATTATAAGCATGGTCTGAATCGGACCAGAATCCTAATGTAGCAAAAATTCCCACAGTTTTGTTATTTAAAGTTTTCATGAATTCTGCAGCTTCTGTATTAGGTCCGCCTTTGTCTACCCAATATCCTACTATTACAACATCATATTCATCTGTATTTTCAACTTCTTTAATGGATTTTATGTCTTTTTGTACATTTTCTAAACTATCAAAAATGCCTTCTGCCAATTTTTTCGTATTGCCTGTTAAACTTGAATAAGTAACTAAAATTTTCATACACTGTTTTCCTTCCTTATTTGAATCGGTATAATATATTTACAATGATTTATAGGGCAATATCTTATTACCACATCTATACCGTAAATTTCATTTAATATTTCTTTTGTTATTCCGTTTTCCGTGTCGCCTGAATATCTGATTTTACCTGATTTCATTATTAAAAGCTTGTCGCTGTATTGCATCGCCTGATTAATATCGTGCAGCACCATAACAATTGTTATTCCGTACTTTCGGTTTAGCTCTTTTACTAAGTTCAATACTTCCATCTGATAGGAAATATCTAAATAAGTAGTGGGCTCATCAAGAAAAAGTAAATTTGTTTTTTGTGCAAGTGCCATAGCTATCCATGTTCTTTGACGCTCACCGCCTGAAAGGGCATTTACATATTTATCTTTAAGATGATATATATTTGTAGACTTCATAGCCCAATCTATATATTCCTGATCATCTTCATTTTTATTTTTCCAAAAAGATTGATGCGGAACACGTCCATAGCTTACTAAATTCTCTACAGTCAAGTCACCGGGCGCAATGTTGTGTTGATGAACAACGGATAATCTTTTGGCGATTTCCTTTTGCTTCATTTGTGCAATAGAACTTCCGTCTATGAAAATTTCTCCCTTGCTGGGGGAAAATTGTCTGACAAATAAATTTAATAATGTGGATTTACCAGAGCCGTTCGGACCTAAAATCGTTGTGATTTTTCCCTCTTCAAGGCTTATATTCAAGTCCTGAAAAAAATCATATTCCCCGTAAGAAAAACTTAAATTTTTAGCTTCCATAGCTTTTTCCTCCCTTTCTAAGAAGATATAAGAAGAACGGTCCTCCCAAAACAGACATCACTATTCCTACAGGAATCTCATAAGGTGCGGTAATTGTACGCCCTAATGTATCTGCCAGCATTAAAACACTCGATCCTAAAAGTGCTGAAAACGGAATCAAATATTTGTGATTTGAGCCTATCAAAAGCCTTGCTATGTGAGGAACCATGAGACCAACAAAGCTGATAACCCCTACAAACGAGGTTGCCATTCCTGCCAAAAATACTCCTGCGGCAGAAATCAGCAATCTTTGTTTGTTAGGATTAAATCCGAGACTTTTTGCAGTTTTGTCTCCTAAGGCCAAAATATTGCAGTTTTTATGCAAAAACATTGCAAGTATAAGACCTAAAACAGAATATATAATGCATAATTTTACTTGGGACCAGCTTTTTCCGCTCAAGCTTCCGTTCATCCAGCTTAAAACTCCGGCAAGCTTGTCTGAGTTTAATATATTCATCATGCCTACAAAAGCACCCAGAATTGAATTAACCGCGATACCTGCCAGAATAATCCTTATAGCATTTATACCGTTTTTCCATGCCATAAAGTAAACCATCGCACAGGCAATTAATCCGCCTATAAAGCCTACAATAGGAATTAAATATGCCGCACCCGGCATATAAAGCATCAGAAAAACAACCATTACGCTTGCTCCTGATGATATGCCCGTAACTCCCGGATCTGCCATAGGATTTTGCATAACAGACTGCAAAAGTATCCCTGAAACTGATAAGCTCGCTCCGATGAATACGGACATCACAACTCTTGGCAATCTGATATCTCTTATAATTCCCAAATATCTATTTTCAATATTTGCTATACTTAAAAACACATCTTTGATAGGAATATTCACGCTTCCTACCGCAACTGATATAATAAAAGTTAATGCAAGTACAATTATGACACTTACGAATAAAATAACACGTTTTTTATTTTCAGCTTTATTCTTTACCATAGAATATTTCTTCCAACTTTTCCATGGCATCCGGAGCAAATAAGTTCGCACTCATTCCAAAATATTTTGAATCTAATGCAATAACCTTATCATTTTTAACCGCATCGAAATTATCCCATACAGGATTTTCTGAAAATTCCTTTTCGAATGCAGCTTTGCTTTCTTCAGGGTTAGCATGTGTCATTAACAATATGTAATCAGGGTTTTTACTTGCAAGATATTCTATATCCACCGGAATAAATCCACTCTGTGCATCTTCAATTATATTTATAGCACCGGCTCTTTTTACCAGGTCCCCGACGTATGCTTTTTCGGTTACTACTTGGAAACTGCCTGATACTCCGAAAATAATCATTACAGTGCTCGCATCTTCGTCACTTTTATTTTCAGATACTTTATTAACTCTATCTTCAATTTCTTTTACCAATTGATCGGCTTTATCTTTGACATTGGTTTTCTCTCCTATAAGCTTAATGCTTTCCAGTAATCCTTCATAGCTGTTTAGATTAACAAATTCGGATTCTATATTGATTGCATCAAAATTATCTTTTAAAGTTGCTTGCAGTGTCACAACAGAAAAAACAATTGTCGGATCAAGAGATTTTATAATTTCCATATCAGGTGACATAGGGTTGCCTACTTTTGTAGCATCTTTTACTGACTCCGGCAGTTCATAACTTGATGTAGGAATTCCTACCATATTAACTCCCAAAGCATCCAAAATCTCAACAATTGCAACAGATGTAGCAACAACTCTGTTTTCAGGATTTTCATTTTCAGAAGAATCATCTCCCTGAGAAGAGTTATCTTCTTTATTATTCTGCTCTGAATTATTATCTTCAGAATTTCCTTTATCAGGAGCTTGTGTGATATTTGACGGTTCTGCAGGATTTTTATCCGAGCATGCCGTAACAGACATTAATAAAACAAAAGACATTAAGATTAAAAACAATTTTTTCATAAAGATCTCCTATAATTTTATATATTTTGGTTAGCATACGCTAACCATAGTGAGTTTACCATTGCTAACTATAAAAGTCAACAACTTTTTTTAAAAATTGCTGAGATATTTATTAACAATATTGTTTTCATTTACAATATTATTAAAAAAATTGTTTATAAGATTCCAAATAAGATATTTGTTATGATAGTAGCAGCTAAAATTCCGGCAACATCGGCAGTCAATCCCGCAGGTAACGCATGTCTTGTTTTTCTGATATTTATCGAGCCGAAATAAACAGCCAAAATATAAAAGGTAGTATCGGTAGAGCCGGACATGATTGACGCCATAGTTCCGATAAGTGAATCAGGTCCGTATTTGTCAAACAGGCTGTTCATTATCCCGTTAGCTCCGCCGCCTGACAAAGGCCGCATAAGTGCCATAGGTAAAACCTCGGAAGGCATACCTGCTAAATTCGTTATAGGTGAAAGAATTAATGTCAAATAATCCATAGCTCCCGAAGCTCTGAATATCCCAATTGCCACAAGCATCCCCGTTAAAAAAGGTATAACTCTTATGGCTGTTGTAAATCCATCCTTTGCCCCCTCTGTAAAAGCCTCATAAAGCTTAACTTTTTTTAATAAGCCGTATGAAACTATTATCAGAAAAATTAAAGGTATAGAAAATGATGAAATATAATTTATAGTTTGTACTAATCCCATTTTATACGTTTTTCCTCCCCCTGCACATATATGACAAAGTTTTCTTTAACTCTTTATCCGCTTTGTAATATCCGGCTTTGTTTTACTGTATTTAGGTAGTTTTGCAAATACTTTTACAGCTATTATTGCAACTGTTGTCGCTATTATGGTCGATAAAATAGTAGGTCCGATTATTTGTGTAGGATTTTGAGAGCCTGCGGCAGTCCTGTATGCAATTACAGTTGCCGGTATAATAGTTATGGATGATGTATTAATCGCTAAAAATGTGCACATCGAATCGGTTGCAGTGTCATTTGTTTTGTTCAAACTCTGCAATTCCTGCATTGCCTTTAGCCCAAGAGGCGTTGCCGCATCACCAAGCCCCAGTATATTAGCAGATATGTTCATAACCATTGAACCCATAGCGGGATGATTCGGTGGAACATCAGGAAATAAAAGCACAAGAAAAGGTTTTAATAAGGCGCTGATTTTATTTATCAGTCCTGACTTTTCGGCTATTTTCATAATTCCCAGCCACATGGACATAACTCCGATAAGACCAAGTGACAATTCGACTGCATTTCTGGCACTTTGAATCGCCGCATCTGTAACTGCTTGTACATTGCCGTTTATAATACTTGTTAAAATTCCAATAAATATTAACACAAACCAAATATAATTTATCATAAACTTCTCCATTCTGTAGAAATATTACAAACTTATATGTCAGGACAATATTTGCAATTTATATATTTTAATATATATGCTGACAAAACAATACTATGCCATAATATCTCGTGTATCTTATATACAATCGGATATTATGGCATAGTATTTCATCAGTTCAGTTATAGTTTATGCTGATTAATAGCTTTTATCAAGGCTTGTTCCCACCTCATCAAGTGTCAGACTGAACCCGTCAGCAAATTCATCCAGAAATATTTCTACATCTTTACGATTCATGGATTTAAGCACGTTTAGTGTTGCCTGCTTTGCGTTGTGAAATTCTTTGTTGCCTGAGTTTTCTTCATCTATACACTTTAAGTATGCACTTATTTTGTCAGCTGCCTTTACTGTATCCCAAATTTCTTTGTCTTCATCCTTTGCAACAAATATATTCTCATAATCCTTTATCAGATAGTCAGGCAGCATATTCAGTATGCTTTTGCTTGCTTTATCCTCCAACTCCTTGTATGCGGAGTTGATGCTCTTATTAAAATATTTTACAGGTGTCGGCAAATCTCCTGTCACTATCTCGGAGGCATCATGATAAAGGGCATAAAGTGCCGTTTTTTCCGGATTTATCTGATTATTTCCGAGTCTGTTTTTCTGTATAAGTGCAAGAGCGTGAGCTATAACAGACACCTCCAGACTATGCTCCGAAACATTTTCATTTCTGGTATTTTTCATTAATGCCCAACGATTTATATATTTCATCCTAAAAATAAATGCAAAAAAATTTGACTTTTTCATACTTGCCTCCGTTAGTTCCGCTACGAGAATTATTTATCTTAGGTGCAGCTAAATAAAAATAAAAGATAAATAATTTTAACATTTATCTTTTATTCTTTCAAGAACTATTGTTCTGATGTTCTTCTTTGTTTTATTATAACGAGTGCTATTGCTAAAAAGGCTATTGCAAAACATATTTGTACTAAAAACGCAAATGCTACCGGCTTTAGAGTCTGAGTATTAAGAATGCTTAAGCCTCCCAAAGTATTGTTTGCCTTAACATACCAAAATGCCGGATTTATAACTGCTACATTTTTTACAGACTCGCTTAAAGCCTCTTGAGGTACGAAAACTCCTCCTGAAAAACACATTACGAGTGACAGCACCGTACTTACAGCAGATATTGATTTTTTGCTTATTAAGTTTGATATTAAGAAGCATAAGCTTAAGCAAAGAATTGTAAAGATTAATCCGTTTATCATTACAAGCATGCCTGTTTCCGAAAAAAGGTTTTTACTGTAAATCATTGCGGAGTAGCTTACAAATATAAAATATATAACTATTGCTATGCTTAGGTTGGCTAAAAACAATCCAATACTGAATTTACTTGTTGAAAGAGGTGAGGAAACATTTCTTCTTTTTATATCCATTTCGTTTATTGTCAATGTAATCCCGGATATGCACAAAATTAATACACTGATAAGAGGATAGACCAAATAATTGAAATAGTATAAGAAAGAAGGCATTGAAACGCTTTTTTTGCCGTTTGCCAATATTACATTTGTTTCTATGTTTAAATCCTCTGCTGTTTTTTCTAATGACTCTTCTAAGTTCATATCTGCTTTGATGTATAAATCAGCGGTATTCAGGTATTTATTAAGCATTGTGTCTAAAAACATTCCGCTGTTTGAATTTGGAATTCTCATAGTTTCAACCGACATTTTTTCATCTGTTAAAAATTTCTCTCCGAAATTCTCAGGAATTATAAGTATATATTCTGCATTTCTAAAAAACAGTATATCCTTTAGTCCCTCTTCTGATGTATCGCTTATCTCAACATACATAGAATTATCTTTTATATAATCGCTAAGCTTTTCAGAAAGCAAAGACTTATCATTATCCACTATTGCAACTTTGCATTTTTTAACATTAAAAACCTGTTCAGACGGACTTTCCGAAAATGTTGTAAATATTAAGCTCATAATGCTGAAAATTACTATATAAATTACAGTCGGAACAATAGTTCCTCTTAAAAATATTTTATAATATAATTTAAATACTTGCATATTTTTGCCTCCTTAGAATTAGGTATGTCAAGGTGCAAAATATAAGTCCGTATGCTCCCAATAATCCTAAATTTATAAAGTATCTGTTAAGTGTGTCATAATAATATAAGCTATAAAGACCATCTGTTATCAGATTTGCCGGATTTATATACGCCAGAACAGGAAGCTTTGTCTGCACTATATATTTCATGTCAACATTCATCATACCCGACAAAAAGCATCCGAATAATATTACGGTAAGAATTATAGCCATCTTAACCCCTGCTGATTTTTTCACAACAGCGCTTACAAATGAGCCGAAAGCAATTCCCATAAAACTGCCTACCGCACATATAAGTAAAATATATCCCGTGCTTTGACCAAAATCAACACCCAAAATTACATTTATATAAAATAATGTAAGTGAAACTGATATAATGTGAAATGTCATATGTGATGCTATAAGCACCATGAAGGATTTCAGCTTATGAGTAGGTGCCATATTAATTCTTGATGCTATAGTTGATTGATTCGCCTGTATTACGATAACAGCCTCACTTCCGAGTGTTGCACTCATAAGGCAGGTCATAGCCATCATCGCATAGTAGAATATTACCAAAATATTCGTTTGATTTCCGACAGATATATTCTCAACATGTGAGTTTTGAAAATCAATGTTTTGTAAAAAGCCTGTTTGCATCAACTCCGGATTGCTTGTAAATATATTTGTTAATGTTTGTGTTATCTGTGAATAATTATCTAAAAATACCTTGCTTATAGATTCTCGTATACCTTCTTTGTTTACAACCAGCTCAATGCCATTGTTATAATTGATATATCCCGATACCTCAGCCTTTGAAAGCATATCCTCAGCTGTTTCTATATCGGCAATCTTTAAGTTAAACATATCACTTTCACTGATTATGCTTGTTAAATCAGCAGGCATATTTTCATTTTCCACAAAGGCTATATCTATTTTTTCAAATTCTTCACCCGCAAGCAAATTTGTAAAGCTAAAATAATATATTGTAGCTAAAATTATCGGATAAAAAAGTAGCCAAAATACAGCTGATTTATCTCGCAACAGAATTCTAAAACTATATTTATATAAGTTAAATAACATGCTCTACCTCCTAATCTCTTAGTTTTTTGCCGGTTATTTCAAGGAAAACATCGTTTAAAGTAGGCTGCTCCGAATTTATTTTGCCGTAAGATATTTGATTATTGTTTATATATTCTACGACGTTGGACAGATTACTTTTTCTTCCGTTTGAGCAAATAGTCATAATATTTTCATGATATTCAACGCTTTCAACGTTTGGAATCCTTTTTATCCCCTCAAAATGCTCTTTATCAATATTATAAGCTTCTACAACTATTTTTTCCCCTAGCGAAATCATAGATTTAAGCTCTTCTTTAGTACCGAGAGCTACAATTCTTCCTGCGTCGAGGATTGCAATTCTCGTGCATATCTGTTCTACTTCCTCCATGTAATGCGAAGTGTATATTATAGTCGCACCTTCTTGATTAAGTTTTTTTATACCCTCAAGGATATTGTTTCTGCTTTGCGGGTCTACCGCAACTGTCGGCTCATCAAGGATTATAAGCTTCGGCTTATGTACTATACCGCATGCTATATTAAGTCTTCTCAGAAGACCTCCGCTAAGCTTTTTAGGAACAAATTTTACAAATTCTCTTAATCCTACAAAGTCTATAACTTCATTTACATATTGTTTTTTTAGTTTCTTGTCGTTTATATACAGACTGCAAAAATAGTCTATGTTTTCATAAACCGTTAATTCGAAATATACAGCAACATTTTGCATAACTATACCGATATCCTTTTTTATATCATAAGACGATGGTGTCATATCCTTGCCGAATATCTGTATTTCGCCCTTATCATATTTGAGCAATGACAAAATACAGTTAATTAATGTTGTTTTTCCTGAGCCGTTAGGACCTAAAAGGCCAAAAACTTCACCCTCTTGTATTTCCAGGCTAAGGTGGTCAAGAGCAGTCAGCTCCTTATATCTTTTCACTAAATTTTCTACTTTTACTATAGACATTATTACCTTTCCCTCCGTTAATAGTTTATACTCTTATTATATTGTCAATTCATCTTTAAGATAAGTGAAAATTGTAACAAGTTTAATATGACAAATGTAATATTATTTTTTGTATAAAAAGAGCAAGTAAGTATTGTTTTTGCTTACTTGCTTTTTAATTATTATTTATCCATAAGTCTGTAGCATATAACTATTGCCTGCTCTCTTGACAGTAATCCCTGAGGATTGAATTTATTGCCATCAACTCCTACAATCAATCTTTTGCTGATAACCGAGCTTACAGCATCTTTTGCCCAGCCTGATACTTTATCATAATCTGCAGGATTTGCTGTGCTTTGATTTTCGTCTTGTGTTATGTCAAGATATTTTAATGTATTGTTAATAATAACCGCAGCCTCTTCCCTGATTATGCTGGCATCAGGAGCAAATACTCCGTTGCCTCGTCCTTTAACAATTCCTGCTGCGTTGCAAAATGCAATGCTTTGTGAATCCGTATCTTTAAAAGCTTCTGCTTTTTCTATAATGCTCATAATTTCATCAGAAGATAAACCCTTTTTCTTGTAAATAATATTTGCTATTATGTCGCAGAATTCACTTCTTGTTATATTCTTTTGATATAGTCCTTGTACTTTGTTTGGTGTTAACCCTAAGCTGTTCATCTGATTAACTCCGTAAATTGACCAATTAGATGGCTCTCCTGCGTCTGTTTTATATATCTGTCGCATACCATTTTTAAAAATATCTACAGTACCATTGTAGTACCAAGCAAAATCCGCCTTGATATTCCACATAGTTTCATAGTCAAAGCTTATTAAATCGACAAAGCCGTCTGCTGTTCTAGCACTGTAATAATCTTCATACTCTAAAATCTCTTTGTATTTCCAATCAAATATAAATTCTAACTTATCTATGCTAAATATGTTTTCATAATTGTTCTTTTTTACCTTAAGGTATTCAGTGTCATTCATAGTTGCTTGAATTGCATCATATTCTAAGGGTAAAACTATATCTGCGTTATAATCGATAATGCCGTATTTGCTGCCATTATATATGATTGCATATCCGGGTGCGATTGCTGTAATCTGATTGTAAATATTATCAGGAATAATAATCTCTTTAGTCCTTGCATTAATCAGAGCACTTCCCGACATAGACCTTGCAATTACTAAATCATCATCCATAGCATGGTATAATTCAAAGTATTTATCAGGCAGCACTTCAAATGCTGTATTGTCATTATTTATATAAATATATCCTCTGTAATCCATAGAATTTGTTTCTAAAACATTTTTGCTTATGAAAGAATTAGGATCATATTTTGTTGAATAAATCAATGTACCGTCTAAATTTCTTATACCATATTCATCTAGTTCCTTATCATAGGAAACCAGATATGTTTCTTTTGAGTATTCATTATATAATACATCTACCAGCTCGAAGTCCTCATATAAGTGTGTTTGTTCTATCAAATTATAGTCATATATTTTACATGTATAATATTTCTTATATAACTTAACGCCTGAAATAGAAATGTTCCATTCAGAAGGGTCATTTTTTTCAGGTCTTAATTTTTTTATTATTACGTAATTCTCCTTTATGTCTATAGAGTCATTTTCCGCAGCTATTCCACGACCGTTTTTAGTATTTATAATCCCGTTCAAATCCCAATAATTTGCAAGTCTGCTTGTTATCAATAAATCGTTGGAAATATTCTTATATTTTCTGGTATCTACATGATTGATACTGTCTTTATAATCAAATACAAAGTTCATATTTTTATCATAAACAAATAAATTCATGCGTATACCTTGATTTATTGCCTTATCCTGTGTGGTATATTTATTGTATATCATAATATTATCAGGTAATTCAATAATTTCTCCGTTTGGAAATTCTTTCATCTCACCGGTCTTTATGGTATATAAAAAGCATTTTCCATTAAAATCTTCGGCTTTTATATATCCATGCATTTTTAGTATTTGTATACTGCTATATTTTAACGGTATTATCTCTTTTCCTGTATAGTCAATTACTCCACACCCTGTTTTTCCATCTGAAAGCTTTTTACTGACTGCTATGTATAAGCCTTCATAATTCAACACCTCATCATAAGAAGCGCTATTTACTCTGTCGCCATTCTTATTCAACAAGTACCAATAATGATAATCTAAGTCTTTTACCATATATGAATCGCCAAATCCCCTCACCTCTTCGAAATAATCATTCGATAACAAGTATAGATTCTGATCTGATAAATCTGCTAAACCAATGTCTATTTTAAGTACCAAAATAAATAAAATAAAAAATATTATTTTTTTCATGTTTATGTCCATGCCTCCTAAATTTATATAAGTTAAATATACTATATTTTTAAGCATTTAGAATGACAATATAATTACAGATTAAGCTGTTTTCTTCCACAAATAAATGATGTATTTGTCCGGTTTTTATGCTACAATATCCATATCCTCAAGGTTTATTCGGAGGATATGGTCTAATATTTGGAGGATAATACTTTGACAAATTTGCTTAATAAATTAATTTTATTGGTATTTTTAATTATATTGGCAATATATGACTTAACGATTGTCAAAATTATATTGCCCATAATTATAGCTATTGCGGTTTGCGGTTTTCTGGAGTACTTCGAAAATGATGATTTAAATCTTTACGTTTTCATATCATATAATTTGTTATGTATTTTTTATCCTGAATTTATGTATTTTTTACCCTTGCTGTTTTATGATTTGTTGTTTACAAAATATAGATATTCCGTTTTTCTGTCTGTGATTCCTTTGTTACTCAACAACAGCTATCTTCAGGAGAATACTTTGATTGTTCTGATAGTTGTATCGTTTATGGAGATTATACTAAAACATAAAGCTATACAATTAAGCTTGACTCAAAGCTCTTATATAGCTCAGCGTGATGATTTAACCGAAAAATCAATAAAATTGGAAAATAAAATTATAGAATTGACAATAAAGCAAGACGAAGAGCTTAATATCGCCACATTAAATGAACGAAACAGAATAGCAAGAGAGATTCATGATAATGTAGGACATTTGCTTTCGAGTTCCATTCTGCAAATCGGAGCTATTATGGCAACTGTAAAAGATGAAAGTACAAAGCAAAACTTAGAGATTGTTAAAAACACTTTAAATGAGGGTATGGATTCAATAAGAAACAGTGTTCATAATTTACGTGATAATTCTATAGATTTATATATGCAGCTTAAAGCAATAATTGACGGCTTCACGTTTTGCAGTGCAAGCCTCAATTACGAAGCTAATTCCAATTTCAATATAAAGGCGAAATATGCCATTATCTCGATTGTAAAGGAAGCCTTGAATAATGCAATAAAGCATTCTAACGCTACAGAGCTTAGTGTAAGTGTCTTCGAGCATCCTAAGCTTATACAGCTTATAATATTGGATAACGGCACTTTGATTAAGGAAATTTCGGACAGCGGAATGGGAATTGAGAGTATCAGACAAAGAGTCAACAGCTTAAAAGGTATTTTAAATATTGATAACAGCAATGGATTTAGAATTTTTATTTCTTTTAATAAGGAGGATGTAGTGTGAAAATAGTCATAGTAGATGACGACAGACTGGTCTTGACATCTTTAAAAACTATAGTGGAATCATCTGAAGAAATTGAGGTTGTAGCTACAGGCAGCAGTGCAGAAGAGGCTATTGAGCTTTTTAATGTTCATAAACCGGATATAATGCTTATGGATATAAGAATGGGCAAGCTCACAGGTATTGATGCCGCAAAAAAAATTATACTTTCAAACCCTGAGGCTAAAATATTATTTTTAACAACCTTTGCTGATGATGAATACATAATATCTGCGCTTAAAATCGGAGCAAAAGGCTATATTTTAAAACAGCATTATGAATGTATCGTACCTTCTTTAAAAGCTGTAAATATAGGTCAAAATGTTTTTGGAGATGAAATTGTTTCTAAGCTTCCATCTATACTTAAGGGATCTTCTGATAAAAAATCTTATCAGGATTTTGATATATTGGAAAAAGAATTTGAGATAATAAAGCTTGTTTCTCAAGGTCTTTCGAATAAGGAGATAGCTAACATGCTGTTTTTAAGTGAAGGAACTGTAAGAAATTACATCAGCTCAATACTGGAGAAATTGTCTTTAAGAGACAGAACACAGCTTGCAATATTTTATTATAATAATTTGATATCTTAAATACAGCCTCTGCATAAGAGGCTGTATTATACTATCACTTATTCAAGCTTTGAAAAAAACTTTTCTCTGTTTATCCCATAAGGTCGATTATATCTTTTTAAGCTGAAAAGCTCCTCTTTATCTCCACTGAGCATATTTACACCCTCATTGCAGGTTAATAGAGCCAAAAAACCCATATCCCTCAATATAGGCTGTGCTTCTTTACTGACCGAGCCAAAGGGATATGTAAAGGCTGTAGGTCTATAGCCTGTGTTTTTTTCCACTAAGCTCTGCATGTGTAAAATATCGTTATTCAGAGCTTTCCTATAATCCTCTGAGTCCTCTCCCCGCATTTTTGAAATCCCTTTTCTTTTGGAAATTTTGTGCATAGCATAGGAATGGTTTTGTATTTCGATATTCGGAGAATTAACCAGCTCCTTAACATCATCCCAGCTCAAATGGGCATAAGAAAGTCCCTTGTCGTTGTTATCTGTAAATTTATCTGTAAATTCTCCGACAATTGAGACTACTGCTTTTGAATTATACTTTTCAAGTATTGGCAATATATAAACTTTTGATGTCAGGTATCCATCGTCAAAGGTTATCATTATAGGCTTTTCAGGCAATTCTTTTTCATTGTAGGCAAAATCTATCAAATCTTGTATATCAATAGTTGTATATCCATTCTCTAACAAATATATTAAATCCTTCTCAAAATCTTCAGGAGAAATTACATAAGTTCCCCAGGTCTTTTTATCTTTTAAGATCTGATGATACATAATTATGGGAAGTCTCACAACAGGTTTTGTTGATGCAGTCTCCGACTTAAAAAAATGATGACTAAAGGATATTGCAGCAAAAATTACTATTGCTGCAAAAACAGCAATAAGTGCTATTTTTATATGCCTGATTTTAATAATCATCTGATCGCCTCCTTGACTATAATAAGTTTATGTTTGTTTTGAGGCGATTATACCCAATATGGCAGGCAGCCGGTAAATAATCTTGTCAAAGTTTATGATTATATGTTAAAATGTTTTTATTCTGTTTTGCTGTAAAGGAGGAAAATAATGAAACGATTGGTGCGAAATTCTGCGAAAGCATTAATAATTAAAGATGATAAAATGCTTGCTGTAAAGCTGCAGGATAATGGTGAAATATTTTATATTATGCCCGGAGGCGGACAGGAAAGCGAAGAGCTTCTTACGGACACGGTATGCCGCGAGGTTGCCGAAGAATTAGGAATAAATGTGCTTGCTGAAGAACTGGTTTTTGTTATTGAAGGTGCTCGGGGTGAAAGATTTCACAGAGTGGATTTAGTTTTTTTATGCAAATACATAGATGGAATTTCAAATGCAGTCCTTCATGGTGACACCAATCAAATAGGCTATGACTGGTTAGATATAAAGACACTCAATACTCAGCCGTTATACCCCTCAAAATTGCGCAGACAGATTATGAATCTCCACGAAGGAAAACCTTACAAAGTATATTTAGGAAATGAAGAAGCAGGAGACCCTGAATGTTTAGATTAAATGTACTCATAATTCTATCATCTGATTAAATAGGAATTTATTATTACATAACATAGCTTAGACGGAAAACCAGCGAAGAAGAAACAAGCCGCAGGGATTATGCTGTAAAAGACGGTATAATAACCGAAAAACACAGACATGCAAATCATTTGCGGCTCATATGAAACGAACAAGATATAAGAAAACAATTTTAAGACACCTTATTGTTAATTCAGTCAAGAGATTTAGATTCATCTTTTGTCGCTTCATTCTCCATTCGCTTATATTCAAGTATATCCCCCGGCTGACAGTCTAAAACATCACATATAGCATCAAGTGTAGAAAAACGGATTGCGCTGATTTTTCCTGTCTTGATATTAGACAAGTTTACGTTGGCAATTCCCACTTTATCCGCAAGCTCATTAAGGGATATTTTTCTGTCTGCCATTACCCTGTCAAGACGTAAAATTATTGCCATATCCGACACCTCACAGTGTTGTATCGTTTTCATTTTGAAGCGTACGCCCATAATCAAAAATTAAGCATAATACCCAAACGATACCTGCGGCAAGAAAGGGAACAATGCCGGACACCACACCCACAAAAAGGAGGGCAACTGCTAATTTTTTCAATGACACTACTACATCCTCACGAAAAGGAGATCCATTTTCCCTCAACAGCTTAAAAACATCTTTAGCGAATCCAAGTACGATTATTATAAAAATAGTTTGCAGAAAGTCGTCAAAACCAATCGCCGGAATTGAACGCACACCCAAAAAATCAAACCCCGATTCCCACATAACGGGTAAATAAACTTTGATATCTCCTAATTTGAACAACAGCGGCAATTCTTTTTCAACACCGGCAATCATTAAAACTTCAGTATGCAATTTTAGTACCGACCAGAGCCAAGAGAATGCTTCTAACGCACCGACAACGATTAGCGTAATGAACGCTATTTTTAATAGAATATAGATAATCTTACTGAAACGCACAATTTTTTCTTTTTGTTTCTCCATTTTCAGAACACACCTTTCAATTATTTGCTTAGCTAAGTAAGAATAGTATAGAACATATATTAATGATTGTCAATAACAAATTAATGATAATCGTTAATTTTATAATTATTATAATAAAAAAGCGAAACTTGTTTCACTCTGTGGAAGAATCATTCCGATTCTTCATTTATCTGATAGGAAAGAAAACTTTCCTATCAGATAAAAAGAGCAGGATGCTTCTGGTCCTGCTCTTTTCTTAGCTAGATTATAAACCCTATTTAGCTCCGTACATTTCCAAATAAGTATCTATTTTAGCTTTCATTGAATCGTCAATATATACCTTGCCGTTTATCTCGTTGTTGTGCAAATATTTAACTATATCATCTATTGTAACTATAGGATAAACCTTGATACCGAATTCCTCTTCAAGTTCCTGCATAGTGGATTTGGCTCCTTGCCCTCTTTCTTTTCTGTCAACCGCTATTATAAGCGCCTTTACATTTACGTTCGGTATTTTGCTGAATATCTCCATGCTTTCTCTTACTGCTGTTCCTGCTGTTATAACATCTTCTATTATAACTATATTCTCATTAGGTTCAGGTTTTTTACCTACAAATATTCCGCCCTCCCCATGATCCTTCACTTCTTTTCTGTTAAAGCAAAATGGCAGGTCTAAATTATATTTTACGGCTAATGCTGTTGAAGTGGTTACAACAAGCGGAATTCCCTTGTATGCAGGTCCGAACAGTAAATTTTTGTCATCCTTTAAATTTTCATTGTAACAATCAGCGTAAAATAAACCCAGCTTTGAAATATCACTGCCCATTTTATAGTTTCCCGTGTTTATAAAGTAAGGAGTTTTTCTTCCGCTTTTTGCTGTGAAGTCTCCGAACTGCAGCACATTTGCTTTAAGCATAAGCTTTATAAATTCCTCTTTGTAATTCATTCTCTTTTCCTCCTATTTTATATAATTCCTCTGATTTCCTCAAGGTTTTTGATTCCTTCTTTTTGTATAAATTCTTCCATTCCCTTTATTATATCTAAAGCTATATCAGGCTTAACAAAATTTGAAGTGCCTACCTGTATAAGCGTTGCTCCTGCCATTATAAATTCAATAGCATCCTGTGCTGTCACTATTCCTCCAAGTCCGCATACCGGCACAGATACAGCCTTGCAAACCTCATGCACCATGCGAAGCGCAATCGGCTTAACACAAGGTCCTGACAAGCCTGCATATACATTATCAAATACGGCTTTTCTTTTCTTTATGTCTATTGCCATAGCTTTTACAGTGTTTATAAGAGAAATTGAATCTGCTCCCGCTTTTTCACATGCTAAAGCCATTTCAACTATGTTCTCCGCGTTTGGAGAAAGCTTTACCATTAAAGGCTTTTTGCATATAGCTCTGACCTCTTTTACGACCTCTTGTGCTATATCACATTTTATTCCGAATGCCATTCCTCCGCTTTTTACATTCGGACATGAGATATTCAGTTCTATTATATCAACAGCTGTATCATTTAATTTTTCTATACCCAGAAGATATTCCTCTATAGTGCCTCCGCCCAGATTAGCTATGATTTTAGTTCCAAGCAGCTGCATTTTAGGAAGCTCTTCCTCCACGAATTTGTCTACTCCGGGATTTTGCAGTCCTATGCTGTTTATCATACCTTGAGGTGTTTCCCAAATTCTTATACCTGAATTTCCCTTCTTGGGATTTAAGGTAAGTCCTTTTGAGCATATACCTCCAAGCATTGAAACATCAAAAATCTCATTATACTCTTCACCGAATCCGAAAGTTCCTGAAGCAACCAGTACAGGGTTTTTAAATTCTGTATTTAGTGTTTTAACAGATAAGCTCATTTATCACATATTCCTTTCTGAATAGTCTGTCTAAGCAGTTCTCTTGCTTCAAATATCGGTCCGTCCTTGCAAACTCTTTTCATTCCGTCCTTAGTTTCTACCACACATCCAAGACAGGCACCTAATCCGCAAGCCATTCTCTTTTCTAATGAAACATAACATGCAATCTCTGTGTCAAGATTGTTTTCAATATTACTTTTTGCACAAGCGTCCATAACTGCATTCATCATGACTTCAGGACCGCAGCTTACTACACAGTCATAATCATTAAAGTTAAGCAAAGAGGTAACAAAGCCTTTCTGTCCTTCGCTTCCGTTTTCTGTTGCAATTAAAATCTTGTTTGCATATTTTTTGAACTCATCTATTCCATATGTTGTATCTTTAAAGCCTAAATAAATATCAGGTTTTTTCTCAAGTTTTTTTGCTAAGTACAAAAGCGGTGCTGTTCCTATTCCTCCCCCGATTATCGCTACTCTGCCATTTAGCTTATCAAGATCAAATCCATTTCCGAGGGGTCCGAATACCTGTATCATTGAAGATTCTGCCAGATTGCTTATAACCTTAGTTCCCTCTCCCTCAATTCTGTATAGTAATGTAACTGTATTCTCATCACAATCATTTACACTTATAGGTCTCGGAAGTAAAAATTCGTTATTTAAGCTTTTGAGCATAAAAAATTGCCCGGGAATTATTTTATGGTTCTGCGAAGCAGAACCTTTAAACTCAACAACCAATCTGTATATATTATCTATAATTTGTTCATTTTTAAGTATTTTACTGTTACAAAGCTTCAAGGCTTACCTCCTTAGTTCCTTATTGCATTTCTTATATCGTCACGCATTTTTACAGCTTCATTTCTTGCACATTCGGCAAAGTTAAGCTCTCCGTTTTCAACCTTTTTATATGCCAGCAATATCCCTCTTGAAGAGTTTACAACCGCTCCGTTGCCATTAATCAGATATGTCTTAATATCCTCTGCTGTTCCGCCCTGTGCTCCGTATCCCGGTATAAGCAAGAACATTGAGCTGATTTTTTTTCTGAGAGCTATTCCTTCCTCATTGTTAGTGCAGCCCACAACTGCTCCTACTGAGCTAAAACCGCATTCGCCAAGATTTTTAAGTGCCAGCTCATTTAGCTTTTCCCCTACCGTTTCATACAGCGGAGTTCCTTCGCTGTCAGCAATATATTGAAAATCTTTTGCTCCCTTGTTTGAGGTTCTGACAAGTATGAACAGTCCTTTTTCATTATTTTGCACATAGCTTAAAAAAGGTTCTATACTGTCATTTACACCCATATACGGATTAAGTGTTATGAAATCAGCTTCAAAATCCCCTGTGAAATGTCCGTGTGCATACATTTCGGCAGTTTTTGATATATCGTTTCTTTTTATGTCTGCTATAGCTATAGCATCATTTTGTCTTATGTATTTCAAAGTATCTGAATATGCTTTCAGTCCTTCAAGCCCCAGAGCTTCATAGTAAGCAATCTGCACCTTATAGCATGCTACTGCATCCAATGTAGCATCTATTATGCTTTTATTAAAATTAAGAATTGCCTCAGCTTTTGTGCTGTATTTATTTTTGTACCAATCAGGTATATATTCATAATCTGTGTCCAGTCCCAGGCAGACATGTCCGTTTTCTTCAACGCTTTTAAACAGCTTATCAACTATCATAATAACCTCTCTCACTTTTCAATTAACATTTAAATATTATCATTAAATTTATGGCTGATGAATAAAATTCATCAGCCTAAGTTTATTATACATTATTATATACTATTTTACCAGATTTAAAAGTCATCAATACCTCTCCGTAAACTTCATATCCGTCCAGAGGAGAGTTTTTGCTTTTTGACTCAAATTTATTAACATCTATTTTCGTCTTTTTATCTATATCGACTAAAACTAAATCAGCCTCATAGCCCTCTTCTATCAGACCCTTGTTAAGACCCATCATTTTGCATGGAAAATATGACATAAGCCTTGATAAGCTCTGTAAGTCTATATTGTTTTCCTTTACAAGCTTTGTAAGACACAGCTGAAACGACAGCTCTATGCCGGATATACCGGGTGCACCGTTTTTCTTATCATCTTCCGAATGAGGTGCATGATCTGTAGCTATGGCATCTACATAGCCGCCCTTTATAGCATTTATTATACTATCTATATCCTCTTGCTTTCTGAGAGGAGGATTAACTCTGTATTTTACTTCATCTGTCAGAAAAATATGGTGCGGAGTAACCTCACAGGTAACATTAACACCTTTTTTCTTTGCATCTGCAATCATTTCTATGGCTTCCTTGGTGCTTACATGGCACAGATGAAGTCTTCCGCCTGTTTGCTCACAGGCATATATATCTCTTAATGTCATGTAATTCTCAGCCTTTCTCATATCCGTTGATGAAAAGCTGTGATCCTCAGCATGAGACATTACAACAAGATTTAATTTTTTAGACAACTCCAGAGCATCCTCCATCATCTTACTGCTCATAACACCCTTACCGTCATCCGATAAAAATTTTACTTCTGCACTTAATTCATTAAGATGACCTGAATTTTCTCCGTTTAGATTTTCAGATACTGATATAACCGGTTCAACATCGATTAATCCGATTTTTTCAGCTCTTCTTTTAACATCATTATATATTTCCATACCGGAGCATACCGGATTTGTATTGGCCATTAAAACAACTGAGGTATAACCTCCTCTTACTGCTGCCTTGCTTCCTGTTGATAAATCTTCCTTATACGTAAATCCGGGATCTCTGAAATGAACATGCAAATCAGCAAAGGAAGGCATTAGTACCTTTCCTTTGCCGTCAATCACAGTCTGAATATCTTTGTCTGAACAGAACTGTGCATCAGATGCAGAAACACTTGATATTTTGCCGTCCTTAATTATTACACAGCCTATTTTATCTGTATTTTTATCTATTATCCTTATATTTTCTATCTTAATATTTTCCATCATATGCGGTATCACAATAAATACATCTGTATGTTTTATCTTCCTTATTTGTTAATTTGAACACATGCTGTATTTCCTGCTCAATCGAGGTTATACATCTTGGATTTTTACACTTAACTATATTTGTTACCTCTTCAGGCAGCTGCAAGTTTATTTTATTCGCAATTTTATCATTTTCTATTATATTGATTGTTATATTAGGGTCTATAAATCCTAATGCTGTCAAATCAATATCAATCTCATTTTCTACTTTAATTATATCTTTTTTGCCTAATTTATTGCTCTTAGCGTTTTTAATTATCGCTACACTGCTTTCTAATTTATCTAAATTAAGGTATTTATAAATTTCCATACCCTTTCCTGCCTGAATATGGTCTATAACTAATCCTTTTTCTACGCTATCTATCTTTAACATTATTTCTCCACCCCCAACAATTTCATTATAAGTGCCATTCTGACAAACATTCCGTATTTAGCCTGCTTAAAATATGCAGCTCTTTCGTCCTTATCAACTTCTACTGAAATTTCATTAACTCTTGGAAGCGGATGCAGTATAATCATATCTGATTTAGCTTTTTCAAGCTTTTGCAAATCAACTATATAGCTGTCCTTAAGTCTTATATAATCTGCTTCGTTGAAAAATCTTTCCTTTTGTACTCTTGTCATGTATAAAACGTCCAGCTCGTGAATACTGTCCTCAAGTCTTTCAACTTCTTCAAATTCCATATTATTTTTAATTAAAGTTTCTTCTTTTATATAATCGGGGATTCTTAATTCTTGTGGTGATATTAATACAAATTTGATATTCTCATATCTTGATAATGCCTTAATCAGTGAATGAACGGTTCTGCCGAATTTTAAATCTCCGCAAAATCCTATAGTAAAATTATTAAGTTTTTTCTTTAATGACCTTATAGTCAGCAAATCTGTTAAGGTTTGAGTCGGATGCTGATGTCCTCCGTCTCCTCCGTTTATAACAGGCATGTCCGTATGAAGCGAAGCGATTTTCGGTGCCCCCTCCTTAGGATGTCTCATAGCTGCTATATCAGCATAGCATGCTATAGTTCTTATCGTATCAGCTACGCTTTCTCCCTTTGCAGCAGAGCTTGAATCCGCAGAAGAAAATCCCATTATACTGCCGCCTAATCTTAACATAGCAGCCTCAAAGCTAAGTCTTGTACGAGTACTTGGTTCATAAAACAGTGTCGCTAAAATCCTTCCCTTGCAAGCATCTGCAAAATCAGCGGGATTTGCCACTATTTCATCCGCCAAATCAAGTATTTCGTCAATTTCTTCAACGCTCAGATCCATAGGATCTATTAAATGTCTTCCTTTTAACATATGTCCTCCTTTTTAGCCTCACCGGACTATTTTAAAGTTTTTATTTTATATCAACACTTTATAAAACATCTTTTATAATTTTACAAAGCATTATAAACATATTAATAAGATATTTGTGCAATAATTACTTTAGCTTCTTCATCGCACTGATTTTCCATGTTTATTTCAAGATTTGCTATTTGCTCTTTAAAATTAACAAGAAGTAAATCTCCTTGATTTAATGAGGCATTAATATCCTCATCTATTGTTATCTTTATATCCGATTTGTAAATGTACACTGCTAGAGTAAATTCACTGCTAGAGTAAAATCCTATAATTTCATTAATTTTTACATTTTCACATTTACCCATACTGACCGCCTTAAGCTTTCCGGAGCATTTGTCCTTTCTCATCATCAGATTAAAATCGACTGCTTTTCCTGAGCTTTTAGTTTGACTGACTCCGTCAAATTCATTTTGATCAAGGGCATTCAGATATATTATCTCCGTATCGTTATGGTTTAACTCCAGCTTTCCGTCCAAAACCATTAAGATTCTGTTGTAATCCGGTAATTGAGTGAATTCCGAATTTTCCTGCTGTACTGTTGCAGAACTTAAACGCCATATAAAGTCTCTATCCGTATAATTTGCATTCTCGGGAAAAATACTTAATTGTGTCGTTGTCCCTCCTGACCACTCATTTGTTATTAAATTTTCTTTTTTTATTATTCTATAATCGAAAAACATATTTACCTCCATATAATTATTGCACATTTTGTATAACCACTCCCTAAGGAATAAAAAAGTCTTCCAAGACATGCAAGGAAGACGTATATTATACGTTATTATACTATGTTCCTTTTGAGCCTCTCTGTGCTTAATTAAAGGTACCTATCTTAAACATAATAATATACTTGATGTAATAAGTCAACTGTTTTTTCTCGCAAAATCCTGTCAATTAACTTTAGCTAAACTAACTTTAATTATTATTTGAATTTTTCATGCAGCAAATAAGCAATATACACCTATCTATAACATAGTATCTGCATTATTACAAAAATAATGTTATAATTTGAAAATAAGGTATAATTTACTTAATATATTTTTCTACATTTTATGCGGATTATTTTAATTTCCGGATTTCTTTTTTTCGTATGATGCCTTAAGTCCCAAACTCAAAAACATTAAAATACTGAGGTCACCAATTGTACCTCAGTATTTATTGCAAAACTCGTTTTTTATTTTACTTATGCAGTTACTTTCTTCTTCCCAAAAATCTTAAAAGATAAATAAATAGATTTATAAAGTCCAAGTATAGTTGCAGTGCTGAAATAATAGATGCCTTTTCCAGCATTTGCGTATCATTGTAGTAAAATTCATAAAATGCTTTTATTTTTTGTGTATCATATGCTGTAAATCCCACAAATATTACTATACCAAGTAAACATATTATAGTTTCAAATTGTGAAAGATTTATAAATATTGAAAATATCCAAAATCCTATCAGTGTAATAAGTCCGAAGAAAAGCACTGATCTCCATTTTGATAAATCCCTCTTAGTAAAATATCCATATACAGCCATAACCCCAAACAAAGCTGCTGTTGCCGAAAATACATAAATCATTGATGCAACATCGTATATTAAAAAATACACAGCAAAAGTCAGCCCGTTCAGAAGTGCATAAACAAAGAATAATGACTGAGCCGCAACAATCGATATTTTATGTATTCTCGATGATAACCAAATAACTAAAGCAATTTCTGCCAGCGGCAGAATATAGTATAAATAAGGTATACTGAGAATCTGAATAATAAAGCCTGTCGAATAAGATGTATATGCTAATATAAAGGTTACCATTAAGCCAAAAAACATCCAGCCGAATGTTCTGCTCGTATATACGCTTAAACTTACTCTTTGTTCCGCGTAATTTTTTTCATTGTAATCCATAATTGCCTCCATGCATAATAAAGTCATAGTATAATCTATGCTAATTAATAAGAATTTATAAATAAAGCTGAAAAAATCTTCTTTTAAAACTTAATTTGTATTTGCTAAAGTCTCGCAATATCCTGCATAGCAGGACTATGTATAGTCTTGTAAAACAAAACTTTTGCCATTTGATAATATACAATCTCAAGTAAGCTTGAGCATACTGATATTATACCATTAATCTGTTTGCTTTTTCAACAGTTTTAATTTTAGATTCTAATTATTAAGTACATATTCTAAAACTGCATCATTTTCATTAATATAATCATCTATAGAAGGACTTAAAAGTATTTCAGGAACAAATGCGTTCATTTCTTTTACTTCATATTTAAATGTTTTGCTGAATTCAAAATATTTAGTGCTGTATTGTATGGGAATTTGAGAATTCGGAAGATTAAATGATAGTATTTCGCCATAACAATTTATTGCTCCTCCTGTAGACTCACCTATAAACAATGCTTTCGGTGCAGCTTCCTTTATTCTAAAGATAGCAAACATACCGGATGAAAAAGTTTGTCTCCCTACAAGCACATATACTTTTGTATCTTTATTTTCTTTTATATATGATTTTAGTTTATTTGTAAATGGATTAAGTATTTCGGAATTTCCTCCGGCATTGCATCTTAAGTCTATTATTATTTTATCTATATCTTTAGATTCTATATCCTCAAACATCGAAGCATTAAACTTTGCAAATCTTTGATACTGATCATTAGCGCATACATTGTATTCAAAATATAATGCTTTATTATCATTCATATATTTATAATCATAATACTTTCCGAATTTTCCTGTAATTTTATCATTAAATCTGTTATTGGATAAGTTTGCAGTTTGCGCATATGATAAAATGGGAACTTCAAAATCTTTAAGCTCACCTTCTCTTTCCACTCTGAATACAGAGGATTCCTTATCCACACCTATGCCAAGTCCATACAAGTATGCCGGAGATAAGTAATTAGGGAGCATATATTTAATCCAACCTTCGTTTTCATAAGCAATCTGCTGTGTAAGTTCCGATATTATATCTTTATATTCTATATTATCAATAGATACAAGTTTTGAATATACCATGTCTTCCAGACTTTTGTCGGCATTTATAATATAGACACCGTCATCAAACATATAAAACTCAAGAGGATAGCTTTTTCCATCCCAATAATTTATTGATGTATGAGAATCCTTGACAGATGCTATTATTTTTCCAAGCTCAATGAATATCTGATAGTTATTTAATTTATCAACATTGTCATAAAGATTGGAAAGCCTTTCGTTAAACTCTTTTTCCGTAATTATGCTGAAAGGATTTTTGTGTTTTTTTGGAAACTCCTTGCGTAAAAATTCAATATCCTCTCTTAAAAGCTCATTTCTTTTTTCGTCTTCATTGCCTTTGGTTAGTATGGTTTCTCTGTTTGAAATATTCGCTGTGTTTTCACTGTTTACCTTGTGATTTTTATCAGCATTGCAAGCCGTCATTAAAATAAATATTATCATAAGTATAAAAAATATTCTTATTTTTTTCATAATATCCTCCCAAAACTAATTTCTTTTATACATGGCTATACTAACATATTTTAAAATACAGTTCAATAATAAATCCTGTATATTTACCGCAAACACTTTAATTTAAAGTTTGCTTATTTTGTAAAATGCTCTGCAATCAGATGCTATGATTTTATTTATATTGTTGCTTTATTTACCTCAAGTTGATATAATTATATTCGTGCAAAAAATTAGTTAAAATCAATAAGGATAGAATATATGGAAAATAAACTTAAACTTAATAAAACTTTTTATAAATCAATGCTGGTAATAGCCCTTCCTGTTGTCATACAAAATCTGATAAGCATAGGACTGAATATGATTGACTCTATAATGATAGGTCAATTGGGAGTTAACCCCTTAGCAGGTGTGGGTATAGCAAACAGAGTATTTTTTGTTTTTTCAATGATATGCTTTGGAATATACAGCGGATCATCTATATTTATAGCCCAATACTGGGGAGTTAAGGATACAAAAAACATTAAAAAATTATTCGGGATGAATTTATTCTTGGGACTTGTATTGTCTGTATCTGTTACGACTGTAGCTTTTGTATTTGCAAAGCAGATACTTTCAATATTCAGTGATGATATCGCAGTTATAAATGACGGCGTAACATATTTGAGGATTGTGTCTATTTCATACGTATTTACAGCTCTTTCATATGCTGCCAGCTTTAATTCAAGAGCCATACACAAGCTAAAGGTACCTACCATCGTCAGTGTCATAGCTATCAGCATCAATGCCGTACTGAATTATCTTTTAATTTTTGGAATAGCCGGATTTCCGAGACTTGAAGTTGCAGGAGCGGCAATAGCTACACTTATAGCACGGGTAGTAGAATTCATTATCATGTTTATATATGTCTATAAATCTAAGGATCATCCTCTTGCAGGTACGATAAAGGAATTTATGTCATGGGATTTTGCCATGTTTAAAAATACTCTTAAAACATCCTTCCCTGTTATAGTTTCCGAATCCTCATGGGCATTGGGAAACACAGTTTACTATATAGCTTACGGTATGATAGGACCCTCTGCTATAGCAGTAGTTCAGGTGGCATATATAATAAATGACTTATTTCAATCAATGTTTTTTGGTTTAGGTAATGCTTCTGCGGTTATGATAGGAAATGAAATCGGAAGAAATGAGATTAATAAGGCTTATGATTACAGCAAGTCGTTTTTAAATATAACCTTATTGCTAAATGTCATAATAAGTATAGCATTATTCTTAGCAAGACATGCCGTTGTCAATATGTATAATTTTGATGCTGAGACTAATATCTTATTGGAAAAGTCATTGATTGTATTTGCAATATATATGACGCCAAAAATGTTCACATATATGTTCATATGCGGTATACTGCGTTCGGGCGGTGACACGAAGTTCTGCATGTATTTGGATTTAATAAGTATTTGGTTAATCGGTATACCTTTAGCTTTCTTTTCAGTTATGGTATTAAATCTTCCTATACATTACGTTTTGGCAGTAGTATTCAGTGAGGAGATATTTAAGTTAGTCATAGTATTGAGAAGATATAAAAGCCGAAAATGGATAAATAATCTTATAACTTAAGGTAAAATTTGAAAGTGAGGCTAAATAATGAAATGTCCGTATTGTGATAAGGAAATGGAACAGGGTTTGCTTCAGGGAATGAGAAGAGTTTCTTGGGTAAAGAAACAGCATAAAATTTCTTTGCTGCCTAAAGAGGGAGAAATATTGCTTGAAAATAATACTTTTAAGGATTTTATTTTCTCAGCGCAAATATGTAAAAGATGTAAGAAGATAGTACTTGACTACTCAGATAAGGAAGTTCAGGAAGGATAATCAGTTTTAGAACAAGATTATAAATAGTAATTTGCAGAGCACTTGTTTAAAAGTGCTCTGTTTTAATTTGATGCTAATTTCAAGCATTTGAATCTCTTGATATTGATTTCTGCATGGAAACCATCATGTCATATAATTTATTTACTGTTTTCCAGTTTCTCATAGTAGATGAATTAAAAGTTTTCGCTGTGATTGTTGCCAGCTTTGATTCTCTTATGCTTTGATAAAATAAAAGATAAAGTTCTTTTTTCCCCATTTTCAATCCATCTTTACCTTGATATTTCTTATGTATATCATCGATCTTTGATTTATCGGGTAGATTATCTAAAAAACATACATAAAGGTGTTCAAGTTTCGGATCAGCAGTTTCGGCAGACTTTATTTCCTCATCTGAGAATGGTAATTCCTCAATCAAAGCGCGTATTTCATCTATATTTCTTATTATTACATTACTTTCAAACCCAAATCTATCTGTAAAACCACAATAAATCATATTATACAGATCTTCTTCGTTAAAATCTGTTTCAAAAATTGCATTTCCGCTTTGTATATAGGTTTTTACTTCAGCTAATCCCAAATCAATAAGAAGCTGCTTTAAATCACTCATTTTTACAATGTTTTTTCCGCCTACATTGATTCCTTTAAAAAGTGCTGCGTATTTCATTCTCTCTCCCCTATCTTCCTTATTGTCCGGGAAATATTTTTAATCAACGGCATTTTCCAGAATAGAAAATGTTGCTTTTTCACAATCTATCTCAGCCAGCGCACCATAAGGCAGGCATATTTTAGGCTCCGTATGTCCGAAATTCATATTATATAGTACAGGTATATCTTCTCTGTTATATTCTTTTAAAACCTTCTTGATTATAGTTTTATAATCATCATAATATTTGTTGTTATAAGGCTTTCCAAATATTATTCCGCTGATTCTATCCAAAATTCCAATTGTACCGTAGTTTCTAAGACAGCATTCCACATACCATGTCGGCTCCATCTCTTCTGAAGTCTCTAAAAAAAGTATAGCATTATTAAATACATCTATCTCCGGAAACAAAACGGTTTCTTTCATAAATTCTATAACAGCCAGACATCCTCCTATAAGTCTGCCCCTCACCTTTTTATCTCCCTGCAAAAGCTCATATCCTTCATTAGGCATATATTTTCTGCTTATATTTTTGTTCTCTATAATCCACTCTAAGTGTTCACTTGTCCATTCTCCGGAGGGTGCAATATTTCCTATAATTTTATTGCCGAACAAGGTTTTTTTGATAGATTCTATTGTATAGTCAGACATTTGAACGTTTTCAGCAAAGTCTACCAAAATTGCCGGGCCGTAGATGCTTGAAATACCTGCTTTTAAACAGATAAAATTTGTTATTGTACTATCTGAATATCCCATAAAAATTTTAGGATTTTGTCTTATAGTATCAAAATTTATATAGGGCAGCATTCTGATACTGTCATCACCACCTATGCAAGATATAATTCCTTTTATTGATTTATCTGAAAAATCATTCATCAAATCCTCTGCTCTTTTCTCAGGATGATTATATACATACTCCGTTCCTTTTAAAGTGTGAGGCATCTCTACTACCTTTAATCCGAATATATTTTCTAATCTTTCTTTACCCTGTTTATATCTCCACAATATTTCACTGTCTCCCGCTCCTCCCCAGGATAAGCTGACAGCTGCTACTTTATCCCCAGGTTTTAGCATCTTAGGTTTTATTAAATCAAGCATTCTGACCTCCAAATTATACTATTCTATTTTCATTATCATTAAAAGGCAAGGATTACTTTCACCCCACAGTGTAGGGAAACACTCCAATGCTCTGAATCCTATTGATTCATAAAACCTTCTTGTTTTGGCATAGTTCAAATCAGGGTGGGATTCATCTAATGTCTTTACCTGTAAAAATTCTATATTGTTTTCATTACACCACTCTATACATTTCTCTATCAGTTTTTTTCCTATACCCTTTCTGTGATAATTCTCACTGATTCCCATTACGTATAGCTCCGCAGAATATATATTATGTTGTTTTACAGCTGCAAATCCAATAATTATATTTTCATCATAGCAAGCGAAGAATGGCATCTTTGAGCTTTCTTCTACATATTCATCAATAGCCTCCGGTATTCCGAACCACTTTGGAAGTCCCTCTAAAATATCTCTGGATATTAATTTTTTAAAATCAACACCTTCTATTTTTTCAATTTCCATGCAGTACCCTCCAATAGTATATTTAATTGTTTTTATAATAATATAACAGTGTCTAGGAACTGTCAACTTTTATGTATAAGACCTATTTTAAAGAAATTTTTCATATTATATAAATTTCTCTTGACTAATTCCAAAAATGGTATTAAAATAATAATTGGAAACAATGGAGGTGTTTTATGGCTAAAGATATATTTGATATTATGATGAATCCAATACGACTTAGAATAGTACAGGCTTTTACATCTAATAAAGAAATGACGGCAAATGAGATATGCAGAATAATAAGTGATGTTCCTAGAACTACGCTTTATAGGCATATCAACATTCTGATTGAAGCCAATGTCCTGACGATTGTTGAAGAAAATAAAATCCGGGGAAGTGTCGAAAGAACACTGGCATTAAATGTTGATGAATTAAACAATCATAATACAATGCAGAATCCTTCTCAGCAGATATTTAGGTTCCTTATGAACACCTATGCAAAGTTTGAGACTTACTTTAATAAAGAAAATTGTTTGCAAGGAAATAATAAGATTTTTTTGAACACTACTATTATGATGATGAACGATCAAGAGTTTGACCAGTTTTTATCAGAACTTCAAGCATTACTGATAAAATATCACCTTAATGCTGAAGATGGACGAAAGCCAAGGGATATATCAATTATATCTGCTCCTCCGGTGGTAGATGAAAATGAATAAGGACTGTAAAAATACAAAGAAACGAGGTAGAAAAATATTGACTGTTTTTGTAATTATTTTTAGTGCTGTAATATTGATAAATCTAATCAGCTTTTTTATCAATCAGCTTTTCTTTTCCCATGAAATTGATAATATATTACCTTACGGCAAGTTAGTTGATGTCAATGGGGAAAGTATGCATGTGTACTCTATCGGCAAAGGAGAGGAAATTATTGTATTGTTACCCGGTTTTACTCTCCCCCTTCCAAGTGCAGAATTTGGACCTCTGATGAGGGAGCTTTCAAAAAAATATACTGTTGTCTGTGTAGAATATTTTGGAGTTGGGTTTAGCAGTCAAAGCAAAATACCTCGAACAAATGAAAATTATACGGAAGAAATCAGGTCAGCTTTGTATTCTGCAGGATTTTCTCCGCCATATATTTTAATGCCTCACTCAGGCTCAGGTATATACAGCGAATACTATGCATCAAAATATCCCGATGAAATATCTTCCATTATCATGCTTGACACTACATCATCAGCACAAACAAGTACCAATGTACCGAAATTTGTTTATAGTTTAGGAAAGGTTCAGCAGGCAATCGGACTAAGCCGATTTATCAATCCTATTTTGGTATCATCTGTATTAAAAATAAATGAAGATAATGGCTATACAATTAAAGAAATTAAAGACTATACAAAATTTATTAATCATTGTTACAATGACACAATTGTTGACCAGCTATTTTTGTTTAATAAAAATATTGAGGAATTAATGAATATGGATTTCCCAAATAAAATACCTGTCTTAAAACTTGTTGCTTCTGAAACCGCAAAGAGAAAACATACCGGTGAAAAATACCAAAATGCTCATATAAGCAGACTGGGAGACAATGCGCAATGGACAATTATTGATGGAAATCACCTTATTTATCATGAACATATAGAGGAAATTTATCATCTGACAAACGACTTTCTGAATAATAAGTGAGACTGTAATTATATGAGTTTGAAAATCAAGTGTGATATATTAATCATTGCCATAAACTCATTAGATTAAACAATGCAATTTGACACTAATATATTGACAATAAATTCTTTTGATGCTATACTGATAAAAATTTAAAAGGCGGTTAGATATCATGTTAAATACAAATATTATTAATTTGCATAAGGACGACGATATTTAGCGCTTGTATCTTTGATTTAATCATAGGTGCAAGTGCTGATTGTGTTGCGCCTATGTGGATTATAAAGTTTTCCTTACTTATATAAAAGACCCACATTGGTAAAGTTTTTTACTTATGTGGGTTTTTATTTTTGCGAAGGGTTGTGATAGTATGAGACATGTTGACAATGTCATGATGGATTTATGTATATGTAGTATGAACACATATATTTAATAATATCGAAAATAAATAATTGAAGGAGATCTATCATGAAGAAAATAGAAGGTAATTTAAATAATCGAATAGAAATAGAAGAAATAAAAAATTATATAGGAAGAACAATAAAAATTCATGGAAGCATACACAAGATAAGAGAAATGAGCAGTTTTGCTTTTATAATATTGAGAACTAAAAGACAAATGGTACAATGTATATACTCTGAAGAATTTTCTAAATTTTTGCTTTCTCAAATAAAAGAAGAGGCCTGTGTTGAATTTTTGGCAGAAGTGGTCAATGAAGAACGTTCAAAAACAGGCTGGGAATTAAGATTGATTGATGTTGAAATCTTATCCGAGCCGAATGAAAAAAGTACAATTGTCTTTAATAACAAAGAAATAGAAGCATCGCTTGAGACACTACTTGATTATAGAGCTATTACATTAAGAAACGAACGCGAACGTGCCATATTTAAGCTTCAGGAAGGCATATGCAAGGGATTCAGAGAGTTTTTGCTTAAGCATAAATTTACTGAAATCCATAGTCCGAAGATAGTCTTTTCCGGTGCTGAGGGCGGTGCTAATATTTTCAGTCTTGAATATTTCGGAAAGGAAGCATATCTTACGCAAAGTCCCCAATTTTACAAACAAATGATGGTAGGTGTTTTTGAAAGAGTGTTTGAAATATCTCCTGTATTTAGAGCAGAAAAACATGATACTTCAAGACACTTAAATGAATACACAAGTGTAGACTTTGAAATGGGTTTTATAGAAAGCTTTGAAGACATTATGAATATGGAAACTCTTATGCTCAGGTATACATTTGACTTGTTGAAAAATGAATATATCAATGAGCTTAATTTACTTAACGTAAATTTACCTGATATAGGCTTTATTCCATCCATCACTTTCACAGATGCTAAGGTGCTTATTTCTAAAGAATATAACAGAGCCATAACTGATGAATTCGACTTTGAGCCCGAGGAAGAAAAACTGCTGTCTGAAATAATTTATAAGAAATATAATAGAGAGCTTGTTTTTGTAACGCACTATCCGAGTAAAAAACGACCATTTTATGCAATGGACGATATTAACAATAAAAACTTTACATTAAGCTTTGACTTAATATTCAGAGGTATGGAAATAACTACAGGCGGACAGCGTATACATGAGCTTAATCAACAGATCGAGAAGATGGTTTCACGTGAAATAAATACTGAATTGTTTGAAAGTTATCTTATGATTCATAAGTATGGCATGCCTCCTCATGGCGGATTGGGGCTTGGATTAGAAAGATTAACAAGCAAGTTGCTAAATCAGAACAATATAAGACTATCCACATTGTTTCCGAGAGACATAAGCCGAATTACTCCTTAACTATATGTAATTGTTTCACGTGAAACAAAAATACAAATTTTATTTAAAAATCGCTCAGTATCCGCATACTGAGCGATTTTATCAACAACTTTTATAAATAAAAACTTTCTTAATATAATTATATACTTAAAATAATAATAGTCTCACACAGCGAGACTGTGCAAAATCCATCTACACAGAATTCTATTGAAACTATTATATTGCATATGTTATTCCACTAGTATAGCCTTTGCTTTGTCAGGATAATTTGTTATAATTGCATTAACATTCATTGCTTTAATCATCCTTATATGATCTTCATTATTTATAGTATATGGATTAACATCTATTCCTGCCGAATTAGCTTCTTCTACAATATCCTTTGTCAGGGTTATATAATTTGGATGCAATGCATTCGCCTTTGTGGTTTTTATGTAATCAAGCGGCTTATACAGTGCTTCTGAATATAAAATTCCGGTTTTTATATCCTTATCTAAATCCTTTATTTTAACCAGTGCATAGTGATCAAATGATGATATTATAACTTGGTTTTTTACACCGTACTTATCTATCATTTTTAATACTTTTTCTTCTATTCCAGGATAAAATATAGACCCTGCCTTTATCTCTATATTTAATTCCATATCAGAACGCTTGATCAAATCTATGACTTCTTCTAAAAGAGGAATTTTTTCGCCCTTAAACTTCTTATCATACCATGAGCCTGCATCTAACTGCTTCAGCTCATATAAGTCATGCTGCTTTATAAAGCCCTTTCCGTTAGTTGTTCTATTCAAAGTCTCATCATGACAAACTATTAAATATCCGTCTTTACTCAAGTGCACATCTAATTCTATACCATCAGCTTTTTGCTTTACAGCTCCTTCAAAAGATGAAATTGTATTTTCGGGATAATATCCGCTCGCACCTCTATGTGCCCAAATCTTTGTCATACTTATGTCCATGCCTCCTTTGCACAAAGAACCATGAAAACTTTGTGCTTATTTTTTTTATTTGTATCATTTCTTTCAACCTTACCTCCAATTTATAAAATTTTACTGATCTTCTTTAGTGCTGATAACTTCTTTTATACGCCTTTCAACCTCTCGTCTGGGCAGCCAAACCTGCCTGTCACATGTAGTGCATTTTATTCTAAAATCAGCACCGATTCTTAGTATTTCCCAATTATATCCCCCGCAGGGATGCTGCTTTTTTAATTTTATTATATCTCCTACATTTAATGCCATAGGCATAATATCAACTCCTAATTTTGTTCTTATATAAATATTATATACCAAATTATGATAAATACAAGTAATAAATGATTTATTGTCAAGAGCTGTATAAAATATAGCATAATTGATTGATATGTTTATGTGTTTCTGATTTCGTATACGAATTATTTACTTTATGTTTTCTTGAAAGCACTCAATAAAAAACGCTCATGTCAGCTTTAATTATTTCCATAGTTCCTGATTATATGAAAATAATTTTATTAACATAAGCGCTTTAATATCTTATAGTCTTTCAATAAATACAAACACCATCCTACTGACCCAAAAATCGATGCAATTTTACTGCGTTACATAGCATCGCAAAGCTTGTTAAAACACTGTATATACAAGCAAGCTGTGCGTTTTAAGCATATACAATTTTTTATTAAATACTCATTTACAGTACATTTTTTAATTATTGATTATGAATAAAAAAACTGTAGTCCTTCTCAAAATTGCCATTAAAGTAATAAGTAGCAGATAACGAATCTTTCTCGTACACAATTGACCACTGCGTTGTCCATTTTCCATTCGATTGAGAAACCTGTTCAAGCGCATGTTTTACCTGCTCGCCAGTAAGCAAGCCTTCATTTTCTTCATAAATAGTGCTTAAGTATTCAAATCGTTGTTTTGCACTTTCCCCACCTGCAGCCGTATTTTTGTTAGCAAGATTAAAGTTTGTAACAGTATTTGTGTTTACAACGACCATTTCTCCCTCTACAAACTCAATCGCAACAGACGCACCCGCAGCATCTGAAATTGCAAGATGATGACTGATACCACCTGAGGCATATATATCGTACAGCTTTAATAATTCTATAGCTTCATCGACACTTGCCGCTTTATTTAACAAGAGACGAATTGCTGTTGTAATTGTCAAATCCGGTTTATCCGTATCAACGGTTGTCATCCCGCCTTCATTAACCTCAAGATCGGCAACACAAAGTCCGGCTTCGTTTATGCCATCCATAGGGACATATAAAGCAGCAATGGCAAGCATTTTATTTGCAATGCCTTCCGGTACGGTATTTGAATCAGAAGTAATATTTTGAAAATCACAAGTTGAAATAGATGCATATCCATCTTTGGGAACACATCTTACAATAATCGGAACAGAATCCGTCCAATCGAAATTCCGTCCCCAAACATGTGCACCATCCGGAGTCATTGCAGAAATGGTACTGCAGGCAAGCTCATTTTCTGCCACATCTACCGAGTAAAAACCTTTTGATATCCGCTTTGAAAGAAATGCACTTACCTCTTTATCCGAAGAAGCTCCTCCGGATTTCAGAAAATCTTCAAAATAGTAGTCTCCATCTATTTTCATATAATATATCGGTTTTTCATCTGCTAATTTTTTAATGGAACGGATGATTTTAAGCTCATTATAGAACAAGATATTGGCACCCGCTGCAATAAGAAGTAAAACAATCATAAAATAAATCAGTATTCTTCCAACCTTCCGTCTTGCTTGAGACTTTTTTTCGTCTTTCATATCTTTTCACCCTTCAAATAGAAATTCCGCCGCAGATAGTTTTTAAAGCTCCCTATAGAGGAGATTTCTTTTTATTAACCAATACTTATTACATTGTCAGAGGCAGATATAGTCTCTACTATATCGTACATATTTGTAATCTCTCCGACCATTAATTTCTCTTTTAACTGATAAAAATCTAAGCATGTTCCACATGAAACAATTCTTGTCCCTGCTTGCAATAACTGCTTTAGATCCTCTATTGAATCAGAACCTTCACTTGATAATTTAACTCCGCTGTTTAAAAATACTATAAAATCCGGATAAGGCTTAAGCTGTGTCATAGTGTATATAAAGCCCTTCATTAAAAGTTTGCCTAAATCTTCCGAACCTGAACCAAGTACGTTTGTTCCTATCAAATATCCTTTGACTTCTTTAGTTGTCTTTTTTGATACAGTCTCTGTTTCTTCAGTTACCTCACATATTTCATGAGCTTCGGATGAAGTCTTGGTTATTTTTATGCTGATATCACCATTTTGCTCCGAAACCTCTGATTTGTGTCCCATTTTGTTGCAATATTTAAGTACATTTTGTTTTGCTGTATCATTGTCCACTAATACTGTAATTTCATTTTGTCCTGCTTCCAAAGCATTCTTAGTTAATATCAAGGGTTTCGGACAGTTTAATTTTCTTGCATCTATTATGTTCATATTTTTTTCCTCCATATTATAATCCAAAAGTTTTTGGATTCATTTCAATTCCAATTAATTTTCCAAAGCCTAAAGCCCATTTTACAAAATCATATGATACGGAGCTTATAATATTATCTGTAATAATATAACCATCTTTCACAGGATTTTTAATGCTATCATCCCAGCCTACCATATAAGCTAAATCTTCTTCAGTAAAGCCTTCCTCATACAAATCTTCTTTGTTTACTCCTGCCATAAATGGTTTTCCCTTTAAGGCTCCTGCTTTTAAAAGCAATATAGGAGCTATAGATATTGCACCTATGATTGCTTTTTTATCTATAAATATTTTGATAAAATTTATAATATCATTATCTTCAATGGCTTCTCTGATATCCATTGAACCTGTTAATATTAAGCTGTCAAACTCATCAATTTCAAGCTCGCCTATACTTTTATCAGGTATTACTGTTATTCCTTCCTCACTTTTCACCGGTGAGACTTCCTTAGCAAAGGTAGTTATAGCTTTGCCTTTCATTGCAAGCATCTCAAGTGCAACGCTAAATTCAAAATTACAAAATTGATTGTATATAAGAACCGCTGTTTTTTTCATATAGTCTGCCTCCTAAAATATATTTTATGATAAGCAATACATCTTGCTTCCTGCGCTATATGCTTCATTTTACAAGATTAATATTTATTTTTCATAAAATCCCTTGTAGGATAAATAATTTAATATAATATTATTATCATAAAATATCTTTCCGGAATTTGAGTTGTTTACTCCCTTTACCAGTTTATTATCAGGCATAAAAGCTATAAGCGGTGAAGCTAATGCAAAAACTATGTACAATATTATCAATGCCTTTCCTACTCCTATAACCGCTCCGCCTACTTTATTAGAAATATTCAACAGCGGCAATTTAACAAAGGTGTTTAGTATGCTTACTGCCATCAATAATATAAAATAAATTATTAAAAAAGTTATTAAAAAGCTTATTGATTTCATTACAAAATCTGTAATTAAATTTACAAAAACGTCAAAGCTGTTAGTATTTGCTCCGCTCTCATAGGATTGTATAAAAAGAGTTTTCATTTCTTGAGGAAGCTTTAAACCTTCCTGCAATTTATTTATTACATCTGCTGTTCCTTCCTGTATAATTTCAGTGAGCCATTGTGCCTTTGTCTGAAAAAAATCATGCACTCTGCCATAAAATTTTGTATTTTCAGTAAGAAACTGCTGAACTATAAAACTTAGCTCCTTACTTAAAAAGAAAGCAACTATTAAGCCGGCAAGTTCAAACAACATTTTTACCAGCCCTTTTTTATATCCTTCCAAAATAATTAAGCCTACAAAAACAATAACTATAATATCCACATAATTCATATTTATGCCCATGCACCGATTTCACAACAAGCTCATTCTCTCTTCTCGTCTTTCTTTAAAAAGACTGGAGTAACTAAACATTTATACATGGTCTCGGTGCTTATCCTTTCATTATTTTCAATTTCTTTCAACCTTATCTACATAGTTTCAAACTGAGTTTAAGATATTAATTTGTTTGAAGTCAGAGCGTATTTTCATTATTAATTAAAAGATCTTCACCCCTTCTTACAGTATTGTTTCACGTGAAACATTGTACTTTGTTTTTTGTTATAATAATTATGCAAATAAATTATATAATAGCTTCAAGTATGTAATAATATCATAGTTTCAGCAAGACGAAACATTATAGTCTCAACTACGTTGAACCATTAAAATACTATCTAACGATATTATTATATCATAGTTATGTGAAATTTCAATTTAAAAAATCTGAGGATGGGATAAGCAACTATAAAAAAAGTGAAGGTAATTAACTATTACAGTTAATTACCTTCTTGTCATATTCAATTATTTAAACTCTCTTGAAATTTCATTTAAGGCATTGACTGCATAAATTATCTCCTGTTTTTTTGTAAATGGGCCTACGCTAAGTCTTATCGCCCCTATAGATTGTGTTCTTATGGTTTTGTGTGCCAAAGGAGCACAATGCAAGCCGGGTCTTACTGCTATATTATATTTATTATCTAATATAAAGGCTGCTTCAGAAGAGTCAATTCCTTTTATGTTAAGAGGCAAAACGCAGCATCTCTGATTTCTGTCTTTAGGTCCATATATTTCGATTCTATCGTTTTTAGATAGCTCATTGATTAATAGGTCTAAAACTTTTTTTTCGTGGCTGTAAATTGATTTTACGCCCTCATTTAAAATATACTTTATACCTGCATTCAGTCCTGCAATACCCGGTAAGTTTGGTGTACCGCTCTCCAGTTTATCGGGATAAAAACTAGGCTGATTTAAATTGCTTGACTCACTTCCTGTTCCTCCCTCTTTTAATTGCCTGAGGTCTACATTTTTACCCACAAGCAACACTCCTGTTCCCTGAGGTCCAAGCAGACCTTTATGTCCTGGAGCTGCCAATAAGTCAATATTGTATTCTTCCATATCTATATCAAGAACACCCGCACTTTGTGCAGCGTCAACTAAATAAAAGATATTATATTTCTTGCAGATTTTTCCTATTTCTTTTATTGGAAAAATAGAGCCTGTTAAATTAGATACATGTGTTGTAACTATAAGTTTGGTATTACTTTTGACAGCCATTTCAATGTCATTAATATTTATTAAGCCTTCATCGTTACAGTCTACTATTGTGCTCTCAATCCCAATATTCTTAAGCTGATGTATAGGTCTTAAAACCGAATTATGCTCCATAGATGTTGTTATTACATGATCTCCGGGTTGAAGCACACCTTTTATAGCCATATTCAAACTATCTGTCGCATTATAAGTAAATATCACTCTTAAGGGATCATCAAAATTAAATAATTGAGCAACCAGCTCTCTTGTTTCATATATTAGTTTTGCACCCTCTATAGCCATAGCATGACTGCTTCTTCCCGGATTTGCACAATATCTGGTCATGCAGTCGACCATTTTATTTATAACGGATTTTGGTTTAGGAAAGGTTGTTGCAGCATTATCTAAATATATCATACCGAGTCGAGTAAATCTAAAAAATGGGTTTATCCCATTTATTGAGTTTATACTCGATTTTTCACCTCACTTTTAATTTATAAACCGATTGGACGAAATCCAATACTATATAAATATTATTTTATTAGAATTAAATAATCCTGTTGATTATATCATTATATGCTTGATTATAAGTTTATGTCATTGTAATATAATAACTTTTACTTATTATATTTATACCAGTATAAAGTATAATACAATTGATACTCATATACAACAGATTTTGGCATAACTTTGTTTTATGTGTATTTATTAAATCATAACTTATTTTTATTTTAAAAAATTAAAAAGCTCTTTGACCGAAAAATTAAGAATCTAAAATTCTTATTTATTAATAATATTATAAATGAAAATAATATTATCAGCAAAGAGCACCTTAAAATATTTTATTAAGTCAATACCCGCTCAACATCAAAATGGACTTTAACATACTATGCTTTTCTTGCTTTAAACACAAAGGATAAGGGAAGATTTTGAGCTTTTCTCGACTTATCATCAATTTCTTCAGTTATTTGCAAGGTACTGTCATTTGTCTGTTCTATCATCTTTTCAATAATAAATCCTGTATCTGCCAGAGCATTAACATATGTGGAAATTTTCCTGTTGGGCAGCATTATTTCCGTGCCATCTACTATTTGTGTATACCATTCTTCATCAAAATAGCTTTTATTAAAAATTAATTGCTTTTCATCCACAATAACACAGCCATGTAAAGGATGCTTCCAGCTAAATATAAAAATGCCATCCTTTTTTAAATAAGAAGCTATTTTATGAAAAATATTTTCTAAGCTGGTAGCCCAGCCTATTGCATATATTGAATATACAATATCAAAATAGTCTTTAGGTATACCGCATTCATCTTCCATAGGAGAACATATCAATTTAGGGAAATAACTGCTTTGAGTAAGAAATCTTTCAGCATTCTCAAGTTGTTTTTGTGAAATATCAAGTCCCCACAACTCTCCTGCATTTCTATCAGCATGGTATTTCAAGGAATGTCCGCTTCCGCAACCAATTTCAAGCATTGTTTTCCCTGCTACATCACCGAATAAATTCAATTCATCTTCTGTAACAAATTTAACTCCATATTGAGGTAAAGCAGTCGTGCCAAACCAGCTGTCAGCATTTGTATTCCAATAACTTTTATTAGTTTGAAGTATATTTTTATTTTGCATATAATTATCCTTTCACGCATAAATTAATATTCACATAACTAAATCTTATAATTATTGAATATCTTCAAATATATGAATTATTTTGTCTAATATCAAATTTAATAAAGCCGGAATAAAGGTTTATTATTCCGGCTTTGATTTAGAACTATTTTTTATTGTGAACTCTTAGATAAGGTCTGATAAAACAGCAAATTAAAGTATGTTTTTTATAAGACACATATCAGCGATAATGTCCGGTCAATACAGCTTGCTGTAAAATATGACCTTGCATGGCCGCCAGCAAATCTTTTTTTCTTGCAGTACTTGGCAAATCTAAAGAACAATCTAATACAAATAAATTAAAATGATATATGTGTGACCATTTAAACGGTGGCTTAGGTCCTCTATATCTATGCTTGCCATATCCACGCCCTTGAACAGCGCACCCCAAACATTCCACTTGTTCACCACGCGGAATATTTTCAGGTATTAAAGATATGGCGGGAATGTTCCAAATTACCCAATGATTATAAGCAGGAACAGGATGACCCATATCATTCATAATAATTGCAATAGACACAGCTCTCTTACTCAATCCGTCCAATACCAATTCAGGAGAAATATCTTCTCCGTAACCTGTATATTTAATAGGAATTAATCCCCCATCTTCAAAACTTGGGGAGGATATAGTTAAGTTCTCCATCTTATATCCTTTCAGATTTAGTACGCATTATTTGCATATTGCAAACAATACAAGACATTTTCATAATTATATTGTTTAATTATAATCTGTCAAATACAGGCATGTCGAAATAAAGGCTCCGCTTGTATGAAATAAACACTATTCTTTATCAGTTTTGTATACGTCTCTCTTTACATAGTGAGTGTGAAGCAATTTATGTGCTAAATGACCGTTCGGATCTTTTAAGAAATCCTCATAAAGTCTTATAATTTCCGGATTCTTATGAGATTTTCTCACAGGTCTTGCTTTATCCTCATCATATAGAGCATTAGCTCTGTTAAGTTTTGGATTTACAGTCATTCTGGTTTTAGCTGAAACGTGTGATTGTCCTCCGCCGTGTACGCATCCACCAGGGCAAGCCATAACTTCTATGAAGTGATATTCTTTCTCACCATTTTTAATTGACTCTAAAACTTTCGCTGCATTAGCGGTACCATGAGCTATAGCTACTTTAATTTCTGTATCTTTACCGTTTATCGGCAATGTAACAGAAGCTTCTTTAACTCCTTCAAGTCCTCTTACTGCAGTATATTCTACTTTTTCTAAATCCTGTCCTGTTAATATATCAGCCACTGTTCTTAAAGCAGCTTCCATAACTCCGCCTGTTGCACCGAATATAACTCCTGCACCTGAGTACTCTCCAAGCATTTTATCAAATTCTTCATCTTTTAATTCTGTAAATCTTATTCTCGCTTGCTTTATCATATCTCCTAACTCTCTTGTAGTTAAAGAAATATCAACATCTCTTAAACCATCAACTTCCAATTCAGGACGTTTTAATTCAGTTTTCTTAGATGTACAAGGCATTATTGAAACAACAACAATTTTCTTAGGGTCAATTCCCATTTTTTGAGCATAATATGTCTTAGCTATAGCACCAAGCATTTGCTGCGGAGATTTACACGTAGAAAGATTATCTATGAATTCAGGATAGTTAATTTCACAGTATCTTACCCATCCCGGTGAACATGATGTAATCATCGGCAATGTTTTTCCGTTATTGATTCTGTTCAATAATTCATTTCCTTCTTCTATGATAGTTAAGTCAGCAGAGAAGTCAGTATCAAATACTTTGTCAAATCCTAATCTTCTAAGAGCAGCTACCATTTTACCTGTTACTCTTGTTCCTACAGGAAGTCCGAACTCTTCACCTAAAGATGCTCTTACAGCCGGAGCCGTCTGAACTATAACATATTTGTCTTTATCATCTATAGCAGCCCAAACATCATCAATGTTTGATTTTTCTTTTAAAGCTGCAACAGGACAGGCATTTATACATTGTCCGCAGTATACGCAGTTTACATCCTTCATACTAAAGTTAAATGCAGGTGCTACCTCTGTATTAAATCCTCTGTTTGTGAAATCCAATGCTCCTATTCCCTGAACGTCTCTACATACGCTTACACATCTTCCGCAAAGTATACATTTGCTAGGATCTCTTACTATAGAATCAGATATATCATCTACTTTACTTTCATTTTTCGCGCCTGTATAAGCTATATCTCTTATTCCAAGCTCGTCACAAAGCTGTTGTAATTCACAGCTTCCATTTCTCTTACAAATTAAACATTCTCTATTGTGATTTGCCAATATTAATTCTACGTTTGTTCTTACTGCGTTTCTGACTTGCGGAGTGTTTGTTCTTACGTTCATACCATCTTGAACCTGTAAAACACATGAAGCAGGCAAGTTTCTCATAGGAACTCCCTTAATATCTACTTCAACAATACAAACTCTACAAGCTGCCACCTCATTTATATCCTTTAAAAAGCAAAGTGTAGGTATATCTATACCAGCTTCTTTAGCGGCCATTAATACTGTATAATCACTTGGCACTTCAACCTCAATGCCATTAATCGTTACTTTAACTTTATCCATGTATTACACCTACCTTCCTATCTTTTTATTATAGCTTTAAATGTACATGCAGTCATACAAGCACCGCATTTAATACATTTTACCTGATCAATTATATGCAATTCCTTAACTTTTCCTTCAATGGCTCCTACAGGACATTGTCTTGCACACTTAGTACATCCCTTACAATCAGATGTGATTATATAGTTTGCAAGTGCTGAACAGACTCCTGCAGGACATCTTTTTTCTTTAACGTGTGCTTCGTACTCATCTCTGAAATATTTTAGTGTAGATAAAACAGGGTTCGGAGCTGTTTGTCCAAGACCGCATAAAGAAGTGCTTTTAATTGTGCTTCCTAACTCTTCTAATCTGTCAAGGTCTTCCATAGTGCCCTTGCCTTCTGTTATTCTCTCAAGAATTTCAAGCATTCTCTTTGTACCTTCACGACATGGAGTACATTTACCGCATGATTCCTCAACTGTGAACTCAAGGAAGAATCTTGCTATATCAACCATACAGTTATCTTCGTCCATAACTATCATTCCGCCTGAACCCATCATAGAGCCAAGTGCAGTTAAGGTATCGAAATCTATTCTTGTATCTATATAATCAGCAGTTATACATCCGCCTGAAGGTCCTCCTGTTTGAACAGCCTTAAATTTCTTTCCGTTTGGACATCCGCCGCCTATATCATATATAACTTCTCTTAATGTAGTTCCCATCGGTACTTCAACAAGACCTGTGTTGTTTATTTTTCCGCCCAAAGCAAATACTTTAGTTCCGGATGATTTTTCAGTTCCCATGCTTTTGAACCAATCAGATCCGTTAAGTATAATTTGAGGAACATTTGCCAATGTTTCAACGTTGTTGATTATAGTAGGTTTTCCCCATAATCCTTTATTTGCAGGGAATGGAGGTTTATTTCTTGACATACCTCTTTTGCCTTCTATAGAAGCCATAAGTGCTGTTTCTTCTCCACAAACGAAAGCTCCTGCACCAAGTCTGATTTCAACGTCAAAATCAAATCCTGAATCGAATATATTTTTACCCAGCAATCCCATTTCTCTTGCTTGTTTTATTGCAATTTCCAATCTATGAACAGCTATAGGATACTCGGCTCTTACATAAATAAATCCTTTTGTAGCTCCGATTGCATATCCTGCTATTGCCATAGCTTCTAATACTGAATGAGGGTCTCCTTCAAGAACAGACCTGTCCATAAATGCGCCCGGGTCTCCTTCATCTGCATTACAAATAACATATTTTTGATCCGCTTGATTAGGTGCTGCAAATGACCATTTCATACCTGTCGGGAATCCGCCGCCGCCTCTTCCTCTAAGTCCTGAATCCTTCATTACTTTGATTACATCTTCCGGTGTCATTTCTGTCAAAGCTTTTCCTAAAGCCATATACCCGTCTTTTGCTATATATTCGTTAATGTTTTCCGGATTTATCGCACCACAGTTCTTTAACGCGATTCTCTTTTGTTTTTTATAAAAATCCAATTCATTTAAAGATTTTACCGATTCATGATTTGAAGGTTCTTCAAATAAATATTTTTTTACGATTCTTCCTTTAACCAAATGCTCTTCTACTATTTCATCTACTCTGTCTAAAGTCATTTTAGCATAGAACGAGCCCTCCGGATATATAATTACAATCGGTCCTTCTTCACATAATCCAAAGCAGCCGGTTGCAACTATTTGTACTTCATTTTCAAGCCCTTTTTCATTTATTTTCTCTTGAAATCTATCTTTAATCTGCATAGACTTTGATGATGTACAACCTGTTCCACCACACACTAAAACATGTGATCTATAAATAGCCATAATCTACCTCCATTAATGTCTTAATAACATTATTCATATTAACCTATAGTATATTCTTTAACAACTCTGTCATTTACGATATGCTCAGCAACAATTCTTTTAGCTTTTTCAGAATCTATATTAACATAGGTAACCTTTTCATTGTCGCCTTTAAAAACTTCAACTATAGGTTCAAATGTACACATCCCGATACATCCGGTCTGAACTACCTGAACATTTCCTAAATTTCTTTTTGCTACCTCTTCAACAAGCGCATTTAACACGGGTCTTGCACCTGCCGCAATTCCGCAAGTAGCCATTCCGACAACTATTCTTATATCCTTGTCGGTGTTTCTCATTTCCATATTAGCCAGAGAAGCTTCTCTAATTTTCTTTAATTCTTCTAATGATTTCATATTTACCTCCAACTACTTTCTATATGAAGCTATTATTTCCGGTATACTATTAGGGTCAACTTTTCCGTAAACTTCGTCGTCAATCATCATTACAGGAGCCAGACCACAGCAACCTAAGCATCTTGTTGCTTCCAGAGTAAATAAGTTGTCCTCTGTAGTTGCACCAACTTTAACACTTAAAGTTTCAGCTAATTTATCCAGTACAGCCTGTGCATTTCTAACATAGCAAGCAGTACCCAGGCACACTCCGATTTTATGTTTTCCTTTCGGATCAATGGAAAATTGTGTGTAGAAAGTAGCCACGCCGTAAATTTCCGCCAAAGGTACATTTGTCTCTTCTGATATATACTTCTGTACTTCTATCGGCAAATATCCAAAAATGCTTTGAGCCTTATGCAATGTTTGCATCAGAACACCTTGACTATTTTTTATAGAGTCTATATATTCTTTTAACTCTATGAAACCCTTTTCATTCTCTTTAATATCAAATCCTGTTTGCACTTTTAAACCTCCTCTATTTATTAAAATAAAAAAAATCACACTATAAAGATTATATTAACACGTTAATTATTTGTCAATTTTTTATTTGAAAAATTCTTATGTTCTAATTTAATTAGTTTTTTTGTATAATTAGTTAATAAAATTTACATAATATTATATTGCACATCATATTTATACATTACATATGATATTAACTAATCTTCGTTTATTCCAAATATAGATAAAATTCTGTTTAAATCTTCATTATTCTTGTATTCTATCTCTATTTTTCCCTTATTTCTCTTATTTGTCACCTTTACTTTCGACGAAAATCTACTTGTTAATAATTCTTCAATATTCAAAACAAATTTATCCTTTTCAGGTGATTTTTTTATCTTAACTTTCTTCGAATCTCTGACTATTTTTTCAACATCTCTTACGCTCAAATCGTTTTTTATTATTCTGTCGGCAAGTTCTGCCTGAGCAGTGCTATCCAAGGATATCATAGCTCTTGCATGACCTTGGCTGATTTCGTTTGAAATTATTTTTTCTTTAACATAATTATCTAAGTTTAAAAGTCTTAATATATTGGTTACATAAACCCTGCTTTTTCCGATAATACCGGAAAGCTCTTCTTGAGTTATCGCATATCTTTCCATAATATATTCATATGCATTTGCTTCATCTATAGGATTTAAATCTTCTCTTTGAATGTTTTCTATAAGAGCAATCTCTGAAGCGTTTTTATTTTCTATATCTCTTATTATACAAGGAATTGTTGACAGACCGGCAAATTTAGACGCTCTCCATCTTCTTTCTCCGGCAATAATAGTATATATATCATTTTCCTTCTTAACTATTATAGGCTGTATAACACCATATTTTTTTATAGATTCCGAAAGCTCCTCAAGCTTATTCTTTTCAAAGCTTTTTCTGGGCTGATTCGGATTAGGGCAAATTAAATCTATATCTAATTCTTTTATTTTATCAAGCTCTTCTTTTTCCAAGTTATCCGGTATCAAGGCCGATAAGCCTTTTCCTAAAGCTTTTCTTGCATTTGCCATATTTATTACACCTCCCTTGCTTGATTATCTACAAGTTCTTTTGCGAGTTTTCTATACGCCTCACTGCCTTTTGATTTATCATCATACAGCATTATAGGTTGTCCAAAACTCGGAGCTTCTGCGAGCCTTATATTTCTTGGAATCACAGTTCTGTAAACTTTGTTTTTGAAATATTTCTTCACTTCTTCCACCACTTGTATAGAAAGATTGGTTCTTCCATCAAACATATTTAACAAAACACCTTCTACATCAAGTTCCGGATTTAAGGTCTTTTTGACTAATCTGATAGTTTCTATCAACTGCCCGACTCCCTCTAATGAATAATATTCACATTGAATCGGAATTATTACAGTTTGAGACGCAGTTAAAGCATTAAGTGATAAAAGTCCTAAGGAAGGGGGACAATCTATTATAATAAAGTCATAGTTATCCTTCATTTTTTTTATCTCTTCCCTTAATGTCCTCTCTCTGTTAATTGATGTGGCTAATTCTATCTCCGCTCCCGAAAGCTGAATATTAGCAGGAACGATAGATAAGTTTTCAATTTGCGTCTCAACAATTGTTTTATTAATATCATATCCATTGATTAAAATATCATATATAGTGAATTCCACATCATTTTTATTAACTCCGAATCCACTCGTTGAGTTTGCCTGCGGATCTATATCTATACTTAATACCTTTTTGCCGTCCAAGGCCAAGGCAGCACACAAATTTACATTTGTCGTTGTCTTGCCAACGCCTCCTTTTTGATTAAATATACTTATTATCTTAGTCATTTTAACCTCCAATTTTACAATCCGCTGTGTGAAAAATCTTAATTTATTTCAAACTTTTTTTAGGGATTCTAACTTTTAACTCTATAAATTCATCCGATTCCTGCTCTTCAAATTTAGCATCTATTCCGGTTTTTAAAATTTCATTATAGGCATTTTTAATTGTATTGACATATATTTTATAATTAATAAAATTCCTTATATATAGCTTGTTTTTTAACTTCTCTTTATTTATACTCTCTGCTATAGACTCGATAAGCTTTTCTGTAGCACTTACATTCAAGTCCTTTTTTACAATTTTATCTATAATATCTAAAATCAAATCTTCATCTGTTAATTTTAATAAGGCTCTTGCATGTCTTTCGCTTAAATTATTTTCGATCAGGGCTTGTTTCACTTTTTGAGGTAACTTTAAAATTCTTAATTTATTAGCTACGGTAGATTGTGTTTTTCCTATTTTCTCTGCTAAAACCTGTTGTGTTATATTAAAATCATAAATTATTTTTTCATAAGCCAATGCTTCTTCAATAAAGTTTAAATTTTCTCTTTGCAAATTTTCTATAAGCGCCATAGCAGCCGATTCTTCTTCTCCGGCTGATATAACAATCGCAGATATAGTCTCTTCTTCAAGCAGTTTAGTCGCTTTTAATCTTCTCTCACCGGCTACCAGCTCGTAAAGCTCATCAGCCAGCTTTCTTACAACTATAGGCTGAATTAAGCCGTAATTTTTTATAGATAGACTCAATTCTTCCAAAGCCTTATCATCAAAGTTTTTTCTAGGTTGATTTTTATTGGATATAATTTGATTAATATTAATACTAATTATATTATTAGACATCTTAATAATTCCCCCTGAATTTATTATAAAGGTTTTTTAGCCGGAGTACCAGCTTTTCTTGGATACATATTTTCCATTTTTTTTATTTTTTCAATTATTACAATTTTTCTTGCAATATCCGAATTCGGAATTTTGATTGTCTTTATATCAATTATCTTTCCGCCCAGTTTTTCTATTGCAGCATTAGATTCGACAATTTCCTCGGAAATATTTTCACTTTTGTATGCAGCGAAATATCCTCCTACCTTAACAAAAGGCAAACAAAATTCAGATAATATATTTAATGGAGCAACTGCTCTCGAAACACAAATATCATACTTTTCTCTGTATTTAATATCCTGTCCAAAGTCTTCAGCTCGTCCGTGTATGACTTCAACATCCTTTAATTTTAACTCATCTGAAACTAATTTCAAAAAATCAGTTCTTTTTCTGAGGCTGTCTAATAGGGTTAATTTAAAGTTATCATTAACTATTTTGAGGGGTAAACCCGGAAAACCTCCGCCCGTTCCTACATCTATGATTTTTTTATTCATAGTTTTATTGCTGCTGTCTAACAATATCACACTGTCCAAGTAATGCTTTATATAAATTTCTTCATCGCTTTCTATTCTTGTAATATTGATTTTTTTGTTCCAATCAAGCAGTAATTCCTTATATTTATTAAATTTTTCTTCTATCTCGTCTGTATAATCAAGCCCAAGATTTTCAAATCCGGATTTCAATGTTTCGTTTTGCATTCAACCACACTCTTATTTTATTTATTTTCTTCTCTTAATTTGCTCTAAATAAATTAACAACACATTTATATCTGCAGGAGACACTCCTGATATACGCGAAGCCTGACCTATTGATTTAGGTAATATTTTTGACAGCTTCTGCTTTGCCTCTATCCTCAGTCCGCTTATTTTATCGTATTCTATATCTTCGGGTATTTTTTTATCCTCAAGTTTTTTAAACTGCTCTATCTGCTTTATTTGCTTTTGGATATATCCCTCATATTTTATAGCTGTTTCAACGTAATTTATTATTTCTTCACTCAAGTATTTTCTTTCTGTATCCAGATGACTTATATTCCTGTAATTTATCTCGGGTCTTTTCATAAGCTCCAATAAGCTTATAGGCTTTGATAAGGGAGCTGTACCCATTTTTTCTAAAAATTCACCGACTTCTTTTGTGGGTGTAATCTTAGTTGAATCAAGTCTTTTAATTTCATCTTCTACAGAGTTTTTCTTTTCTATATATCTGTTGTATCTTTCTTCTCTTGCAAGACCTATCTTATAAGAAATTTCGGTCAATCTCTCATCAGCATTATCCTGTCTTAAAACAAGCCTGTATTCAGCTCTTGATGTCATCATTCTGTACGGCTCATTAGTTCCCTTTGTAACTAAATCATCTATCAATACTCCGATATAAGCTTCAGATCTGTCAAGAATCAAAGGCTCTTCGTTTCTTAATGAAAGCACCGCATTTATTCCGGCTATTAAACCTTGTGCCGCTGCTTCCTCATATCCCGAGCTTCCGTTTATCTGCCCTGCAAAGAATAAATTTTTAATTTCTTTGTACTCCAAGCTTGGTTTGAGCTGTGTAGGGTCTATACAATCATATTCTATAGCATATGCCGGTCTCATAATCTCTGCATTTTCAAGACCTACCATTGTTTTGTACATATCTATCTGCACTTCATAAGGCAGACTTGAAGACATGCCCTGTATATACATTTCCTTTGTATTTATACCCTCAGGTTCAACAAAAAGCTGATGCTTTTCCTTGTCGGAGAATTTTACTATTTTATCCTCTATTGAAGGGCAGTATCTCGGTCCGACACTTTCTATAACCCCTGCGTACAAAGGAGACCTGTCCAAATTGTTTTGTATTATTTCCTTTGTTTTTTCAGTTGTATATGTCAAATAACAAGGTATTTGCTCTATATCTATATTGTCTGTCATAAATGAAAATGGTATTATTTTTTCATCTCCGCCCTGTTTTTCCATGAGATCAAAATTCATTGTATCGGAGCTTATTCTTGCAGGAGTTCCTGTTTTAAATCTTCTTAAAGATAATCCTAGATTAATCAAAGCATTCGACAATTCTTTTGCCGGAAACAAGCCGCTGGGTCCTGATTCATAGTTTAATTCTCCTATAAATATTCTTCCCTTCAAATATGTTCCCGTAGTTACTATAACTGCTTTTGCCTGATAAAAAGCTCCGTATGAAGTATAAACATTGAATGTCTTGTCTTCATTTAATCTTATATCTATTGCTTCAGCCTGAAGTAAGTAAAGCCTTTCTTGATTTTCTATAACCTTTTTCATTTCTGCATGATAATTGTTCTTATCAGCCTGTGCTCTTAGTGAGTGTACAGCAGGTCCTTTTGACAAATTAAGCATTTTGCACTGTATCATGGTCTTGTCTATATTTATTCCCATTTCACCGCCAAGAGCATCTATTTCCTTAACAAGATGACCTTTGCCTGTTCCTCCTATAGACGGATTGCAAGCAAGCATTGCTATTGAATCCAGACTCATTGTCATCATCATTGTATTCATATTAAGTCTTGCACAGGCAAGAGCTGCCTCGCATCCTGCGTGTCCTGCACCTATTACTATAACATCATAAGTTCCTGCCAAAAATTCTCTGACCTTTCCCATATCGGTCTTATGTTTTAATTGTTCCATTTTAACTCGCGTTCCTCTCTTTAAAAAGTGAGCTGCAAAGCAGCCTACTTTGCGAATCCTTGCAAATTCACTATGTTAAAAACTTTATATTGCTATTTTCCTATACAAAAATCGTTAAATATCTTATCTATTAAATCATCGCTTACTGCTTTACCGACTATAAGTCCAAGGTTTTCCATACAAGCCTTCAAATCAATTTCTATAAAATCAACGCTCATACCATTTTCTACAGATGATAAAACCTCTTTTAAATTATTTGCTGCATTAATAAGCAAGTTTTTTTGTCTTGCATTATTTATGATCAAATCATTTTCTAGATCTATCTTTCCTTCAAAAAACATATTCTGTATTGCATTTGTTATTTTTTCAAGTCCTTCATTTTTCAATACGGATATATTTATAATTTTATCTTCAATATTCTTATAATCGGATAAATCAAGCTTTTCTTCTAAATCCGTCTTATTTTTCAGATATATTACCTTTTTACTTTCGACAAGCTTTAATATTTCTATATCCTCATCCTCTAATTTTTTTGAAGCGTCTAAAACAATCATAATAAGATCAGCCTCATCAACTTTAGCCAAGGCTTTTTCTACGCCTATTTTTTCAACAGTATCATCTGTTTTTCTGATTCCTGCCGTATCTATTATGTTTAAAGGAATACCGTTTATATTTACATACTCTTCTATTGTATCTCTTGTAGTTCCGGGTATCTCTGTTACTATAGCTCTGTTTTCATTAAGGAGAAAATTCATTAAGGATGATTTTCCGACATTCGGTTTGCCAAGTATTAATGTTTTTATACCTTCCTTATAGATTTTTCCGGTATCTGCAGTTCTTATAAGAGTTTCTATTTTTTCAAGCATACTTATGCTTTCTTCTTTTACCTTGCTTATAGTTACTACATCCTCATCATACTCGGGAAAATCAATATTTACCTCTATATTTGCCAAAAGGAGTATTATATTTTCTATCAGCTCGTTTATCTGATTTGACAATCTTCCTTCGAGATGACTGACAGATATTTCATGACTGCTTCCGGTTTTGGCATTTATAATATCAATCACTGCCTCTGCCTGTGTCAAGTCTATTCTTCCGTTAAGAAATGCCCTTTTGGTAAATTCTCCTCTTTCGGCTGTTCTGCAATTATAAGTTAGAATTAAATCAAGTATCTTTTTTGCAGATAATATTCCGCCGTGGCAGTTGATTTCAATTACATCTTCACGAGTAAATGTGCCCGGTTTTTGCATATAGGAAATTAAAACTTCATCTATTATCTTCCCATCTCTGTCTGCTATTATCCCGTAATTTAGAAATCTATCTTTAAAACTTTTTACTTTTTCATTATTTTTATTAACAAAAATATCTAATGCTATTTTTAATGCTTCATCTCCGCTGATTCTTATAATATTTATTCCTGAATTGCCTAAAGCAGTAGCAATAGCTGCAATTGTATCGTGTATCATATCAATAACAACCCTATCTTAATTTTTCTATAAGCTCAATTTTTAAGTTTCAAAGGCAAAAATACTTAATTCTATGCTTTTTTACTCTTGAAAATATTATATAAAACTTAATTAGTCTCAATTTATATTTTACAATATTATATCTATTTTGTATATATAATTTCACCATTTTTAAAAAAACTCTGTAAAATACCGATAAAAATATAAGAATTATATCAATATAAGACAAAAAACGAGCAAATTTTTATAATTTACTCGTAATGCTTTAAACTTATTTTGCTATCTTCTATCAATTACAACTTTTCTGAAAGGCTCGTCACCCTCACTGTATGTAATTATATCCTTTTCATCTTGAAGTGTAGCATGTATTACTCTTCTTTCATAAGGATTCATAGGCTCAAGCTTTATCTTTCTATTGTAATATCTGCATCTGTCTGCTGTTTTTTTAGCCAGTTTTTTAAGAGTTTCTTCTCTTTTTTGTCTGTAATCTTCAACATTTAAAATTGTTTTAACATAAGCTTCTCTTCTTCTGTTTACTATCAAGCTAAGTAAAAATTGCAGCTCATCAAGTGTATTACCTCTTTTTCCGATAATAATACCTTTGTCATCTTCATTTACTCTTGTTATGTCAAGCTTTAAAACATTTGATTCAAAAGATGTAATATAATCTGCTTCTATCTTCATTTCAGAAAAAATCTTGTCTATAAATTCTTTAGCTTTTTCTTCCGGTCCATTTACTACAGTAACTTTAACTTTAGCAATCTTACTTCCCAAAATACCGAGTAAACCCTTTGAAGGCTCTTTTAAAATGTCTATCTGAACTTCATCTATCTCTGCTCTAAGTTGTTCTAACGCTGATTTTATGGCTTCATCTACTGTCGGTTTTTCAACAATAATGTTTTTCATTTATTATCCTCCTTAACCTTTTTTGATGAATTTAAAATTATCCATTGCTGTACCAATTGGAATATGTTACCCACAACCCAGTACAATACAAGTCCTGAAGGAAAACTAAGTGACATAACAAATATCATTATAGGCATCATCATAGTCATCATATTCTGAGTTGATTTTTGCTGCTCACTCATAGCTGCAGCCTGATTAGAACTTGTCATTTTACTGGTTAAATAGGTTGTATATGCCGATATACCGGCTAATATAGGTAAAGCTCTGCCTACAAAAGGTATGCTGAATCCCATATCAAATCCGTTGATAACTCCGTTTTCAAATACGTGTGATGCACTAAAGCTTAAATCATTTATCCATAAAAAGCTTTTTCCCATTTCACTGAATAAAGCTTCATTTCCGCTGAAAACATATACCAAAGGATTTCTTATTACATAAAAGAAAGCCATAATTAAAGGCAATTGTATAAGCATAGGCAAACAACCGGACATAGGATTATAATTAGCTTCCTTGTACAATTCCATTTGTTTTCTTTGCAGTGTCTGCGGATCTTTTCCATATTTATCTTGCAATTCTTTTATTCTCGGTGCCATCTCTTGCATTGCTTTCATAGACTTTGTTTGTTTTAAAGTCAACGGAAGCATCAGAAGCTTTACTACAATTGTTGCTAAAATTATTGAAACTGCATATGCAGACAGATATTTAGTATCTATAGGTGCTACTATGTTATAAATAAATCTCATCAGCCACCCCATAGGGTATGCTATAAAATCTAAGTTCATCCTTTTTCCTCCAAATTTATTTCAACGGATCATAACCACCTTTATTGAAAGGATGGCATCTCAAAATTCTTTTGATTCCCAAATATGATCCTTTAATAAACCCATATTTTTGTAAAGCTTCCACAAAATATTGTGAGCATGTAGGATAAAATCTACAATGCCTAATGCCTGTACCAGAAGAAAACTTTTGATATATTCTTATTATTTTTATTAACAATACCGCAGGTATTGTTTTTAATGCTGAAAGCATCGTTTTCAATTTAGATAAAATTTTCATCACCTGTTTTTATTTCTTTTTTTAAGCTCTTAAATTACTTCTTTTTAAAACCTTATAAAAAGACTTTTCTAATTTACTATAATCGGCATCAACCGCATTGACTCTTGCCATAAAAACAATATCATATCCGTTTTTTATTTTATCTTCATTCAATCTTACTATTTCTTTCAGTCGTCTTCTTATTCTGTTTCTATCTACAGCATTTTTTATTTTTTTAGCAGAAGTAAATCCATATCTGTTTTTAATATCATTATTTTTTTTTATAAAAATAACTATATTATAATCCGAAAAAGAATTATTACAATTATATACGGCCTTATATTCTGAATTTTTTTTAATAATAATCATTTCATACTTCCATACCCGTGTAAATAATATACAAAGCTCTATGAAATATTTTCATATAATCTTTATATTTGCTCTTTATTTTCACTCTTTTTATTTTTCCTTAAATGGAATAAAAAGGTCACTTTCGCGACCTTATGCTGACAATTTTTTTCTTCCCTTGTCTCTTCTGCTTTTTAATACTCTTCTTCCATTTCTAGTGCTCATTCTTTTTCTGAAGCCATGCTCTTTACTTCTTTGTCTTCTTTTTGGTTGATAAGTTCTTTTCATCTTATAAACACCTCCTTATTTATGACAGATATCTATAATAAATATCATATATTTTCAATTTAAAAATAAAATTGCTCGCAAAATATTATATAAACTAATTACAAGAATGTCAATATAATAATATTTGTAATAAATTTATATCTTTATCCTTATTTAAGCTTTATAAGTTTAATTTCAGCTTTTTCTCTTCAAAAATGAAAATACTTGAATATATGGTATTTTTATTCTTAAAAAACTTAATTTAACTTATATACTTGCACAAATTTAAAAATTCCCGAAATATTTATGTGTAACTCTTGTAATATACTATATTTTTATAATTAATGCAATTATTTTTTTATTATTTTTATAAATTTAACAAATTAAATTTGAAATTTTTTAAGAAAAATGATAATATTTATCTGTATCATTATTTTTATAAATATATTTTACAATACTAACAAGTTTATCATAACTTATTAACATTAATTTATTTTACTGATAAACCTGTTAATAAGTTTTTAAGAAAAATTATATTTGTTCAAATTCAAATAATAATATTATTGATAGATAAAATAAACAGTTGTTGATAACAAATGCTCATCAACATTTGTTAATAAATTTTTATAAACAATATTAAGAGTATTGTTTGCAAGTTTTTTTAAATATTAGGAGGAAACATCGTGAACTTAAATGAAATATGGAGTGATGTATTAGAAGTACTTAAGGAAGATGTTAATAAAGTAAGCTTTAATACATGGTATGAACCCCTTAAAATAATAGCATATCAAAATAATACCGTATACTTAGAGGCGACTAATGAATTTTTCAGATATATGCTTAAGCAAAGACATCACGCCCTATTAAAAAATGCTTTTGAGTATATTTTAAAAAAGGAAATAGAATTAATTTTTACTATTCCCGGTGAAAGCATGTCTCAAAACAAAAAAAATAGCAAAGCTTCTCTTGATGAAGAAAGTTCAGAAGATTTAATTCTTTCTAATAGAAAATTAAATGCTAAATATAAATTTGACAATTTTATTATAGGAAACAGCAACAGATTTGCTCATGCAGCTTCATTAGCGGTAGCCGAAGCTCCTGCCATTACATATAATCCTTTATTCTTATACGGAGGAGTAGGCCTTGGAAAAACACATTTAATGCATGCTATAGGTCATTATATATTAGATTGTAATCCTGATGCTAAAGTGCTTTACGTAACAAGTGAAAAGTTTACCAATGACCTTATTAATTCAATAAAAAACGGAACTAATGATGCTTTTAGAAATAAATACAGAGAAATTGACGTACTTTTAGTAGATGATATACAATTTATAGCTGGAAAAGAAAGTACCCAAGAGGAATTTTTCCATACTTTTAATACTTTGCATGAATCAAACAAGCAAATAATAATATCAAGCGACAATCCTCCCAGTGAAATTCCAACACTTGAGGACAGGCTCCGCTCACGTTTTGAATGGGGTCTTATAGCAGACATTCAGCCGCCTGATTTTGAAACAAGAATCGCTATTTTAAGAAAAAAAGCAGAAACTGAAAATTATCAGGTTCCTGACGATGTAATTAATTATATTGCGCAAAATATTCAGTCTAATATAAGAAAATTAGAAGGAGCTTTAATAAGGATATTTGCTTATTCTTCCTTGTATAATAAGGAAGTAGATGTTGAATTGGCACAAGAGGCATTAAAAAACCTTATTTCATCAAATAAAAAAGTTTCTATAAAAGATGTTCAGGAAGCAGTATCTAATTTCTATAATATATCTGTGAATGAATTAAAATCTAAAACAAAGAGTAAAAACATCGCATACCCGAGACAGATAGCTATGTATATTTCAAGAAAACTAACAGAAACAAGCTTGCCGCAAATAGGAGAGGCCTTCGGCGGAAGAGATCATTCTACAGTTTTACATGCTTTTCATAAAATCAACAATGAAATTGAGAACAGCTCGGAATTAAAAAAATCTATAGATGATATTATTGCGATGCTAAACAATTAACAATAAAATGTTAATATGTTGTTTATAAATTACAAGCTTTTTTACTTAGTATTTTTTATTAAAATATTTTTTGATAGTAGTCAACAGGTACTATGGTAGCTTTTTCGGCATATTTTTAAGGCTTCTATAAGTTTTTAACAAATTAACAGCGCCTATTACTATTACTACTAAATTATTTATATTGTTTTTGTAAAAAAGCCAGCGGTGGATAATAAAATTATTGGAGGAAAAGATGAAAGTAAATATAAGTCAAAAAGAATTAAGCAGGGCTATAAACATTGTACAAAAAGCTGTTACAACAAGAACTTCATTACCTATCTTAAGCGGAATTTTAATAGAAGCAACAGAAAATAAGCTGTATTTTACTGCAACAGATTTAGAACTTGGTATAAATACCTATGTTGAATGTGAGGTTTTAGAAGAAGGATCTATTGTAGTTCATTCCAGACTTTTAGGAGATTTTGTAAGAAAATTGCCTTCAAGTTCATTGGTTAATATTAAGACCAATGAAAATAATAATATGGAAATAAAGTGTTTAAATTCTGATTTTAATATTTTAGGTAATTCATCAAGTGAGTTTCCTAATAATACTTTTGAAAATGACGGTACAAGATTTAACATAAATTCAGATGTATTAAAGAGATTAATAAAATATACTTCATTTGCTGTTTCTCAAGATAATATGAAACCTATTTTTACAGGGTGTTTACTTGAGATTAAAAACGGTGAGTGTACTTTTGTGGCTCTTGATGGATTCAGAATGGCCGTAAAAAATGAAGATTTAATTTTAGATGAAGATGTTTCAACAGTTATACCATCTAAAGCATTGAATGAAATTACAAGAATACTTGAAGAAGATGATTGTGATGTAGAAATAATACTTTCTGAAAGTCATATATCTTTTAATATTGAAAATACAACTATAATTTCAAGTTTATTAGAGGGTAAATTTGTAGATTATAAAGGATTATTGAAAAATGAATTTGTAACTAAAATAAAAATAAATACTACAGAACTTAAAGGCAGTATAGAAAGAGTTTCACTGCTTGCAAGAGAAGATAAAAATAATTTAATAATACTGGATATAAAAGAAAATACTATGCAGATAAATTCAACATCCGAGTTTGGCAATGCCGAAGAATTTATAGTTTTAAAAAGTATGGAAGGTATAAATATAAAAATAGGCTTTAATTCAAAATATATTATAGATGTTTTAAGAATTATAGATTCCGAAGAAATAGAAATGAATTTCTTAGGAAATATAAATCCTTGCTTCATAAAAGAAGCAGATAATGATAGCTTTAAATATATGGTATTACCTGTAAGAATAAGCTAAAAATAATTTTTCAATAAATTAAGAAAAACAAAGCTTGAGAGATTCAAGCTTTGTTTGAGGTTAAGAAATAGTCAAGATACTTGATTATATAATATTTTTTACTTTTTGAAAAGGAGGATATTTAAGTATAGATGGAAAAAATATCTATTAATACCGAGTTTATAAAGCTTGACCAATTTTTAAAATATGCTAATGTAGTTGAAAGCGGCGGAGTTGCTAAGATAGTTATAAATGATGGTTTAGTTAAAGTAAACGGGGAAGTTTGTACTCAAAGAGGAAAGAAGCTCAGAGTTAATGATGTAATAGAGTTTGAAAGTTCAAAATTTATTATAATAAATTCAGATGAAAAATAAATAAGAAAGCAGTCACCGAGCCTGTCTTTATAATCGGTGCATGAGTTTAAAGAGGAATAATGTGATAGTAAAAAGTATAAAGCTTAAAAACTTTAGAAATTTTGAGGAATTAAATATAGAATTAAATAGTATTTTAAATATTTTTATAGGCGATAATGGACAAGGTAAAACAAATTTATTAGAGTCTATTTATCTATGTTCAATAGGAAAGACCTTTAAGCTGAATACAGAGAATGATTTGATTAAATTTGGACAAAATAGTTTTGAGATTGAAATTGTAATAAATAAAGAAAATAAATATGATAAGATTATAAATATATCTTATATTAAAAATCAGAAAAGGACAGTAAAAATAAACGGAGTAAAATTGGAAAAAAGCAGTGAATTAATAGGATATATGAACAATGTAATATTTACTCCCGATGATTTGAAAATAATTAAAGGAAGTCCTATAGAAAGAAGAAAATTTGTAAATATAGATATATCTCAAATAAAACCAAAATACAAATACTTATTAAAAAATTACAAAAAAATTATAACAGGACGAAATAACATATTAAGAGATTTGAATAATAGCTCAAATATGGACGTACTTTCAATATGGAATGATTATCTTATAGATATAGGATCAGAAATTATTTCTTACAGAAATGAATACTTAAAAAATCTTAAGCATTATGCTTCACTTATATATGCCGATATTTCTGATAATAAAGAAAGTTTTGATTTATCTTACAAATGTGACATAGGAAATATTGAAAATTTATCAAAAGAGGAAATAAAGAAACTTTTTAGGGAAAAAATAGATAAAAATATAGAAAATGAGATTTTTAGGAAAAATTCCTTATATGGACCTCATAAAGATGATATAATAGTTAAAATAAATAATAAAGATTTTAAATATTTCGGATCTCAAGGTCAGCAGAGAAGTGCTGTTTTAGCCATAAAACTGGCAGAAATAGAGATTATAAAAAATGAAATAGGGGAGTATCCCGTACTTCTATTAGATGATGTTTTATCAGAGCTTGATAATAAAAGAAAAAGCTTCTTGATTGATTATATAAAAAATATACAGACTATCATAACTTCTACTGATGATAGTGATTTAAAAGATTTAGTAAAAAAGAACGATAAAAAAATCTTTAACATATGCGAAGGAAAAATAGTAAATATTATAGTTTAAATATGCTAAAGAAGATAGTAATGGAGGATTATATGTCAGAATTAAACGAAAGACATTATGGAGCGGAGCAGATACAGGTATTGGAAGGACTTGAGCCTGTAAGAAAAAGACCGGGTATGTATATAGGCTCTACAGGGGAGAGCGGGCTTCATCATTTAGTATATGAAATAGTTGATAATAGTATAGATGAAGCGCTTGCCGGATATTGTGATACTATAGAAGTTTTAATAAATGAGGATAATTCAGTTAAAATAACTGATAACGGAAGCGGTATTCCTGTAGAAAAACATCCAAAAACAGGAAGATCAACCTTGGAAACAGTATTGACCGTACTGCATGCAGGAGGGAAATTTAATAATGATGCCTATAAAGTATCAGGAGGACTTCACGGTGTTGGAAGCTCTGTAGTAAATGCTTTGTCAACATGGCTGATAGCAGAAGTAAAACGTGACGGCAAGCTTTACAGACAAAAGTACGAAAGAGGCATACCTACTACTGAAATTGAAATTGTAGGAGAATCTGATCATACAGGTACAACTATTACTTTTTTACCGGATGATACTATATTTGACGATATAATATTTGATTATGAAACTATTAAAAAAAGACTTAGAGAAATGGCTTTTTTAAACAAAGGAATAAAAATAAGTTTAGAAGATAGAAGAGATAATATAAGCGATATTTTTCATTATGAAGGCGGAATAAGAGAATTTGTACAGTATCTAAACAGTAAAAAGGATGCTCTTCATGAAGAAATAATATATGCTGAAGGCACTAAGGACAAGGTAATTGTAGAAATAGCCATACAATATACCGATTCATATAATGAAAGCTTATATTCTTTTGTAAATAATATAAATACGGTTGAAGGCGGAACGCATCTTGTAGGATTTAAAACAGCTCTTACAAGGGTAATGAATGATTATGCCAAAAAATATAATCTTATAAAAGAAAATGATTTATCTATCACCGGAGAAGATATAAGAGAAGGAATAACAACTATTTTATCAATAAAGATTCCTAATCCTCAATTTGAAGGACAAACAAAAACGAAGCTTGGAAACAGTGAAGTAAGAGGTATAGTTGATAATATAACCGGTGAAGCAATATATAGTTACTGCGAAGAAAATCCAAGAATAGCCAAGCTCATTATAGAAAAAACCTTAAAAGCAGCAAGAGCCAGAGAAGCTGCCAGAAAAGCAAGAGAGCTTGCAAGAAGAAAGAATGTACTCGACAGTATGTCTTTGCCGGGAAAATTAGCTGATTGCTCGGAGAGAAATCCTGATTTATGTGAAATATATATAGTTGAGGGTAATTCTGCGGGAGGCTCTGCAAAAGGCGGAAGAGACAGAAGAACACAAGCAATACTGCCTTTAAGAGGTAAAATATTAAACGTAGAAAAATCAAGACTTGACAGAATATTAAATTCCGAGGAAATACGAAATATGATTACCGCATTTGGATGTGGTATAGGTGAGGATTTTAACTTAGACAAGTTAAGATACGGAAAGATAATAATAATGACAGACGCCGATGATGATGGTGCTCATATAAGAACATTGCTGCTCACTTTTTTCTATCGATATATGAAACCTTTGATAGAAGGGGGACATATTTATGCTGCTCAGCCTCCTCTTTATAGAGTTAAAAAGGGCAAGGCGGAAAGATATGTTTACAGTGATAAAGAACTCAGCACTGTTCTCGATGAATTCGGAAGAGATGGGAAATATGATATTCAAAGATATAAAGGTCTTGGTGAGATGAATCCGGAGCAGCTATGGGAAACGACCATGAATCCGGAAAACAGAATACTTCTAAAAATAGAAATAGATGATGCAATACATGCTGATGAAGTGTTTACAATTCTTATGGGAGATAAGGTAGCTCCAAGAAGAGAGTTTATAGAAAAAAATGCAAGATACGTGAAAAATTTAGATATTTAGGAGCGATAAAAAACATATCCGGCTCCGTGCACAAATGTAATAAAATTTATTCTTTATAACATTTAGTGCTGAAATCGTATGGAGGTAAGAATGAGTGATTTAGAAAACAAGAATGATGGTATATTGCAGATGCATATTGAAAAAGAGATGCAAAAATCATATCTTGATTATGCTATGACAGTAATTGTGAGACGTGCTTTACCTGATGTAAGAGATGGATTAAAGCCTGTTCACAGAAGAATATTATATGCTGCAAGTGATCTTGGCTTAACACCAGACAAGCCGCATAGAAAATGTGCACGTATTGTAGGAGATGTACTTGGTAAGTACCATCCTCACGGTGATACAGCCGTATACGATGCTATGGTAAGACTTGCACAGGATTTCTCAATGAGATATCCTCTTATAGACGGACATGGTAACTTTGGTTCTGTTGATGGAGACCAAGCTGCCGCTATGCGTTATACAGAAGCAAGAATGTCAAAAATGGCAATGGAAATGCTAAAGGATATTACAAAAGAAACTGTAGATTACAGATTAAACTTTGATGAAACCTTAAAAGAGCCGGTAGTTCTGCCAAGCAGATTTCCTAATCTTTTAGTTAACGGATCATCGGGAATAGCTGTAGGTATGGCAAGTTCGATACCGCCTCACAATTTAGGAGAGGTTATAAACGGTACTATAGCATATATAGACAACCCTGAAATTACAATTCCCGAACTTATGAAATATGTTAAAGGACCGGATTTTCCTACAGGTGCAATAATTGTCGGAAAAGACAATATAAAAAATGCGTATATGACGGGAAGAGGCTTTGTTAAGGTAAAATCAAAGCTTGAGATAGAAGAAATAAAAAATGGGAAAAATAGAATAATTGTAACTGAAATTCCTTATCAAGTAAACAAAGCAAGGTTAATTGAAAAAATTGCCGAACTTGTAAAAGATAAAAAAGTAGATGGTATATCGGATTTAAGAGATGAAAGTGACAGAGAGGGTATGAGAATTGTAATTGAAATTAAAAAAGATTACAATCCTAATATTGTTCTTAATAATTTATACAAGCATACTCAGCTTCAGGATAATTTCAGCATAATTATGATTGCACTTGTAAACGGAGAGCCTAAAGTGTTAAATCTTAAAGAGATGATACACTATTATGTACTTCATCAAAGAGAAATTATTACAAGAAGAACCGAGTATGATTTAAAAAAGGCAGAAGCAAGAGCTCATATTTTAGAAGGTTTAAAAATAGCTATAGATAATATCGATGAAGTTATAAGAATCATAAGATCATCTTATGATGATGCCGAGCAGAATTTGATGAGCAGATTTAATCTGTCGGAGATACAGGCTAAGTCTATAGTAGATATGAGACTTAGAAGACTTCAAGGACTTGAAAGAGAAAAGCTTGATGAAGAATATGAGGAATTAATCAAAATGATTAATAAATTCAGAGAGATACTTGAAAATCCATACTTAATCGATGAAATAGTAAAAACAGAATTAACTGAAATTAAAAACAGCTACTATGATGAAAGAAGAACTCAAATTACTCATGATGAGGATGAAATAAACGTAGAAGACCTTATCGAGGAAGAAAATGTAGCTATTACTATAACAAATTTCGGATACATCAAAAGACTGCCGGAAGATACATACAAAGCTCAAAAAAGAGGCGGAAAAGGTATAACAGGCTTAACTACAAGGGAAGAAGACTTTGTTAAGGATTTATTCATAACGAGTACACATGATTATTTATTATTCTTTACAAATAAAGGAAAAGTATATAGAATAAAAGCATATGAAGTACCGGAGGCAAGAAGACAGGCAAAAGGTACTGCTGTAGTTAACCTTATAAATCTTGATGGTGGTGAAAAGGTTGCGGCAGTAATACCTATGAAAGATTTTAGCAATGAGGAATTCTTGATACTGTCTACTAAAAAAGGTATTATCAAAAAGACTAAGCTTAATGAATTCGATACATCAAGAAAATCAGGTTTGATGGCGATTAAAATAGCTGAGGACGATGAGCTTATAAGTGTTAATAAAACAGATGGAACAAAGGATGTTTTGATTGTAACTAAAAAAGGCAAGGCTATAAGATTTAATGAGTCTGATGTCAGAGAAACAGGAAGAATTTCTATGGGAGTTAAGGCTATATCAACATCTAAAGATGATGAGCTTGTAGCAATGCTAATACTTGATCCTGACAATATTCAAATTCCTGATGATGAGGAAATCAACGAAGATTTAATACCTGAAACTCGCGAGAAGCTTATAACTTTAACCGAAAATGGATTCGGTAAGATGACAAGCACTACAGCATACAGACGACAATCAAGAGCGGGAAAGGGTGTAAAAACTCACAATATTAATAAAAAGACCGGAGATATAGTAGGGGCAATGATTATAGAACCCGAAAATGATTTAATGATTATCAGTCAAATGGGCGTAATTATAAGAATGTATGCTTCGGATATTTCTGTTACAGGCAGAGATACTCAAGGGGTTAAAGCAATGAGATTGAATGAAGGAGACAAAGTAGTATCATTAGCTAAACTGATAAGAGAAGAAATAGATACAGATTCTGAAGAAGAAATATAATAAAAAATGGAGGGTCACTATGTCATTAGTAATAAATAAAAACAATAATGAGAAATTTATTGAGATACTGCCTGTAGGAGAAATTGATATATATACTTCGCCTGCATTTAAAGATGATGTCTTGAACATTATTAACGAAGAAAATAAGGACATAGTAATTAATGCAGAAAAATTAGATTATTTGGATAGTACAGGTTTAGGTGTAATTATGAGCATCTTAAAGGCCATTAAAGAAAAAAATTTAAGCATTAAAATGATAAATGTTAAAGCAAGTATTTATAAGCTTTTTGATATAACAGGCTTTAACAAAATATTTGATATAGAAGAGAGATAAGGTTAAAAGATGGAAAAGATAAAATTAGAAGTACCTAAAAAATCTGAATTTATAAGCTGCATAAGACTTACAAGCTCCTCAATATCCAGTATTTGCAATTTAGATATAGACAAAATAGAAGATATAAAAGTTATAGTTTCTGAAATCTGTGTATTTTTTATCAATAATATAAAGAAAAATACCGAAGCTTTTTTGATTGAATATTTTTTGGAAGAGGACAAGATAACAATAGAAGTTACAGATAAAAATGACGAAAAATTATCGGAAAATGCTGTGTCAGAAAGTGAAATGTTTGCTTTAATAATTGATAGTTTAGCAGATAAATACAATATAGATTATTCTAATAATAAAATTGTTTTTGAAACAATAATAAAATAAGATAGGCGTTGATATTGTGATAAATACCAGACAAACTTTAAAAAATTCTGAAATTTTTTTAGAATACAGCAGGACAAAAGATATTGAAATAAGAAATCAAATTTTTAGTAAATATCAATATCTTGCTGATATAATATCTAAAAAATATGTAAATAAAGGAATAGAACATGAAGATATTTACCAAATAGCCAGCATAGGACTTATATATGCAATAGAGAGATTTGATATCAATAAAGGATATGAATTCACTAGCTTTGCTACGCCTACAATTTTGGGAGAAATAAAAAAATATTTCAGAGATAAGGGCTGGGCTATAAAGGTTCCGAGACGTATACAGGAAATTTCTAAAAAAATAAATGATGTCAGCAATGATTTGTCATTTAAGCTTAACAGAACGCCTACTATCAAGGAATTATCCGAAAATCTCGGGTATTCCGAGGAAGAAGTTCTTGAGGCTATGGAAGCAGGCAAGCTGTTTGTGTCTCAATCTTTAAATGTAAACCTTGATAAGGGAAGTGAGTTTAAAGAAATGGAATTGGTAGATACTATAAGTGATGAGATTAATAATTACGAAACCTTTGAAAATTATGAATTTTTAAAAAAGTCATTAGAGTTATTAAATAAACTCGAAAAAGAAATAATAGTAGAGAGATTTTATAATAATAAAACTCAAAGTGAGATAGCAAAAAGATTAAATATATCTCAAATGACAGTATCAAGACTTGAAAAAAAAGCACTCGAAAAAATTAAAGCGTCTGCGGATAAATAAGCTGAATTAAGTTTTTATGCTTTTCAGAAATAAAAATATCATATATCCAAGTATATTTACCTCTGAAAAAGAAAAAACTAAAATAAAACTTAACTAAAATGTCGTAAAATAGCTATTGACAAAATTAGATTATAGATATATATTATATAAAACATATAACTGTGAAGGAGCTAAGTAAATAATTTATTTCTTTAAGAGAGCCTTTATTTGGTGAGAAAAGGCAGAAATATTATTGAAATCTACTCCGGAGTTTCCGGCAAAACCGGACGTGTAAAAGCGTTAATTTTTGAGTGACTGCATATTTTATGCAGTAATTAGGGTGGTACCGCGAGTTTGCTCGTCTCTAAAGTTTTATCTTTTGAGACGGGCTTTTTAATTGTTGCTGTATGTAAAATGTCAAAAAACAGGAGGAAAATAAAATGTTGGATATTAGAAGAATCAGAAGAAATCCACAAGAAATCGAAGAATTATTAAAAAGAAGAAATCCCGATTTATCTTTAGATAAAGTTCTTGAACTTGATAAGAAAAGACGTGAGCTTTTAGTAAAGGTTGAAGAAATGAAAGCCAAGCAAAATGCTGAATCAAAGCAAGTTCCCGTTCTAAAAAAAGAGGGAAAAGATGTAACAGAAATACTGGAAGATATGAAAAAGCTTGCTGAAGGAATTAAGGTTATTGATGCTGAGATTAAGATTGTTGATGATGAAATAGAAGATACGCTTATGGCTATTCCTAATACACCGAATCCTGATATATCAATAGGTAAATCTGACGAGGATAATAAGGAAATAAGAAAATGGGGAGAGCCGAGAGAATTTGACTTTGAGATAAAAGCTCATTGGGATTTAGGAGTAAACTTAAATATTTTAGATTTTGAAAGAGCGACAAAAATAACCGGAACAAGATTTTCTATGTTCAAAGGACTGGGAGCAAGACTTGAAAGAGCTATAGCTCAGTATATGCTTGATATGCACGTGTTTGAACATGGATTTACCGAAATAATGCCTCCGTATATAGTTAATGCCGATAGTATGAGAGGAACAGGGCAATTACCGAAATTTGAAGACGATATGTTTAAGATTAATCAAAAAGATTATTATTTAATCCCTACAGCCGAAGTTCCTGTAACTAATATGTATAGAGATGAAGTAATTGATGAAAAAGACCTTCCTGTGTACATGACTGCATATACTCCTTGTTTCAGAGCGGAAGCAGGTTCAGCAGGACGTGATACAAGAGGACTTATAAGAAATCATCAATTTGATAAGGTTGAAATGGTTATGTATACAACACCTGAGCAATCATATAAAAAACTTGAAGAATTAACTGAATTTGCGGAAAATGTATTAAAAGGCTTGGGACTTCCTTATAGAGTTATTGAGCTGTGTACGGGAGATATAGGATTTTCATCAGCTAAAACCTATGATCTTGAAGTTTGGATGCCGAGCTACGGAAGGTATGTTGAAATTTCTTCTTGTTCAAATTTTGAGGATTATCAGGCGAGACGAGCAAATATAAAATACAGAAATGACAATAAAAAGCTAGAATTTGTCCACACTTTGAATGGTTCAGGTCTGGCAGTGGGAAGAACTTTTGCCGCAATACTGGAAAATTATCAACTGGAAGACGGAACTGTAATTATACCTGATGCTTTAAGACCATATATGAGGAGCATGGAAAAAATAGAATTTTAAATCTTGCTAGTAAAATACTCCTATAAGAAGGATAATTTGATGGAAAATTATAATTTGTCATTCAGATTTGAACAAGGAAGTTTTGTTTATAGAGTTGCGGCAATTATTATAAAAGATAATAAGCTGCTAGTTGCAAAACATAAAAATAGCCCATTCTATTATACAGTAGGAGGCAAGGTTGAATTAAACGAGACGTCAGAAGAAGCTGTCATTCGCGAATGTTTTGAGGAAACAGGCATAAAATTCGAAGTTGACAGATTAATATTTGTTCAAGAGCGTTTCTTTAAATTGAATGAAATAAAACATCATGAACTTGTATTCTTCTATCTGATGAAAAACCATTTTAATTTTAATATCTTAGAAAACAGTTTTTCAGACCAGGGAGAGATGGAAACATTACACTGGTTAGATATTGAATCTTTGGGGAAATATCCTATCATTCCTGAGTTTATTAAAACAAAACAGATAAACGGTGTACTTGGAATTGAACACATTATATCAAAAGAATAAAGATGTATCACTTAACTGATACATCTTTAAATTTTATTGGTTTCTTCCATCATTTTTATGTATACCATAAGCTCCTTACGGGATGATACGTTGAGTTTCATATATATTCGCTTATTATGAGTTTTAATTGTATTTATAGATAAACATAAAATATCAGCTATTTCCTTTGCGGTGTGGCCTTTTAAATATAAATTAAAAACTGCCTTTTCAGCCATAGAAAGGGTATCTATATTTTTAATAAATTCTATAAATAATGTTGATTTGATATATTCTTGATTCTTAAAATCTAAAGATTTTTTTTCTTCAATTTTATTTGCTATTTCATCCTGTTCCGCTAAAAATTCAATTAAGTCATCAATTTCGATTATATTTGTTTTCGGTACTTCTGCCGGATTAACAGTTTTTAATAAATCCAAAGCTCTTACCACAGGCTTCATATATTTTTTACTTATAAAGGAGCAGGCAACTATGCTTATTATCAATAACAAGCTAAAGCAATATATCAGCAAATTATTTTGTTTTGATAATATAGAATTAAGATTATTTTCCGGCATCAATATTGATAAAACACGTTTATCATCTTTATATGCAGAATCGCCGGGATATAAAGATATTATTTTATGCAGTCCGATATAATTTTCTTTGTTATTTTTCTGTTTATATATATTTAAAAATTTTTGATTTGTATTTATTGTAAGCGGTTCATTTCCAAAATCTGAATGATAGTAATAATAGCTTCCGGCGAAAAATGAACCGTTTGACTTTATTTCATTATTTTTAAATTCAGAAAACATACAAAACAAGTAATTATATTTAGAATCATTTGGAGAGTAAGATAATTTAAAAAGCATAGAGCTGACTTCGAATCCACACAGTCCGAATACAATTTTGTCTTTAGATATCAGGGGTACAATACAAAGCATTGTATCTGCACTGTCATCCTTTAAACTCATAGAATCAGTCCAATAATACAGTCTTGATAAGGCTAAATTACTATTCTTTGCAGTATTCATTGCAGAATTAAAAAAAGGAGCATTTTTCGTATTAAATTCCATTTTCCATTGAGGAAGAATATAAATATTATTTTCCAGTGCCAAGGATATAGGACCGTATAAAAATCTAAGGTTAGAAGAAAGTCCGTTTATTATGTTAGGTTCCGTGTTCCTTATATAAATCCCTGCACGTGAATATTCCGAACTTTCAATATTTTTATTAACTGTAGCATCTAACATCAAAAATACTCCGCTGCTTTTTGTTTTTTCTAATGAACTTGTTAATTTATCTAATTGCTCAGCTAAAATTTCCTCTAAATATTGAGGATAATCTCTGAAGTTATCAATATTAATACCTAAGTCGTTCATTTTATTTTCTATACTTAAAGATAGGGAATTTGACAAGGCAACGCCTTGAACAGAAATATTGCCAAAATGCACATAAACATCTTCAGATATATGCTCAAGCTCACTTTCAAATACTGTTTTTGCTTCGCCTTCCCCGGCTTTCAATGCTCCTGTCAGCAATAATATAATCAGTACGCCGGACATAACTGCCAGGAGAAAAAGAATTAAAAAAACAAATAATCTAAGCTGCATAGATAAACCGGGCTTGCCATTTTTATTCAATTCATTTTTGTACTCCGAAATTGTTTTAAATACAGACAAGTATTGTACCCTCCCTAAAATTAGTATCTATCTGTCTGAAATAAATAAGCTTAGACCATCTGAAGACACTTCTGAAAATGCCTCATCGGCACTCTTAATTTTTGTTAATTCTAAATATTTAGCTCTTGAAATTGAAGATATTTTACTTAAATCACTTTCAAAATCTGATCTGGTTTGGTTAAAAGAATCAAACGCAGGAGGTATATAAAAATCATAATTTATGTGAACATCAATTGCGGTACGCAGTAATTTTTGTATATTAATATTATCATTATTAGCTATTTCTTGTTCTATACTGTCCTCAAATGCTTCATTAGTTACGGGAAGGTAACCGGTTGAAGAAACAAACTTCATATTTTGCTTTGGTGCTGTAAACCATTTTAAGAATATTGCAGCGGCTTTTTCTTTTTTAGGCTCGGAAGCTGCGACAATCATTCCGTTACCGCGCTGGATTGCTATTTTTTTGCCGCCCTCAAAGATAGGAAAAGGTAAAACAGTATACTCCACTTTTTCTGTTGTATTATCAGGATAGGTTATTTCATCGCCATAAAACAATATGCCGGCAGTAGAGCCTGTTGAGCATACAATTTGACCTGTCTTTGATAAATCAGAGGAATATCCGTCATAAACGGCAAAGCCACCTCTCACAGCAGGTTCATAAAGAAATTTCCAAATTTGTTTAAATGCAGAATCGGAACAATTTAAGTTTTCTCCATTCCATAGAGATGAGCCCAACTGTTTCATACCAACCTGTGCAATATTAAATGTTGAATCTACAGCATAAAAAGTTTTACCGTCATTTTTTACATCAGGTGTAAGTGAATCAGTCCAATCATAATATTCTAATGATGCCCTTGCTATACCCTCAAAGCTTGATAAGGATTCCAGCTTTATTCCAGTAGCAGCCGAAAAGCGATTAAATAATGTCTGATTAACGAATAAAACCTCTGTAGATTTTGCGAAAGGAAAGACATATAATTTACCGTCATTTAATCTTCCTTCTTCTATAAATCTCGGAAGATATGAAGAAAGCTCATCCTTGGTAAATAAATCATCCAAAGGGACAAGCAAGTTTTTTTCATATAATATTGTTGCCGTTTGAGGATAGCAGGTTGTTATATCAGGCATTTTAGGCGCACCGGGGTCTCCCGAAGCAATCATTGTAAGCTTTTCCTGCAAGGCCTGAGATACTGATATAGATTCTACACTTAAGATAATTCCTTTTTCCTTTCCCAAGGTATTGTTAAATTCACTTATAAGCTGATCCATAGTAGTTTGCATTTGTCCGCCAAAGTTGTGCCATAAAACTAAAGTGACAGGATTTTTCGGGTCTAAATCATCTTCTTTTTGACAAGATGTAGATAATAAAATACTAATAATCAGTAAAATTATAAATAATTTTTTCATATTACCCTCCAAAGCCTCAAATGTAGTTTGAGACCTCTAAAATTAAAATTTCCTGCTCCTTCATTGAAGTATTTTTATCAATTATATAATAATTTCTTGAGTTTGATTATAAAGGAATTAATTGGCATAATTATATTATCATAAAAATTTTTATAATTCAAGACGATAGAAAGCATAATCAACAATCATCCTAAAAATCACCCTAAAAATCATTCCAGGGGTGATTACAATATTAAATTCAATATTATATAATACCGCTATAAATTTATTCTTGGAGGTATAAAAATGAAGTTTTGTGGAAATTGCGGAAACAAAGTAGAAGATAGTGCTAAGTTTTGCACTTCATGCGGAGAAATAATGGAATCAGAAGTTAAGGAAGGAAATACCGCGGCTGTTCAGAAAGATAGTTCTCCAAATACGGCGGTAACAAGTGAGCAAAAAGATGCACAGGATAATAAGATGATGGGAATATTAGCTTATATTATATTCCTGATACCATTGCTGGCAGGTCCAAAAGATTCGGGATTTGTAAGATTTCATACTAATCAGGGATTAGTGCTTTTTATTACAGGCGTTATATGGATAATTGTATATAATATCCTGTCATCAATACTGTATGCTATTTCATGGACTCTCGGATTGGGTCTGGGGGGAATACTTTCTGTGTTTAGTCTGGTATTTTTAGCTTTAGCCATACTCGGAATAATAAATGCTGCAAATGGGTCAAAAAAGCCATTGCCTGTAATAGGAAACATAGTAATTTTAAAATAAGGCAGTTTAAGCTAAGAAATTACCTATAAAATAAAAGGAGGTATGAATGTGAGCACAGATTTCACTCCCAAAAGCTTTGTAGTGCGTATTAATAAAGAATATCGGTTTACATTTTTTTGTGATTTATGTACTAACAGCTTTACCTCTGGCTCAATTAATATCAACAATGAAGAAGAGGCATTAGAAGTAGCGAAAAAAGAAGTACGTACATTTTTTAATTATTGTAAAAAATGTAATCGTTGGGTATGTGATGAGCATTTCAATGAAAATAAAATGATGTGCACAGACTGTGCTCCAAGGGTTTGCACTAATTGCGGAGCCAATGTGGAAAAAAAGAATCAATTTTGCATAAAGTGCGGCGAGCCTCAATACTAAAGATTAGACCTCTAGAATGTTGCACTGGAATAGAATAACTCTCTCAATAATAAAAGCTGTGTATATCTTTATTTATAAGGTGTACACAGCTTTTATTTTTTAAAAAGAAATCAAATGCTTTTATTTTGAAAAACTTAATTATTTTGTTAATGATTTTTTAAAAAATATATTATATAATAATGGGTAATAGATCTTGAGCTTATGCGAGAATCTTTGACTTATTTAGGGAAAGGGGTTTTGGCATAAGTACAAATAAATATCAAAAACTATCCAGGGAGGACACATAAGTGACAAAAAAGTTTAATAGGGTTATTTCTTTAATCATCATTTTTATTATGACTTTATCTTCATTTACATTTTTCTACGCAGTAAATCTAGAAGGTTTAAACGACAGAATACACGGAGCCTTGCTCGGTGATTTAGAAACAGGCGAAATTTTATATGAATACAATATAGACAAGGCATTACCTTTAGCAAGTATAAGTAAACTTATTACATATTCAATACTTATGGATAATATAGCAGAGGGTAAAATTAAGCTTGATGATGAAATTATAATTTCAGATAGAGTGGCTAAGACTGAGGGAAGTAAATTCGGAATGACTGCAGGTGAGAAAATCAAAGTTTCTATGATGATCGACGCATTGCTTATCGTATCCGGTAATGATGCAGCTGCTGCAATAGCTGAGCATATAGCAGGAACGCAGGAAGAGTTTGTTAAAATGATGTACGATAAGACAAATGAACTGGGATTAAGCTCGGCATACTTTATAAATGTTCATGGTTTGCCTGAGGATAATGTTCAGCCGGACCAGAATTATATGAGCATAAAAGATTTATATACATTTGTAAAATATCTGTTGACTACTTATCCTCAGATACTTGAAACAACCAAAAGATCAGAGCTTGTTATACCTGAGAGAAATTTCAGCAGAAAATCTACTAATCCTCTGTTCGGAGAGGTTGATGGTATTGATGGACTAAAAACGGGATACACTGATGATGCAGGTATATGCTTGGTTTCAACTATTCCGGTTAAGGGACAGGGTCAAGACAGCGAAGATTACAGAGTAATCGCAATTATTATGGGAGCACAGACTCATCCTGAAAGGATAGAAAAATCCAAAGCATTGCTTGAGCACGGAAGAAATGATTATATAAATCAAAAATTGTCCAATAAGGACGAAGCATGTGATAATATTTACATAGGCAATGCAAAGGTTGAAAATGTAGATGTTTATGCAAAAGAAGATTATAATAAACTTATAAAAAATGGACAGACTGTAAGAACAGAAAAGGTATATAACGAAAAAATAAAGGCGCCTATTGAAAAAGGGACAAAAATAGGAGAATTGAGCTATTATATCGGAGATGAAAAAATAAAAACAATAGATATAGAAGTAAGAGACGATGTACAAAAAGCAAATATATTTGTCAGAATATTCAGATTTTTCAGAAATTTATTTAAATAATCATTTAAGGAGCAAACTTCCATGTTGATTGGAGAAAAAATAAGAGCTATCAGAAAAGAAAAAAATATGACCATAAGCGCTTTAGCGGAACAAATCGGAGTTACAACAGGATATATATCGCAAATAGAAAGAGATTTGATAGACCCTTCATTGTCTGTGTTAAGAAGAATATGCAAAGCCTTGCAAACGCCGTTGTCTGTTTTATTTACTGAGGAGGTTACGCTTGGAGTAATAGCAAGCCCTGCCGAAAGCAGAACACCCGTAAGATTTGAGGATAAAAGGTCTACCTATGAGTTTTTAACACCTTATATCAAAGACAGAGATATCTTGCCCAGAATGGAGGTATTTTACTACAAAACCGACCCGAACTGCTGGGTAAGCGAAGAGGTTATGATACACGAGGCAGACGAATGTAACTATATCCTAAAGGGTGAGGTTGAATATCACATTAACGGAGAGATATATACGATAAAGGAAGGCGGAAGCATATATATACCGGAAAATACTCCTCACAGAATACGCAACAAAACAAATGATTATGCAGAGGGAATAGCGATAATAACTCCGCCGACATACTAGAAGGCTCCTTGGATTTTGTCAGTTTTTAACTATAAGTATAATTTAGCCTGAAAAGCTCATACAATTAAAAGCCCGTAGATTTCCTACGGGCCTTTAATAATTTTATTATGATTAATTACAGCAATTATGTTTAATTGTTCAGCAATATATTGACAAATAGCATTTTTTATTATAAAATCAATTTTGTCACTAAATATGCACCTGTAGCTCAGTAGGATAGAGCAGTGCCCTCCTAAGGCATGTTTTGCGGGGGTTCGATTCCTCTCAGGTGCACCATTAAAATCCACAATATAAGTGGTGTCGAAAAAGTCCTCAAATACGAGGATTTTTTTGATGTAACGATTAATTATTTCCTTTTGTTCATCAGGAGATTTATCTTTTATATCCACGTCTTTTTCTAAAAATTTTACTATGTCTTTTAGCTTAGGAGAATTTATTTTCATTTGTAATTCAGCTTCTACAATCCTGGATTTTATATTGCTTTTCTTTTCCTCAAGCATATTCATCTTTTCTTTCATGCTTTCGTGGAACATTCCTGCAGCTATTGCATTTATAATATTATCTATTTCCTTTTGCACTGATTTAAATTCTTTATCAAGCAAAGTGATATCTCCCTCTAATTCTTTCTGTTGACTTTTGGCATATGCGTGTACCTTCTCTGCAAGCTCTTTTATGTTTTTCTTAGATAAGATACTGTTGACTAAATCATTTATAACTATTTCCTCTATTTTATTCTTATTTACAGAAATCATATCACATTGCCTAGTTCTCTTTCTTGTAGAACATTCATAAGAAGAATAATGATAATTTCCACTTCCGGATTTCTTTCTATTACCTACCATAGCTCCGCCACATTTCCCACAAAATATAATGCCACTTAACAAGTATGGTTCTACGGCTTTATTTGCAGCAGGAGCGTGCCTATTTTTATCCATTGTTGATTGTACTTTATTCCACAATTCTATATCTATAATTTGTGGAACTCCGCCTTCTATTCTTGTAACTTCTTTCTCATCTTTAAATTTTTTTAGGTTTCTACCCTTAACTTGCCTGTTCTTTTTTCCAAACACATAATTGCCTATGTATTTTTCATTTCTAAGAATATCATGAAGACTGTTATTTCCAAAATAATTGCCTTTCTTAGTTCTATATCCTCTGTTATTTAAGACGTCAATTATATCTTTATAACTAAATCCGCTCGCATACATTTTAAAAATAGTGTGTACTATTTGAGCTTCACTTTCATTAATCCTATACGTTAAATCCTCATTCAGATCATAGCCAAGAGCAGGAAGTCCTCCGGTATGTTTACATTGAATAGCGTTCTCAAATTGCCCTTTTTTAACTTCACGTGAGAGGTTGCGAGAATAATATTCGGCCATACCCTCTAGTACTGACTCTAATATTATACTTTCCGGAGAATCATCTAATTGTTCTAAAACAGAAATAACTCTCACATTATTTAATTTTAATTGCCTTTTGTAAATTGCACTATCATATCTGTCTCGAGAAAATCTGTCTAATTTGTGTACTATTACAACATCAAATATCTCATGCTTGCTGTCACTTATCATCTGTAGAAACTGCGGTCTGTTATCTGTAGTAGCTGTTAAAGCTTCATCTATATAAATTTTTACTATGTTTATTTCATTTTTATCAGAATATTCTCTTATGGCCCTAAGCTGTGCATCTATTGATTCCTCTCTTTGATTGTCACTTGAATATCTTGCATATACTGCTGCTCTTAGCATAATTAATCCTCCTTAAAAATAGGTATAAAAAATAATCCTTGCATGCACAAAGGATTATGCAGTATAATCAAAGTGTTTAGAGTGCATTTAGCCCTTTGTGGCAAAGTGTATTTCAATAGCATTTAGTACGCCAATACTAGGTGCTATTTTATTTTCAGTTTATAAAGCGGGCACAGCTTCTGCTATTCGTAATGATTCTCTATACTGTTCAGCTTTTGCTATAAGAGTAAACTCTACAGTTGCATTGTGGTTTTGCTTGACAACCTCTTCTATCTCTTCTAAGTTAACCTTAAAAAATTCTTTTCTTGAATTAACTTTATTTACCTCATAATTTCTAAAATGTTGGTGTAAAATAGTCTCTAAAGTAGGGGCATCTTCTGAAAAAACCATGGCATGAACATCAAACTCAAAGGGAACAGAAGCGCTGCTGAGTTCATTTATTCTATCCATTGGTTCGAGCCTTCTTGTCATGCCTATTTTATATATATTTTCTCCAAATGATCCTATATTTGAAATTATATATACAAAACCTGCTCTTGTGTTCTGTTCTCTTTGTAGTACATTTTCTTTATCCTTTTCAAGAAGTTTTAACTTATCTTCAAGCTCTTGAATTTTATCTAAATATAATTTCTTTTCAATATCATTATCTGTTTTTTGTAGATAGCTAATTAGTTTAGAAACTTCGTTTTTAAATTGCTTTTCTTCTTTATCTATTTTTGCCTTTTCTTTTTCTATTTCACGTCTCACCTTTTCTTCTTCAACCATTTTTTCTTTTATGGCCTTCTGTTGTTCCTTTTCTTGTTGAAGTTTTATTTGATAATTATATATTAAATTAAATTCGTTTAATTTTAGATCTAATAATTTCTTGCTTAGCTCAATTTTATCAACTGCAAAAATTGTATTGAGAGTTTCAAAAGTCTTAATTATTTTGCCTCTGCTTGCGTCGGCATTACTTATTGTAAGGTTTGATAATATGTTCTCTGTTTCTGCACTGAAACACCTAAGAATTTGCTTTATTTGAGAATTTATAGTTTTTTTATTCTCAGATGACTTTATAATTAGAGCTTCATCATTTTTAATTATCTCTTTTTCTTCTAAACTTAACATGGAAATTTCATTTTTTAACTGGGCTGACGTGATATTATCATAATTGCGCACATCTGAAACTTTACTTATAAGCTCCTTTTCATAGCTTGCGATATCTGTTTGTATATTTTTCTTCTCGTTTTCTAGCTTTTTAATCTCATTTTTTAATGATTCTAATTTTGTACTTAAATCGTTTTGTTGCTTATCTGCATCTTTTTTTGTGTTTTCTATTTCGCCAAGTATTTTTTCGTAATCCCCGTATGTATTATACAATTCGATATCAATTCTTTTACTTTTTCTATTCCTTGCCTGGATTAATATTACAGCTATAATTAAAGTTATCCCATATCCTGGCCATAACACCGCCATTAAAATTATAAACCAATCCTTAAAATAAAATGGTGTATTATCGGTATTTTGTGTGCGATTGTTGTTTTCCATTACTCCTCCTTTTATCTAACCTCTAACCTTCATAATTAAATTTATACACAGATAGCGGATTAAAGTAAATACAACAGTTGTCCACTTCTGCATATAGACCATACTTATTAGTATAATATTGCAGGGTATCTTTTAAAAACTCTTCTGTTACGTCTAAGTATTCTGCTAGTTCATATAGGCTTGTACAGCATTTAAAAGAAGCTTGTACAAGTAATTTTAAAGGTATCAGTCTTTCATATCCCCATTTGCGAGCAATTAATTCTTGCTTTCTGTTAGATATATTTTTCATATCAATTATATTTCCTACCGAGGTATGATAATGACCTAATTCCTCTGCAAGTATGCATTTCTTTTCTTTTGCAGTTTCTATTTTTTTATTTATAGATATGTAACCGTCGCAATATAAACCTTTTATCCCTTTTGGAAAATTTATTTCATACACTTCTATATTTTCAGAATTAGCTTCGCATATTAAATCTTCATACGTCATAGAGTCATCTTATTTATTTTTTCTCTTACTAAGTACAAATTGTTTAAATTCTTCTATAGCTTGTAATTCTTCTTCAGTAAATTCATCATCATCATGGTGTGCTGCTATAGTGTTAATCTCATTATCAAAATTTTCGGTAATATTATCATCTACTAAAAAGTCTAAGCTACAGTTAAAATATTTTGACAATTTTCTTAGGGTTGAAAGCTTAATGTTTTCAGTTCCCTTTTTGTAGAAACCATCTATTGTAGTATAGGGTATTCCCGTTTCTTTTGATAATTGATTAATATTTTCTATTCCCTTATCTAGCATTAACTTTTCTAACTTATTTAAAAATGACATTGTTTCATTCCTCCGATATAGCTTGTACGTATTTATAGACATTATATACTATAAAAATTACGTTGTAAAGAAAAAAGTTACCTTAAAACGTAAAAAAGTATTGACATATTACGCCGCGGGGTATATAATCAAACAAAAGTTACCCTGTAACGTAAATAAAGTGAGGTGATTGAATGTTTATGAATTTAAAAATAGAAATGCTAAAGTTAGGAATTACAAACAAAGATATTTCTAAAGAAATAGAAACATCTACAAAAACTACCTATAACAAATTAAATGGATTTTCTGAATTTACTAGGAAGGAAATGTACACAATACGCGATAAGTTTTTTAAAGATAAAACTATAGAGTATCTATTTGAAACGTCAGAAAATTGCAGCTCTGGACGAATTAACGTACACAAAAATTAAAAAGTTAATGAAAGAATATAACTGCACATTTGATGAACTTTTTAATTCAGAACCAAAATATAAAAACTAAGAAAGGAGTGTAGATGTGGAAAAAGATAAATTAATAATCAAAGTACAAAGGGAAGAAAAAGTAAGAGGCTGGAAACCAATAACGATAACATCAGATAGTTATGAAAAAATATCAGACTTAAAAGGGCAAACAGGATTACCGCCTCACAAGATTATAAGCTTAATTTTAGAGTTTGCATTAGAAAGAATTGAAATCACAGAGGATTAACCTAAGGAGCAATAAAAGATAAAAACTAAGAAAGGCATGAGAAATGGACAAACTTCTAAAAAGACGAAATCCGACTTTTTAGAAAATGAATCAAAAATAAAACTAAAAAAGGATGTGAAAAAGTGAAAGCAGGAGTACTAAAGATAACAAGAGATAGAAAAACAGGAAAAAAGATAAGTGAAGTAATCGAGGAAGTAATAGATATAGATGAAGATGAATACTACGGTCCTTTAGTTAAATTATTAGGAAATGACTTTTTAAAAAACTGGAAGATACCCAATGAAAAAGTAGGAGGACAAGTATGACACCTGAAGAAGTAGAAGTAATAAAAATATTAGGCTTACTAGCACTGAGCATAACATTATGCGTATGCTGGACAGCACTAGCAATAGCAAACAAAAAATATAGAAAGTAGGAGGTAATAGAAGTGAGTAAAATAATTATTTTAATAATTTGGATAGTAGTGGCTGGCATAATAACAACAGCAGTCAATATCAAATTGAATAATACGGTTAAAACACAAATGTTTGTTATTTTTCTTATATCTATATTAATCGCTGTGAAAAAATTAATCTACTAAAGAATTTAGTCTGTTAATGAAAAGAATAACCAATATAACATAAAAAATAATTAATATTAAGTAAGGTCGAAATGATAAAAACTTTTCCCAGTAGAGAGAGAATTTATCTGAAAATTGTTTATAGTTCATTCTATACGAGGTACTTCTTAAAGGCATATGAGCTTTTCTACAGAGATTATCATAATCTTTATTTAAATATTGACATATGAGCTTCCAATGCTCATCAGCTTTAGATTGATTATAATCATTTGCTATTATTTTAGATAATAAGTCAACTCTTAAACGAAGAGATGGATATATGTAGAGAGAATAAAGATTTTCAATTTTATAGTATTCATCAATAAAATATTTAGCGAAAGTAATATCAATTGACTTGAAAAGATAAGGCTCAGCTATGATGAAAATTGGATGATATGCATTATTTAATCTTTCACGGGCTGCATTGTATGTATTTGAATTTTTAGTTACTAATACCGTAAGAATACCAATTAATAAAGCTATGATAGGTTCAAGAAGCAATAAAAAATAATTTTTAAATGTAGAAATAAAATTGCTCACAAATATCACTCCTTCCAATTATATGGTAGTAAAAACAAATGTTTGTCATTAAATATAGCATACAATGAAAAAGAGGTAAAGTCAAATTGAATTTAGGAAAAATTTTGAAGCAAGAGAGAGAGAAAAGCAAGGTCTATCTAAAAAACAATTATCAAAGAAAGCAAATGTTTCAGACACAATAATAAGTTACTGGGAATCCGGTAAAAGGGAAATGACTGTTAAAAACGCAGACAAAATATTTAAGATTTTAGGAGTATCAATATCTATAGGAGGTGAAAAGGATGCAAAGAGCAGTAAAAGAAATACAACTGGAAATAACAAAAGTTCAGATAGCTAAAAGAGCTGCACAAAGAAAGCTAATAAGATGTGGGGACAGACTTACAGAGTTGGAGGAAGAATTAGAAAAAGTAAGGGAGGATAAAAAATGTACAAGTTAAAGTTATTGAATCTAAATATACCTGCAGACATAAAAGGATTTACATTACTTAACCAAGCTATTCAGTTGTACGAGCCAAGTATGAGGATAATGGAATTGTACGATTTGATTGCATCACTCAACAACGATACACCAAGCAGAGTAGAAAGAGCGATGCGTCACGCAATAACAAAGACAGGCTTAGATATGACTAACGGCAATTTTATAGCTACGTATAAAATATTATGGTCAAAAGAAGGTGAAAAAGATAATTGAATGAGTTGAATAAAGG
>DGYI01000014.1:0-78886 GCA_002396645.1 Firmicutes bacterium UBA5010
GAAAGTAAGACGTCGCCAGATATTTTTTATTTTTTGTATTATAATAGTTTTTGTTGAAAAAAAAGGTAGAAAATATTATAATATTAATATATCAACTATTTAACGATTAAATTTTTGACAATTCAGTATTAAATATAATTTGTGAATATGTATTTTTTAGATACATTTTTATGATCTTGGAGGATTTGAATGTTTTGTGGTAAATGTGGTGCTAAAATAGACGATAAATCTAAATTCTGCGGCAAGTGTGGTACAAAAGTGAATAAACCGGAAAATGCTGTAAATACAAATAGTTTGGATAGTTTTATAGGTAATATTGTAAAAAAAACAAGTGAACAATCGATGGACAGCGATATTTTTGTTAAAATAGAAGAAGAAGCTAAAAAAGATGTTAATAAAACTACAAAAAAAATCAGCACTAAACTAAAAAAAGGCCCTAAAGCTAAAAAGAAATCCAAGCCAAAGTCAAAACCAAGACCGAAAACTAAAAACAGAAAAAAGGTACAAAAAAACGATCGTAAAAAAGTAAATATTAAAATCTTGATACCTGCTATCTTGCTTCCTTTGCTTATAATATCAGGAATTTTTATATTTAATTTTTTCAGAAACAATATAATGGGCCCAAATAGATATGTTGCAAAAGCTGTTTCTAAAACTGTTAAGCAGATAGAAAAATATACAGAAAAGACAAGCTCAATGCCTGATTTATCATTAAAGAAAAATTCAGAAAACATCTTTCCCGAAAGAGAAATATATTTAAAGATAAAAAATTCTAAAGGCGGATTAATTAATGAGGATATATTGGGCAATTTAAAGGGGCTATCAATAAAAACAAATGAAAAATATAATATTGAAAAAGAACTATTCAATGCGAAATTAACATTTGCGAATAATAAAAAAGAAGAAATTTACGGAGAAATTTTTTCATCACCCGAACTTGCAACAATTAAAAGCCCTGACTTATACTCCGACACATTAGGTATACATTTTACCAATGATGAAGATATAACGCTAAAATCTGAATACAATGAAAAGATATCACAATTTGTCGAATTATTAACAGAATATGAAAGTACTTATAATGAATATAAAAATTCTATAAAAGATAAATCCGGTACCTTTATAGACGATATTGTGAAAAATGCTGAATTTATAATGGAAAATGAGAATGAGGAATCAGGAGAAAGAGAATATATAACTGTATTAGATAATAAATATTTATTAGAATCACTTAAAACTTTTCTGACTGAAATTAAAGATGAAGAATTTAACAAAAAAGTTCAATTGTATCTGCCATATATAATTAAAGGCGAGTCATTAGAGTTAGTAGATATACTTACAGGCAATACAGATAAACTTATTACCGACATAGATAATGCTATTGAATCAGATATAGTAGAAAATGTAGAGATAAAGTTTGTAATAAATAAGGATCAAATTATAAACAGTGTGAGTTTTAACACAGTTATTGATAGAATTAATATCTCTGTTAAAATTGATATAGAGGATAAAGAAAACTCACTTGATCAAAAAATTAATATAGAATTGTTAAATGCCGATAAATATTTGGCTTTAGATATAATATCATCAATCGAAGAATTAAATGATAATGAAATAAGCAGGAAGAATATCTTAAACTTCACTACATTTTTTGATGATAAGATAATGATTGAGTTCAATGAACTATATAACACAAAGACTAATAATTATAATAATAATATAGATTTTGATATTGACAGCCAATTTGAAAACTTTTCTGCCGACTACAATTTAAAGGGTAAATATAAGACAGAGAATGACTTGAAGAGATTAGATATTGACAGCTTGATTTTAGATATAAAGACAGCTTTGTATAAATTTAATTTTGAGTTTGAGGGATATGTACAACGTAATAACTCAAGCTCCATTGAAGAAATAAATTTAAATAATGTAATTTTTATGGATAATATGTCTAATCAAGAGATAGACGACATCAAGACAGAAATTTATAAAAACTGGATAGAGTTTTTAGATCTTTTTAGAGAAAGAAAATGGTAAAATAATATCTAATTATAAGGAGAACAGTATGAATTTTTTTAATAAGAAGAATCTATCATCTAATAAAAATCAGGTCAGTGATAAAAAAGTAAGAAAAGGCAGCGATATAGCCAAATTAGAAGAAAAAATAAATCAGGAAAAGTTAGAAATAAAAGAAAGTTTAAATGAAATTGGAAGAATATATTATGAGCTATACAGAAATGATTCCCATGAAAAATTAGTTCCTATCTGCAACCTTATTGATGAATCCTATAGAATAGTTGGATTGTGTGAAAAACAGACTTTTCTGCTTCAAGGTATTCAGGTATGCCCAAACTGTCAAGCACGAGTTAGCTTGGATTCATTATTTTGCAATAGATGCGGAACCAAGATTGATGCATTGGAAGATGACGACGGCAGCATGTCTTCAGAAAATGAAGGGGCTGATAATAAGCTTGTTAAATGCCGCGAATGCGGGACCAGTATGCCTGGTGACATGGTTTTTTGTACAAACTGCGGAGCAAAAATAAAATAATTATAAACCAGACAATGTCCCGCTATACCGGACATTGTCTGATTATAGTCTTGATAAGAAATATGCTGTTTAAATATCCTGCGGATATTATGTCATAGAATAGATTGCATTAACTTATCGATAAAATTATATAAATTATCATCATTGATACCGCTGTAATTAAACGATATTAATATCTTATTTGAATTATGATTTATTATTTCAATCAGGATATTATTTTTTTTGCATTCATTAAAAATAGATTCTATGGCTTTGTTGGTATATACCTCGAAAACTAAATGAAATCCTGAATCCGAATTAATTATCTTAATTTTGTCACTGTAATTTTGGTTTATATAATTTGCTATAGCGATGTTTTTTCTTTTATAAATTCTCCTTATCCTTCTTAGATGCTTAGTCATATGCCCTTCTTTCATGAACAAAGAAAGAACAATCTGATCTATTTTAGAAGTTGACTGAGTATATTTATCTTTAATTTTTTGATAAGCTGCTATCAGTTTTTTCGGTATTATCATATAACTGATTCTTAGTGAAGGAAGTAAAGTTTTAGAAAATGAACCTAAATAGATAACGCAGTCATTGTTATCCAAACCCTGTAGGCATGGAATAGGCATTCCGTCATATCTTATAATTCCGTCATAATCATCTTCGATTATAAGACCGTCCACGCTATATGCCCAGTTTAAGAGTTCAAGTCTTTTATTTATAGGCATTACATCTCCCAAAGGATATTGATGAGACGGACTGACATATAATAGTTTGGATTCACACTTATATAAGCTGTCCAGTGACAAAGAGGATTCATTTACCGGTATATGATTTATTCTGAACATATAATCTTCAAATATATATTCTGCTTTTTTATACCCGGGGCTTTCTATAGAGACACAGTCATAATCATTTTTTAAAATACCCGTTAAAATACCCAATAAATACTGAATACCTGCGCCGATGATAACCTGATCAGGAGTAGTTTTTCCTCCTCTGAGATTATTAACAAATTCAGATATTTCATAGCGAAGCTCATATTCTCCCTGAACGAATCCTCCGGTGTAAATATTCGTTATTTCTTCACTCAGGGTTTTGTTATAAAGCTTTTTCCATACATTAACATTAAAGCTTGTAGGATCTGCTCCGTTATTTTTATAAATATATTCATCAGATATTGATTTTTCAAAACTATGAGTAGGTTTAAATTCTGTGTTGTATTTATAGCTCCCGATTTCGTTAATAAAAAAGCCCCTCTTTGAAATATTTTCAATATATCCTTCTACGATTAATTGATTGTAAGTGTTTTCAATAGTTGTTTTACTTATATTTAATAGTGAAGCTGCCTCCCTTATTGACGGCAACTTATAACCGGCTTTAAAATTGTTGACTACTATTTCATTTTTTATGTAGTCATACAGCTGCATGTATAAAGGGGTTTTGCTGTTTTTATCCATTGATATCGAAAAATGCAATTTTTTATCCATAAAGACCTCTCCACATAGTTTTAAACTCATTCTATTATACCACAGTCTCGCAATGTCCTGCATAGCAGGACAATGTTGAGCCATTAAAAATATCTTGCAGATATTATACCATAATCTTAGACTTTGTTGAAATATTTTAAATATGCGATAAATTAGTATTTATTTTTTTCATTTTTTCTGCTAAAATAAGTAAGCGTTTTGAAACTATAGACAAAGATATAAGAATACGGAGAGATTATGAATTTAAACATATTGTTTGAAGACAGATTTATTATAGCTGTCGAAAAACCCCAGGGGATACCGGTACAAAGCGATAAAACAAATGATGAGGATTTAATGTTGTACATAAAAAATCATTTGAAAAAAAAGACAGGACACAGCGAATCTTATTTAGGGCTTATACACAGAATTGACAGACCTGTGGGAGGTGTAGTAGTTTTTGCAAAAAATAAGTTTGCAAATTCTGAGCTTTCTGAACAGATAAGACAGAATACTGTAAAAAAAGAATACCTGGCTGTCGTATGCGGCAAACCTGATAAAGACGAAGATGTGTTAGAAGACTATATAAAAAAATTAATAACAATCAATATGTCTAAGATAAGTGATTGTTATGATAAAAGTGCTAAGCTTGGCAGATTAAAATATAAACTCTTAGATAGCGTTGAAGATAAAGATTACGGGGTTCTTAGTCTGCTCAAAATTGAATTATTTACAGGCAGACATCATCAGATTAGGCTGCAATTATCAGATAAAAATATTCCTGTTTGGGGGGATAATAAATACAACAAAATATTTGTAAAGAAAAAGGATTTTACAAACATTGCCTTATGGTCATACAGATATAGTTTTAAACATCCAAAAACCGGAGAATGCATAATTACCGAATGTATGCCTAAAGATGCTTTTCCATTTAATTTATTTAAAGAAAGAATAGAATAAAAATAGATTTTTATTGACATAAAATTTTAAAGTGTTACAATTGTTTTGGCAGTAAAAATATGTTTATCAATTCATACACTGATTTTTAATAAAATTTGTAATCATGTCGATTGGCATATACGTCTGCAATAACTATAGGAAGAGGACTAAAATGTTAAATTCAAAAAGCGGAAGCTTATTTGTCCGTTACATAAGACTGATGATTGGACTGTTTATTTGTGCGGTAGGACAAAATTTATTTTTGTATTGTGACCTTGGAATGAATCCTTGGAATGTTTTTCATCAAGGATTATCTGTACATTTGCCCATAACACTCGGACAAGCCTCACAATCGGTTGGATTGATAATAATAATTGTGTGTATGTTTTTTAGAATATTTCCCGGGATTGCTACAATTTTAAACATGTATTTCATTGGTTTTTTCGTTGATATGCTGATAAGTTTAAATATTATGTCGACACCTGAGAGCCTTGCAGGAAAACTGATAATGTGTGTAAGCGGCGTTGTGGTATTATCTTTTGGAATGTTTATGTATATGAACCAGGAGCTGGGGGCGGGGCCAAGAGACGGACTTATGCTTGCATTAACACAAAGGACAAGATTTAAAGTCGGATTTATAAGAAATGCAATGGAAATAACAGTTTTAATTGTGGGCATTATATTGGGAGGCAAGTTCGGAGCGGCAACGGTAATATCAAGCTTGTTATCAGGACCTACACTGCAGACAGTATTTAAAATATTTAATAAAAATCCTAAAGAATTAAAGCAAGAAAATTTAGTCGATATATATAGAAAGTTCAAGCTAAAATCAAGCTAACAGCAAAAAGTATTATTAATAAAACTATACAAAACGATATGAATAAGATATTCATGTCGTTTTTTTATCTGATACGAAAGTCCTCTTCCTATCAGATAAATGAAGAATCGTTACGATTCTTCCATAAAGCGAAACTTGTTTCGCTTTTTTATTCATACTTTTTCACTCTGATTCATATAATTTATTATTTAGGGGGTGTTAATTTGGAAGAGAAAATAATTCAAACCTTAACTCTCGAAAATAGAGAAAGATTGGGAATAACAGGAGTTGAAAGAGTAGAGAGCTTCAATGATGAAAATGTTATATTAGCAACTAACAGGGGAAAACTGACCATAAAAGGCAACAATATATCTATCAGCAAATTAAATGTTGAGGAAGGAAGACTTTCCGTTAATGGAAGGATAGATTCTTTATTATATTCAGAAAACAGTACGGAAAAAGAAAAAGTGGGATTGATAAAGAAAATTTTCAGATGATGAAAGGATGACAAGGGTGAATGCTGTGCCTTATTCACAAGAAATTATATTTTTGGCATCAGTGCTTGGAGGAATTCTTTTAGGCTTGCTATGGGATTTTTATAGATTATTGAGACATTATATACCTTTAGGCAAGCTTGGTACGGCGCTGGGAGATTTAACATATTGGATAGTCAGCTTATATTTCGGACTTAGTATAATAATTAAAGTGAGCTGGGGAAATATAAGATTATTCACTTTAATCGGTTTTTTACTCGGAGCAATAGTCTATTTTTATGTTTTTAGCAAGATTATTTTGAATTTATGTATAAGCTTAATAGATTTTGTTATACAATCAATAAAAAAGGTATATAATATAATAGTTTTTCCTATAAAATATTTTATAAAAAGCTTGAAAAAATTCCTGATTCCATATAAAATAAAAATAGACACTAAAATTCAGAACAAAAAAAAAGAAATCAGGTTTTACATGCATAAACGCAAGCTTGAGGCTGAGCTTAAAAAGAAACAGAAACTTAAAAAGAAAAAACTCAAAAAACTCATGAGGGAGCAAAAGAAAAATGAGCAAAAGTTCAAAAATAATCGAGCTGCCGGTAAGAAACAATAACAACTATGATAATAACATAAAAAAATCATCGCGCAAAAAGAAAAGAAAACTAAATTTATTGAACTTAGTTTTTGTTGTATTTTTGTTGTATTTTTTTATGACAGTTGCTACACAAAAGCAAATGATAAAAACTTTGGATGATCAGATTACACAAAAAGAATCTCAAAGAAATTCTGTCAAAAAAAAGGCTGAGGGCCTGGCTAAAGATGTGGCAAGTATAGATGATAAGGAAGTTTTATTAAAGGTAGTTGAAAGAGTTGCTCGCAATGAGTATAAAATGGTTAAGCCTAATGAAATAATCTATATAGATAAAAATAAAATGAATAATAAATTCATAATGGGTATAGGTTATAAAGAAGATAGCATAAATATAAAAGATTCCGATAAAAACGATGATTGATTTTTCGCCAAATTTTGATAATCGGAAAAATCTTTTTTTTGTAAAAACAAGGTTTTGACAGTATATTACATTTATACTAAGTATTATTTAACATATAACAACAACACCAAATACTAATCGTCAATCAAGATTAGTATTAGATAAATAATTGCGTGGGGGTATATATGTTAGAAAATACTAAAGGAATGAAAAAAATCAAAACCTCAAAAGGATTGAATAAGACAAGCATAAATCTTAAAAAATTTATAAAAGAAATAATAAATATAAATGTCAGAGAGTTGATTCTTTGCTTTATTTGCATATTCGTTTCTCGCAGCAGTATAATCGGTGAACTGTTTCCTTGCTCTATAGCATTTTTATGCTCATATTATTATGTAAGCTCGTCTTACAGTGTAAACCCATCTCACTATACAAAAAATCCTTCTTTTATAATTTTAATTTTAACCTTAATTTCTATAATATCTGTCAAAGTAGAGTTAAAATATATACTACTTTGCATATATATATACATATATTATACGAGTATAAAAAGAAAAAAAAGAACTGTATTGCTATTTGACATTTTTGGTTTCGCGATGATACTGCTTACAATAAATACTGTCATAATGATGTATAACGGATTTAAGTTAAACATTTTATTAATCAATATTTTTGAAACATTATTTATTATAAGCTCAACTTTCCTTATAAAAGAAGTAATAGTAGCAATAAAGAAAAATACCTTTAATGTTGAATCAACAGCATGCCTTTTAGCGGTAATATTTATTTCTGTACTTGGGGTCAGAGAAATACAGCTTTTAGACTTTAACATATTAATGTATCTTATATTTTTCTCAATAATGTTTGTATCTTCTTATATAAGCCCCTTTGCGGGAATGATTCTCGGAATAGCATTCGGTTTTTTCAACTACACTAAATTAAATATAAGTGCATATTATATGCTTGCCTTAGGCTTTGGAGGAATAAGCTCCGGTGTTGTTAAGAATAAGTACAAGCCGCTGTCCGGTATATTGTTTGTGATTATTTCTTCTCTGATTCTGGTTTATTTTGAAAATATAAGCCTGTATATAGAAAATCTTTCTGAGCTTGGATTAGCTGTAGTTACTTATACAATTATCAGCTTTTCATTTAATGACAAATTAAATAAATTAGTCAGCTTCGGAGATTTTTATGAAAAGAAGGCAAATGAAGCTATTTTTAAGCTTACAAAATTATCAAGTGCAATAAATGAGCTGAGCATCGCATATAAACGAAGCTCTGCGCCCAGCAAAAAAAATAATTTGAATAATAATGAAACCGTAATTTCACAATTAAAAGAAACCTCTGAAATTATAAATGATACAATTGTTGAGATGACTCATGTCGATATTAAGTCAAAGATGGCAAGAGAGAAAATTGAGAAGATTGTAAAAGAAGAAGAAATAACTATAAAAAGTTTTGATATAAGCGACATGAAAGATAATACGGCACTTGTAATTACCTTATTAACCGAAAGAAATCTCAGAGATGTATGCGATCTTATAAGCAGTGCTATTAAAAAGGTTACAGGACTTAATATGAAATGTACAGAAAAAATAGTTTCAACTGATAAATACTTTATATTAAGATTTAATATGCTCAAGAAAATCTCCGCAAAAGCATACTACTCAAAGCTGACTAAAGAAAATAGTGAAATATCCGGAGATAATTACTCTTATGGAGTCTCAAACAACAGATTCTATGGTATTTTGTGCGATGGTATGGGAACAGGCTCAAGAGCGTTTAGTGAAAGTAAAAATGCAATAAGTCTTTTAACCAAACTTCTGGATGCCAATTTCAGCGAAACACAAATGATTAACACATTAAACTCTCTTCTTTTATTAAATTTAGGAGAGGATAGATATGTAACTTTAGATTTCAGCATTATAGACTTTGATAAACATGAAATGAGAGCCTATAAAGCCGGTGCGGCACAGTCATATTTAATCAGTAATGGAGAGATTAAAAAAATTCAGTCAAACAGCCTGCCTGTCGGAATACTTGATTCATTTGAATGCTATTACAGCAGATTGGATGTTAAACCAAATGATATGATTATAATGCTCACTGACGGAATAGTAGATTCGATAGCTGAAGATGAGCAAAAATCACTTGATAAATATTTAGATATAATAAAAAATAAAGATCCGCAAAGTATTTCAGATGCTATTTTAACCTATGCAGTAAGAGGCTGCAGCAAGGTCATAGATGATATGACAGTATTAGTAATAAAGATAGTATAAAATAAACATGCAATGTGTGAAAAAATGGTATTATAAATACATCAAATGTGATATAATAATACAATCAAATATTAATATGAAAGGTAAGACTACCTTTCATTTTTATGCTTATGCACAAGAATTTCGTACTCATGGCTTTGCTGCTTACTATTTGACATTGTTTTTGACCTTAGTTACTGTGGTGATTTCATAGCAATGAGATAAAGGATATTATGATATGATTTCAAAAATTAAAGAAACTATTATTAAAGAAAATTTAATTAAAGAAAATGATAATATTTTAATTGCCTTATCAGGCGGCCCTGATTCTGTATTTTTATTTCATGTTTTGAGAATATTAAAGGATACATTAAGTTTTATGCTTTATGCTTCTCATATAAACCATATGTACAGAGGCTCGGACGCCGACAGTGATGAAAAGTTTGTTACCGAGCTTTGCGGACAGTATGGTGTTAAACTATTTGTAAAAAGAAAAAATGCTGCGGAATATGCACGTGAACTGAAACTGACAGAAGAAGAAGCAGGACGAAAGCTTCGTTATGACTTTTTTAACGAAAATCTTAGTGGAGTAGGCACCGGCAAAATAGCTGTGGCACACAACTTAAACGACCAAAGCGAAACAGTTCTTCAAAGACTTATAAGAGGTACAGGCACAGATGGCTTAGCAGCTATGAAGTATCAAAGCGGAAATATTATAAGACCTATACTAAATATTGAAAAAAAGGATATTATAAGTTATCTGGATAACAATGAATATAAGTACTGCAAAGATTACACCAACGATTTGCCTATATACGGAAGAAACAAAATTCGTTTAAATCTAATACCATATCTGGAAAGTAACTATAATCCCAATATTCAGGGCACTTTGTTCAGAATGTCACAAATTATGCAAAAAGACAGCATGATAATTGATAAATATATGAATATTTTATTTGAAAAAGCAGTTAAAGAGAAATCAGGGGATAGATTAATTTTAGATGCCGAATATATGAGAAGCTTGGATTCAAACGAAATCGGCAGACTTATAAGAAAAGCTGTAAAAGAGATAAAAGGAAGCACAAAAAATCTTGAAAATAAACACATAGATTATGCAATTTCGCTTTTAAACAATAAAAATACAGGTAAAAGCATAGATTTAACAGATAAAATCACACTTAGTATAAGCTATAATAATATGATTGTGACAAAAAGTATTGAAAGAATTGATAATTTTGAATATAATATTAATATTGGCGATAAAATGTTTATAGAAGAAATAGGGAAAAGCATTATTTTAAATATAGAAAATGTCAGTGATTATACAAAAAAAGACAATGAATTTTTTGTTGATTATGATAAAATAAAGGGTATAATTAAATTAAGAAACAGAAGAAATTCAGACTTTATGATTCCGTTTGGAATGATTGGCAAGAAAAAGTTAAAGGATATATTTATTGATAATAAAATACCATTGGGGGACAGAGATAAACAGCTTATTTTAGAGGATGACGAAAAAATAATCTGTCTGGAGAATTACAGAATCAGCAATGAATGCAGAGTTACAGCTGATACGAAAAAAATATTGACAATAAGCATTTTGGAGGATGAAGATGAAAGATTGTGTTAAAAAGGTACTTATTGATGAGGAAACATTACAGTTGAAGATAAGAGAACTCGGAGAAAAGATAACTAAGGATTATGAAGGAAAAGAGCTCTTAGTTATATGTATACTAAAGGGTGCTGTAATGTTTGTTACTGATTTGATAAAAAGAATTGATTTACCGTTAGAAATTGATTTTATGGCAGTTTCAAGCTATGGAAATGCTACAAAATCTTCGGGAGTTGTCAGAATTCTAAAGGATTTAAATGAGGAAATTAACGGAAAGCATATATTGATAGTCGAGGATATTATTGATTCAGGATTGACATTATCATATTTAATTGATAATCTGAAATCAAGAAACCCGGCATCTGTTGCTGTATGTACCTTATTAGATAAACCGGATAACAGAAAAACTCCTATTGATATAAGCTATACCGGATTTGTTGTTCCGGATGAGTTTGTAGTGGGATACGGACTTGATTATGCAGAAAAATACAGAAATGTTCCGTTTATCTTTGTTTTGAAGGAAGAGATATACAGTAATAATAACTAAATGTAATTTATAGGAGGAAGACATTGAAAGGTTTTGCGAAGAGTGTAGCTATATATGTATTGATATTTGCATTTATAATACTAATTGTAAATACATTGGTTAAGCCAACCGATAAGATACAGACATTAACATATTCAGAGCTTGTGACACAGCTTGAAAAGGATAATGTTAAAACTATTAAATTTGTTGAGAATGATGTTACCGGAACATTGGCGGATGACACAAAATTTAAAGCATATATACCTACAATAATAATTTTAACATCAGATTTTTATGATAAATATATTTCAGAGAAAGTCGAAAACGGCTTGATAAGTGCAGAGGGAGCGCCTCCTCCTGAGACATCTTTCCTAATTCAGATGCTGCCTACTATAGGAATAATAGTAATAATGGGTATATTTTGGTTTATATTCATGCAGCAGTCACAAGGTGGGAGTTCAGGAAAAGCAATGTCCTTTGGAAAAAGCCGTGCTAAGCTGAATAAAGAGGACAATCCTGACAGGATAGTCAAGTTTGCAGATGTTGCCGGCTTAGACGAAGAAAAAGAAGAATTAAGAGAAATAGTAGAATTTCTAAAGAATCCGAGCAAGTATACCAAGCTCGGTGCAAGAATTCCTACGGGAGTTTTGATGGTTGGACCTCCGGGTACAGGTAAGACATATCTTTCAAAGGCAGTTGCCGGAGAGGCTGGAGTTCCGTTTTTCAGTATAAGCGGTTCAGATTTCGTTGAAATGTTTGTCGGGGTCGGAGCTTCAAGAGTAAGAGATTTATTCGATCAAGCTAAGAAAAACGCTCCTTGCATAGTGTTTATAGATGAAATAGATGCTGTAGGAAGAAGAAGAGGAGCAGGACTTGGCGGAGGAAACGACGAAAGAGAACAAACATTGAATCAGCTGTTGGTTGAGATGGATGGATTTGGCGCTAATGAAGGAATAATAATTATTGCGGCTACAAACAGACCGGATGTTCTTGACCCGGCATTATTAAGACCGGGAAGATTTGACAGACAGGTTAGAGTCGGAGTTCCAGATTTAAAAGCCAGAGTAGAAATATTAAAGGTCCACTCAAGAAAGAAACCTTTAGAGGAAGATGTGGATTTAGAAGTAATAGCCAGGAGAGTTCCGGGATTTACCCCTGCTGATATAGAAAATTTAATGAATGAGGCGGCACTTTTATCTGCCAGACAAGAATCAAAAACAATATCTATGGATGCTATAGAAGAATCTATAACTAAGGTTATAGCAGGACCTGAAAAAAGAAGCAGAGTTATAAGCGATAAAGAGAAAAAAATTACTGCCTATCATGAAGCGGGCCATGCAGTAGTTGCAAGATTGTCATCAAACTTAGACCCTGTTCATCTTGTAACAATTATACCAAGAGGCGGTGCCGGAGGATTTACCTGGTATCTTCCTGAAGAGGATAGAAATTATGCCTCTAAAAAAGAAATGCTTGAAAATATAGTAAGACTTTTAGGAGGAAGAGTTGCGGAAAGCTTAATTTTAGATGATATCTCTACAGGAGCTTCAAATGACATTGAAAGAGCGACTTCCATTGCGAGAAATATGGTCACTGTATATGGAATGAGTGAAGAACTTGGAACTGTAAACTATGCTTCAAGCGATGATGAGGTGTTTATAGGAAGAGACTTTAATAAGGTTAAAAACTACAGTGAAGAGGTTGCTGCAAAAATAGACAGAGAAGTCAGAGATATAATTGATAAGGCATATAAAAAGGCTACATCGATATTAAGTGATAATGTTGAGAAATTGCATGCTGTTGCACAATCCTTGCTTGAAAAAGAAACCATATCAGGCAAAGAATTTGAAGAAATTATGCAAGGTGAATAAAGCTTAAAGATGTTACAGGGTAAAAGTAAAAGCGTAAGTTTTTCAAAAGGAAGGGCATAAGCCCTTCCTTTTTTAAGGAGGATAATAATGATAGAAAAATTAAAAATCGGAATGACAAATAAATACGAAAAAATAGTTTCAAAAAATGATACGGCAGATAAGTTGGGAAGCGGAACACTTGAAGTGTTTTCCACTCCCATGATGGTCGCAATGATGGAATCGGCAGCAAAAGATACAGTTCAGGAGTTTTTGCCTGAAGGATATTCGACTGTAGGAACAGCTCTTAATATTAAGCATATGGCAGCCACAGGACTTAATAAAAAAGTTTGGGCTGTTGCTGAATTGGTTGAAATCGACAGAAAAAGACTTGTGTTCAAAATAGATGCTTTTGATCAGGATAAAAAAATAGGTGAAGGAACACATGAAAGATTTATAATTGAAAATGAAAAATTTATGGCAAAGCTTCAATAAATAATGAATGTTTTGTCTGAAATAAAATCATATTCTTCATTTTTTTAAAAATCTTGTAATTTGTAAAATATAGTGGTAAAATGTCATTAAGAATAGGAAGAATAATAACGAGGAGTGGTTATATGGAAGAATTAAGAGCAAATATAATATTAGAGACAGGTACTAATGAAATTGGAATTATGGAATTTACTATTGCCGGACACACCTTTGGAATAAATGTTGCTAAAGTTAGAGAGATTATGACCTATTGCCCTGTTACTCCTATGCAAATGTCTCATCCGGCTGTAGAAGGCGTGTTTAAACCAAGAGATGTTTTAATGACTGTCATAAATCTTCCTAGATATTTGAATATGCCCGAATCTGAAAATCCCGAAAAGGATATATTTATAATTGCAGATTTTAATAATATGAGAGTTGCATTTCATGTTGACACTGTAGTCGGTATAAACAGTATTTCGTGGGAAGCTATTTCAAAGCCTGACACCACAATATACGGCGGACAAGAAGGTATTGCTACGGGAATAGCTGAATATGATAACAGATTAATTACCATTCTTGATTTTGAAAAAATAGTTACAGATATAAGCCCAAATAGTGGAATTAAATTAAGCGATTTGGATTATTTAGGAGAAAGAGAACGTTCGAACTATCCTATTTTAATAGCCGAAGATTCAATGCTCTTATCAAAACTTATACTTGAATCACTTAAAAAAGCGGGTTATACAAATATAACGCAAACGAACAATGGAAAAGAAGCATGGGACTTTTTAAATGAATTAAAAGCTAATGATGAAGTAGAAAATCATGTATCGTGTATAATAACAGATATAGAAATGCCTCAAATGGACGGGCATAGACTCCTTAGACTTATCAGAGATGATTCAAAGCTCAAAACAATTCCTGTAGTTGTTTTTTCATCATTAATTAATGAGGAAATGAGAGTAAAAGGCAAACAACTCGGAGCAGACGAACAAATATCAAAACCTGAGATCGCGAAACTCGTTTCAGTTATAGATAGATTAGTGGGACATAAGCATTTACAATAATATAAATAATACATATCATCCCCCTGTATTAAGAGAATTCTTAATGCAGGGGATTTTTTATTTTTGGCTTATCTCACTTTAAAGTGGGTTGTATGTAAGAGATTTATCAAATATTATAATAAACAGTTATAATAATATAGACAATATCGAAGATTTTTTCTAAATATAATGAATTAAAATTGAGTGAGCAGTATCTTGGATTAGGCTTGCTCTTTTTTTATTTAAACTGCCTAAAAAAATACTTGACTGCACCCTTGGGGGATGGATTAAGATGATTTTAAGAGTAATGATAATTATTTAGGAGGAATAGTATGCTGATAAAGGAAGTATGTGAAAAATGTAAAAACTTGATACATCCGCAGATATTGGAAAACGGATATAGAGATTATAGTGATAAAGACATATCTGCACTTAAGGAAATATTTGTTCTTAGGAAATGCGGTATCAGTATTTCAGATATTACAGAAATAGTCAATAGCCCAAATAAACAGTCAGCTTTAGCCAAATGCAAATATATTGCAGAATTAAGGATGCAGCGTCTTAATGACATACAAAATTGCATGAATAGCTTGATTGAAGATTATGATGTGAATCGGGAGTTTGACTACCTGCAAAAGCATGATGAAAATTTATGTACCATAAAAGAAAAACTTGTATTTGCGTTTCCGGGCAACTATGGTCTTTATTTGTCAATGCATTTCGGAAGATTTTTAAATGAAGCTATTGATACAGAGGACAAACGAAAAGCCTATGAAGCAATTGTCAATTATATTGATACTGTAAATTTATATTTACCTGCAGAGCTTTCTGAGTTTTTAGAAGCATTTTTCACTGTGAGCGAAAAAATAGATACGGCAAAAATAGAAGAAGAAAAAAATCAAAGAATGAATGAGATGCTGAATGACACAGACGGATATCTTGAGCGTAACCGTGAAGAAATTGAACAGTATATGGAATATAGAAATTCTGATGAGTATAAGAATTCCGACGCGGCTGAAATTCAGAGGTTTATGATAGATTTTCAAAAGGAAAGCGGTTATCGTGAGATTTTAACAGAAAACATGAAGATACTAAGCTCCTCTTATTCTGAGTATCTAAAAAAGCTTGAGATTGCAAATGAAATTATGCTCAAAAAATATCCTGAAGCAAAAGATATGTATCAATGAAAATAAAATAGAGTGAAATACATATTTGGATAAAAACATAAACGTATTCAATTTGTAATATTACAAATATTGACTTATAAGTATTTTTATATTATACTAAAACAGTAGCATTACCCTTTTATATGAAAAGGAGATTATAATAGAGATGAGAAAAATACTCTTTTAAACTAACAAAACTTAATAGTTAGAAGTATATATACTGTATAATCAGCAATGTCTTGTAAAGAGCAAGAGATGGCTTGTTTTTCGATGAAGCAAAACAAACGAAAGCCATAACAAGACAGAAATATTCAAAGAATATTTCCAAAGGCTCAACGTAGTTGAGACTATATATTCAAAGAATATTTCAAAGGCTCGCTGAAAGCGAGACTATATATACTTTAGTTTTAAAAGAATAATCTCAGCACTATATAATTTCAGCACCATATATCAAAAATTAAATTGATATAGATATAGCTTTATTGTGAGATTGTATAATTGCAGTCTTTTTTTATTTGTATATTTTATGCGCAAAAAAATCCCTGAGACGAGATTATTCTTGTATCGGGGATTTTTGCGTAAAAATCAATATTAATGGAGTGTAGATGAATACAAACAAAACAATTAATTTAGGAATAGTAGCACACGTAGATGCGGGAAAAACAACAGTAACAGAAAATCTTTTATACCACGGAAAGGTTATAGACAAGATAGGACGAGTTGATAACGGAGATACACAAACAGATACTATGGAGCTTGAAAAAGCAAGAGGCATAACTATAAAAGCTTCTGCGGTATCCTTCAATTACAGTGATGTAAAAATAAATATATTAGATACGCCTGGACACGTAGATTTTATATCCGAGGTTGAACGTGCGTTTAGCGTGCTTGACGGTGCAGTGCTTGTAATTTCAGCTGTAGAAGGGGTACAGTCTCAGACCAAGGTGCTGTTTAATACTCTCAAAAAGCTTAATATCCCCACTGTAATTTTTATAAATAAGCTTGACAGAATAGGTGCTGACAGCAAAAAAGTATTTAAAGAAATTTGTAAGCTTTTAAGCAATACCGCTGTTATGATGCAAAGCTGTATTAATGAGGAAACTAAGGACCTAAAAATTACAGACAGCTATGATGAAGAAGACATAAACAATAATGTGCTGGATACATTATCCGCACTTGATGAAGAAGTTTTAAACGAATACTTGAGCAAGGGATATATTGACAGGGAAAATATAAATAAAAAAATAGCCTTATATTCGGTTAAAGGAATGATTTATCCTGTATTTATGGGCTCAGCAGGACTCAATATAGGAACAGACTTATTATTAGATAAAATTCTTGATCATCTTCCGATAAACATTGAAAATGATAATGAAATATCGGGAGTAGTATTTAAAATCGAAAGAACAGCCTCTAACGAAAAAAAGGCTTATATAAGAATGTTCGGAGGAGAAATAAACTTAAGAGACATCATAAGAATAGATGAAGAATCTGATGAAAAGGTAAAGAAAATAAGCAGCTTGGAAAACGGAAAAGTATTAGATGGCAAAAAAATCTCATGCGGTGACATAGGCATAATACATGGCATTACATGCTTTAAAATAGGCAGCATTATCGGAAGAAAGAGTGAGAAGCTAAAACATGTATCGCTCAGCAAGGCAACACTTAAAACAAAAGTATCTCTGCAAGATGAGCCTGATAATCACAAGCTTTATATGGCTCTTCTGAATCTTAGTGATGAAGACCCTCTTCTGGAACCGGAAACTGATGAATCAAACGGTGATATTTATATAAATCTTTTCGGTGAAGTACAAAAGGAGATTATCTGCTCTGTTTTGGAGAGTCAATACAAACTAAAAATAGAATTTTCCAATACTCAAACTATATACAAGGAAACAGTATGCGGCGAGGGAATTGCATATATGGGAATGTGGCAAAAACCAAGTATATTTGCGGCAGCAGTTGAAATTAAGGTTGAGCCTTTGGAAAGAGGAAGCGGAATAGTATATGAATCTGAAGTAACAGCAGGGTTTTTGCCAAAATCATTTTTAAATGCTATAGAAGAAGCTGTATACGATACCTGCAAGCACGGTTTATATGGCTGGGAGCTGACAGATATGAAGGTAAGTCTTATAAATACAGAATACAGCAGTGTTGACAGCACTCCTGCAGATTTTAGAAATGTTACTCCGATGGTATTGATGGAGGCTATAGATAATGCTAAAACAAGACTTTTAGAGCCTATAAATGAATTTGAACTAAGAGTACCGGAATATGCAATAAGTAAATCCATGTTTGACTTAAAAATGATGGGAGCAGAATTTGAAGGCACGATATCAGTTGGAGATGAATGTATGCTGTCCGGTTTGGTACCTGTTGAAACCTCCAAAAACTATCAAATAAAAATAGCATCATATACAGAGGGCAAGGGTATATTCATAAGCAAATTCAGCGGATATAGAGATACAATGTTTGATGAAAGCAAGATTTGCAAAAGAAATACCATAAACCCTCTTAACAAGAAGGAATATGTTATGCACAAACTTAATGCAATAAGGAAATAATACTACAGGAGGAATGTATATGTCACAAATAAGAGTAAATAATTTAACATTCAGCTATGATACCAACTATGAGAATATATTTGAAAATGTATCGTTTGAAATAGATACAGACTGGAAGCTGGGGTTCATAGGAAGAAACGGAAGAGGGAAAACAACATTTTTAAATCTTTTACAGGGTAAATATAAGTACAGCGGTACAATAACAAGCTCTGTAAGCTTCGACTATTTCCCCTTTGAAGTAGATATAGAGGAAAATACATTAAAACTTATAAAAAATATTGTCGCTCCGTTTACGGAGTGGGAAACGAAAATGGATTTATGTATAAAAGAAAATTCAGAAAGCTCCATGAATGAATACGGAAGTATATTGGACTTATATATGAGTCATGATGGATATATAATAGATGAGCTTATAGAAAAAGAAATAAGAAAGCTTGATGTTGATACTGATGTTCTTAAAAGAAGCTTTGCTACTCTTAGCAACGGTGAAAGAACTAAGCTGATGCTTGCGGCTCTGTTTTTAAAAAAGAATAACTTTTTGCTTATTGATGAGCCTACAAATCATTTAGATACAGAGGGCAGAGAAACTGTAGCTAAATATTTAAACTCTAAAAATGGATTTATATTAGTATCTCACGACAGACACTTTGTAGATAAAATTGCAGACCATATAATTTCAATAAATAGAAGCAATATAGAAATACAAAGAGGAAATTTCAGCACTTGGAGCTATAATAAGGAGCTTAGTGACAATTATGAGATAGAAAAAAATGATACATTAAGAAAGGAAATAAGAACCCTTGAAGATTCATTCAGGCGTGCTAAGGGTTGGAGTAATTTAGTCGAAAAAAGCAAAATCGGAGATCATGTGTATGACAGAGGTGCTGTCGGTTCACAGGCTGCAAGAATGATGAAAAAGGCAAAAAATATTGAACATCGTAAGGAAAAATCTCTTGAGGAAAAGAAAAAGCTTTTGAAAAATATAGAAAGAGCAGATGATTTAAAGATTCATCCTCAAGCATATTTGAAAACGAATTATATCAATATTGATGATTTATCGATAAGCTATGGAGAAAATAAACTGTTTGAAGGTATCAGCTTTACGGTCAATGAAGGGGATAGAGTATCACTAAGAGGAAAAAACGGCAGCGGAAAATCCAGCATAATAAAGCTCATATTAGGTGAAGAAATAAGCTATACAGGAAATGTAAATATAGGAAATAAACTTGTTATATCCTATATATCACAGGATACATCACATCTGAAAGGAAGCTTTAAGGACTATGTTGAAAGCGAGGCTATAGAGGAAAGCTTGTTTAGAGCAATACTGGCAAAGCTTGATTTTAATCCGAATTCTATAGATAAGGATTTATCGGAATTAAGTGCCGGACAAAAAAAGAAAGTCTTAATAGCAAAAAGCCTGTGCCAAAAAGCAAATCTATATATCTGGGATGAGCCATTGAACTATATAGATATAATTTCAAGAATGCAGATAGAAAAGCTAATACTTGAGTATCAGCCAACGATGATTTTTGTTGAGCATGATTATATGTTTAATGAAAATATAGCAACTAAAGTAATAAGTTTATCATAAGTAAAAAGTGGTATTAATTGATAAACGGCATGATTTCTAAAATTTTAGAATTTAAATTGTAATAATTCTTTTTAAATGATAAAATACTTATATAAACTAAAATTTCTGTTGAGAGGTATCAAATGAAGATTGATAGTTGGGTCGAATCACTTTTTGACAACCTGTATGATGGTATTTTAATTATTGATACTGATGAAATAGTCAGATATATTAATCCCGCATATACAAGAATTACAAAAGTATCATATGATGAAATAGTAGGAAAAAAATTAAGAGAATTAAGACCGGGGGCCAGACTTCCCAATGTATTGACATCAAAAAAGGCAATAGCGGGAGCTATAAGAGAAGAATTTGGAATTGAGTATTCGGTAAATATGTCACCGATATTTGAAAATTCAGAATTAGTAGGCGCTATTTCCGTAGTGAGCAATATAGATGATATATATAAGCTATATCAGGATATAGATAAATATAAATCAAGGCTGAAATCATTAGAAAGCAGAATCAGTGCAATTCAGAGAGCAAAATATACCTTAGATGATATTATATCGGTTGATATAAGCTCTCTTGAGGTGAAAAATACAATTAAGAAGATATCACAAAGAGATACTACTATTTTGATATTTGGAGAAAGCGGTACCGGAAAAGAATTATATGCAAATGCAATACACAATGAATCCAATAGGGCAAATGGTCAGTTTATTGCCGTAAACTGTGCTTCCTTCAAAGGAACTTTGCTTGACAGTGAGCTGTTTGGATATGAAGAAGGCTCATTTACAGGTGCTAAAAGAGAGGGCAAAATGGGCTTGTTTGAAGCTGCAAATAAAGGTACTATCTTTCTGGACGAAATTTCCGAAATGGACTTGGAGGTACAGGCAAAACTCTTGAGAACTCTTCAAGAAGGGACAATAAGAAGAGTAGGGAGCGTTAAGGAAACGGAAATTGATGTAAGAGTTATAGCAGCAACAAACAGAAATTTAGAAGATATGATTTCTGAGGGTAGCTTCAGAGAGGATTTGTTTTACAGAATTTCTGTATTTCCTTTGACTATTCCTTCTTTAAGGCAAAGAAGAGAGGATATTTTACCTTTGGCATATAATTATATAGAATCATATAAAAACAGCTTAAAAGGAGATATTTTTCTCAGCAAAGAGGCGGAATCAATGCTGTACAATTACAGCTGGCCCGGAAATGTACGAGAATTAAGAAACTCTATTGAATTCGCAATAAATATGATGGAAAGCAATCAGATAAAATGCAATCATCTCCCTGTAAGAATACAGAATTCTTTAAAAACAGAAAGCACTATTGAAAAATTAAGCGACAGAATTAAAGAATTTGAAAAACAAGAAATTATAAAGGCCCTTGAAATATTCGGCAAGGATATGGAAGGTAAGAAAAGATCGGCAGAAGCCCTAGGGATATCCTTGGCAAGCTTATATAATAAATTAAAATAAGATTTTCTAAAAATTTAGAAATTATAATTGCTATTCAAAGTTTTTAGAAATTTATAATTATATTGAAAATTAAACTTATATTCTTTAAAAGTATAGTAAAATCAAAAGCAAGTTTCTATAAATTTAGAAATTTGCTTTTATTTAATTTATATGGAAATCGATTGCTAGGCCTGAATATTATTGAATTTATATCATAATAAAAGCTAAAACTGCAATAATGTTAATAAGAAAATATAATTGGCATATAAATTGCAAATTTAATTATTATCTACAAATAAAATTATTAATTATTAGGAGGAGAAAATGTTAGCAATATTAGGATTTTTATCAGTAATACTTTTACTCGTTGCGGTAATGAGCAAGAAATTAACACCTACAGTAGCACTTATAGCGGTTCCTACTGTAATGGCACTAATAGGCGGATTTGGATTTGAAGTAGGAACATTTATCACCAATGGTATTAAGACTATAGCACCTACAGGAGTTATGTTTATATTTGCAATATTATTTTTCGGTATTTTAAATGATGCAGGTACTTTCGATCCTATAATCAAAAGGATTATAAGAGCAGTAGGAAGCGACCCTGTAAAAATAGCAATCGGAACAGCTGTTTTAGCGATGATAGTACACTTAGATGGTTCAGGAGCTGTAACATTTTTAGTAACAATCCCTGCAGTATTGCCTCTATATGATGCAGTTAAAATGAGCAGAACTTCATTAGCAACTATTGTTGCACTGGCAGCAGGAACTATGAATATAGTCCCTTGGGGAGGACCTACATTAAGAGCAGCGACTTCATTAAATGTTCCTGTAACCGAACTTTTCAATCCTATTTTAATACCTGTTATATCCGGATTAGTACTGGTTATTTTAATAGCGGCTTTCATAGGTAAAAAAGAAAAGTCAAGAATAGGAGAAGTTGCTCTTGCCAATATAGAAAATAATGCAGCAGAAGTAGATCCTGAGAAATTAAGATTACAAAGACCAAAACTATTCTTAGTAAATATTTTATTAATAATTGCAGCTATAGGTGTAATGATATCAGATAAATTACCGCCGCAGGTTGTATTTATGTTCGCATTTGTTTTTGCATCAGTTATAAACTATCCAAATGTAAAAGAGCAAAGAGCAAGAGTAGATGCTCATGCTAAAGAAGCATTGATGATGGCAAGCGTATTGTTTGCGGCAGGTGCGTTTACAGGAATAATGAAAGATACAGGCATGATTACAGCTATGTCTGAAGTAATAGTAAGTATAATTCCGGATGCATTAGGAAAATTCATAGCAGTTATCACGGGTGTTATCTCGATGCCTATGAGCTTATTATTTGACCCTGATTCATTCTACTTTGGAGTAATGCCTGTATTGACAAATACTGCAAGCCAATTTGGAGTTGATCCTATAATGGTAGGAAGAGCAGCAATTTTAGGCCAGATGACTACAGGTTTCCCTGTAAGTCCATTAACAGCATCTACATTTTTGTTAATAGGTCTGGCAGGCGTAGATTTAGGAGAGCATCAGAAAAAGACTATTCCATATGCATTCTTAGTTACAATTGTAATGCTTATAGTAGCTATAGTAACAGGAGTTATTAGATTTTAAACAGGAGGTATAACAGTGAAAAAAATAAGAATAGGAAGCGGTGCGGGATATGCCGGAGACAGGCTTGAACCTGCATTAGAGCTTATAGAAAAAGGAAATTTAGACTATATAAGTTTTGAATGCTTGGCTGAGAGAACTATTGCCATAGCACAAAAAGCAAAATTAGCTGATCCGAGCAAAGGATATAACGGACTTTTAGAGCACAGAATGGACAAAGTTCTTCCTTTAGCACATAAACACAAAGTAAAAGTAATTACAAACATGGGTGCTGCCAACCCTCAAAGTGCCGTAGAAGTAATTTGCAAAATGGCAGAACAAAAAAATATAAAAGGCTTAAAAGTTGCAGCCGTATATGGTGATGACGTTCTCGAAAAATTAGATAAATATAAGAATACAACAGTTTGGGAGACAGGAAAGCCTCTTGCAGAGCTGGATGGAGAAATAATATCAGCTAATGTTTATATGGGTATAGACGGAATAGTTGAAGCCTTAAAAAACGGAGCAGATATCATAGTAACAGGAAGAGTTTCAGACCCTGCACTATTTTTGGCACCGCTTGTATATGAGTTTGGATGGGATATAGATAATTACGATTTAATGGGTAAAGGAACATTAGTGGGACATTTACTTGAGTGCGGAGGACAAGCGACAGGAGGATACTTTGCAGATCCTGGTAAAAAAGATGTTGAAGGATTATCAGAACTTGGATTCCCTATAGCTGAGGTAAGTGAAAACGGAGAATTTAAGATTACTAAGGTAGAAGGTTCGGGAGGAGTAGTTAATAAGGATACTCTTATAGAGCAAATGATATATGAAATTCACGATCCGTCAACGTATTTTACACCTGATTGTACAGCAGATTTTTCAAAAGTAAGCTTTACAGAAACGCAGAAAGATACAGTTGAGGTCAGAGGAGCTGCGGGCAGAGAAAAAACAGATACATTAAAGGTAAGCATAGGATATAAGGACTGCTTCATAGGTGAAGGCGAAATGAGCTACGCAGGACCCGGATGCTTGGACAGAGCTAAATTAGCTGCTGAAATAGTTGAGAAAAGACTTGCTTTGACCGGAGTAAAATATGATGAGCTAAGAGTGGATTTCATCGGAATTAACGCGATATATAAAAATCACGACAGAAAATACAATACACCGGAAGAAGTCAGATTAAGAGTTTCTGCCAGAACTAAGACAAAATATGATGCGGACCAAATAGGCAATGAAGTTGAAACTCTTTATACTAACGGACCTGCCGGCGGCGGCGGAGCTACCAAGACTGTAAGTGAAATCGTATCTGTAGCTTCAATATTGGTTAACAGAAATGATGTAGAAGCAAAAGTGATTTATAAGGAGGTACAATAAATGAAATTATGGGAAATAGCTCATTCAAGAACAGGAGATAAGGGTAATATTTCTAACGTATCTCTGATAACTTACGACGTCAAAGACTATGATCTTATAAAGGAAAAAGTGACACCCGAAGTAGTTAAGGAATGGTTTAAGGATATAGTTAAGGGAGAAGTTAAAAGATACGAATTACCTCAATTAGGAGCTCTTAACTTCGTGATGTACGATGCACTTGGCGGTGGAGTAACAAGATCACTTGCCATAGATAAGCATGGCAAAAGCTTAAGCTCATACTTGCTGGATATAGAAATATAGAATTAAATATATAAGTAAACACAAAATAGCCATAGACATATGGCTATTTTGTTTGGTAAAATATCATCTGAGTTTGGCTGATAAAATTAACCAAATAAAAAATATGACATCTAAAACCTTTGCAAAAATACACTTTATCACTTTGGCATGATATTTGCTTGATAATTAGGCATAATATTTTTTGAGAAATTAAATAATATTCTCGGAATATTTTAAATGGCTCAATAGAGTCGTGACAACGGTATTATAAATTATTAGGAGGAGTATCATGAAAGGAAAAAAAGATGACCAAGTAAAAATTTCTAAGGATTTAACAAAAATCAGGACGCCGCATACCTATGCTATAATTTTTGCGGTGGTATTATTCAGCTGGCTTTTGACTTTTATTGTGCCTGCAGGAAAATTCAGCACTCATACTATTGAATACACTGACTCAAACGGAGCGGTAAAATCAAGAACAGTTTTAATGGCAGATTCATTCAGATACAGCTATAACTTAAATACAGATAATTTATCCGATAAGTTAAAGGACCTTTCTGAAGACACAGCTAAACTTGAAGAACTGGGAGTTGACCAAGCGGCATTACAAGAATTTGTAGCTTCTGATTCCTCAACTTGGACTCAAGGGCAGCTTGATGAATTGGGACTTGATGATGATGTTTTATACAGCCTATATGGCGAAGCAATGTATGACACATCAAAAAAATTGCACAGCACGGCTAAAATATGGGGAACTGACGATTACGAAGGCTTCGGATTTATGAATTATTTATTTGAAGGTCTTGTTACCGGCGATAAATATGGCTCGGCAGTTGGTATAGTAGCACTGATTTTGGTTGTCGGCGGTTCTTTTGGTATAATAATGAGAACAGGTGCCATTGATGCAGGTATTTACGCATTTATCAGTAAAACAAAAGGTCTTGAAAGATTAGCGCTTCCTTTATTGTTTTTCTTGTTCTCTTTAGGCGGGGCGACATTCGGTATGTCGGAGGAAGTAATTCCCTTTGCCATGATAATGGTACCGTTTGTAATAGCTCTCGGATATGACTCGATTGTAGCTGTTACAGTTACATTTGTTGCTTCACAGATAGGAAATGCAACATCATGGATGAGTCCGTTCAGTGTGGCGGTGGCTCAAGGAATAGCAGGAATTCCTGTTCTTTCGGCAGCAAGCTTCAGATTGATAATGTGGTTTGTTGTGACAGCCTTAGCGGCAGGATATACTATGTTTTATGCTGAAAGAATCAGAAAGAATCCTGAGCGTTCGGCAGTATATACAACTGATGAATATTTCAGAAGCAGAATAGAAAAAACATCAGAGGAACAAGTTAAATTTACATTAGGACATAAACTGATACTTTTAGAGATGCTTGCAGTTTTAATTTGGATAATTTACGGAGTTACTAAAAAAGCTTACTATATACCTGAAATTGCTTCACAGTTCTTCGTTATGGGCTTTATAACAGGTGTCACAGCAATCATATTCAAGCTAAGCGATATGACTATAAATGAAATGGCATCATCATTCCAAAGAGGTGCGGCAGACTTGGCGGGCACAGCTATAGTTGTCGGTATGGCTAAGGGTATTTTGCTGGTGCTTGGAGGATCAGACGCCAATGTAGCTTCTACATTGAACACGGTTTTATATGGAATAGGTCAAGCTTTAGCAGGCGTTCCGGCAGTTATAGGAGCATGGAGTATGTATATATTCCAAAGTTTATTTAATTTGGTTGTAACATCAAATTCAGGTCAGGCAGCTTTGACTATGCCGATAATGGCGCCACTGTCAGATATAGTAGGAATATCAAGACAAATTGCAGTTCTTGCTTATCAGCTTGGCTCAGGCTTTGTTGATGCTTTTACTCCTGTATCGGCAAGCTTGATAGGAGTTCTTGGAGTTGCAAGAATAGACTGGTCTAAATGGGCTAAATATCAGATTAAAATGCAAGGATTCTTATTCCTGTTAGGTACAATAATAATTGTAATAGCAGTGGCAGTAGGATTGCAATAATATTTGACTGCAAGAGCTACAGACAAAAGGAAGGTTGGAAGAAATGATAACAATAATAAAAAATATAGATGTATATAAGCCGGAGCATATCGGAAAAAAGGACATTTTAATAATCGAAAATAAAATTGCAGCTATTGAAGATAATATTTCGATTGAGCTTAATGGTTTTGTTGATGTCAACGAAATTGATGCAAGCGGCAAAATTGCGGTTCCGGGATTTATTGACTCACATGTTCATATCTTGGGCGGCGGAGGAGAAGGCGGCTTTGCTACGCGAACTCCCGAAGCAACGCTCAGCTCGCTTACAAAATCCGGAGTTACGACTGTAGTAGGATGCCTGGGAACAGACGGCGTGGCAAGAGATATGATTTCTTTGCTTGCAAAAGCAAGAGCTTTGGAGGAAGAAGGCATAACAGCATTTATCTATGCTGGCTCGTATAGATTGCCGATAAGAACGATAACCGGAGAAATAATGAAAGATATAATGACTATCGACAAAATAATCGGAATCGGAGAGATTGCCGTATCTGATCATCGGTCATCTCAACCTTCCTTTGATGAATTCATAAAAGCGGTTGCTGATGCAAGAGTTGGCGGAATGCTGTCCGGAAAGGCAGGCGTGATAAATATTCATTTAGGCGATGGAAAAAGACAAATAGAAATGCTGGAAAGAGCCGTAAACGAAACAGAAATTCCTATCACTCAATTTGTACCTACACATGTAAACAGAAATCCTGAGCTTTTTGAAAAATGCGTTGAGTACGCTAAAAAAGGCGGATATATTGACTTTACGGGAAGCGAGGACCCTGATTACTATGAAGAGGTAGACGGAGAAATTAGATTCAGCAAAGGTTTAAAAAGACTTATACAAGAAAATGTGTGCATGGATAATTTTACTCTTACATCTGACGGACAGGGAAGCTTGCCTATATTTAATGAAAAGAAAGAATTCGTGGGATTAGGAGTGGGCAAATCAAGCTGTCTTATAAAGTCGATAAAAGAATGTGTAGAGAAGGAGCAAATACCTCTTGAGATTGCCATAAGAGCGATAACCTGCAATCCGGCTAAAATTTTGAAGCTTAAAAATAAGGGCAGAATCGAAAAAGGTTTTGATGCAGATTTGTGTATTCTGGATAAAAATTTAGACATAGACAGCGTTTTTGCAAAAGGAAAAATGATGGTGCAAGATAAAAAACCGATAATATTCGGAACATTTGAAGAAAAATAAAAAAATGCTGTAGGTGCTGCAAAATATGTAAATATGAACTGTTTTGCGGCATCTTCTTTATTTGAATAAATAAATTGCTAATGTTTCAAAGTTTGAAAATATGATATAATATCGATAAAATGGCTTAAACAAATTTGTGCCTGCAGTTTAAAGCTTGCAAGTACAGGAAAGGGAATGGTCATTAATATGCAAAAGAAAATTATTTTAGTTGCCGGCTCCGTCAGTACGAAAAACTTTTTGTACGGACAGCTTAAGGAGTTTATACCCGATACGTTTTATGTAGAAGCTTATGCGAGCGAAGAGTATCTTGTTCCTGAGCTTAATTGTGATTTGCTTATAATATCAAGTATGGATATGAAAACAGAACTTGATGAGAAGAACATTAAATATAATTGTGGGGATATAGTAATCTGTGAAAGAAGCGTAAATTTTGACTATATTGATATGATTGCGGATATTCCCGCAAATCAGGAGGTCTTGCTTGTCAATGACGAAAAGGATACTACGGAAAAATCAATAAATGATTTACTGGAGCTTGGTTTGAACCATATTAAGTATTTTCCTTACTATCCGTCAATCGAGAGCTATAAAAAGCTTAAAACAGCGATAACTCCGGGAGAAGTTGACAAGGTGCCTTCTTGCGTCGAGAATATAATAAACTTAGGCCCCAGAGTAATAGATATAAATACAATGTATACAATTATGGATAAGCTGAAGATGCCTCATAAGGACACAACATTCATAACTAAAAAATATATGCAGAAGATAATAAATGTTTCAAAACGAATCTCAGCCATAAACAATAATGTTACGAGCCTGAACGGGCACCTGAATAATATTGTAAACAGTCTTGTAAACGGTATCATAGTATATGACGAGGATGGATACATAAAATATGCAAATGAGAAAATGACAAAACTTCTTTCCACAGAAAAAAATATAGTTTCCAAAAATATTAAAAACATAATTGAAAAAGAACTTTTACCGTTTTTTTTAAGCAGTGATATCTATGAAAACAAGCATATAGATATAAGAGGAAGCGGTGTAAAAGTTTCAAAATTTATTGTGCCGGGAAGCAAAAATATTGTCCTTACAACAAGCAAGGATGAAAAAATCAAAGCAGAAAAAAGCTACAGCAATGATTTGCTCTTAAAGGGATATTATGCACGATATAATTTTGACAATATAATTGGCAGCAGCGAGGCTTTAAAAGCTGTAAAAAATATTTCTTTAAAATTGTCAAAATCCGAGCTTTCTGTCCTGATAGAAGGCGAAAGCGGTACAGGAAAGGAACTGTTTGCAAGTGCTATACACAATAATTCGAGCAGAAAATATAAACCCTTTATAGCTGTTAATTTCAGTGCATTGCCGGATGAGCTTATAGAAAGTGAGCTTTTCGGATATGAGGAGGGTGCATTTACAGGAGCTAAAAAAGGAGGAAAGCTTGGTCTTTTTGAATTAGCAGACGGAGGAACTATATTTTTAGATGAAATCGGAGACGTTTCGCCGAAAGTTCAGACTAAGCTGTTAAGAGTATTGCAGGAAAAGCAGTTCCTTCCTTTAGGCGGAAGCGCTATAAGAAAGGTTGATGTCAGAATTATTGCGGCTACAAATAAGAATCTTAAAGCTATGGTAGCTCAAAAACAGTTCAGGTCAGATTTATATTATAGATTAAAAATAGGATATTTATATCTGCCTCCTTTAAGAACCCGAAAAAACGATATAGATGAGCTTGTCTCATATTTTATAAAGGTAGAAACAAGTGCGGATATAAATGTAAATAAGAATGTTTTAGAAAAATTAAAAAAATATAAATGGCTGGGAAATGTGAGAGAATTAGAAAGTACAATAAAGTATATGCTTGCGGTAAGAACAGCTAATACACTTACAGTCTCAGATTTTCCCGATAACAACTTTTTTGAAGAGGACGCTAAAAATAATTACAATGAGCTTAACTCAGAAGATTTGTTTAACTATGATGATGAAAGCCTTGCAATTTTAAGAGTAATAAAATCTCTTCATGATAATAATATATCTGCAGGAAGAGAAAGAATTACTCAAAGATTAAATGAACTCGGCTATGATACAACAGAATCAAAAACAAGAACCAGGCTTGAAAAACTTAATAAAGACGGACTTGTGAATAAAAAGAGAGGAATACAGGCAACAGTTTTAACTGAAAAAGGAATAGATTACTTAAAAGAGTTTGAAGGAAAAATATAACAGAAGATGTTGCAAAAACAGCTTGTAGCTGTTTTTGCAGCATCTTCTTCAGTTTCAGTCTTACTCATTAGCCTTCATGCTTTCTGCCATATCAATTTTCTTTCCTTTGCGCCATTTGTATCCGCCAAATAATTACCTTGCTGCTTTATATGATTTTACCTTCACTTGTTTCTATCTTATTAACAAAATCCATATTGTAACGCACGGCACCATGATCTTTAATTACTGTACCTCTTGTAATTCTAATTGCCAAAATACAGCAATTTTCATCACTTTCATCATTAGCAAAGTCATACCATTCAGCAAAAACTGTACGGAGCTTAGCTCTTATTTCAGCATTTTTAGGGTCTAATACCCAGCCTAAATTTTCACCTGTTCCGTTTCCGGAAAACCAATCAATAGCCGAAAACGCAACTTCTTTGTTTTGCGCTATTTGTCGCATTTTATTTGAATTCGCATATGTAACGACATAAAATACGCCGTCCTCATAACATGCGTCTACATCGCGGACAACAGGTCTGGGATTTCCATCAGCACTCGGCTCTGTGGCAATAGTTGCAAGTGAGATAAAATTATCCTTGTTGTTTCCGAATCTTTCTTCAATTATCTTTAATCCTTCTTCATACTTACTCATTAGCATTTTCTCCAATCAATTTATTTTTATTTATGTTTTCTCGTTGTTTAAACGGAATCCACATTTCCATATACGCCGTTTTAGATAAACAATGGCTCAGCTTGCCAAGACTATGATAATATATCTCCGGGAAAAAACCATCTGCGATCAATCCATGTTCCTTGAGCCAAAACCGCATGTGTTTCATTGCTTTACCAGAAGCAGAACCAGTCAGCTGTTCAAGGTTTTCTGCCTCAAATCCGCAAACTACATATTCTCTTGCGGGCAACTCCCAGTTTTCATAAAGGGAATGCTCCTTATCTTGTTCAGCCTCTGCTCCGACAAAATAAGTTGAATAGCCTTCCGGGGCCTCCCCTTGATAAGAAACACCAATTAGACGCCCGTTGGGAATACACGGAATATCTTTGCGTGTATCGAAAAACCTTTGCCAGATAGCGGAAGGTTCGGATACACCGGGTCTTTCACCGAGCATTTTACCCTTTTTGAAATGATAAAAACCTTTTACTCCAAGAAAGTTTACCGGCTCATTAAGGGTCTTGCGATTATATTCCAATACAAGCCCGTCACTTATCAGTGGTACACCTTCATCTACCATAATATAGTTTAGCAATAAATCGGGCTTATCAAAATTATCAAGACCAACAGGCTTATTCCGATACTGTGCCGGGGTGATGCCGTAGGTGTCCTTGAATGCACGGGTAAAAGTTTCATGGCTGCCAAAACCATAATCTAGCGCAACATCAAGGATACGGTTTTGTTTATTGCGAAGCACACCGCAGGATCTGGCTAAGCGGCGAAGCTTGATATATTCCCGTGCAGGTTTTTTGACTAACCGTGTGAACAGACGCTGATAGTAGAATAGAGAAAGTTCAGCGATTTCAGCAAGTTCTTCGATTTCAATTTCTTCGCCGATATGTTCTTCAATGTGGTTTAAGGTTTTTTGTATAGCTTCCCATGCATGCATATAATTAGTCCCTCCTTACATAATAAGTATATCATAAAAAGCAGGCAGACGCTTGACCATGTATGCCTTTTTTTGATAAATGCATAAAATATAAATTTTCAAATTCTCGGTTATTATCATGATTTACCGTACTTAACAAAACTATACCACTTGTGTAATTGTACGTCCTCAGTATAGCATAAAAATCCCCCAAAATATATAGCGTAAGTAGATATGTTATAATTCTATGTCGGATTTTTTTCTAAGTTTTAAGCTCATAATACTAGTGAACAGCTGTTTATAAAAAAAGTCTGACAATAAGGTTTATAAAGCGGATATAAGGGTAAAATTATGAATAATTGAATATTAATATCCATGAAAAAAATAATATTAATTATGCGAATGTAAATTAAAACTATTTTTTGCAAGTCTGTATTTTACTTGAAAATGCAAGAAAATTATTTTTTTAACAATGTACTTGCAAGAAAATTACAAGTTTTAATGCAAGAAGTAAAAAAAACAAGTCATTTTTGCAAAAAATCTTGCAAATTTGCCTGAAATAGATTATATTATTCGTGAAGAATAAGTTAAAAAATACTTAGAATTTGTTATAAAAGTCAATCACAAAAAGTATAAAATAGGGAGGTACGAATTGATGTTTGACAAAGAGAAGAAGGCTGCCTGGGAGAAAAATGTACTTGGCAAATCACTAGAGAAAGCACCTGAGAGCAAAGAGGTTTTCAGAACAGGCTCGGGAGATGTAATTAACAGACTATACACTCCTGAGGATGTTGAAAATATTGATTATGACTCGGAAATAGGCTATCCGGGACAATATCCGTTTACAAGAGGATATCAGACTACAATGTACAGAGGCAAGCCATGGACAATGAGAATGTATGCAGGTTTTGCAACTGCTGAGGAATCAAATCGAAGATATAAATTTTTGGTTGAGCAGGGCTCGACAGGATTATCTGTAGCATTTGACTTGCCTACACAGATTGGTTATGATTCAGACCATTCACTGGCTGAAGGCGAGGTAGGGAAGGTAGGAGTTGCTATTGACTCATTAAAAGATATGGAAATATTGTTTGACGGTATTCCGTTAGACAAGGTAAGTACATCAATGACAATAAATGCACCTGCATCGGTATTGTTGGCTATGTATATTGCCGTTGCTGAGAAGCAAGGTGTTTCTGCAGATAAATTAAGAGGAACAATTCAAAATGATATATTAAAGGAATATATAGCAAGAGGAACATACATATTCCCTACAGAGCCTTCAATGAGACTGATAACTAACATATTTGAATACTGTTCCAAAGAAGTTCCGCAGTGGAACACAATCAGTATATCAGGATATCATATTAGAGAGGCTGGCTCTACAGCATCTCAAGAGGTTGGATTTACGCTGGCTGATGGTATAGCATACGTTGAGGCGGCTATCAAGGCAGGACTTGATGTTGATACATTTGCACCGAGATTATCATTCTTTTTTAATGCACACAACGACTTGTTGGAAGAGGTTTCTAAATATAGAGCGGCAAGAAGATTGTGGGCTAAAATAATGAAAGAAAGATTCGGCGCTAAGAAAGAAAAATCTATGATGCTTAAATTCCATACTCAAACAGGCGGATGTACTCTGACAGCACAACAACCGGATAACAATATAGTAAGAGTTGCTATCCAGACATTGGCTGCAGTTTTGGGAGGAACTCAATCCCTTCATACAAATTCAAGAGATGAGGCATTGGCTTTACCGACAACCGAATCTGTTCAAATAGCGCTTAGAACACAGCAGATAGTTGCTTATGAATCAGGTGTAACAAATACGGTAGACCCTCTTGCCGGATCATATTATATAGAAGCTAAAACAAAGCAAATTGAAGATGAGGCTATGGAGTATATCAGAAAAATAGATGAACTAGGCGGAGCTCCGAAAGCAATAGATTTAGGATATATACAAAAAGAAATAACTGACTCAGCTTACAAATATCAGATGGAAATTGAATCACTTGACAGAATCGTTGTAGGTGTAAATAAATTCCAGGTAGAAGAGGAAGCACCGAAAGGATTATTGAGAGTTGATCCAATCGTCGGAGAAATGCAAAAGGAAAAAATCGCCCAAATTAAAGCTTCAAGAAATAACGAAGCAGTTAAGACTTCTTTGGAGGCTTTGAAAAAGGCTTGCCAAGGAACTGAAAATGTAATGCCTTTTATATTGGCAGCAGTTAAGGAATATGCTACACTTGGAGAAATTTGTGACGTTATGAGAGAAGTATTCGGCGAATATGAGCAAGCAGTTTTACTGTAAATTTGATAAGTTGGAGGATAAAAAATGAACAGACCAATAAGAGTTTTAATAGCCAAACCGGGTCTTGACGGACATGACAGAGGAGCTAAATTAATAGCCAGAGCGTTAAGAGATGCGGGAATGGAAGTTATATATACAGGACTAAGACAAACACCGGAGCAAATTGTTGCAGCTGCAATTCAGGAAGATGTTGACGTTGTGGGAATGAGTATATTATCCGGAGCACATAATCACCTGTTGCCAAAAGTTGTTGAATTATTAAAAGCACAGGGTGCTGATGATATATTAGTTGTCGGCGGCGGAGTTATACCGGATGATGATATACCGGGACTTAAATCTTCAGGTATTGATGAAGTATTCACACCGGGAACAGCGACAACTACAACAATAGAATTTATAAAAAATAATGTTAAAAGAAAATAGATTATAAAGCTGAATAAAAGGCTAAATGTCAAATTTTAGCCTTTTAAACTTTTTACTTTTTTGGAGGTGTGACCGGATGAATGAGTTAATTGAAAAAATGCTTGCCGGAGATAAGCGTTCCTGTGCCAGACTTATTTCTTTAGTCGAAAATTATGAACAGGAAGCCAGAGAGATAATAAAGGCTATAAATGAATATACCGGTAATGCGCATATCATTGGGATAACCGGACCTCCGGGGGCAGGGAAAAGCACACTTACGGATAAACTGGCTAAGCAGCTTCTGGCAGAAGGCAATAAGGTTGGCATAATAGCAATAGATCCGACAAGCCCTTATTCGGGAGGCTCTATATTGGGAGACAGAATCCGTATGCAGGATTTAGCGCTTGACCCTAATGTGTTTATCAGAAGTATGGGGACCAGAGGATATCTCGGAGGATTGTCAAAATCCACAAAGGATGCTGTAAAAGTTTTAGATGCTTACGGAGCTGACTATATATTTATAGAGACAGTCGGAGTAGGTCAATCCGAAGTTGATATAGTTAAAAATGCAGATACAATACTTATGGTTATGGTTCCGGGTCTTGGTGATGATATACAGTCAATAAAGGCGGGAGTTATGGAAATAGGTGATATATTCGTAGTAAATAAAAGCGACCTTTTCGGCTCTCAGAGGACTGCAACCGAAATAAATATGATGCTTGATTTGAATCAAAATATGGAAAGACGTCCACCGGTTTTAATGGTTACAGCAAACAAAAATGAAGGAATTGTAGAGTTGGTAGACGAAATTAAAAATCATACCGATTATCTGATACAAAGCAAAAAGCTCAGACAGAGAAGACATAATAACACAAAGCTTGAGGTTGTAGAGATGATAGAGGCTGAGCTTAGAAAAATAGTAATCAAGCATACCGATAGTGAAAACAAATTAGACGGAAGAGTCGATGAAATATTAGATAAACAAAAAAATATTTATGATGTTATGGACGAATTTTTAAGCACCATAAATAAATCTTAAGGAGGTATATATGAATTTATCAAGAGTAGACCATATAGGAATAGCTGTAAAAAATTTAGAGGAAGCATTAAGCTTCTATGAGGGAGTTCTGGGATTAAAATCTACAGGAACAGAGGTAGTTGAGGAGCAAAAAGTTAAAGTCGCTTTCTTACCATGCGGAGATAGTGAAATAGAATTATTAGAATCGACATCACCGGATGGTCCGATAGCAAAATTCATAGAAAAAAATAACGGAAACGGCGGAATCCAGCACATTGCATTAAGGGTAGACAATATTGAAGAGGCTATAGAAGAAATGAAAGCTAAGGGTATGAAAATGATAGACGAAACACCGAGATATGGTGCAGGCGGAGCTAAAATAGCTTTTTGCCATCCTAAATCATCTATGGGCGTTTTATTGGAGCTTAGCGAAAGACAATAATAGATAGGATATGTCAGATGTCAGCCGTAGGCAAATTAGCTTACGGCTGTTATTATGCCCAAAAATATCATAAAATGACATAAATCTACAAAACATCCTATTTACATTAGCATTTTAAAGCTATAACATTTAGGCAAGTAATAAAAAATAAAATTAGGAGGAAAAAAAATGAAGAAAGTATTATGTTTAGTTTTGATTTTACTGTTTGCTATTTCTGTTACAGTTTATGCTGGACCTGTTAAACCTGAAGTCCCTCGTACTTGTTCTTGCGGAGGTACTAATGTTTATATGGGAACAATAGTGGATGGTTGGAGTGCTCCTATAAGCCATAGAAACTGTTTACATGGTCATGGAGGTTATGACTTTAAGTGCAGCAGGAATGTAAAAGACTATTATGAATGTAATCTTTGTGGCAGAAACTTACAATCATCATACACGGAAGTTGAGTGGATATGCGGAAGTGAAATATTGCCGTTATAAGCGATATATACAACAAGTTAATATGAAAACTGTTGTTGAGTACAAATGGTCTGACACGAATATGTAAAGATATAAATGAAGCTGTTGCAAAAGTGCAACAGCTTTTTTGATAATTCATTGTGTATTTTCACATACCTTTTCTGGACTTTCTATAATAATGCAAAATGGGTACTCTCGAAAATTGATTTCATTTGACATAAGCAAAAAGGATGTCCGGCTGGGTCGAGCATAACTCGCCAATTATCAGAAAATTGCTCATCTGCTATTTTTGCACCACAATGGATTGCATATTGAACTGCTTCTTCTAAATTATTAACGGCGAAATCCATATGAGCCATTTGCTGTTGAGCTTCCGGCTTTTCCGGCCACACAGGCGGTATATACTCAGGATTGCGTTGAAACAGTATACAAGGATACGCCCCTTGTTCTGTACCCGGGGGAGCTATACATGCCCATTCTTCATCCTGAAACGGTATTTCCCACTTGAGCAATTCCGCATAGAATTTTGCTAATTCATATGGGTCTTTGCAATCAATCGTAAATGAGTACATCTTGATTTTCAGTTCATCATTCATTACACTAATACCTCCTAATATTAACCTACTATATTTTTATAAAACTGATATAATTCTAAAGTCTGTTATTTTTATGTCCATGCACCTATTGCACCAAATGTCATGAAACATTTGGTGCAATAGGTGCTTATTTTTTTATTTGTATCATTTCTTTTAACTTTTCTCTGATATAAGCTTTTGTAACATTTCCGGAATTTGTATATGCTGTGGACAGTGTATCATACATTGACCGCATTCAACACATTTTTGTGCAGATTCATAATCTATGTCTGTTCCGGAAATCCAATTTGAACTGATGTTCATGGATTTTGTGTTCCAAGCCTTGAATATACCGGGTATTTCAACACCAAAAGGACATGGCATACAGTATGCACAGCCTGTACATTTAACCTTTTGGGAAGATTTTATATTTTCTTCAACCTTTAAAATTGCCTTGTGTTCTTCATCGCTTAAAGGCTGTATATCTTTAAAAACTTCGATATTTTGCTCGAGCTGCTGCATATTGCTCATACCGGAAAGTACAGTAACTATGCCTTGCTTTTCTGCAAGCCATCTGAATGCATAGCTTACATTTGAGCCGTCGAGCTCTCTGAACGGAGCAGCTATGTTATCAGGTATATCAGAAAGCAATCCTCCCTTTAAAGGCTCCATAATTATTATAGGGATATCTCGTTTGAGCAGCTCTAAATATCCTTTTTCGCCCGGATTATCTTCTAAATCCAGGTAATTAAATTGTATTTGAGCAAAATCCCAGTCGTATTGCTTTAAGACTTCAAGCAAGAAATCATAATCATCATGTATTGAGAAACCGAGATATTTAATTTTTCCCTCTTTTTTCTTTTGAATAGCCCAGTTTATGGCATCATACTTTAACATATTCTCATATACTTCTCTGTCAAGAGCGTGCATTAAGTAAAAATCTATATAATCAGTTTGAAGTCTTTCAAGACTTTTATTGAATACTCTATCAAAATATTCTGCAGAATTGGCAGTCCATAAAGGAAGCTTATCGGCTACGAAAAAGTCTTCTCTGTTTAACTGCTTAAGAGCAATTCCAAGAGCTATTTCACTGCCGCCTTTATTGTACACATACGCAGTATCAAAATAATTTATGCCGTTATCAAACGCATACTTTACCATACTATTAACTTGTTCCTGGTCTATGGCTCCATCCTTGTGAGGCAATCTCATAGCGCCGAATCCAAGCTTTGAAAGGCTTAAGTTTAATTTATTAAGCTTAGACATTTTCATTTCACTTTTCCTCTTCTTTCTTTGCTTATCGAATAATAGTATATAATTATTTGATTGAAATTACAAGTGCATATCTGCAATATTATAAAAAGAACTGATTATTTAAATCAGTTCTTCTGTATTAACAGTAAATTTATACATCAATATTATATCTTCCTTCACAAATAAGCTTTGCAGGTCCGGTCATGAAAATTTGTTCCTCTTTGTCTTCTATCACAAGCTGCCCGCCTTTTAGTTTTACATTAATCTTTTTATCACAATTGTACACAATTGAGCTTATGATAGAAGACGCCGCCGCACCTGTTCCGCATGCTAAGGTCATTCCAACTCCTTTTTCCCATGTTAAAACCTCTATATTTTTTTTATCTATTACCCTGCAAAAGTTTACATTTGTTTTCATGGGAAATAATTTGTTATTCTCTATGCTTTTACCTATTTCTTCAAAATCCGTTACTTTAAAATCACTTATAAATATGACAGTATGAATAGTTCCTATTACTAATGAACTAATCTTTAATTTCCTCCCGTTTACTTCTATTTCTTTATTTATATACTTCTCATTATCTATAGTTTTTGGTATTTCATCAGCAAAAAACAATGGTTTTCCGAGATTTACCGTTACAAATTCCACTTTGCCTTTTTTTATTTCTACTTCAACCTTCATGATTCCGGCAAGAGTTTCTACGTCGAATTTCGTACTATTCACTATGTTGTTTTCATATACAAATTTTGCAAAACATCTGATTCCGTTTCCGCACATGGTTGCTATACTTCCATCTGTATTATAGAAGGACATTTTTATATCTGCTTCAGACGATTTTTGAACAATCATCATTCCATCTGCGCCAATTCCAAAATTTCTGCTGCATACCTTTTTTGCTAATATATCATGTTTTATATTGCCCACATCAATATCTTCAAATATTATAAAATCATTTCCCGTACCTTCAAATTTTTGAAATCTAATCATAGCTTACCTTTCATTTATTGATTATTGCATTGCAGTATAATTTCTTCAAATATATCTAAAAATTGATTTATTTCATCTTGGCTTATAGATAGGGGAGGGATCAATCTGATTATTGTATCGGCAGTTGAATTTAATAATATATTCTTAGCCTGTGCCAATTCCTTAATCCTATTTACGTGGTTTTTGACATCTATCCCAATCATAAGACCTCTTCCTCTTACATCCTTTATTATATTAGGATAATTTTCTTTTAAGGAATTTAATTTTTTTATCAGAAAAGCTCCTTTTTGTCTTACTTCTTCGAGTAGATTTGTATTTACAATGCTTTCTAATACATATAGTCCGCATGCACATGAAACCGGATTCCCTCCGAATGTGCTTCCATGATCTCCGACTGTTAAAACTTCCTCTGATTTTTCGCTTACAAGAACTGCTCCAAGAGGTATTCCCCCGCCCAGAGATTTAGATATAGTAACTATATCAGGACTAAAATTATATTTTTCATACGCAAATAAATCTCCTGTTCTTCCCATTCCGGTTTGCACTTCATCTATAACTATTAAAAAATTATATTCAGTAGATAATCTTACTGCTTCATCTATAAATTTCTGTGATATTTCAACTATTCCGCCTTCACCTTGTATTATTTCGAGGAATAGGGCACATGTGTTTTCATTTGCAGCGTCTTTTAATGATTCTATATTATTATATTCAAAATATCTCACGCCTGGGATAAGTGGACTAAATGAATTTTGATATTTTTCTTGCCCTGTAATTGCCAGACTGCCGTTTGTTCTTCCGTGAAAAGAATTATATGCAGACAGCAATTCATGCTTATTTTCGCTGAATTGTTTTCCATATTTTCTGCACAGCTTAATTGCCGCTTCGTTTGATTCTGTTCCTGAATTTGTAAAAAATACTTTGGATGCAAAGCTGTTTTCTGCAAGTAATTTAGCTAAGCTTACAACCGGCTCACTGACAAAATAATTTGATAAATGTATATATTTTGAGGCTTGTCCCACCATAGCTTCTACTATTTTTTTGTCATGTCCAAGATTGTTTACAGATATTCCGGAATACATATCCAAGTATTTGTTTCCATCAATATCATAAAGATATGAGCCTTCTGCTTTCTCAATTACAAGCTTTTCTCTTTTATAGGTATTTAATATATATTTTCTGTCTTGCTCATGTAGATTTTTCATAATTATGTTCATGCCTCCCTATAAGATTTATTCTATCTTAAATCTTCCAGTATTTTTACTTTTTCAGCGGTTTTTTCATCCTTTTCCTTTATCACTTTGGCAGGTGTTCCTGCCACAACTGTGCCTTCTGAAACATCACGCGTCACAACTGCACCCGCCGCTACAACCGCTCCTTTTCCTATTCTTACTCCTTCAAGTATAACTGCATTTGCACCTATCATGACCTCATCCTCTATTATTACCGGTGTCTTACTTGGGGGTTCCAATACACCTGCTATTACCGCTCCCGCTCCGACATGAACATTTTTTCCGATTGTTCCTCTTGCTCCGACAACCGCATTCATATCTACCATGGTATTTTCCCCTATGCTTGCACCTATATTTATGACTGCCCCCATCATTATGACCGCATTTTCTCCGATATTGACTCTGTCTCTTATTATTGCTCCGGGCTCTATTCTGGCTTTTATATTTTTCATATCCAAGATAGGTATAGCTGAATTTCTTCTGTCATTTTCTATCTCAAAATATTCTATTTTATCCTTATTTTCATTTAAGATTGGTTCAATATCACTGTTTTCGCCAAAAACAATTTTGAATCCTCCACTTCCAAAAACCTTGCATTTCGGAAAATCCAATTCTTCTATGTTTCCCTTTATATATACTTTCACAGGAGTACTTTTTTTAGCATCCTTTATAAATTTTGCTATCGCGTATGGGTCTGTAAAATCAATATTTGAGTTGTTTTCACTATTATTTGACATTTGTATTCTCCTTTTAATTTTTATCTGTTAAGTTTTTCATCGAGTATAGATTAGCCGGTTTATCTGATATATATTTTGCGGCTTTAATCGCTCCTCTTGCAAATATTCCTTTTGAAAGCGCTGTATGCTTGATTTCTATGATTTCATCAATTCCTGCAAATATTACTGTATGCTCACCTGCTATACTTCCTCCGCGAATTGCATGTATCCCGATTTCATTTTTATTTCTTTTTGAATTCTTGCCTTCCCTGCCGTAATTATATTGCATAGAATAGTTCATTTCTTCATTTATAGCTTGAGCCAGCATATATGCTGTTCCGCTGGGGGCATCTGTTTTTTTGCTGTGATGCTTTTCAATAATCTCTATGTCAAATGCTTCACTTAACATACTTGCTGATTTTTTTACCAGGTCTAAGACTAAATTTATGCCAAATGATGTATTTGAAGATTTAAATACAGGTATTTTTTTTGAAACCTCTCTGATTCTTATTTCTTGTTTTTCGCTAAGCCCTGTAGTTGCTACGACTATTCCTGTATTTGTATCAATGCAAAATGTCAATAGTTCATATAATCCGGATGGATTTGAAAAATCTATTATTACATCACATTCTTCCTTTACTTTTGATGGAGTCTCGTATACAGGATATTTATTTTGATATAAATCAGGGGTTCTATCTATTCCAAAAACAATCTTTATATCTTCCATTTCACTTGTTGTGTTCGTCAAAACCCTTCCCATTGCTCCGTTACATCCGCTTATTCCTATTTTTAGCATTTAATTCACCTCTATGTTAATTCCATAATTATGCATTTCATTTTTTAAGATTTCCAGATTGTTATCAGCCATGTTTGTAAGCGGCAATCTCAGCTCTCCAACCTCCATTCCCATCAGGTTCATAGCAGTCTTTACCGGTATCGGATTCGCTTCTATAAATAGAGAATTTACAAGTCCATTCATTTGTAATTGCAGTTTTCTCGCCATTTCTGTATTTCCCTTCATATATTCATCAACCATATTGTGAGTATCTTTTGGCAGTATGTTTGCAACAACCGATATAACTCCTTTTCCTCCTAATGATAATATAGGAACTACCATATCATCATTTCCGCTGTATATAGAAAATTCATCCGTGCATAATCTCGATATTTCTGCAACTTGACTGATGCTGCCGCTGGCTTCTTTTATACCGACTATATTTTTTATTTGAGAAAGTTTTTTTACTGTAGCAGGGGTCAGATTTACAGCTGTTCTGCCCGGAACATTGTACAAAATTATCGGGATATTGACGCTTGCTGATATTGCTTCATAATGCCTTATCAAACCTATTTCGGTAGCCTTATTATAGTATGGAGTTACTACCAACAGTCCATCCGCTCCAACTTCTTCACAATATTTGCTTAACTCAACAGAATATGCAGTGTTATTGCTGCCGCTTCCAGCTATAACAGGAATTCTTTTTTGAACTGTATCGACTGTAAACTTAATTACTTCTTTTCTTTCCTTGTCACTCATGGTTGCAGATTCTCCTGTTGTTCCGCATACTATTATAGAATCTGTTTTATTTTCTATATGCCACTCTATTATTTCTCTTAACTTTTCAAAATCAACCTCATTATTTCTGAAAGGGGTAATCAACGCTACTCCTGACCCTACAAATATACTCATATTTTTGTTCTCCTTTTTATATATTATTTATCAAAAGTTCTGCTATCTGAACTGCATTTGTGGCAGCTCCTTTTCTGATGTTGTCAGCTACAACCCACATATTGAGTCCGTTTTCCAAGCTGTAATCTCTTCTTACCCTTCCGACATATATTTCATCTTGACCTTCAACATCTACCGGCATTGGATAGATATTATTTCGGGGGTCATCCTTTAACACTATTCCTTTTTTGTTTTTTAACAGTTCAAATACCTTTGACAGCTCAAATTCTTTTTCAAATTCTAAATTAACAGATACGCTGTGCCCATATCTGACAGGAACTCTTACTGTAGTTGCCGTAACTTTTATATTTGAATCGCCTAATATTTTTTTAGTTTCTTCTATCATTTTTATTTCTTCCTTTGTATATAGATTTTCAGTAAATTCATCTATATGGGGAAGGCAGTTATATGCTATTTGATACGGATATTTTTTATTTTCCTTTCCGTTTATCCCATTTTCCAAGTCGTTTATTCCTTCAACTCCGGAGCCTGAGACAGCTTGATAGCTTGAATATACTACTCGTTTTATTTTAAAAATATCATGAAGAGGCTTTAGAGGAACTACGCATTGAATTGTAGAACAATTTGGATTTGCTATTACCCCATTATGCCAATTTATATCCTCCGGATTTACTTCAGGAACTATAAGAGGGATATCTCGTTCCATTCTCCATATACTGGAGTTATCAATTACAATTATGCCATTTTCTTTTGCTATAGGTGCAAACTTTTTACTCACACTTCCTCCTGCAGAAAACAAGGCTATATCTATATCTTTCTTAAATGAATCTTCGGTTAATTCTTCAACTGTATATTCCTTTTCCTTAAACTTTAATTTTGTTCCTGCTGATTTTTTAGATGAAAATAGATATAGTTTATCGATATCAAAATTTCTTTCATCCAGTACCTTTAAAAATGTCCTGCCAACCATTCCGGTTGCACCTACTATTGCTATCTTTGCTTTTTTCATTTTAGTCACCTCATTAAAAATTTATCAGTAAACATTAAGTGCTTTGCAAATTGCATCATATATTTTTACTCCGTTCATTAATACTTCTGTATTAAAATTAAAACATGAATTATGGAGTGGGCTTGTATACCCTAAGCTTTCATTTTTAGATCCAAGCATAAAGAATATTCCGGGGATTTCTGCTTGATAATATGAAAAATCTTCTGCTATCATCATGGGTTCTATTTCTATTAAATTGTCCTTCAACGAAAACTCTTTTATTTTATGAAATAAGTTGCTGTCATTTATGACTGCGGGATACATGTCCCTAAATATTATATCGATTTTCACTTCATACATTTCCATAAGACCTTTGTTGATTGTTATCATCCGTTTTTTTATCTTTTCGTACACCTCTTGCTTAAATGCTCGTATTGTCCCTTCAAGACTGATATTTTCAGCTATTATATTACGTCGTTCTCCTCCGTTTATAGTTCCTATAGTCAATACTGCAGAATCTATCGGATTGATATTTCTGCTCAATATACTCTGGTAGCTATTTATAAGATTAGCAGCAACTATCAAACCATCCTTTGCTTTGTGAGGAATTGCTCCATGACCGCTTTTTGCTTTTATATAGATGTCAAATTCTCCTGTCTGAGCAGTCATAGCACCTGATTTTACCCCTATCTTTCCTTCTTCTATTTCGGGATATATGTGAAGTCCGAATATATTTTTTACACTATATTCTTTAAACACATTTTCCTTTATTATAAGCTCAGCCCCTCCCGGACCTTCTTCTGCCGGCTGAAATATAAACAATATACCCTTTTTTAGCTTGTCCAGATTATATACATATTCCGCAAATCCAAGAAGTATAGCAGTATGTCCATCGTGTCCGCATGCATGCATATGGCCGTCAATTTCTGATTTATACAAAACATTGCTTTCTTCTTTTATACTTAATCCATCTATATCTGCTCTAAATGCTATTGATTCCTTTTCAATACCTTCCTTGTATGCTATGACTCCTGTTTTTGCTACTTTTTTTAGCTTATATCCAATTTGCCTTAATTGCTTTGATATATATTCAGATGTTTTAAATTCATAAAATCCAAGCTCAGGTATTTTATGCAATTCAATTCTGTGCTGTATTATTTTTTCTTTCAAATCGCTTATTTCCACTTTTACGTCACTCCTTTTTACAAGTTATAAATTGAATTCTCTTGCCAGTACATTAACCGCTCTTTCTCTATTAATAGAATCTAATGTATATGATATGCTTATCTCTGATGTAGTTACTTGTCTAAATTCTATTTTATTATTTGCTAATGCTCTGAATACCCTTCCTGTTACTCCGCTTTGATTCATCATTCCTATTCCAATAAGAGATATTTTAGATATATTTTCTTCTATAAGTATTTCTAATTCTTTGTTTTTTGATTTTATTTCTCTCATAACTTTTTTTATTAAGTGTGAATCTTCCTTTGAAATTGTAAATGATATATTTACTCTCTTATTTAGTGGAGAAGTCTGGCTTATCATATCAACGTTGATATTTTCTTTTGCTACTTTTTCAAATATGTCTGCTATATTGCTAGATTTGAATAATATGTTATTGATTGTAATCATAACAATATCATTGTTAAGGCTTAATCCTGTTATAACTTTTTCTTCCATAGTCTTATCATACTCCTTTATATAAGTTCCTTTTATATTTTCACTGCTTGATGCTACATATATCGGCACTTTGTATTTCCATCCTATTTCAACTGCTCTGGTTTCCATTACTCCTGATCCCAGACTTGCCATTTCTATCATTTCTTCATAACTTATGGTATTCAGCTTTTTTGCATGCTTGTATAGGCGTGGATCTACAGAATATACCCCTTCAACGTCTGTATATATGCTACATTCACATTCAAGCTTTGCTGCCAATGCTACTGCCGTAGTATCAGAGCCTCCTCTTCCTAAGGTCGTTATGTCTCCTTCTTCATTAATTCCTTGAAATCCGGCTACGACGACAATCTTTTCTTTGTTTAAGTAATTTTTTATTTTTCTGATATCTATATCTGAAATTTTATTTTTTGTATATGGCCCCTTTGTTATTATTCCTGCTTGAAAGCCTGTCAAGGATATAGAATCATATCCATATTCTTGAAATGCCATCGATAACAAAGATATAGAAACCTGTTCTCCCGTGGACAATAACATGTCCAAATCTCTTTTGCAGGGGTTTTGTGATATTTTTTTTGACAATTCAACTAACTGATCTGTGGTTTTTCCCATTGCGGAAACTACTACAACTATGCTGTTTCCCCTTTCTTTTTCTGCTATTACTCTTTTTGCAACAGCTTTTATTTTTTCTATACTTCCTACCGAAGTACCTCCATATTTTTGAACTATGATACTCATATTATGTTCTCCTTTATATAAGCGTTTATTTTAGCTGCAAAAAGCCCCTTAAGCTTTACACCTAAGGGGCTTTAAAATAAATATTGCACATAATTATACAATACCTTTTATTTCCTTAAATGTAGCTCAACACAAATTAAATTTGTGACAGTTATGCATATATTTTATGCATCCCCAGGTATATAATCTTAAAGCTTTGATTATATCCTTCGGCGATAGTTCCTTTTCCAATAAATCATCGTGCTTAGCTCATTATTGGTACTATTAAGTATCGCGACCTCTACAATTGATTATTTTATTGTTTATTCTGTATAAAAGTTCTCTTTCATATAGAATTAAACGAAGAATCAGAATGATTCTTCCATAGAGTGAAGCTTGCTTCACTTTTTACATCATCTCCAAACTTAAAAGCTCTTCATAGCTTTGTCTTTTGCAAATCAGATTGCTTTTTCCTTCTTTTACCGAGACCACAGCTGGTTTTACTATTTTATTATAATTTGATGACATCGAATATCCGTATGCCCCTGTTGATAAAACTATCAATATGTCTTTTGATTCTATATCCGTAATATCTATATCGGTTATAAGGATGTCTCCGCTTTCACAGCATTTTCCCGCTATTGTAACTTGGTTCTTTACGCTTTCTTCCATTTTGTTTGCGATGCTGCATTCATATTTTGCCTGATATAGAGATGGCCTTATATTATCAGTCATCCCTCCGTCTACACTGGCATAAGTCCTGATATTTTCGATGTTCTTTATTGCTCCGACTGTATACAATGTACTTCCGGAGTTTGCCACTATAGACCTTCCCGGTTCTATTATCAAAGTCGGAACTTCAATTTCAATTTCTTTGCAAACTTTTTTTGCTTCTTTTATTATATTTTCGCAAAATTCCTTTATGCTTTTCGGCTTATCCTCTTTTGTGTAGTAGACTCCGAATCCGCCGCCTAAATCTACTTCCTTAATTTCAATATTATACTTAGATTTAATTTCCTTTGCTAGGTTCAGCATTATTCCTACCTCATCCAAGTAGGGTTTCAGTTCAAATATTTGAGAACCTATATGTGCGTGGATTCCTATTAATTCTATATTTTTATATTTTTTCATACTGTCAAGAGCTGTGTATAAATCTCCGGTTGATAAGTTAAATCCAAATTTTGAATCAATCTGTCCTGTCTGTATATAATTATGTGTATGTGCCTCTATACCGGGAGTAATTCTAAGATATATTGCTTGCTTTTTATCTTTTTGCCCGCATATTTGATTCAATAAGTCAAGCTCATAGTGATTATCAACTACAAACCGTCCCACGCCAAGCTCTACACCCATTTCTATTTCTTCCGGGGTCTTGTTGTTTCCATGGAACAATATTTTATCCATTGGAAAATCTGCTTTTTTTGCTGTATAAAGTTCTCCTCCTGATACTACGTCAAGATATAATCCTTCTTCATTTACAATCTTACACATATACATTGGTAAAAATGCCTTGCCTGCATATGCCACTATATTGTTATTCTCATTAACCCTAAAATGCTTTATATATTTTTTGCAATTATCTCTTACAAGCTCCTCATCAAATACATATAATGGTGTTTTGTATTCATTTTTCAGCTCTTTACAGCTGACACCCGCTATATGAAGCTCATTGTTTATAATTGACATATTGCCATGAAGTCTCATTTGTTATTCCTGCACTGATTCACTGTGATGGTCTCTGTGCCTATCCTTTCATTGTTTTTAATCTGTGTAAATGTAGTTTTTACTAAATATAAAAACCCCCTTAAGCTTTACACTTAAGGGGTACGAAATTAGACACAGCAAAAAATATGTATAATAATTATATTCCTCAAATGCAGCTCAACACAAACCGGGTTTGTGACAGTTATGCATATGTTCTATGCATCCCCAGGCATATAATCTTAAAGCTTCGATTATACCCTTCGGCAATAATTCCTTTCCCAATAAATCATCGTGCTTAGCTCATTATTGGTACTATTAAGTATCGCGACCTCTACAATTAATATTCTATTGTTGATTAATCAATTAAATAGTATATTATATATTTTTTTTATATTTGTCAACATATATTTTTTATTTGCTAAATATTAAATCTCATAAAATAATTTTGTATTGAGTTGACTGTACAATTATGTTAATATTATCTAGTGTAAAAAGATAATTATTATTTGGAGAGAGGTAATTATGAAAAAATTTGATTTGTTATGGCCATTGGCTGTTGCCGCGATAGTTTTCGGTATAACCAGACAAGCCTTTGTAGAATTTGCAGGAAATCATCTTTATTTATCCGGATTTATAAAATTTGGCTTATTGGCTCCAATGGGGGAATTATTAGTTATAAGGATGACAAGAGGGGATTGGAAGCTTCCATCGGGATTTATTTTCAGGGTTATTATCTGGGGAGTGCTCGGAATGGGTATAGCCTTGGCATTTAAGCTGTTTGAATACGGCACTTTGGCTGTTCTTGAAAAAGGTTTTGTTTACGGACAAGGAAATAAAATTATAACAGCTTTATGCATAAGTACATTTATGAATTTAAGCTTCGGGCCTATAATGATGGGAACACATAAAATTACGGATAAGTTTATAGACTTAAAATATGAAGCTAAGAAACCGTCGTTAAAAGATGCGGTAAAAGGAGTAGATTGGAGCGGATTTATAAACTTTGTAGTATTTAAAACAGTTCCGTTTTTCTGGATTCCGGCACATACAATAGTATTTCTTCTTCCGGGAGAATACAGACTTGTAGTAGCTGCGCTTTTATCGATAGCACTGGGTATTTTGCTGACATTGGCAAATAAAAAACCTAAAACTGCAAAATAGAAATCACTGAAATCTTAGAGCGTACAACCTTTGTACGCTCTAAGATTATTTATTTTTTTATATAGTGCAAATCAAAGAAAAATAAAAGTCCCACAAGTTTCTTATCTATAGAACTTCATGTTATGATTATTCAGGTTTTTGAGTAATATATCTGAATTTTCTGTAATTTCTTTGTTTATTATGCGTTTTTTCCCGGAGTTTATTTTCATCATACCCGATTAAATTATCCGTTACCCTATCTTGTTTCGACTCATCACATTCACGAGTTCTTAATGCTTGAGGAAATGTAAAAACATTACAGGGGTCATATTTTTTCTTTATTTTCTCAAGGCGTGACAGATGATTTCCGTAATACTCATTTAGATACCCAGGAAGCTCAGAATACGGAAAATTAACATACGAACCTACTGTAAGCGGTATCAAACGCTGAAATTGTCTGTTTATCCATTCAGAGTTGATATGAGCAAAACAATCGTCTTCCCATATAGTTTCCAACCAAATTATATAATGCGCATCACGATATAGAAAAGCGGTTTCATCTTCGCTTATTTTTGCAACTTTGCCCCCCAGCGCGTACATGGATAATCCTGTATAAACGGAGCCATGGGGTCTTTGTTGAATTAACTTTACAATACTCTTAATTTCTTTTCGATTGAATCTTCTGTACACAAATCGGCTTGCAGACTGAAAACGTTCAAATTCAGGATACGTACTTCCAATAATTGTGACAGCTTCTAAGAAGCTCATATACTCAATATTAGGAATCGCTCCTTGTATACCAAGAAAGCTTTTAAGCAATTTTCTTGCTTCATCCTGTCTTCCGTAGAAAATTCCCCGAACCAACATAGACAAGCCATCTGTCTCAGAATTGTATATTCTTGATATTAGAGTCATTCTTTCATCCGCACAAGACAGCCATTCCTGCCAGATATACAAAAACAACTCCTGTGTCTTGTAATCTGCGCAAGAATAATCAATTTCAATCAGTGTTACATTACTTACAGGGGGAGGCAATCGAAATGTAATTGAAACAACAACTCCAAAATTTCCGCCTCCGGCTCCCCGCAGTGCCCAGAAAAGCTCTGAGTTACACAGACGGTTTACTTTTAAAATACAGCCTTGATAGTCAACTATCTCTATTTCCTCTATATTGTCACATCCTAAACCGAAATATCGGCAGGAAAGTCCCCAGCCGCCTCCCAATGCATAACCGCAAACCCCTACAGTGGGGCAGGTTCCTCCCGGAAACGGATATCCTCTGGAGGATACAAATTCATATAACTCATGATTATTTACTCCTCCCTGTGCACGTACAGTACATAGCTTATCATCAAATTCGATTTCTTTCATCTCGCTGACATCGATTACCAAAACACAATTTCCGTTTGAATAGCCTTCATAATTATGTCCGCCGTTTCTGATACGAACAGCCGCATTATTTTGTCTTGCCCATAGTACCGCACAGGATACATCAGATGCAGTATAACAATAATTTATCACGAGCGGATATTTCTGAATCGCATGATTCCATCCCTGCCTGTCTTCCTGATAAGAATCATCACAGGAAGTTACTATACGACCGCTTAACCCGCAATATAATTCATAATTCACAAAATCGCTCCTTTTATTTTTAAAAATACTAAAAGACATGCTTCATTTTATATTATATGAATCAATATTTGCGTAGTTACTTAACTATTAGACAACTATCAGAAAATAGCGGAATTCTAATTATTTTTAGTTTTAATCATCAGGTATTCATTTACTCCTTTTTTATAGAAGTCGGGGATAGTTCCTATAAACTGATATCCCAACTTTTCATAAAGCCTTTTGGCATCTGTATTAAAGTCTGCTACTATTAAGAACAGCTTATCATAATCTCTTGCTATTTTGTTTTCAAAATAGTCCATTAAATGCTTTCCGATACCCATATTTCTATATTTCTCATCTACAACTATGAGGTGAAGATAAGGATACTTTCCCAGTGCTCCATCCATATCAACCCAAATAAATCCTGCACACTCGTTTTTACATAAGACGACAAACATTTCGTCCTCTTCCATACCTCTTTTTAAAATATTATAAGTATTTTTATTTGAAAAATAGATTTGTCCTAAATTTGATTCTAAAAGTATTTTATTGCACTTATCCAGATAATCCGGATTTAATTTTATAATTTCAAGATTCATGTGAATACCTCATTTATTTTTAATAATTTTGAATCAAAGCTAATATAAAAATTTCGCTCAGAATATTAATGCTGAGCGATATATAATATAAGCATTTGAGTTTTTATCTGATAAAATTTGTAAATTCTCTTTTTTCTTCTGACTTAGGTATATTGATACCCTTTTCTTTTCCTGCCTCTATACATTTTAAAAGCCAAGCCATATTTCTGCCTAAGGTTCTCATAATTTGAAGACCTTCCAAGTCTTTTTTTACATCTTCAGCGCTGCTTCCATGCACCATGTTCCAGTATTGAGACGATACTACAGGCATGCTTGATATAGTAAAATATTTGTTGAGCACATCAAATGCTGCTGTTGTTCCTGCTCTTCTTGCAGAAACTATTGCTGCTGCAGGTTTGTATTTTAACAGTCTGCCTCCTGAATAAAACATTCTGTCAAGAAGTGAAACAACCGCTCCGTTTGCAGAAGCGTAATATACAGGCGATCCTACTATAAATCCATCGATATTTTCACATTTTTCAAGTGCTGTATTTACTATATCATCATCAAATATACATCTGTTGTTGCTGCACTTTCCGCATGCAGTACATCCTCTTACAGGTTTAGTTCCGATATGAAATATTTCAGTTTCAATATTTGCTTTATTTAGCTCCTTTTCTATTTCTGACAGGGCAGTGTAAGTACATCCATTTTTATTTGGACTTCCGTTAATTAATAAAACTTTCATTTGGCACCTCTATATAATTATTTTTTATACTAATCTTAATCATATAAGATCTTTAATACTCTACATCTTTTAGAAACAAGGCATGCGCAGGTGCATTAGGCCCGGCTTCCTGCCTTTTGCGCTGATTTAATATGTTTTCTACATCATCGGGCATTAAATTACCTTTTCCTACCTCTATGAGAGTACCGCAGATTATTCTGACCATATTCCATAAAAATGAATTGCCCTTTATTTCTATTTCAATTAAATTATCATTTTTTATTATATTAATTGAATATATAGTTCTGACGGTGGACTTCTTTTTACTTTTTAATGTAGTAAAGCTTTGAAAATCATGTGTTCCGATAAGAAAATGAGAAGCCTTGAGCATTTTATCCGTATTTAAAGTCTCCGATATAGTATATTCATACTTTCTGCTGAATATATTTCGTTTATCACTGTTATTTATCCTGTAAAGGTAAATTTTCGATAAAGCATTGTACCTTGCATGAAATCTCTCGCTGCAATCCTTTATAGATTTAACCTGTATATCCTCAGGCAAATATTTATACAGATATTCTGACATTTTTTCGGTTGATAAGCTGCTCTTAGTATGAAAATTGGCAGTATAATTTAAAGCGTGAACTCCTGCATCAGTTCTTCCGCAGCCTATAACCGATATATTTTCATCAGTCATAAGCGACAGCACGCTTTCAAGCTTTCCCTGAATAGTTAAAGTACCTGTTGAATTAGCAGAACCAGAGCCGCTGTCAAGCTTTTGCCAGCCCTTATATTTACTGCCGTCATATTCAATAAGCATTTTTATATTTCTCATTATTATGTCTGTGCCTCCTTTACACAAATTCAAAGGTTTTAATAATTATTTACTTTATTTTAGCATAAATTAAATAAAAATTAAAGCATTCTTATATGTTTATATAAAAACGGCGAAAATCTTATAAATAAAAGATTTTGCCGCTCTTTGTATTTGTTCATTTGGATATCAAAAAGCATCAAATATGATTATTGAAGTAAATTAACTAATGCAATATCCTGAATGCTTTGGTAAAGCAAATGAAATCGATAAATTGGCTGTCAACGCTAAAACCTGTTACAACACTGCTTAGTTTTAAAATATAATCTATCACAATCACTCCTTAAATTAAATTGATTGCAAAAAATTCATTGCAAAATGAATAGCGACAGGTATTAAAATATCTTTTCTTTTATATGTAATATAGCAAAATAACAAATGAATTATAAATGTACTGATAAGCTGAGGGATTGCCTGAATGATATAAGCAATCGAAACCATATTATGAACGTACATTTGAAAAGGCAAATGTATTAAAGAAAAAAATATCCCACCAATTATAAATATAATATATCTGTTTAATTTCAAGCCAAACAGATAATTTTGGATAAAACCTCTATATAGAATTTCTTCTGTCAATCCGATATAAAACAAATAATAAAATGCTGTTTTTAATAATTTAGGCATAGTGAAGTCGCTTTTAAACATACTATATATAAATGTTATAATTATCATTATTGATGCTATAAGCAGGTTCTTTGCTAAATTATTATTTTTCGATATACCTAAATCCACTATACTTTTATCTTTAAGCAAAACAGTTATAACAGGAACAATAAATAAGATTATATAAATCAAATGATACCAACTCGAATTACTTTTAAGCAAAATTCCCATTGCGAAAAGTCCAAGCATTGATAAAAAATAATATATTATTGCTATTTTAGCATAATCTGTACTCTTTTGTTTATACATAATTATCTCCATAGTTTCATAATATCAATCATAATATTCATAATTGCCGATTTTATCTTTCTAAAATCAAGATTTCATCTGTAGCCTTCCTTGGACGCTGCGACGGAGACTCAGCAGGATATCCTATTGCTATTGCTGAAACTAGTTGTAAATTTTCATATCCTACAGATTTGCAAATTTCATTTTCTGTGTAAACAGTATCTCTTATCCATAGAGCGCCAAGTCCAAGATTTACTGCTTCTAAACAAATATGCTCAATTGCCGCACCTATAGAAAGCAAGTCACCAATCATCCAATCTTCATCCTTTTCTCTGAAAACCAATATTAATACAGGCGCATTTTTAATAACATTGGCAGATGACTTGGAGCTGTTCATATATCCGGGCAAATCAATGTCATTTCTTTCAAACAAATTAAGCATGATGTCGGCAACTTTATTTTTAGATTCATTCTTAAGAATCATAAAGCTCCAAGGCTGTCTGTTTTTAGCAGACTGACAAAGTCTTGCACAGTCGATTATATTTTTGAGTTTTTCATTTTCAACTTCCTGAGATGTAAATTTTCTTATACTTCTTCGATCCTTAATTACTTTTTCAAATTCCATACTCTAAACTCCTTTAAAAAAATTATAGTAATTATTATAAAATAATTTAGCAATATCAATATATTTATAAAGTCAATTTTAAATAGTTTAACATTTAGCAATCAAATTTACAAATAAAATGTTTTAAATATAAAGCGTAAAAAAGCAAGGAGATTGTTCATAAAAATAAACTTTCTCCTTGCTTATATACCTTATTAATTAGAATAGAGTCTAAGTCCGAAAAGCAGACAATCCTCAATATAAGGCATTTTATTCTCTTCAAGATAGCTTTTCAGCTCATCACTTTCAGCTCCCGGTTGAATCACAATGCAGTCGAAATTCTTTTTACATTCCTTCATCAGTAAAAGACCCTTGTTAGGATTGATGCATAGGTCTATAATTTCAATTTCCTCCTCAATATCATTGATAGAGGAAAGCTCTTTTCCAACTGAATAAACCGTATATCCCTTTTCCAGCAGGCCGTGCTTAATTTTGCAGGCATATTTGTCAGGATTCAGAGTATCTCCCAACACAACAAAGCTCTTTTTTTGCATAATCTCATCTAGATTCATTTTTATTACTCCTTAATTAGTGTCAACTATTGCAACTTTAGTATTACCTGTACGGGCACATTCTATAGCTGCATTGGCTAATTTTTTAAATGAATTATAAGATGTTGTAGCTCCTGCTAATGCATCTATATCATCAGGGTTTTGTTTATCTAAAAGCTGTAATCCGTAATTTCTTGTATATAAATTAGGATAATTTCCTACAGTACTATTCATAAGTCTCATATAATCCATGTCCCAAGATTTTATATAGCCACTGGGATTTTTTGCATTATATTCAATTGAAATAATATCGCCATCATGCACAAAGATTGTAACATATTCTTTCCAACCATGAAGAAAGTCTGAGGCCTCTGCCGTATAATATCCGTTTTTCATTTGTGCATTAGTATTTGAGCTGCAAGAAGCTAAAAGCAGAATAGCCGATAATGTAATAAAAGCAATTATTCGTCTCAATACAACTACCTCCTTTCATCACGTAAAGTAAATTGTGCTGCCATAGAATTTAACGCATCTGCCTGGCTGGTCAAGGTTTGGCTTGCAGCCGCGCTTTCTAAGCTGGATTCAAGATTTCTCTGAGCTAATGTATTAACTGCATTAATCTGAATAACCATCGCATCCAAGGAGGACTTTTGCGCTGTGACAGCATCAACTAATTCTCTGGTAATTTGTGAGATATTAGACATAACAGAAGTTATTTCTTCAAGTGATGATGCAGCTTTGTTTGCAAATCCGGTGCCTGTTTCAATAGACATACTGGAATTTTCAATCATCTCTGATGTTCGTTTTGATGATTCGCTGCTTTGTGCAGCAAGTCTGCGAACCTCCTCAGCAACTACAGAAAAGCCTTTTCCGTAGCTTCCGGCTCTTGCCGCTTCTACAGCTGCATTTAGTGCCAAAATATTAGTTTGGAAAGAAATATCCTCCAAAAATTTATTTATTTTGGTTATTTCTTCTGAATTTTTGGTTATTTCTCCCATGGAATTCAAAAGCTCTTTCATATGTATATCACTGTCTCTTAAATAATTTACAGCTCTTTCGATTAAATCATTTACCCTTATTGTATGTTGATTTATATCATCAATGTTTATACCTATAGTTTTGCTTTCTTGCATCAGTTCGTTTAAAGAAGCAGATTGTTCAGAAGAACTTTCTTGAACATGTGCTGCATTTTCAGATACAAGATAGGATGTATTTGAAAGTTCTGTAGAAGCATTTTGTAAGGAATGCATAATATCATTGAGGAAATTTATAATTTGAGTTAATGAATCCTTCATAGCTATAAAATCTCCATTAAATTCGCCTTCTACAACCACGTCTAAATTGCTGTTTGACAGTTCGGACATAACACGTGAAAGCTCTCTTGTGTAATGATTCAGATTTTCCACCGTACCTAATAAGGCATTTGAAAGAATTTCTGTTTCATCATTTGTCTTTTCTACCTCAATCAGACTATGTAAATCCCCCTGGGCTAAGCTTCCTATACGATTTGTTATACGGCTGAGCGGCTTTTGAATTCGATTAGACAGATGTAAGATTAATAAAATTGCTGCTGTCACTAATAAAAGAGTTATAATAACTCCATATATAATAGCCTTGTTAGCGGCTCCCGTAAAATCATCACGAGGTGCGGTAACTGCTAAAGACCAATGTGTGCCCCTTATAGGTGCATAAGCAATAAGCTGAACGCCATCCTTCCCTTTTGTGATTGATGCTCCGGCTTGTCCACTAATCATTTGCGCCTGCAAATCATCTAATCCATCTATCGACAAAACTTGCTTGATAGATTTTCCCTCTCTTACCAAATTACTATCCTTATGTGCTATAAGTTGTCCATTTTCATTAATAATAAATGCTGTTCCGTTAGCTCCTAGATTTATGCTGCTCATTACATCATTTAAAACATCATATTTATAGCTGCCAACTAAATAATAAAGAAGTTTTTTCTCCTTATAATCAGAGAAAACCGGTGAACCAATAGCGAATTCCAAACCTTTTTGTCCTAAACCGGTATCTTCAATTACTAAATTTTGTGTTTCTTCCATCAGCTTGTACATGGAATTATCGTTTATGCTTGCAGGGCTGCCCTCGCTGCCGGTGTATAGAGTGCCGTTCGGTAAATATAATGCCAGCCAGACAAATTCTATGCCGCCTTTAATATAATCTAAATTTGCTTGCTTTTCAGCTAATGTTGCATTGGGTGAAATTAACACTGAGTCATTTCTAATCATAAATAATCGATCAGCCATCATGTGTAAATTTCCTTCAACACTTTGCGCTGCAGTTTTTGCCATCGGTAAAAGTGTTTCCAATAAAACCTCATCAGTGAGAGTCATCATAAAAGATGCCATCATAAACATTAGAACACTTGACATAATCAATATAATAATTAATGTATTTAATAAAATTTTTCGTCTGATTCCTTTTTCTGCCTTCAACAATGCTATCCTCCTTAGTTTTTTTATATTAACATGTACTAAATACTACATGAATTTATACCCTGTAATACTGAATTAACTCACCTTAATTATATACTATGTTAAATATTTTTCAATTATTATTTTATATATTGTATTAAAAATATTTAGAAAATTAACTGCAATATAATCAGCTCTTGTCAATCTTTTACAAAAACTTAACAAAATGCGGTTGACTTTAATGCCGGCTTGTGATATTCTATTCTGAAATTTATTATGAACGAATGAGAATAAGGAGTATTTTTTAACAATGGCAAAGATTATTCAAGAACCATCAAGAACCTTTGGAGAGTATTTATTGCTTCCAAATTTAACTACAAAGGATTGTATTCCTGAAAATGTTGATTTAACAACACCGCTAGTAAGATATAAAAAGGGTGAGAAGCCTGAATTAAGCCTTAAGATTCCTATGGTATCTGCCGTAATGCAATCTGTTTCAGACAATAATATGGCAGTTGCTTTGGCTAAAAACGGAGGAGTTGCTTTTATTTACGGGTCACAAACCATAGAAGAGCAGGCTGAAATGGTAAAGAAAGTAAAGAAATACAAGGCAGGATTTGTAATAAGCGATTCAAATCTTACACCTGAGCATACTTTAAAGGATGTTTTGGAATTAAAAGAAAGAACAGGACATTCTACAATGGCGATTACAGTAAACGGAACGCCCAGAGGAAAGCTTGCAGGTATAGTTACAAGCAGAGACTACAGAATAACAAGAGATCCTTTGGATAAGAAGGTTAAGGATTTTATGACAAAAGCTGAATCTCTCGTAGTTGGTAAGGAGGGCATAACCTTAAAAGAAGCCAATGACATAATTTGGGAACATAAGCTGAATTCACTGCCTATAGTTGATAAGGACTTTAATTTAGTAAATATGGTATTCAGAAAAGACTATTCTGATGATAAAGAGCATCCGCTGTCATTATTGGATAAAAACAAAAGCTATGTGGTAGGGGCAGGTATAAATTCAAGAGATTTTGCAGAAAGAGTTCCTGCGCTTGTAGAAGCGGGAGTTGATATACTTTGTATAGATTCATCAGAGGGCTTTAGTGAATGGCAAAAAGATACCATTGACTGGATCAAAAATTATGATAAAAACATAAAAGTAGGAGCAGGCAATGTAGTAGACAGAGAAGGCTTCAGATATCTTGCAGACGCCGGTGCTGATTTCATAAAGATAGGCATAGGCGGAGGCTCTATCTGTATAACTCGTGAACAAAAGGGTATAGGAAGAGGTCAAGCTTCTTCGGTACTTGAGGTTGCGGCAGCAAGAGATGAATACTTTGAAGAAACAGGAATATATGTACCTATTTGCTCTGATGGAGGAATTGTACACGACTATCATATAACTTTAGCACTTGCAATGGGAGCAGATTTCGTTATGCTTGGAAGATACTTTGCAAGATTTGACGAAAGCCCGACAGCAAAGATTAAGCTAGGTAACGGATATGTTAAGGAATACTGGGGTGAAGGCTCAAACAGAGCAAGAAACTGGGCAAGATATGATTTAGGAAGCAGCAAAAAAGAGCTTCAGTTTGAAGAGGGTGTTGATTCATACGTACCATATGCCGGAAAACTTGATGACGGTTTAGGAATCACTCTTCACAAGGTAAAATCAACAATGTGTAACTGCGGTTGCCTTTCAATCAAGCAAATGCACGACGAATCAAGATTGTGCTTAGTATCATCAACTTCTATAACAGAAGGCGGAGCACACGACGTAATACTTAAGAATCAATAAAGTCAAATAATATACCCACAGTTTAAAAAAAAGAATTGTGGGTGTTTTTTTGTGGATTTCTTGATAATGGAATCCGCAAATCCTGCTCTTGACTAAATATGTTCCTTCCAATATAATAAAAATAATATCAGGAAAGGTACTCATAATATTTGAAATTATGAGGTTTATTAAATAGATGGATTTTAACGATGTAAAAAACAGAATAAAAAATAAAGAGCCAAGACCGATAGATGATGATATAAGATTTTCAGTGCTTGTTCCTCTTATAGAAATAGATGGGCAAATCCATCTAATTTATGAGGTGAGATCAAAAGCAATTCGTCAGCCCGGTGAAATATCATTTCCGGGAGGAAGAATCGAAGAGGGTGAAAGTCCGGCATATGCAGCTATACGTGAAACGCATGAAGAGTTGAATATAAATAGAGAGGATATTGAAATAATAGCCGAGCTTGATTATACCACAAGTAAATCAGGCTCTTTTATATACACCTTTGCCGGAATTATTAAAAATACCGATGCTGCTAAAATCAGCCACAATAAAGATGAGGTTTCTGAGCTTTTTTTTGTTCCGCTGACTTATTTTCTGGAAAATGAGCCTGAAAAATACTATATGAATTATTTACCTAAAGCAGATGACGATTTTCCGTATCACATGGTTAATGACGGTGAAAACTACAACTGGGGTCAAATCAGATATCCTGTTTATTTTTACAAATACGCAGAATACATAATCTGGGGGCTGACAGCTAAAATTACCTACAGCTTTATAAATAAAATTAAAAATTAAGAAGCTGTGGAACTGCAATCATACGGATAGCTATAATTGGAGCTATTATGAGTGTTTTTTATCTTTAATAGTTTAAAAATAAATTATTTTGGTATAATTAAAATATACAAACACACAAAGGAGAAGACTAACTATGAAAAAAGTCATAATGTTCTATTTACAGAATTGTCCTCATTGTAAAAATGCTCAAAGAATGATGGATGAATTGACAGATAAAAATCCTGAATACAAAAATATCGAGATTGAAAAAATAGAAGAAAGTAAAAATGCTAAAATAGCAAGTACTTATGACTATTATTATGTACCGACATATTATGTTGATGGGCAAAAAATTCATGAGGGAGTTCCAAGCCCGGAAAAAATTGATAATGTATTTAAAAGGGCATTAGAATAAATAAAAAATTGAGCAATCTAAGGCTTAGATTGCTCAATTTTTATATGCGTTATTTTACAGGTTTATTTTTTTCTCTATCAGATATCCTGAGCACAGCATTAATATTGATGCTGTTATGCAGTTAAATATTATTAATACAGTAAATATCTTAAACATATGTGCAGAAGGATAACTGACCGCTACATTTGCACTTATTTGAGTAGTTACAGTTACATTTTGGAAATTAAATATATGTCCAATTAAGTCTGCAAGCTTGCCGTAAACGATATTTAAAATTACAAATATAATAAAGCTTAATACTCCTCCAAATTTAGCGTTGGAAAATATACTTTTTCTTATTGTTATAGCAGTGTATACTGTCAGAACAAATATTATAGAAATTGTCAGCAAGAGGATAAATATAAGACCTAAATCCCCGATATTAATTCCAAGTGTTCCGCTTAATAATTTGTTAAAAGCATCCACTATTTCGCGCATTGCATCACCTATAAACGAAAAATCGCCTGCCATTTTATATGCCATAACAGATAAGTTTATTACTGAAAATATAAAGTATGATGTCAAAAGTAGTATTCCCTCTAAGAATATAGTAATAAGCTTTGAACCTAGTATTTTATATCCGCTGTTAGGAGTCATAAACAGCATATATCCGGTCTTTTTATTTAAGTCCTCACTGTATGTCATTATTAATTCAAATAAATACAGGACAACTAATATAACAGGAGCTATTGATAAAAAAATGGGTATTACTTCCGTACCGTATGCCAATACTAATCCTATATTTGCCAAAATTGCGCTTATCAAAAGTATCAACAATAATTTAGATTTTTTTATGAATTCATATTTTATAAGTTTTAACATTATTTATATATCTCCTTATATAAATTTTCTATAGACATTTGTCTTTCAATTCTTAATTCTTCAGCGCCTCCAGATAAAGCTACTGTTGAATTCTTTATAAATACAACACCATCAAATAATTTTTCTATTTCATCTACTATGTGGCTGGAAATGATTATAATTTTATTTTCATCATAGCAGCTGACTATTGTTTCTATTATTGCATCTCTTGCTATTATATCTATTCCGTTTAAAGGCTCATCCAGCATATATATTGCTGCATCTCTCGATAATGTAAGAGCAATTTTCAGCTTCGCCGCAAGCCCTGAAGATAATGCCGATACCTTGGTGTTAATATCAACATCAAGCTTTTTAATCAGCTCTAGGAATTTTTTCTTGTCAAAATCACTGTACATATCTTTGTAGTAATCTATTATAGTGTTTATCTTAAACGAATCTGTTAAAAAATTTTCTGTAGGCATATATGAAACTATCGCCTTCGTTTTATAAGATACAGGTTGACCGTTGATTGAAACTTCACCGCTGCTTGCTTTATGCAAACCCGCTACAACCTTCATCAAAGTTGTTTTTCCGCTTCCGTTCGGACCAAGAAGCCCGTAAATTTTACCGCCTTCAAAATTGAGGCTTACATTTTCTAATGCGGTTTTATTAAAATACTTTTTAGATAAATTTTTGATTTCCAATAAGTTACTCATCATATACTCCTTCAATATTTTCTTTTAATATACTTACAATTTCATCTTTTTTATATCCGATACCTTTCATTCCGGATATAAAATTTAATAATAAATTTTTTGCCATTTCAGAGCGAATGCTGTTTACTTTTTCTTCTGACTCTGTAACAAATGTACCGAGACCGCGTTTTGTAAAAACAATATCTTCGATCTCCAGCTCTTTATACACCCTCGCAACTGTGTTTAGATTAAGACCGATTTCATTTGCAAAATCTCTTGTGGACGGCATTTTATCTCCGGGGCTAAGCTTTCCCGTGACTAAATCTTGCTTAATTTTATTAACAACTTGGATGTATATCGGAACATTATTGTCAAATTCCATACTTATACCCTCCTTATATTTTATACGCGCATATGTGTCATAGTAAAATAGTACACCATTATATTATGGTTGTCAATAGTATTTTTAAAAATTTTTTAAAAATAAAAAAATTAAGCTGCATACTGATTATTTAAATCAGACATGCAGCTTAATAATATATATTCTTTACGAGTTTTTCATTATTATTCCTTCAATAGAATTAGATACATGCTCGCATGAGTCACAGCATTTTTCGGCACGATTAAATATTTCACGCCATTTCATAATTTCTATAGGATCGTTTGAAGTTGCAAAAAGATTTCTGACAGAATTTACGTAAATTTTATCTCCTTCTTCTTCCAAACGATTAACAGCTATTATTAATTCATTTATTGAGCTTGATTTACGGAAATTAGCAAACTCTACGAATATGTTTTTAATGGCCAGACAACATTTGTTTATAATCTCGGAAAATAAAAATATCTCTTTTCTCAAAGAATTTATATTAAACATATACATAACCATAAAAACATCTTCTATAAAATCGGTTACATCATCAAGTTGATCTGTTATAGCAAGGATATCCTCGCGCTCTATAGGAGTTATAAACTCCTTAGCCAGCCTGTTGACCAATTCGTGTTTTGCTAAATCTGCAGCATGTTCAATTTCATGCATTTCATCCATTCTTTCATCAAGTGTTTTGCTATTGAAGTTTTCAAGTGTTGTGTTAAGCATTTGTGCTGCCTGACACGCGTAGTCAGCCAGTGTTATAAATTTTTCAAAATAATTATAATTACGTTCATTAGCCATATACTAATACTCCTTTATTTAAAATATCATCATGAATAGCTTTGCCATTAAAAATCCTATTAAGCCGCAACCCGGAAATGTCAATATCCATGTATATACCATTTCCTTTACAACACCCCAATTTACGGATGAAAGTCTTTTTGCTGCGCCTACACCCATAATAGAAGTTGTTTTAGTGTGAGTTGTACTTACCGGAATTCCTGTAAGTGAGGATGCCAAAAGGCAAGATGCAGCTGCTAAGTCTGCAGCAAATCCTTGGTATTTTTCGAGTTTAACCATGTCCATACCAACGGCCTTGATAATACGATATCCGCCGATTGAGGTTCCGAGTGCCATAACCACAGAACATAAAATCATAAGCCATATGGGTATTACAAAGTCTGTAACGGTACCTTGTCCATTTGCCAGGAAAATTCCGAGCATAAATACCCCCATAAATTTTTGGCCATCCTGTGCACCATGCATAAATGCCATGGCAGCTCCGCCGGCTACCTGCGCATTTTTAAAGAATGAAGTTGTCTTTCTTCTGTCAACCCTTTTAAATATAATCTCAATGCCTTTTACAAAAACCCAGCCGGAGCCAAAGCCTATACCTGTAGATAATACAAGTCCATAAATAACCTTAACCCATTCAGAACCGTTTATACCTCCTAAACCATTATGCAAAGCTATTGCAGCGCCTGATATTCCGGCAATTAGTGCGTGGCTTTCACTGGTTGGTATTCCGAACCACCATGCGGCTGTTGCCCAAGTAACTATTGCAAATAATGCCGCGCATAAAGCTATCAATGCCTCTTGAGAGTTGCCTCCGAAATCTACCATTTTGTATATGGTCTGAGCAACAGTTGCATTAACTAAAGTCATGACTAAAACGCCAAAAAAGTTAAATATTGCCGCCATTAATATCGCTGCTCTGGGGCTTATAGAACGTGTAGAAACACAAGTTGCTATAGCGTTTGGAGCATCTGTCCAGCCGTTAACCAATATTACAGCTAAGGTTAAAATAGTGGTAATCAGTAATGCAGGGTTGCTAATCATCTGACTTAGAAAATCTGATAATAAAATAGTCATCGTTGTATCCTTTCGCAAAATTGTTTTAAATAAAAAAATTGCAATAAAAAAGCTTGTCTACATATTTTATGCCCATACAATTATTCGCATAAGAATTTACATTTGTGCATGGGCCTGGGACATATTTTTATAATTACTTTTAAAATTTCATCCTTAATATATATAAACAATAAAATATATTACAAGAATATGATAACATTATTAAAATTTCTAGGCAAGACTTTTTTTATAAAGTTTTTACATGGATTTAATTAATTATGAAAACGTTTAAGCGTTAAAATTTAATTAATTATTGTATAAAAGCCTAAAATAACCCATGTATAAGTATTAAATTCGTGCATAAACATGCCGTAGGGTTTAAAATATTGCGTATATGTGCATGAAAATGAAGAAAATTTAATATGGACTAATTATTTGTAAAGATATATACTGTATATATGGTCCCGCACAACGGGACCTTGGAAGTCTCTCTGCGAGAGACTTTGTATAGCTCTCGCTATGCGGGACATTTGAAACTACAATATTAACGGAGGGATATAGAAAATGGAGAAAGCAGCAATTAAAAAAAGAAGCGAAGTTGAACTAAAAAACACTTGGGCTACAGAGGATTTATACGTAAGCGATGACGCTTGGAGAGAAGACCTTGAGCTTGCTAAAAAAATGACGGAAGATATAAAAAAGTATAACGGAAAGCTGTCAGAATCGGCTGATACATTATTAAACTATTTAAAATCAGTTGATAAAATTGATATAAAATTCAGCAATCTTTTTAACTATGCTCAGCGTAAATTTGATGAAGATACAAGAAATATAACCTATCAGGACTTAGCTAATCAAATAAGGAGTCTTGCCGTTAACTATGGAAGTGCAACATCATTTCAAACTCCTGAGATTATATCAATATCAGACGAAACTATAAATAAATTTTATAGTGATAACAATGATTTAAAACTTTATGAAAGACATCTTAATGAAATAAGAAGAAAGAAAGAACATATACTGTCTGAAAATGAGGAAAAATTACTGGCTGCAGCCGAAGATTTAGCTCAGGCGCCATCAACAATTATGTCTATGTTTACTAATGCGGATTTACAATTTCCGGACATAATCGGAGAAGACGGAAAACCTTCTAAGCTGACTGCAGGAACATTTATATCATATCTTGAAAGCAAGGATGAAAGAGTAAGAAAAGATGCCTTTATGACTTTTTATCATACGCTTGAAAAATTTAAAAATACTGCTGCAACGTCATACTTTGCACAGGTTAAGCAGCTTATGTTTTATGCAAATTCAAGAAAATATAACTCTACATTAGAAAGAGCCTTAGACAATACAGATGTTCCGGTATCAGTATATAAGAATCTAATTAAAGCAGTTCACGACAATATGCATCACATGCATAAATATGTTTCCCTGAGTAAAAAACTTTTAAAAGTGAACGAACTGCACATGTATGATTTATATACACCTGTTGTGCAAAGCTCTGACAGTAAAATTACATATGAAGAAGCTAAAATAAATATTATGGAAGCAGTAGCGCCTCTTGGGAAAGAATATCAGGCGATATTAAAAGAGGGCTTTGAAAACAGATGGATTGACGTTTATGAAAATGAAGGAAAAAGAAGCGGAGCATATTCAGCCGGAGCAAAAGTTCACCCGTATGTACTTTTAAACCATACAGACAATTTAAGAGGAGAATTTACGCTGGCACATGAGATGGGCCATGCGATTCATTCATATTTATCCAACAGAACACAGCCTACAGTATATTCAGGTTACAAAATATTTGTTGCCGAGGTTGCATCTACTTGTAATGAAGCCTTGCTTATGGAATATCTATTAGCTAAAACAACAGATAAGCTTGAGAGAGCAAATCTTATAAATTACTTTTTAGAGCAGTTTAGAGGAACATTATTCAGACAGACAATGTTTGCGGAATTTGAAATGCTGACTCATGAAATGGCTGAACAAGGAAAGAGCTTAACAGCAGATGCATTAAGCAATTTATACTATGACTTAAATGTTAGATATTTTGGTGATGACATAGTTGTTGATAAAGAAATTGCAATAGAGTGGGCGAGAATACCTCATTTTTACTATAATTTCTATGTATATCAATATGCTACAGGATATTCGGCTGCTATGGCATTATCAAGAAAGATACTTGACGAAGGTGAGCCGGCAGTTAAAAATTATCTGAAATTCTTAAGCAGCGGCAGTTCGGCATCTCCGATAGACCTTCTAAAAATAGCGGGAGTGGATATGACTGCTCCGGATCCGATAAATTCAGCGTTGTCAGTATTCGGTGAGCTTATAGATGAGCTGGACAGCTTATTATCTGAATAGAAAAGGAATTGATTAATCATGTTTTATATTGATTTTCATATAGATACCCTGATGAGATGGCTGGTAGATGAAGCTAAATCAGGCGCATCAAATGTTGATTTATGGGAAAATAATTATCATGTAGATATCGAAAGACTTATAAAGAGTAACTATGCAGCACAGTTTTTTGCATGCTTTATATGCTTGGGAGAAGAGCCTATATACAAGGAAAGTCATTATGATGATGCTTTAAAGTCGATAGATGTTTTTCACTCTCAACTGGCTAGAAATCCTCAAAAAATTGTTCTTGCAGGATCCTATGAAGATTATATTGCGAATAAAGATTCAGGCAAGCTTTCTGCATTTTTAACAATAGAAGAGGGCGGGATAATAGATGGGAAGATTGAAAGCTTAGATGAACTGTACAATAAAGGAGTCAGAGCGATAACTCTTACATGGAACTATGAAAATTGTATAGGATATCCTAACAGCCGCTTTAAATTTTCTGATAAAGGATTAAAGCCATTTGGGATTGAAGCTGTTGAAAGGATGAATGATTTAGGTATAATCGTAGATGTATCTCATTTATCCGACGCAGGATTTTATGATGTATATAAATATTCAAAGAGACCGTTTATGGCAACACATTCAAATTCAAGAGCCGTGCATAATCATGACAGAAACCTAACGGATGAGATGGTAAAAATGCTTGCAAACAAAGGTGGAATGACAGGTCTTAATTTCTGCGGAGCCTTTTTACAAAATGATAATATGAGCAAAATAGATGGTATGTTGGCTCATATAAGACATTTAATCAATATCGGAGGTCTTGAGGTAATAGGCATAGGTACAGACTACGATGGAATAGACGGAGAACTTGAAATCAAGGGTGCAGAGGATATCCACATGTTATCAGATGCAATGGAAAGAAACGGATTTACTTCAAAAGAAATAGAAGCCGTATGCTATAAAAATGCAGAAGGATTTTTGAAAAGATTTTGGAGTTAGACATAAAAATAATCTCAGATTAATTTAAAGCTTGAGTAGATATTTTATACAAATGCTATAAAATTTAAAGTATAAAATTAATTGCAGTACTCGACAAATTTTTAAAGTCAGGTACTGCAATTTTTAATTATAATTATTTATCATTAGGATGTTTAATTACTCCTATTATTATAAGTATGAAACCTAGGAAATATCCATATGATATTAGCACAAATGTTGAAGATAGATTATTAGAAAAAGCAGATAAAATAAGCATTATACCCCCGAAAATCATTAGTGCAAATCCAATAATTATTAATTTTAAGAAATTGTTCATATGTATTGTCCTTAATTAATATATAGTGCATCTTGATAATTATATGAAGTTGATTATGTTATAATTAAATTATAACAATTTGAAAATAAATATCCAACCATACCCCCTTTCTGAATTAGATATAAAGTTTTGCCACACTAAGCAGTTAACACATATTATACTATTTATCTACATATTTTGCAAAAAAAATCACTCGACATTTTTTTGCAGTTTTTTCATCATCAAAAAATTAACTGCAGTATCAGATTTTTAACTCTGAATACTGCAGTCTTTGCTTAAGTCTTATATTATAGTTAATACTGTCTTTTCATCTTCTATGTCAATGTTTACAGTGCTGCCTTCTTTTATTAATCCCTTCAGATAGCTTTCCGAAATTTCATCTTCAACATATTTTTGTATAGTCCTTCTCAGAGGTCTTGCACCATACTTAGGGTCATATCCCTTTTCAAGAATGAAATCCTTAATTTTATCCGAAACATTAATTGTAATTTTCTTGTTAATTCCTTCGTCAATTACTTCATTTAACATTAAATCTATTATCTGACGAAGCTCTTCCTTTGTGAGCTCACTGAATATTACAACCTCGTCAACACGATTTAAAAATTCAGGCTTGAAAGTTTCCTTAAGTGCTGTTTGTATCTTAGCTTCAAGCATATTATACTCTTTATTATTTAAGTCACCAAAGCCGATTTTATTAGCCTGACCGCTGTTGCCTGCATTTGATGTCATTATTATAATAGTATTTTCAAAATTTACGGTTCTGCCTTGACTGTCAGTAAGTCTGCCATCCTCAAGTATTTGAAGGAGTATATTAAACACGTCAGAGTGAGCTTTTTCTATTTCATCAAGAAGTATAACAGAATATGGTTTACGCCTGATTTTTTCAGTTAAAAATCCTGCCTGATCATATCCTACATATCCCGGAGGGGCTCCGATTAATTTAGATACAGTGTGTTTTTCCATATATTCTGACATATCTATTCTAATCATTGCCTCTTCATTTTCAAACATTTCAAATGCAAGAGTTCTCGCAAGCTCTGTTTTACCTACTCCTGTAGGGCCTACAAATATAAATGATGCCGGTTTTCTTTTCTTTCTGAAGCCTGATCGGCTTCTTCTTATAGCTCTTGACAGACCTTCCACAGCTTTATGCTGACCGATAACTCTTTTATGAAGTCTATTTTCAAGATTTATAAGCTTTTCAGCTTCTAGCTCTGTTATTTTTTGAACAGGTATCTTAGTCCAAGCCTCTATAACATACGCTATATCTTCTTCAGTTAAGCTTATATTTTCACACTCCTTAGACAGCTTTGCGATGTTGTTTTCAAGTCTAAGCTCATTTACCTTGCATTCAGCAGCCTTTTCATAATCATCATCCTCTGCCGCTTCTTCCTTTTCATATTTAACCTTGGCTAATTCACTTCTTAATGATTCCAATTCGACAAGTCCGTGATTTCTTAAATTAACTCTTGAACCTGCCTCATCTATAACATCAATAGCTTTATCCGGTAAAAATCTGTCGGTGATATATCTTTCAGACATTTTTACCGCTGCTTCAACAACCTCTCTGCTTATCTTTACCTGATGATAATTTTCGTAATAATCCTTTACTCCCATTAAAATTTCAATCGAATCAGCTATAGAAGGCTCATCAACTATAACAGGCTGGAATCTTCTTTCAAGAGCAGTGTCTTTCTCAATATGCTTTCTGTACTCATTAAGAGTAGTTGCGCCTATAACTTGAATTTCACCCTTTGCAAGAGCCGGTTTTAAAATATTGGCTGCATTCATAGCTCCGCTTTCTGCGTCTCCTGCTCCTACAATATTGTGTATCTCATCTATTATCAATATGATATTTCCTGCTTTTTTTGCCTCATCAATCAATGACTTCATGCGGGCTTCAAACTGTCCTCTAAACTGCGTTCCGGCTACAAGTGCGGTTAAATCTAGCAAATAAATTTCAGTATCATATAGCTTAACAGGTACTTGCTTATCAGCTATACGTACAGCTAAGCCTTCTGCGATTGCAGTTTTTCCGACACCGGGCTCACCGATTAAAACAGGATTGTTTTTTGAACGTCTGTTTAATATTTGAATAACTCTGTCTATTTCTCTTTCTCTTCCGACAATTCTGTCTATTTTTCCTCCGGCAGCTCTTGCAGTTAAATTTATGCCATAAGTATCAAGATATTTTCTCTTTTTCTTCTTAGGAATATCCTTTACCTTTGTTCCGCCTTTAGCTGGTTCAGAATTAAATTCGTTATCGTTGTCAAATGAATCCGAAGTTGTATCAGAATCGTTTGATGTGAGCTTATTTGAGAACGCCTTATTCATAAAGTTCATCAAATTTCCTAAATCTTTTTTGCTGAACTCTTCTTTATCAGATGATATATCATCTGATGCTTCTTCAGAATCAAATACTTTTATTCCCTCAGCAAGCTGCTCCAAATCGAAATCATCCATTATTTCGCTTAACTGGTCGTTAATATTATCAAAATCCTCAGGCATGAATCCGCTTTGTTGCATTATCTGATCAATAGGTGCTAAACCCTGTTTTTTTGCACATGGAATACATAAGCCTGTAGAATTCATTTTACCGTCTACTACTTTATTTACAAATATTACAGCTACATTTTTCTTACAAACTGAACATAACATTTTATCATCTCCTTAAACTATTGTAATATATCATTATTTGGATTATTTTTCAACTAAAAATTAATTGCCTAATAAATAAGAAATAATTAAGTCTACAACCAAGCCATAGCTTTTAGTGCCTTCCGGTTGATTGGTGAACTTTAGAAAAACATTGTTGTTGCTTTCTCCTATTTTAGCTGCTAAGCCCTGATGTTTATCCCAGTACTCAGTACTATACGTCAAATCTCTGTTAATTCCTTCTGAATAAGTGCTTCTTAATTTAAAATATGCATCCGGAGATTCTCTGTATAGTGCATTTGCACTGTATAGCAAGCCGGATAAATATCCTGAGTATTGAAAAAACATATCATCACTGTTCGTACAAACTAAAAATGAGATGAAATTTGCTTCATTTTCTTTTGGAAATCCCTTTAAATGTGCAATCTCATGACAGACCGTAAACGGGATATTAAATATAGGCTCGTCAATATTTATATTAGTTTCTCCTGTATAGGGGTTATACATACCTGTATAATTGAGCCCGCTCATAAACTTGGATAAAATCATCGGCTTTGGTCTGATTTTTCCGGCTGAAGGGATAATATCATACATTTCTGAAATCTTATCGTAGGATTCCGAACTTCTTCTTAAAATTTCCATATATCCTTCATTTACAGTTGCTACTCCGTTTATATCTTCATCCAGATGCTCTCTTAAATAGATAGCTTTTTCCAATAATATCTCACAGGCTTTCTCCAAATCATCTACAGTATATTTATTCTTTTCAAAAGGCAGAGAACTTTCTACCGGCATTCTAAAGTTATTTATACCCCATAAACACCAAAATAAAAACACAAGTGTAGTTAATATTGATAAAAAATTCAGTAAATAGTTTAAGAAATTTGTAACAGAAAAATTTCTTATTAATACATATGAAGTAGCGATAATTGATATTAAAGCCGCTATAATTAAAAATTCTGTAAACGAGAAAGGCAATATTCCAAAGATATTGCTTAAAAAACTGCCGATTTTTAAATAAATGTTTTGTGAATAAACACTTTCAACCCAACCTGAATTTTTGGACGCAAAATATGTTAATACGTTTATGGATATCAGGATACCAAGAATATACGTAATTTTATATACAAATTTTTTCATAAAAATATCACTGCACCCTTTCCCTCTCCGTTACCCTGACTTTTTGCATTATATTGATATTATAATATAAATTTCTTAAAAAATCATTAAAAAATAACTGTATACTCAAGTAAATAATTAATTAGGAGGTAAAAATTGTGATTAAAGTTGCGAAATTCGGAGGAACTTCTTTATCTGACGATAAACAACTTATTAAGGTACGAGATATCATAAAAAACGACGATACTATAAAATATATTGTTGCCTCTGCTCCAGGGGCTACAAATGAAATAAACAATAAAATAACTGATTTATTATATTTATGCTACTCGAGCAAAAAGAATAATATCTATAAGGAAATATTTTATGAAATAAGTGAAAGATTTAAAAAAATAGTTGAAAAATTAGATTTAAGCATTGATTTAGAATCAGAGCTTAAAAATATTTTTATTGATCTTGAAAACGGATGTGATGAGGATTATTTTGTAAGCAGAGGAGAATATTTAAACAGTAAATTATTGGCTGAATTTATCGGTTTTGATTTTGTGGATGCAAAAGATATTATCTGCTTTAACGATGATGGCTTTTTGAATGTAGAAAAAACAAACGAAGAAATATCTAAAATATTAAAAGACAGAGAAAATGTAGTTATCCCCGGATTTTACGGAGCATACAAAGACGGAAGAATCAAGACCTTTTCAAGAGGAGGCTCAGACATAACGGGCTCACTTATTTCAAGAGCAGTAAATGCTGATATATATGAAAATTGGACTGATGTATCAGGACTTTTGATGGCAGATCCAAGAATAATAAAAAATCCTAAAAAAATAGATGTAATGACATACAGAGAGCTTAGAGAATTAGCATATATGGGAGCGACAGTTCTTCATGATGAGGCAGTATTCCCGGTAAGAGAAGCAAAAATTCCTATTAACATAAGAAATACCAATCAACCTGAGGGCTGTGGAACTCTGATTTTGGAGAATGTGCAGGATGAAGAAAAGAACAGGATAATTACAGGAATATCAGGAAAGAAAAACTACACTGTTTTTTGCATAAATAAATCTAATATGGCAAGTCAGGTCGGAATTATAAAAAATGCTCTTGATGTGTTCTGTAAAAGAAAAATAGCTGTAGAGCATATTCCTACCGGAGTAGACTCATTTTCTATAATTGTTTCAAACAATGCAGTGCAAAAAGATATAGACAAAATTTCAAAAGAACTTAAATCAAATTGTAATGCCGACAGTATAAATATATACAGCGATATAGCATTAATCAGCTCCGTAGGGAGAAATATCAGAAACAAGTCATCTATATTCAAGAGACTGTTCAGTGCCTTAGAAAGAGAAAATATAGATGTAAAAATAATAGCTCAAGGGCTTAGTGAAATAAATCTGATAATAGGAGTAGACAATAAAAACTTTGAAGATACTATAAAGGCAATATATGATGAGTTTGTTGAATAATAATAAAAAGGGAGCACTCACACATGCTCCCTTTTTGCAGTTTAAATAATTTTCAAGATAAATGTGTTTTTTCAGTTCCTACGAGACTGTTTCAAGTTTTTTATTATTAGTTAAATTTACTTTATAGGAAAATTACGCAGTCCATTATTTATTTCTATTCCCAGTCTTAATAAACCACTTTCCAAAAAATACCCTAATATATAAAATCCGATTATAATAGAAACTCCAACAATAATCGCCGGAAGCATTTTTAATAAATGATCTTTCATCGTATATTTCTATCTACACTGTAGGCATAGAAGTAAGTAGGTTCCGTATAAGAGCCACTTTCAGTTCCTTGTGTACAGAAAGTAGCACAATTCCCATCTATCCAATCTGCTGTATATGTACCTTTATCTTGATAAAATTTAACTCTAAATTCTCTTGAATTATATGGAGAATTCTCTGGCGGGCCATCAAATCTATCAGTTTTTGTATATGTTTTACTTATTGATTTACTTATGCCCAATTTTGTTGAAGATATTTCTCCGCTTATAGAACAGCTAAGACTTTCTGTCCAACTGGCAGATAAGGTTTTACTCTGACCTTTAGCGACAGAAGTAACAAAAGAGTCTTTTACTAATATATCACTTTTAGTAACATTTTTTACAATATTAAAATATCTTTTTGTGTTTATAGCATAAGGCTCTACATTGTTTTTATTAAATGTACCATATTCTAATAAAGTAATTTGCCCGGCATCCGGATTTGTTCTGATAATATCTTGTATTACTTCATCCGGAACAACTAAACCATCTTTTACTATAATTTTTGGCTGTTGATTTTGCTCTGCAGATACCAAGGTGAATGCATTAAGGATTAGAGTTAATACTAGCATAAAACTTACAATTTTCTTCATAATTCTTCTCCCGATATAATATTTTGTAGTGTAAACTGACACTCCTAAATTTTTATTTAGTCTTTATGATATGCTTTAATTTTATATTTATTAATTATTCGATGGCATCTCCTCCTTGCATGATATTGTCTCACAATTATCTAGTATATCACAGTGTATTCGTACAATATGTCATACTATGTCGATAAAATATAATTTTTTTATATCAAGAATAAGAGGATTTAATCAAAAAAGCTGTCATCACTTTAAGTGATAACAGCTTTTTAAACTATGTATTTAATTATTTTCTTATATATCCTCCGCGCAAGTTCTTAACGTCATTTATAGTTATCAGCGCATCAGGTATTTGTGTATTTATGATTTTGATAGCTTCCTTTATACGCTTTCTTTTAAGCATAATAATAAGAACGTCTTTCTTTAAACCTTGGGTTCCTTTACCTTCAATTATTGTAACACCAAAGTTATTATCTCTTAAAAGAGCTGCTATTTTTTCTCCGTCTTCATCAGGAACTATTGCCTGCATAGAAGATAATCCGACAGCAAGTTTACCCTCGATAATTACACCAAAATAATTACCCAGTGCAAATGCGGAGCAATACACCAATATTTTCATTGGATCTTCAGTTATATTTGTCAAAACAGAGCTAACTACAATCAGCCATATAAACACTTCAAAAAAGGCCAAGAATGCGCCTATCAGCTTTTCACCCTTGTTTATATAAACAACACGCAATGTCATAATTGTAACTTCAACAATCTTTGCGAAAAATATTATCAGATAAAGCGGCGGACCGTTTAAACTTTGTAAAAATTCCATATGAACCTCCAAACAATGAATATAACATTTATCCTACACTAATTTTGACAAAAATACAAGAGATATATAAGTTAAATTCTAATTTGTTAGTAAAATATAATTTACATACAAAAAACTTGCAAATAAAAAATAGGGCTATACATTTTACAACGAGCTGTGTATAATTTACTTATTATTTTTTAGGAGAACTATGATGAGATTAAGATATGTTGACGGACAGTATGATTATGTAAAAAATCATCCTAAGGGAATAGTGGAGCCTCAGGATTATGAATACAGTATAAGAGAGAAATTTAAAAATGACAATCTTTTGCATGTTGAGCTTGGATGCGGTAAAGGCAGATTTATAAGAGGTATGGCTGCCAATAATCCCGGTATTAATTTTCTGGGATTTGAAAAGAGCATAAAGGTTGCGTACAGATGTGTTAAATGCTGTTCAGATGATAATGTAAAAAATTATTATATAGTTTACTCAAACGGAGATGTTCTGTCTGAAATTTTTCCGGAGAAATCAATAGAAAGAATATATCTGAATTTTTCTGATCCTTGGCCTAAACCCTCACATTATAAAAGAAGACTGACTCATAAAGGATTTTTAGATATCTACAGAAAAGTTTTAAAAGATAATGGAGAAATTCATATGAAAACCGATAATAACGACTTGTTTGAATATTCTGTCGAGCAGTTTGAACAGGATAACTGGGATCTTGTTTTAGTTACTCGTGATTTGCATAACAGTGAGTATTCCGAGGGAAATATCATGACAGAATATGAAGAAAAGTTCTCAGAATCAGGCAAGAAAATAAATAAATTGATAGCGAGAAAAAGATAATATGATGTACTTATTGATTTACCTGGTTATAATTAATCTGGTTTCCTTCATAACATTTTTCGTCGACAAAAGAAAAGCAGTTAAAAATAAGTGGAGAATTAAGGAAAGCTCACTGCACTTGCTTTCATTCGCCGGAGGAGTTTACGGAAGTATTGCGGCTATGCTTTTCTTCAGACATAAAAACAAAAAGCTTAAATTTTGTGTAATAACAGTTTTAGCATTAATACTCCATCTTGTCATAGGGCTGAGAATTATTATGTATTTATTCAGATAATATTGATATAAGCAATTAACAATATGGAGGAAGTATGAAAAAACCAAATAAAACAAACGCTATGAGGATTTTGGACTCTCTCGGCATAGAATATGAATATTTTGAATACAGCACTGATGATGGGAAAATAGACGGAATATCCGTTGCGGACAAGTTGGGTGAAAAGAGGGAGACAATCTTTAAAACTCTTGTTACTGAAGGCTCAGATAAAGAACTGTTTGTATTTGTTATACCTGTGGAATTTGAACTTGATTTAAAGAAGGCTGCAAAGGCCTCATCCCAGAAAAGCATACATATGCTTCCGCTTAAAGGGCTTACAAAAAATACCGGATATGTACATGGAGGCTGCTCCCCGATAGGAATGAAAAAATCCTTTAAAACATACATAGATGAAGCAGCGGTGCTTAATGAAAAAATAATCGTAAGCGCCGGTCAGGTCGGATTACAAATAAAGCTAAACACCAAAGCTTTAGCAAAATGTGTAAATGCAGAATTTGTTGATTTAATATAAAAAAGGCTGTTGCATCGCGACAGCCTTTTGAATTTTTTATCATATAGTAAAGTTCTCTTTGCTCTTTTTAGTCCATATTGGATTCTGCTTCTTTCTTATTCGTTACTAAAAACACAGAGCCTATTATTAATGCTGCTCCGATTCCCTGCATTGCATTAATTTTCTCATTTAGTATAAACATGCTTGCCGCTATAGTAACTATAGGCATCAGGTTTATAAAAATACTGCAAATTACTATACTTATATGTTTAATTGCAAAGTTATAAAACAAATAGCAAAGTGCCGAGCATACTACACCCAAAAATAATAAATTTAACATTCCGCTCATATTAAAACCTTCAAAGTTTGGCATGCTAAAAGGCATAGACAGCATAAAGAAAAGTGTACCGAAGATACTTTGATAAAAAGTTGCCTTTAAAGGAGAATATTTATTTTGCATAGGAACCGCCAAGTAACTGAATATTACCCATGCAAGCACAGATACTATTATTAATATAATTCCGAGAAGCATATTTTCAGAGCCATCGACATTAAAGCCTCCGACTAAAATTGCGCCGAGAACAGACAAAGATACACTGAGGATTTTTCGCTTTGTAAAAGGTGATTTCAGCACAAAATAATCAGCTAATATAGCAAATGCAGGAAGCAGTGCCAGAAAAATAGCAGCTAAGGATGCTGAAAGCATTTCAATTGCGAGATTTTCAAATGCAAAATATACGAATACTCCAAAGAAACCGCATAATACAAACCTTCCTATATCCTTTTTTTCAATTTTCATATCCTTTTCAGTAAACTTTAATGCAAAAAATAGAATGACAGAAGCTATTAAAAATCTGAAAAATGCCAGTGAAAAAGGCGTAAACCATTGCAGACAAATCTTAGTGCTTATAAATGAAAAGCCCCAAAAAAGACATACCGATAATATATATAAATACGATTTTAAAGTATTGCTCATAAAATTTGCTCCTTTTATTTAAGCCATGAATGAAATTATATAATTTAGTATACACTTTTTATAATGCAATTACAAATTAATTTTAAATATTAAGCAAAAGATACAATGTTCGTAATTTTCTTAAAAATCGTAATTCTATATTGATTTTTTTATATAAATGTAGTATAATAACGACATAACACGAATGAAACACATAGTTATTAAAATATTATTCACTTATATAGATTTTGTAATAAGGGCAAAATGTTTCTACCAAACTACCGAAAATAGTTTCTGACTATAAGTAATAAGACAAAAGAGTGAAATAAATTTCATTCTATGGATAAAATATTGTAACGCCATGAAGTGCGTAATGGAGGAATTATGAATTATGATGTAATTATTGCCGGTGCCGGACCTTCAGGTATTTTTACTGCTCTTGAGCTTATAAGAGAGAACAGAGAAAAGAAAATATTGCTGATTGAAAAAGGAAACAGTATTTCCAAAAGACATTGTCCGAAAGAGGAATTAAAAAAATGTATAAACTGCAAACCATATTGCAGCATAACAACAGGTTTTTCGGGAGCCGGTGCATTCTCGGACGGAAAATTATCTCTTAGCAGTGATGTCGGAGGAGATTTGCCTGAATTAATAGGACATGATACTGTAGAAGAATTGATAAAATACACGGATGATATTTATTTAGAGTTCGGTGCTGACACTAAGGTAGAGGGTATTGATAATTCTAATAAAGTTAAGGAAATAAGAAGAAAAGCTATAGAGGCAGGGCTTAAGCTTGTAGACTGTCCTATAAGACATCTGGGAACTGAAAAAGCACAAGAGATTTATGGAAAAATCGAAAATTATCTGATAGAAAACGGTGTTGAGATAAGATTCAGCACTTTGGCTAAAGATATAATCGTGGAAGATAACAATGTTAAAGGTCTGATTATCTCAGATTCAAGAAAAAAAGATCAAGAAGAAAAGATTTTTTCGGACAAGGTAATAATATCCGCAGGAAGAAAAGGAGCTGAATGGTTAAAATCCCTTTGCGTAAAGCACGGGATAAATCATCGTGCCGGAACTGTTGATATAGGCGTCAGAGTTGAAGTAAGAAATGAGGTAATGGAAGAAGTAAACAATATCTTATACGAATCTAAGCTTATAGGATATCCTGCGCCGTTTAAAAATAAGGTCAGAACATTCTGCCAAAATCCCGGAGGCTTTGTAAGCCAGGAAAACTACGACAATGATTTAGCGGTTGTAAACGGACATTCATACAAAAATAAAAAAT